>JBHGAV010000007.1:0-98506 GCA_041946685.1 Bryobacteraceae bacterium | reverse complement strand
TGGGACGGGAAGCTGGGCATGAAGAACTGGGGCTACCACAACCGCACCTACCTGGGAAGGCCGGCCAAGCCCGGCGAGTATTACCTCGACTGCACGAACCTGGGTTTCGGTTGCTACTATTTCCTGCTGGCAAGCGAAATCATCGAGAAGTGCGGCAAGCAGAAGCCGGTGTGGCGGAAGCTCGGCCTGGACATGTGCGACTTCTTTGTCGATCACGCTCTGCCCGACGGGACGTACGGCAAGGCATGGAGCCTGGAAGGCGAATGTCTCGCCCCGGATTGCACCACGGGCGCGCACATCCTCTGGCCCATGATGAAGGCGTACCAGATGACGCGCGATAAGAAGTATCTGGAATCCGCGCGCCGCGCCTTCCAGACATACCTGGAGCGCGATCTGAATCGCTTCATCTGCACGGGCAGCGCGGTGGACGCCGATACCATCGATCGCGAGGCGGGCGTACCGATGTTGTTCGCGGCTTTGGACCTGTACGATGCGACCGGCGAGAAGGAATACCTGCGCCACGCCGAACTGGCGGCCTACTATCTGGCGAGCTGGCAGTATCATTACGCGCTGCCGTTTCATCCCGACAGTCCCTTGGTGGCGATGGGTTACGAGTGGTTTGGGGGCACGAGTATCACCGTAATGGCCCAAGCCCAGGACCCTTGGGCGTCCATATGGGCGTGGGCGTGGCTGCGTCTGGCCAAATTGACCGGAAATGATCTCTGGAGAGACCGTGCGATTCAGGCCTGGAACCAGGGCACCTACGGCATCTCCGATGGGAATATGGTGGTGAAAGGCGCCAAGCGTCCCATCGGCAGCCAGTCGGAGGGCTACTCGGTCAGGCTGAGCGCGGCCGACGGAAGGCGCTTTTTTGCGGACGCCCGGGACTGGCTGGTGGCGTGGCCCATGGTTCACCGGGGCACGACGCTGATCCACTGGCCCAATTGGAAGGATTTCGAGGCCGTGTAGAGGCCTCCGAATGAGGCGCACCTAGAGAGTACCGCGGATGAGGAGGATTCCGATGCAAAGGAGAACCTTTCTGAAGACCTTGGCGGCCGCCCTACCGGCGTCCACCTTTGTCCCCTACCTATACACCGCCCGCGCCCAGGAGCGCGGCCGCGTCAAGATCACGGACGTCAAGTTCATGCGGATTCAGGTGAAGGGTCACGCCTGGCCGCTGGTGAAGATCGAGACCGATGCCGGCGTCTACGGCATCGGCGAGTGCCATCACGATGTCACGGGGCTCGGCGCCAAGGACGTCGTGCTCAACGCCTTCCGGCAGATGCTCATCGGGCAGGATCCGCTCGATATCGAGCGCCTGACCAGCCAGATGATGTTCCGCGTTTCGTATCTGGGCGGCAACAGCGGCATCGGCGTCCATGCCGTCACCGGCACGGAGATCGCGCTTTGGGACCTGGCCGGCAAGCTGCTGGGCCAGCCTGTACGCAAGATCCTCTCGGGCGGCGCTTACACAAACCGGGTGCGCGCCTACTGGACCAGCCAGCCCAGGAACATGCTCGATCCGGCCTCCTGTAAAGAATGGGCCGACTACATCAAGAACTCCGTGCAGAAATGGACCGCGGCAAAGCCGTTCCGGCTGTCCAGGCGTCCCGGCGGCGAGGCTCTGAACCGGCAGTTGAGCAACGCCGAACTGAAGAACAATGTCCGCGGCTTCACCAACATCCGCGAGGCCGTAGGCGATGACTTTGAGATCATCGTTCACTGCCACTGGGAATTCAACCTCCCGGGCGCGCTCGCCCTGGCGAGGGCCATGGAGCCGATCCGACCCTGGTGGATCGAAGACCCCATGCCGATCGAGTACGTCAACTCCTGGGCCGCGCTCACGGCCGCCTCGCCCGTCCCCATTTTGTGCGGCGAGAATCTGTATACGCGCTACGATTTCCTGCCGTTCATCACCAACAAGGCCGTCCACATGATCGAGATCGACATTTCGATGGCGGGAGGGCTGCTGGAGGCCAGAAAGATCGCGGACCTGGCGGGTCTTTACTATCTGCCGGTGGCCACCCACAACGTAATGGGGCCCATTGCGACCATCGCTTCGGCCAACTGCGCGGCGACGATGCTGGATTTTGCCGGGCACGAAACGTTCGATTTCAAGAGCGGCCAGCGGGCCGGTGAAGCGGACCTGGTCATCTACGACCGCGAGATCATTCAGGACGGGTACATCCAGTTGTCGGACAAGCCCGGCTTGGGGATTGACCTGAACAAAGACGTCGCCATGAAGTATCTCCTGGAAGGCGAGAAGTGGTGGAGCTAGAAGAAGGAGGCATTCCGTGAACCGGCGCGATTTTCTGAAGGCACTGGGGGTGGCCGCGCCTGCCGCCATTTCCGTTCCCTATCTCAACGTGGCCTGCGCGCAGGAGCGCGGCCGCGTCAAGATCACCGACGTCAAGGTGATGCGCGTGCGTATGGGCAACCATGCCATGCCGCTGGTCAAGGTCGAGACCGACGCCGGCGTATACGGCATCGGCGAGTGCCATCACGATATCACAGGGCTCGGCGCCAAGGACACCGTCCTGAACGCGTTCCGGCAGATGCTGATCGGGCAAGACCCCTTCGACATCGACCGGCTTGCCACCCAGATGATGTGGAGGGTGTCCTATCTCGGAGGCGACCATGGCATCGCGGTGCATGCTGTCACGGGCATTGAGATGGCGCTGTGGGACCTGACGGGCAAACTGCTCGGCATGCCCGTGCGCAAGATCCTGAGCGGCGGAGCATTCACGAACAAGGTTCGCGCTTATTTGACCGGTTCGCCGAGGAATTTCCTCGACCCGGCATCCTGCCGCGAGTGGGTCGGCTATCTCAACGGCTCCGTCCAGAAGTGGACAGCCGCCAAGGTGGACATCCGCTCGAACCGCCCGGGCGGCTCGCAGTTGAACCGCCGCATGACCAACGAGGACCTGGACAGACAGGTTCAGGGCTTCACCAACGTTCGCGAAGCCACCGGCCCGTACTTCGAGATTGCCGTCCACTGCCATTGGGAGTTTGACTTTGCCGACGCCTTGCGGCTGGCCAGAGGAGTGGAGAAGATCCGTCCCTGGTGGCTCGAAGATCCCATGCCGCCGAACTACGTGGAAACCTGGGTCAAACTCACCGCGGCTTCTCCGGTGCCCATCCTGACGGGCGAGAACCTTTACACCCGCAAGGACTTCGCCCCATTCATCACCAACCAGGCGGTGCACATCATCGAGATTGACATCTCGCAGGCCGGAGGTTTGCTGGAGGCCAAGCGAATCGCCGACATGGCGAACATTTACAATATCCCGGTGGCTACGCATAACGTGATGGGACCCGTAGCCACCATTGGTTCGGCCAACTGCGCGGCCGCCATCATGGATTTCATCGGGCACGAGACGTTCGACATGAAGAACGGCCGGCGCGCCGGCGAAGGCGACCTGATCATTTACGACCGGGAGATCATCCAGGACGGCCACATTCAGCTTTCCGACAAGCCGGGCTTGGGACTGGACATCAACAAGGACGTCGCCATGAAGCATCTTCTTGAAGGCGAGACCTGGTGGGGATAGCCGGCTCCCGGCCGTAACTCAAAGGAGTTCCGGGACGCCTTGATTAGACTTGGGTCTGGTGGCGTATCGCGCGATCGCGCCAAGGCTGTTTATGTAGGAGGAGTTCCGCATGAAACACATCAAACCGTTGCTGCTCGGGGTACTGGCCTGCGGGTTCTGTTGGGGACAGGCAGGTAGCGAATGCAAGCCATCGATTCTCAACGTTCCAGGCGCACAGTATCCCTGTATCTACCCGGACAACCGGGTCGCCTTCCGGGTTGTAGCCCCCGACGCCAAGAAGGTTCAGGTGCGTCTGGGGAAAGTCTACGACATGGAGCGCGGGGCTGACGGCGCGTGGACCACGATTGTTCCGCCGCAGGTGGTGGGTTTCCATTACTACTGGCTGATGGTGGACGGGGTCCAGGTGAACGACCCGGCCAGCGATTCGTTCTTTGGTGCGAACCGCGAGTCCAGCGCCATTGAGGTGCCCGAAGCAAGCGGGGGAGAGTACTATCAGGCAAGGGACGTTCCGCACGGCGAGGTGCGCTCCCGATGGTACTTCTCCAAGGTCACCCAGGGCTGGCGCCGCTGCTACGTCTACACGCCTCCCGACTACAACACTAACGTCAATGCCCGTTACCCGGTTCTCTATCTTCAGCACGGCGGCGGCGAGGACGAGGCCGGCTGGCCCATCCAGGGGCGCGCCGATTTCATCCTCGACAACCTGATCGCCGAAGGCCGGGCCAAGCCGATGCTGATTGTCATGGACAAGGGATACGCACTGAAACCCGGCGAGCAACTGAACTGGGTCGCGGGCGCACCCGGCGAGGCCCCGAGAGCGATGGCCAGCGCAACGTTCGGCGAAGTCGTGATCAAAGACTTGATCCCAATGATCGACCGAACCTACCGTACCCTGGCGAACCGCGAGAACCGGGCCATAGCCGGACTGTCCATGGGCGGGGGACAGGCATTTCAGATCGGGCTTTCCAATCTCGACACATTTGCCTACATCGCCGGGCTCAGCGGCGGCGGGGCCGGCAGGGGCGGCTTCGACCCGAAGACCGCCTATGGCGGGGTGTTCGCCGATCCGGCTGCTTTCAACAAACGCGTTAAGTTGCTGTACATGAGCAATGGAACGGAGGAAGGATCGGGAGCAAGAACCTCCCACGAGGCGTTCAAGAAGGCGGGGATCAACAGTGTCTACTTCGAATCACAGGGAACGGCCCACGAGTGGCTGACCTGGCGGCGCAGTCTGCACGATCTGGCGCCGAGGCTGTTCAAGTAGGAGGGGATCATGCGAGGCACTCTGGTACTGACTTTGCTGGCAGGCGCGGCGTGCTGGGCTCAGTCTTCGGGCGATTGCAGGCCCTCGGCAACGAACATTCCCGGGGCTCAGTATCCCTGCGTTCACCCCGACAACCGGGTCACGTTCCGGCTGCTGGCGCCCGAGGCGGCCAAGGTTCAGGTGCAGCTCGGACAGACGTACGACATGACGCGTGGCTCCGACGGGATGTGGAGCGTCACCATCCCACCCCAGCCGGTGGGTTTCCACTACTACAACCTGGTCATCGGCGGCGCTCAGGTCGCCGACCCCGCCACGAAGACCTTCTTCGGGTCCAGTTGGATGCACAGCGGAATCGAGATTCCGGAGAAGGGCGTGGACTACTATGACGCCAGGGATGTCCCACACGGGGAGATCCGTTCACGCTGGTACTTCTCCAAGGTCACTGGCGCATGGAGGCGCTGCTATATTTACACGCCACCGGACTACGATACCAACCTCAAAGCCCGCTATCCGGTTTTGTACATTCTGCACGGCGGCGGCGAAGACCAGCGGGGCTGGGTGGTTCAGGGCCGCACGGATTTCATCATGGACAACCTGATCGCCGCGGGCAAGGCCAGACCCATGCTCGTTGTCATGGATACCTTCAACGCGCGGAAAGCGGGCGAGCCTGCCCCGCTCAGGGGCGGTCCTCGGACCGGAGCCGGCGGAGCGCGTTCCATGGGCGACAACCCGGCGTTCCGGGAGATGATGCTGAAGGACCTCATCCCCATGATCGACACCACTTACCGGACGCTCACCGACCGTGACAACCGGGCGATGGCCGGCCTCTCGATGGGAGGCTGGAACACTTTCGAGATGGTGCTGCGGAACTTGGACAAGTTTGCCTATATCGGGGGGTTCAGCGGCGTCCCGGGAGGCAATTCGCTGGAATGGAAGGTCGACCCGAAGACCGACTACGACGGAGTACTCAGCGACGCGGCGTCTTTCAACAAGCGCTTGAAACTGCTTTGGCTCGGCACAGGCACGGACGAGCCGGAGCCAATGTATAAGGGCATGCAGGTCTTCCGGGGGATTCTCGACCAGTCCGGCATCAAGTACGTGTACGTCGAATCCAAGGGGACAGCCCACGAGTGGCTGACCTGGCGGCGGGCGCTGAACGACTTCGCGCCACGGCTTTTCCGGTAGGGAGAACATATGACAAGAACTTTTGCGCTCGCGCTGATGGCCGGCGCGCTCTCATGGGGTCAGACGGCAAGCGACTGCACGCCGTCGTCGCTCAACATCCCCCTGGCCCAGTACCCCTGCGTGCATCCCGACAACCGGGTCACGTTCCGCTTCGTGGCGCCCGACGCCAAGGCCGTACAGGTGCGAATCGGCGGGAATCACGACATGACGAAGGGCGCCGACGGCGCCTGGATGGTCACGACGCCGCCGCTGGTGGTCGGCTTCCACTACTACACGATCGCCGTCGACGGGGCCGTAGTGAACGATCCCAACACTTACGCCTTCTACGGCACTTCCAAGGACTCGAGCGCAATCGAGATCCCCGAGAAGGGCGTGGATTACTATCTCCCGAAGGACGTGCCGCACGGCGAGGTGCGGCTGGTCTGGTATCACTCCAAGATCACCGGCGCGCCGCGGCGGTGCTTCGTCTACACGCCACCGGATTACGACACCAACCTGAAGGCGCGGTATCCGGTGCTGTATCTCCAGCACGGTTCGGGAGAAGACGAGACCGGCTGGATCTTTCAGGGAAGGGCCAACTTAATCCTGGACAATCTGATCGCGGAAAAGAAGGCCGTACCGATGATCATCGTGATGGAAAACGGCTACGCCGGAAGGCCGGGGGAAAAACCCCCAGCGATGCCGCGCACCGCGAGAGTGGGCGGAGTTCCGCTGCCGCCCGGTCCGAGCACCGCCGCCTTCGAGGATGTGCTGATCAAGGAAGTGATCCCCATGATCGACGCCAGGTACCGCACGATTGCGGACCGTGATCACCGGGCGATGGCCGGCCTTTCGATGGGCGGCAACCAGACATGCAGGATCACGCTCGCGAATCTCGACGTGTTCTCCTACATCGGCATGTTCAGCGGCACGGGTCTCGGTCTGGGCACCGAGCCGTTCGATCCCAAGACCGGATTCGGCGGCGTGTTCGCCGACGCCGCCTCGTTCAACAAGCGGGTCCACCTGGTTTGGATCGGACTCGGCACGATGGAACCCACGCCGTTTCCAGCCAGCATCAAAGCCTTTCGCGATTCACTCGACAAAGGGGGGATCAAGTATGTGTACTTCGAGTCCCCCGGCACGGCGCACGAATGGCTGACGTGGCGCCGGGACCTGTATGACTTCGCGCCGCGGCTGTTTAAATAGGAGGGTAGAATGCGGAAACTGCTGACATTGATCTTGTTGACGGTCCTGGCATGCTGGGGCCAGCCTCCCGGCGACTGCAAGCCATCGACACTGAATATTCCGGGAGCGCAGTATCCGTGTGTCTTTCCCGACAACAGGGTCATGTTCCGAGTCATGGCTCCGGAGGCAAGCAAGGTACAGGTGCAATTGGGACAACGCTACGACATGACCAAAGGGGCTGACGGCGCGTGGACCGTCACCCTGCCCCCGCAGGTGGTGGGGTTCCACTACTACAATCTGGTCGTGGACGGCGCCCAGGTGGCCGATCCCGCCACCGAGACATTCTTCGGATCCAGTTGGATGCACAGCGGGATTGAGGTTCCGGAGAAGACGGGCGGGGACTACTACGAGCCCAAAGACGTGCCTCATGGAGAGGTGCGCTCGCGGTGGTACTTCTCCAAAGTGACCGGTGCCTGGCGGCGGTGTTACGTCTACACGCCGCCCGACTACGACACGAGCGTGAAGGCCAGGTATCCCGTGCTCTACCTCTTGCACGGCGGCGGCGAGGACCAGCGCGGCTGGGTGATCCAGGGGAGGATGGATTTCGTCCTGGACAATCTTATTGCGGCCAAGAAGGCCAAGCCGATGCTGGTTGTCATGGATAGCATGACGGCCAGGAAACCGGGCGAGCCTGTCCCGGTCAGGGGCGGAGCCGGCGGACCGGGCAGAGGCGCCGCGCCTGGCGGCCAGCCGGGACGGATGCCTCCCGCCTCGGCGGCCATGCTTGCCGGGAATCCAACCTTCACCGAGATGTTGTTGAAGGATTTGATTCCGATGATCGATTCCACTTACCGGACTCTCCCGGACCGGGAGAACCGGGCCATGGCGGGACTGTCGATGGGGGGTATGCAGACGTTCGCGACTACGCTCGCCAATCTCGATAAGTTCGCCTACATCGGCGGTTTCAGCGGCAGCAGCGGCAGCGGAGGAACGTTCGATCCCAAGACCACCGCCAACGGCGCGTACGCCGACGCCGCGGCGTTCAACAAGAAGGTCAAGCTGCTGTGGCTTGGCGTCGGCACGGAGGAGAGTCCTAACACGAAGCTGTTCCACGAAGCCCTCGACAAGCACGGCATCAAGAATGTTTACTTTGAGTCACCGGGCACTGCCCACGAGTGGCTCACGTGGCGCCGATGTCTGAATGATTTCGCGCCGCGGTTGTTCCGATAGGAGAGGAATCCAAGGAGTTACGCTATGAGAACCAGACTATTCGCAGCACTCCTGACCGTTGGCTGCCTAGCGGGCGTGACACGCCTTCTGGCACAGCAGGCCAACGTCAATCTTGACTGGAACCCGCAGAAGAACACAGAGAATCTGATTCCGTTCAGCGCTAACCTCATTTCGCCGGATGTCCGCGGTGACCGAACGGTGACTTTCCGCGTAAGGGCGCCCCAAGCCAAGGAGGTTATGCTCACCGGCGTGGCGGTTCTGACGGCGATCGGAAAGGGTAACAAGCCCATTCCGTTCACCAAGGGCGATGACGGCATATGGTCTCTGACGGTGGGACCGCTGAACCCGGACATGTATCAATACCATTTCCTCATCGATGGCGTAAGCGTAGCCGACCCAAACAACACCATTGCGGGCTATACCGCCATGCCGCCTTACAGCACCCTGGTTGTGCACGGCGACGGGCCGAACTACTACGACGCGAAGAACATTCCCCACGGCGCGGTGACGCGGCACGTCTACCACTCCGACGTGACCAACGGCGAAAGGGAAATGTATGTCTACACACCGCCGGGGTATGACCGCAGGAAGACCTATCCCGTGCTGTACCTGGTCGGCGGCAGCGGGGACCTGGCGCAGAACTGGATTTACGACGGCCGAGCGGACCTCATGATGGACAACCTGCTGGCCGAGGGCAAGGCTCTGCCGATGGTGATCGCGATCCCGAACAACCAGGTGATCCATCGCAATCACCCCAAGCACGTGGAGCGCACGTTCGATCTGTTCGAGGCGGAACTGCGCAAGCACGTCATTCCGCTGGTCGAAGCCAACTACAGCGTACGGAAGGACCCGCGGGGCCGCGCCCTGTCGGGCCTATCCATGGGCGGCCGCCACACCATGTTCATCGGGTTCCGCTCGCTGGATCTGTTCGCGAACTTCGGGATTCTGAGCGCGGGCGACGTGGACGCCGAGAAGTCCATCGCCAAGTTCCTGAACGATCCCGATGTGAACAAGAAGATCGCCTATCTGTTCGTGGGGCAGGGTACGGAGGAAGCCAAGGGCCAGATGGGCAATCGCGTGACGGCGCTGCGCGACGCGCTGGTCAAGCACAACATCAAGCACGAGTACTATGTGGGTGGCTGGGCCGGCCATGATTTCTCGACCTGGCGGCACCTGCTTTATTACAGGTTCCTGCCGAACCTCTGGAGAACCAAGTAGAGAGAACTGCATGAGGACCTTGATAGTTTTGCTGCTGGCATGCGGACTCTGCTGGGGACAGGCTCCGAATGACTGCCAACCCTCTGCCCTCAACGTTACGGGGGCGCAGTATCCCTGCGTCTATCCCGACAACCGGGTCGCATTCCGCGTCACGGCGCCCGCGGCCGGCAAGGTGCAGGTGCGCATCGTTTCGCAGACGTATGACATGACCAAGGGCGCCGACGGCGCCTGGACCGTCACCACGCCGCCCCAGGTGGTCGGTTTTCATTACTACGGGCTGCTGATCGACGGCGCTCAGGTCGCCGACCCCGCTACGGAGACGTTCTTCGGGTCCAACTGGTGGAACAGCGCCATTGAGGTGCCCGAGACCGGCGGGGGCGAGTACTACCAGACGCAGAACGTTCCGCACGGGCATGTGCGGCAACAGCGCTATTTCTCCAAAGTGACAGGCACGTGGCGCCGGGCCTTCGTGTACACTCCCCCGGATTACGACACGAGCCGGAGCGCGCGCTATCCCGTCCTGTACCTGCATCACGGCTGGGGCGAAGATGAGACCGGTTGGGTGAGGCAGGGGCGGATGGACAACATCATGGACAATCTGATCGCCGCCGGGAAGGCGAAGCCCATGATCGTGGTCATGGAGAACCACATGTCGGCCCTCAAGCCCGGCGAGGAGCCGCTGCGGCTCGGCGCGCGCGCTCCGGGCGCACCGCGCCCCAATTTCGACAATTTCGGGGCGACGTACACGGAAATGATGTTCACGGATCTGATCCCGATGATCGAGCGGACCTACCGCGTGCTCCCCGGCGACCAGAACCGGGCCATGGCCGGGCTGTCCATGGGCGGCCTCCAGACGTTCCAGACAACGCTGCTCAATTTGGGCAGGTTCGCTTATATCGGCGGATTCAGCCCGGGGCTGCCGCAGGCGACCATCGACAAGTACATCCTGAACAACGCTGCCGAGTTCAACCGGAAGGTAAAGCTGCTCTGGATCGGGACCGGCACCGTCGAGAGGGACAACAACCCCAACATTCTTCGGCTCCATGAGGCGCTGGAAAAAGCCGGGGTGAAGCACGTCTACTACGAGTCCCCCGGCACGGCGCACGAGTGGCTAACCTGGCGGCGCGATCTGAAAGAATTTGTGCCGCTATTGTTCAAGTAGAGAGGCTTGTATATGTGGAAGGTCATTCTTGGTACGCTGCTGTCGGTGTGTGTCTCGCTGGCCGCCCCGGTGAAGGTCGAGGGGGGGCTGGTGGAGGGTACGTCTGAAGACGGGCTGACCGTCTATCGCGGGATTCCCTTCGCCGCCCCTCCGGTCGGAGAGTTGCGCTGGCGTGCGCCCGAACCTGTTGCGAAGTGGGACGGCGTGAAGCGCGCCGACAAGTTCGGCCCCGCCTGTATGCAGGGCGGACCCTCCGGCTCAAGCCCGGCGGGCATGAGCGAAGACTGCCTGTATCTGAACGTGTGGACGCCCGCCAAGTCGGCCGGCGAGCGCATACCCGTCCTGGTGTGGATTTACGGCGGCGGCTTCAGCGGTGGCGCGACTTCCATCCCCACCTACAGCGGGGAGAAGCTCGCCAAGCGGGGCGTCGTCCTGGTGAGCATCGCCTATCGCGTCGGCCCGCTCGGTTTCCTGGCCCATCCGGGCTTGAGCGCCGAATCCAAGCTCAAGGTGTCCGGCAATTACGGTCTGCTGGACATGATTGCCGGCCTCCAGTGGATCCAGAAGAACATCGCCGCGTTCGGAGGCGATCCCAAGCGGGTGACCATCTTCGGAGAATCCGCCGGCGGCATCGCGGTCAGCATGCTGTGCGCCTCGCCGCTCGCCAAAGGGCTGTTCCATGGGGCGATCAGCCAGAGCGGCGGCTCCTTCGGGCCGCCTCGTCCCGGCGGGATGCCCGGCGAGAACATGCAGCGCCTTGCCGATGCGGAGCGCGCGGGCGAGAACTACGCCAAGGGCGCCGGGGCTTCCTCGGTGGCCGACCTCCGCAAGCTGTCCGCCGAGCAGGTGCAGACCACCAGCCGCGGGCAGCGGGGGCTTGGCTGGCCGATCATCGACGGACGCGTGATTCCGGACGACCAGTACAAGCTGTACGAAGCGCGGCGCTACAACGATACGCCCGTGCTGATCGGCTACAACTCCGACGAAGGCCTCAGTTTCTCGGTTCCCAAGACGCCCCAGGCCTATGTCGAGAGCGTTCGCCAGCGCTACGGCCCGTTCGCCGAAAAGCTGCTCAAGCTGTACCCGGTGGGTGAAACCACGGTCCCGAAAACGGCCCGCGATCTGATGCGGGACGCGGCCTTTGGCTGGCACACCTGGGCCTGGGCGCGGCTGCAGTCCAAGACCGGCAAGGGCAAGGTGTTCTACTACTATTTCGACCAGCACCCCGAGTATCCGCCGGGACATGAGCGCGAGGGCCAGGGCACGCCGCACGGCGCAGATGTGGCGTTTGTGTTCGAGCACCTCGACGTGCCGAACCGGCAGGCGGCCCCCGGGGACCAGGAGTTGTCGGCGGCCATGGCTGCCTACTGGACGAATTTCGCCAAGCGCAGCGACCCCAACGGCGATGGTCTGCCCGCCTGGCCGGCTTTCAGCGATGCAAAGCCGGTGGTCATGTATCTTAAACATCCCCCCCGCAGCGGACCGGTACCGAGCGAGGACGGCTTGAAGGGCCTCGAAGCCTATTTCGCGTGGCGTCGCACGCCCGAAGGCGACGCTTTCGGACAGTCCGCTCCGCCAGTCGACAGCGGCCCGCGGAGAGGCGGCGGCGCGGCCCCCCAGACAGGGATCGCCGCCAAGCGGCCCGTCTTCGGCGGCGCCTGCAAGATCTGTCCGTGGGGAGCGATGGCCGAGGTCGTGCAGGCGGCGATGAAGCCGTACGGTTGGGATGTGCAGATTTGTTACAACTGCAACGCGGCAGACGCTCCCCGGATTGTCAGCGAGGCAAGATTGCCGCCTCCATACAAGCCGGACCCGCACGTGCCGGAGATTCTGGCGCCGAGGAACGTGCCGGGGCTCGGAGCGATCGACTTCGGCGCGACCGCGATACAGTTCCTCCGGAACGCGTACAAAGGGACGGGCCCGTACGCGAACGAGAAGCCGAGGACAAATCTGCGCCTGATCGCCAACATCCAGGACCCCAGCTATGTTCTGGTCGCCGCCAAAGCGGAGACCGGGATCACCGATCTGGCGCAGATCCGCCAGAAGAAATGGCCCGTCCGCATTCTGTCGGCGGGCATCGGCGGCAATCCGTCCAGCATCCTGGCGCATTATGGCCTTACAAGAGAGGCCATCGAGGCCGCCGGCGGCCGCATAGGCAATACGCCGGAAGACCAGCAGAACTTCGATGTCGTCATCGGCGGCGCCGGTTCCATGAGCACGGCGCCGGAATGGCGGATCTGGATCGACATCAGCGAGAAGTTCGATCTGAACTTCGTCGAACTGCCTCGCGACCTGCTGGAGAAGCTGGTCAAGGAGGGCGAGCAGGAGCACGGCATCATCCCCGTCGGCTTGTATCGCGGCGTGGTGCGCCCCATCCCCACGGCCGTCCGCACGGGAACCGTTGTCTACGGCCGCGACGACATGCCGGACGATTTCGCCTACGCAGTCGCCAAAGCCATGGACGAACAGCAGCACCTGCTCCAGTGGAAGCACCTCAATTTCTCCTACAACGTTTACAACGTGTGGAAGGCGTATGAGGTCCCGCTCCACCCGGGGGCGGCGCGCTACTACAGGGAGCGGGGATACATGAAGTAGCTCTGTGTGGGCCCCGAGCAGGCTTCCCTGCTCTTCCGGCCTAAGCGGAGGCGCCTGCCGGGCTCCTTTGAGTCGAGGCGCGGACGACGACCTTCGGCTCCAGGATGATGCTGGTAGGCCGACGTGGGGCCTTGGCCTTAATCAGGCTGAGCGCCAGCTTGGCGGCCCGCTCGCCGATCAAAGTGCTCTGCTGATCGATACTCGACAGCGGCACTGCCAGCACTTCGTCATAGTGGATGTTGCCGCAGCCGATGACCGCGACATCCTGCGGTATGCGCAATCCCCTCGTGAAGATCGTGTTGATCGCGCCCAGCGCGGTCGGATCGTTGAAGCAGAACACGCCGTCCGGCCGCGGGTCGAGATCCAACAACCGGCGCATGGCTTCCCTTCCCTTCTCGGCGCTCTTGGCGTCGCCGCCAGACAGCTCCGAGATATGGCCGGGGAGCGGAGTCAGGCCGTGCCGCGCCAGCGCGCGCCTGTAACCCTCCAGGCGTTCCAGTGCGGTGCTAACGGCCGGGCCCCGGATGTGCGCTATGCGCCGGCAGCCGATTGAGATCAGGTGCTCGGTCGCCATCTCGCC
Source organism: Bryobacteraceae bacterium (assembly GCA_041946685.1). Classification (GTDB taxonomy): domain Bacteria; phylum Acidobacteriota; class Terriglobia; order Bryobacterales; family Bryobacteraceae; genus JBHGAV01. The sequence goes on along the minus strand of JBHGAV010000007.1, from coordinate 84,557 downwards.
CACTCTGATATCATCCACACCCACGAAATCGACGGGCAGCCCGGCGAATCTCCGGTCAATCAGGATGCACGGCGGCTTTCGCTCCTCGAAGTGGCGGAGGAAATCGCCCGTCTCCTGGGTTGAGGCGATCACGATCGCGTCCAGATTGCGCGCCAGCAGTTGCAGGATCTCCTCGTATTCAAGGGAGGGATCTTCGTCGGACGAGGCGATCACAAGCCCGTACCCGCGTTTCCTCAGGGCGGCCATGAGGCTCCTGGCTACCTCGGCGAAAAATGGGTGCAACAGATCCGGGACCACCATCCCCACCATGTACGTCCGCCCCGTAACCAGTGCCCGCGCCGCGAAATTGGGCTGGTAGTTCAACTCCTTGACCCGCTTCAGAACCCGCCGCCGGGTGGCCTCGCTGATGTCGTCGTGGTTCCGGAGAGCCTTCGAAACCGTGACCACGGAAACGTTGAGTTCACGGGCGATATCCTTCATCCGTACGCGCATGGCTATGCCGAACCCCATTATATACACCGAGTCCGCAGTGAGAATGAGCTCCCCACACGGCCTCGGCCGCGACGCTAAAATGGGTGGGCGAGGTGACTGCAATGAAACGTAATTTGAACCGCCGTGAGTTCTCCCTGGCGGCGAGCGTCGGTTTGGGCGCGTTGGGGCTGCCGGCCCTCAAGGGTGCTCCGGCACCCAGGCTGAAGATCGGTCACACCGGAATCACGTGGGGCTACCGGCCGGATAATGCCGAGCAGGCGATCAAAGATATCGCCAGCGCCGGCTATAACGGCTTCGAGTCCTTCGGAAACATCATTGAAGCCTGGGAGGCCAAAGGCGGGATGGGGCGCTTGCTGGATGAGGCCAAGCTCCCACTGATCTCCGCCTACTGTGGGGTCAACCTCACAGACGCGGCGCAGAGAGGCGCTGAGGTCGCCAAACTGGTCGGTTGGGGGAAGCTCATCAAGAAGTACGGAGGTTCGGTGGCCGTGATCGGACCTAATAACGTCAAGCGTCCCAGCTATGATTTCGCCGCAAACAAGGCGAACATCGTGGCTGCGCTGAACGACATGTGCAAGGCGCTCGCCGACGTGGGCATCACGGGTGTCATGCACCAGCACACGGGGACCTGTGTCGAATTCCGCGACGAGGTCTACGCCGTGATGGAAGCGGTGGACACAAGGTACGTGAAGTTCGGGCCCGACGTCGGGCAGCTCCAGAAGGGCGGATCGGACCCCGTGAAGATCGTGAAGGACTTCCTGCCGGTCATCCGGCACGTCCATCTCAAGGACTTCGACGGCGGGCCGTACTGGTCGGCTTACTGTCCGTTGGGGAGGGGCAAGGTGGACCTGCCGGCGGTTCTCAATCTTCTGGAAACGCAGAAGGACCTCCACATTGTGATGGTGGAGCTGGATCCGGAGGGCGGCCCACCCCTCAAGCCGCTCGAAACCGCCGAGATCAGCAAGGCGTACCTCAAGAACCTCGGCTACACCTTCCGTTCATAGGGCAGAAGGTTGCGGGCGGGAGCCGGCTGGGCCCCCGCCCGCGCCATCCGTTAGAATTGCAACCGCATCACGAGCTGGCCGGTGCGCTGGCCGCCGACGGACGCAGTGTTAATGTAGCCGTAGCCCGAACGGGTGCCGGCTGCGCATACGCCGTTCGACACCGTCCCCGAAATGCAGGTCTGGGTGGACTGAGGATTTCCCGAAGTCGGCGCAGGAAGCACTATCCGGTTCAAGACGTTGAAGAACTCCATCCTGGTGCTGAAGGAGAACCGCTCGCGAATACGGAACGTTCTGCCGATGCTAACCTGCTCGTCAGGACTGCGCTTCCAGCGGTAATCGTCGTAGTACGCCGCCGAGTAGCCCCATTCCCCCGTCGGCGCGTCGGACCACGCCTTGGGATTCAGAACGAAGTCCGTCGTCGGGTTGAAGCAGCTCTTGCAGTTCACGTCCCTGGTGAAGAGCGGCTCACCCGCCACCCGGTTCATGCGCGTGCTTTGGAACGTCAGTGAGCTGAGCTGGTTGTTCGAGCCGGGCACGCCGATGAGGCGGCCGCTGGCGTATCGCACGATGCCACCAATCGTCCAGCCCCCCGTAACGGCCCGCAGGTAGCGGTTCGGCCCGTACTTCGGGGTCTGGTAATTGAGGCTGGCAACGAAAACGTACGGCTGGGAGCCACCATCGATGTACTTCTGGTTGGCCCGGTTGAAAACGTTGTTGATGCTGCCGCTCATCGACAGCTCCTTCTGCCAGGTGAATGCCGATGTGAACTCCAGGCCATGCGAGAAGCGCTTGGTAGCCTTCAACTGAAGCGAGTCATACCAGTTCTTCCCAAGGGGCGACCAGCGCGTGCTGAGACCGCCAAACTGCGGGTACGGCCTCAGGCTCTGGGCGACAGTGACGGATGTGGGGTAGCCCGAATAGAACACCTTATTGAAGCCGCGGCTGGCAGCGGTGGAAGAATCCAGCCTAGACGTAAGCAGCGTGCGGTCTGCGGCGTTGTGGATGTCCAGTCCGAACGATTTGATCCGCTCTTCCGAAAGCGCGTTCAGGGCCACCAGAGAGTTGGCCTGGAACCAGACGCCCCGGTTGCCCACGTAGCTGGCCTCCACAACCAGGTTCCGCATGATCTCCCGCTGGAGACTGAGGCTCCACTGGGCGATTCTTGGAGGCCGGCCGGCGTTGCGGTCCACCATGGCCTCCGGTGAATCGATCTGACCCGGCCGCGGGCGAATGCCGGGGTCGTAGCTGGCTGCGTACAGCTCGTTGATGTTGTAACGCATGCCGTTCTTGAACGTCACGGCAGGATCGCCGTAGGAAGGCGAGTCGAAGTTCAGCGTGTTGTATCCGACGCCGCTCGACGCGCCCAACCAGGAGAAGTCAGCAGTCCGGCTGTACGAGACCCCGAATCCGCCGCGGAACACGGTCTTTGAGGTTAGCTGGTAGGCAACGCCGATGCGCGGTCCTATGGCGTAAGGGTACGTAGGAGCAAAAGTGCAGTTGCAGCGGCCCGGCCCATAGCCTTCGTAGCTCGTCGCACCGGGCAGGTTGCCCGCCGCCGGATTGGGCCGCACGGGATCGAACGAAGCGATGCGGTACCAAAGCTCCCGCATCCTGGTCATGTAGTCCCAGCGCACGCCGTAGTCCAGCGTTAGCTTCCGCGTGACCTTCCAGGTGTCCTGAATGTACATGGACCAGGCATCCTTGCGGTACTGCGGGTCCGACTGGTTCATGATGCTGGAACTGTTCGCCAGGCCGAGCAGAAAACTGGCGTAAGCGAAGCCCACACTCCCGCCGGACAGGTTCTGCCCTTGGGTGGACGGCAGTGTGGTCTGCTGGTTGCTGAACGTATAGGTGCCCCACCGGTTCTCCCAGTTCTTTTTAGCGTAAGTGTCCCGGTGCCAGTCGGCGCCCAGCTTGAAGGTGTGGTTGCTCCGCACGTGCGTTGCGCTTACCGAGCCGGAGGGTTTGTCGGCGTAGTACACCTGGCCGTTGGTCGGCCCCATGCCCAGGCTCATGCCACCCAGCGAAGCGGAGAGTCCGGTGATTCGAGGAAACCCCAAGCCAAGCGCGCCGATGAGACCAAGCTCCTTCACCGAATCGTAGAACATGACGCCATCCACCGCTTCGTCGGGCACGCGCTGGCGAACGATGCCGGCGCCGGCATGCAGCAGAAGGGTGGGAGTCAGGGAGTGGTCATACGTAATGCGAACGGTGTGCGTGCGGGCCAGGCCTTTTCGCAGGGCAGTGATCGGCGCCGGCAGGCCATCAGCTCCGTTGTTGCCGAACTTGGCGCGGTAGTAGTGATCGTAAAACGAGATCTTCGAGGTCGAACTGAAGCTGTGGTCGATCTTGATGCTTGTGATCTCGTTGAGACGGTGGGTCTTGTACACCTGCTCGAAGTTGTTGGTTTGCCCGGCGCGGGTCGGCATCGGGATGTAGGACTGAATCTTCGCCGCGACCGGATCGAACTGGGAGGCCGGAATGATGTTGTTCTGGAATGGGTCGCGAACGCGCGCGCCGTTCTGCACGCGAGTCGTGTTCGGATCGTAGATCGTGTTCTCCAGAATGGCGCGGCCAAGCGGGTCGGTGGCGAGGTTTTTTCCGGTCAACACCGCGCCGAAGTTGCCGTTCCGGAAGTCCTCCGTCGGAACGGTCGCGAAGGTCCCCCCGTACTGGCGGCGGTTGACGTATTTCTCGAAGTTCGCGAAGAAGAATGTCCGGTCTCTGCCGTTGTAAATCTTGGGGATCCAAACCGGCCCGCCGAGGCTGGCGCCCCAGTCATGCTTGCGGTCCTTGATCTTGACGTGCTCGCCTTTCCCATTGTTCGAGTATGGCTGGCCGGCATTGAACAGCTCGTTCACGAGGTACTCGTAACCACCGCCGTGGTAAGCGTTCGATCCGCTCTTGGTGGTGAAGTTGAACAGGCCGGCGGCCACCTGGCCATACTCGGCCGAGAAGTTGCTGGTCTGCACCGCGATTTCCTGGACCGCCTCCACCGATGGTGCGACCATGTCGGAGTTCTCCGGGCCCATGGGCATGGTGAGATCGTGGCCTTCCAGCAGGATGCCAATAGTTGTATTCCCATTGATCCGGATATCGTTCCTGTTCTCGATCCTCGCGCCGGGCAGGATCTGAACGAACGTAAACGGATTGCGCAAGCTTCCGGGGCCTCGCGCGCTGAAGTTAAGCGGCAGAGCGTCAATAAGCTCGGTCCGGATGTTGTAGCTCTGCTCCGCGCCTTCGGTGCGAAGCAGCGGAGCGTCGGCGCTCACCGTCACCGACTCGGAAGTAGAGCCGATCTGCAACACGACGTCGATACGCACCGTCCCCGCGATCACCACTCGGATCCCCTGTTGAACGAACCGGCTGAAACCGGGCGCCTCCACGACCAGCTCGTACGTCCCCGACGGCAACTGCGGAAGCGTGTAGTTGCCCGTCTCAGTTGTCACGGTCTGGTACTGCGACGCCGTTTCCAGGTTCCGCATAGAGACAGCGGCGTTCGGGACAACCGCCTTGGCGGGATCGGTCACTGTCCCCGTTACCGATCCGCGATCGCCTTGGGCGGAAACGGACAGGACAACAAGCAAACCACAGACTACTTGCCTCAAAGGTTTCATTCGCTCTTCCCCTCCAACTGCTGTCTTCAACCCCGTCGCGGTGCAGCGGAACGTCCCTCCCGTTACGCAACACCGGAAGATTTCACCCCGATACTGTAACACCAACCTTAAAGATGATCAAGATATCTATGCCAAGGGCCCAGAGCGGCGCCCTGTAGCCTGTTACAATCGCAAGGGGTACGGCGTCCCAACAGAGTACAGACCCATGAATGCACTTCAAGACTCGATTCCCATGCGCTGGCCGAGCGGACCGCTCGAAATCGCCAAGCGTCAGAAAACAGACGGCTTCAATGCCCAAGTGAGGCAGGTACTCGAATACTGGCATGGTCCGGCGGCGCTCGAGATCCTTCAGGGCGCCCCGGTGAACTGCCTGGTTGTCAGTTGGGCGGCAGGTCTATCCGAAGACGCCGAGCAGCAACGAACGATCCGGCCCCTGGTGGATGCCGCGCGTCAGCGGAACCTGGCTGTGGTCGGATGGGTGGACGGTGAGCCTGACAGCAAGGCCGTCATCGCCGCGGCTCAGGCAGCCGGGCTTTCGGCGGTCGCGATCCAGGGATTCAGCGGCAAGTCCGAGTTCCCGGTCATCCCCTGGGGCGACAGGGCCCACGCGCCCTGGGACACGACTGCACCGGTGCTTCCCGTCACGGATAATGTCTGGCCGGGGGTGACGCCGATCCGCCGCGATGAGCCGTCCGCCGGGCCTACGGGCGTGCCCTGGCTCGACTCCAATGGCTGGTATATTCAATTGGCCCGCGCGCGCGTCAACTCGCGGGTTTGGGTGATGTATGATCCACCGGGCAAGGGCGCTGTCGTCCAGCCGCAGCGATACCCGCTGGCCGTGTGCGATGCGGAAGCGGCGGGAGGCCGCTGGGTGATCTCTCTGGACGAAGCTCTGCGGGCAAGTCTGGCCGAGAGGAACGCCACGGCGGGTGGCACGCTGAAGACGATCTGGAACGCGGTCTCCTTCTTCGACGGGCACCGCGAATGGAAGTCGTACCGGTCGCTGGGCGTGGTCGGGGTGATCTCCGACTTCTCGGGCGAGAACTTCGATTTCAGCGGGGAGATCCTGAACCTGTCGTCGCGCCGAGACCTGCTATATCGCGTCATTTGGAACCTGGGGAAAGGCGTTCCCGACCTCACGGGGCTGAAGGCCGCCGTGTGGGCAGACAGCGCGCAACCGTCGCCGCAAGTCCGCAAGAGCCTATTGAGTTTCGTGCAGCAGGGCGGGCTCCTGATCACGGGTCCTAAGTGGGGCGCGGAGGGAACGGCCGGAGCAAGCTCCCACCGCCGATTCGACGTGCGCACCCTCGGGAAAGGCCGCATCGCGATCGCCAGGGAAGCGCTGAGCGACCCCTGGGCTTTCGTGATCGACATACAACAACTGCTCAGCCACGCCAACGACGTCGCGAAGCTGTTCAACGCCAGCGCATCAGGAGGGTTCAACTACACGGCCTCCCCGGACGGCAAGCGGGCACTGCTGCAACTCCTGTCGTACTCCTCGGGCGGGCGTTCCTCGAGCAACGCCACCGCCTGGACGAGGCACAAGTATCGAAGCGCGCGGCTTTGGACCCTTGACGGAGAGGGGCCGACGCCGGTCGAGGTGACGGCCAGTGAGGACGGCGGGACGGAGTATCACCTGCCGTCGATGGCCTCTTATGTAGCGCTGGATTTCGAAGTCTGACTCTGGGGGAACGATATGGATCATAGCCGACGATTGTTTTTGGGAACGCTCGCCGTTGCCGGTGCGCAGGTGCGCGCCGCTGCGCCGAAGGCGCCGACCGCCCCGGTCGCGGTCGCCAAGTGCAGGACGTACGATCAATGCCTGCCGGTCATGGAGAAGATGATGGACCAGGTCGGCGGGCTGGGGCGGCTGGTCAAGGGCAAGACCGTTGCGGTCAAGATCAACTTCACCGGCGGGCCGAACACGAGGCTGGGCTACCTGCCGGCCAGCAGGACCTATTGGTCGCATCCCCAGATTGTCGGCGCCACGATACATCTGCTTCACAGAGCCGGCGCCCGGCGCATTCGCGTGGTCGAGGGCGTCGACATGCCGCAGGGTGCGGCAGAGGCTCCGCCGCACTCCCTCCAAGAATGGATGTACCAGGCCAGTTGGGACATCCGGCCGCTCCTGAGCGCCGCCCCGAACGTGGAATTCATCAACACGAACCTGCCTTATCCGGGCAGCAAGCCCTATACGCGGTTCAAAGTGCCCTACGGCGGTCTGCTATTCCCGGCCTACGACCTGTGCACGGCCTTCTACGAGTCCGACGTGCTGGTTTCGGTAACCAAGATGAAGGAGCACACCACCGCCGGAATCACCATCGCCATGAAGAACTGCTACGGCAACACTCCCAATACGATCTACGGGGGCCGCGCGGGGGTGGACGAGCCGCTGCCGATTCCGCGCGGCGGAAGACAGGAGATCATACACGCCGGCCGGCGCCAGCCTCCCAAGAGCTCGCCGCCCGAGATCGACCCCACGAGCCCTCGTCAGGACACTTATCGGGTGCCGCGCTGCGTCGCCGACATCGCGGCGGCGTGCCCGATCCACCTATCTGTTGTGGACTTCATCGAGAGCATGGCCGGAGGCGAAGGTCCTTGGAGTCCGGGCGCGCGTCCGTGCAGTCCCGGTGTGTTGCTCGTCGGCACGAACGCGGTGACCGTGGACGCTGTCGGAACGGCCGTGATGGGATTCGATCCGATGGCGGACCGGGGCACGGCGCCGTTCGAGCGCTGCGACAGCAGCCTGCGGCTGGCAGAGCAGCTCGGAGTCGGCACCCGGGACCTGAGGCAGATCGAGGTGATCGGAACGCCGGTCGAGCAGGCCAGGTTCGACATCCGCGCGGTCCCCGGTGGGGCGCCTCCGAGGCAGCGCCGCGGGCCCGTTGCAGGTTGAGGGAGACCACGCCATGAAAGCCATTTTTTCCCGCCGAAGAATGATGCAGATGTCGCTCGCGCCCGCGGCTGTGGCCGGCGCACAGGTTGCGGACATCCCTCCGACCGTTTCCAAGGTCTATCCAGGCGCCGACGGCAAGCTCGTCTATGTTCCGGATGAGCAAGGCAACACCATCCCCGACTTCTCCTATGCCGGATATGGCGGAGGCGGGGTTCCGATTCCGACGGTGCCCGTCAAGGAGACGGTCTGGCCGGTCGCGGGGGACAATACGGCGAACCTTCAGGCAGCCATTGACAAGGTATCCGCGTTGCCGCTCGACAGGAACGGCTTCAGGGGCGCGGTGCTTCTCAAGATGGGCTACTACAAGATGGCGACACCTCTGAGAATCCAGGTGAGCGGAGTGGTGCTGCGAGGAGAAGGCATGGGCGATACCGGGACCATACTCATCGGCACTGGCAACCCGCGCGCTTCCGCCGGTGGCCGCGGTCCGGCCGGTGGCCCCGCCAGCGCGCCCGGTGCTGCTCCGGACGCTGCTCCCGCCCGCGGTCCTGAAGGCGCACCCCCACGTGGACCTGAGGGTGCTCCCGCCCGCGCGCGAGGCGGCGGCATGCCGATGCAGCCGACGCTCATCGTAATCGGCGGCCCATCGGGCCCGGTAGCGAAGGAGGAGACCAAACAGGCTGTCGCGGACGACTACGTGCCGGTCGGCGCGCGGAGCTTCCGGGTGACGTCCGCCAGCGGTTTCAAGCCGGGAGACACGGTGCTCGTGCGGCGCATCGGAAATCAGGAATGGATCGACGCCGTGGGCATGAACGGAGAGAGCCCCATGAGCCGATGGCGCCCGTTCAACGTCGAGTTGGACCGGGTGGTGGTCGCCGTCCAGGGGAACACGATCACGATCGACGCACCGATAACCTGCGCCATTGAGAAGCGGTGGGGCGGCGGAGAGGTGGTGAAGTACGACGACTCCGGACGCATCGAGAAGGTCGGCGTGGAGAACCTCCGGGGCATGTCGGAGTTCGATCCGACCAAGCGGACCAAAGCGTACGGCAACATGGACCGCCAGAACTACGTCGCCGAGGAATACTACTCCGACGAAGATCACTACTACAACTTCATCACCTTCGACAACATCAAGAACGCCTGGGTCCGGAACGTGACCGCGCTGCATTTCGTCTACAGCATGGTCGGCACGCAGCGCGGCTCCAAGTGGATCACCGTGCAGGACTGCGTGTCCCGCGAGCCGGTGTCGCAGAGGGCGGGTGCCCGGAGGTTCGTGTTTGCCCTGCGCGGGCAGCTCGCGCTGGTGCAGCGCTGCGCCTCCGACAAGGGGCGCCACTCGTTTATGACGGGCCAGCCCACGGCGTCAGGCAACGTGTTCCTGGATTGCGTGGCGACGAATCCGTACTCCTCAAGCGAACCGCATGAGCAATGGGCGACGGGCAGCCTCTATGACAACATCCGCGCGCCCTTGACCGCCCGGTTCTGGAAAAACATCAACATCGGATGGGCGGGCGCCAACACGGTTTTCTGGAATTGCGAGGGATACTTCCTCGTCCAGAAGCCGCCGACGGCCCAGAACTATTCGTTCGGACACATCGGGGTCAACGCGGTGGTCTTCAACATCCCCTTGCAGGACACGACCAAAGAGAACGGGCATATCGAGTCGCTGGACGTGCACGTGACGCCACGCAGCCTTTACCTGACCCAGCTCCGCGAGCGGCTTGGGGAGGCGGCAATACGGAACATCGCCGCTCCAGGCCAGGGCGCCTGAAACGGGGGAGGCTACAATGAACACGTCTCTTCTATCCCGGCGGAACGTTCTTTCGCTGGCGCTGGCGCCTGCGGCCATGGCCCGCGCCACTCAAGCAGCGGACATCCCTCCGACTGTGTCCAAGGTCCATCCCGGGCCGGACGGCAGGCTCGTCTACGTTCCGGATGAACAGGGGAACGCCATCCCCGATTTCTCCTATGCGGGATATGGCGGCGGCGGGAAACCCATTCCGGCGGTGCCCGTCAGGGAGACTGTCTGGCCGGTCGCGGGCGACAACCAGGCGAATCTTCAAGCCGCTATCGACAAGGTATCGGCGCTGCCGCTCGACAAGAACGGTTTCCGGGGCGCCGTGCTCGTCAAGATGGGTTACTACAGGATGGCGACGCCGCTGACCATCCAAGCCAGCGGCGTGGTGCTGCGAGGCGAGGGTATGGGCGATACCGGCACCATTCTCATAGGCACTGGCAACCCCCGCGGCGGCGGCCGGGGAGGCGGCCAGGGCACGCTCCTCAGGATTGCAGGCGCCTCGGGCAGGTTGGAGCGGCAGGAAACCAGGCAGGTTATCACCGACGATTACGTGCCGGTCGGCGCACGGAGCTTCAGGGTGGCATCCGCCAGGGAATTCAAGCCGGGCGACAAGGTGACCGTGCGGCGCATCGGGAACCAGGATTGGGTCAACGCGGTCGGGATGGGCCCGGGCAACAAGTTCCAGTGGAAGCCGTTCAACATCGATTGGGACCGGACCGTGACCGGTGTCCAGGGGAATACCATCACCATCGACGCGCCGATCCTGTGCGCCATTGAGAAACCCTGGGGCGGTGGTGAAGTGTTGAAGTACGACGACCCCGGGCGCATTGAAAACGTCGGGGTAGAGAACCTCCGGGGCATGTCGGAGTTCGACCCGGCCAAGCGCTCGAGGGAATACGGCAATATGGACCGCCCCAACTACGTCGCCGAGGAGTACTACGCGGACGAAGATCACTACTGGAGCTTTGTCACCTTCGATAACGCCAAGAACTGTTGGGTGCGAAATGTGACGGCCCTTCACTTCGGCAACAGCCTGGTGGCCGGTCTGCGCGGCTCCAAGTGGCTCACCGTACAGGATTGCGCGAGCCGCGAGCCGGTCTCCCGGCGTATGGGCGCCAGGCGGTTCACTTTCCTCATGGAGGGGCAGCTTGCCCTCGTGCAACGCTGCGCCTCCGACAAGGGCCGCCACTCGTTCGTCACGGGCCAGCCCACGTCAAGCGGCAACGTGTTTCTAGACTGCGTGGCGACAAATCCGTACTCCTCCAGCGAACCGCACTCCCAGTGGGCGACGGGCGGTCTTTGGGACAATGTAAGCGCTCCGCTGACGGCCCGGTTCTGGAGGGACATCAATATCGGATGGGCCGGCGCGAACACGGTCTTCTGGAACTGCGAGGGGCCCTTCCTCATCCAGAAGCCGCCCACGGCGCAGAACTACTCTTTCGGCCACGTCGGGGTCCACGCGGTGGTGTTCAATGTACCTCTGCAAGACACGACCAAGGAAAACGGCCATATCGAGTCCCTGGACACCCACGTGATGCCGCGCAGTCTGTACCTGACCCAGCTCCGCGAACGGCTTGGGGAGGCGGCGGTCCGGAGCGTCGCCACGCCGAGCCAGATCCATTCCGAATGAGCTCAACCGGCATCCGCTAGACGCGCGCGCAAGCGCGTTCACCACCACTTGCACAGGCACCCCAAGCCGGATTAACCTGCCTTAACGGCACCATCAACTGGCCCCTCTTCAAAATGCAAACTATTGATGGAATTGGCATAGATATGCATTAACCGTACAGAACCTACCGCACGCCACGGCGTCGCTTGTAGACTACTCCCGGTCAGAAAAGGGGTTGGTTTGTCTGAGGGCGCAATGCTTGCAGGTATTAGTGTATTGCCTTCGGCTCGGGCGGGGGCCGCTCTCTGACAGTTGACCGAGGTGTCAAGACGTTGACGCAGCCAACTGATTCCATTTTGGAGGTTTGCATGAGACGTGTATTTGTGGGAGTTGTTCTTTGCCTTCTGGCAACCAGCTTTGCCATGGGGCAGATTATCACCAGTACCGTCAGAGGCACGGTCGCGGATCCGTCGGGAGCCGTTGTCGTCGGGGCGACCTGCACGCTGACGAACCAGGCGACGGGCCAGAGCGCTACGGCGACGAGCATGGCGGACGGAGGCTTCACGTTTCCGAACGTCCTGGCCGGCGACTACAGGCTGTCAATCACGGCAGCCGGGTTCAAAGCCCTGACTATGGAGAACATTACGGTCTCGGCAAGCGAAATGAGGGCGCTGGGAAGGTTGACCCTTAACGTCGGCGAGACCAAGGAGACCGTGACCGTGACGGCGGAGGCGGCGGCGATTCAGCTAGCCAGCGCCGAACGGTCCGGCGTGGTCACCGGGAACCAGCTCAGCGAGATCGCCATCAAGGGGCGGGATCTGATGTCGTTCCTGGCCACGATTCCGGGAGTGGTGGATGTGTCGGCAGGGGCTGGCCGCGAGGCAGTCGACCCCAACGCGGCCGTGAACATCACGATCAACGGAAACCCCTCGAACACCAAGAATGTTACGGTGGACGGCGTCAACGTGCTGGACACCGGGAACAACACGGGCATGCACTACGAGCCCAACATGGAGGCGGTCGGGGAAGTCAGGGTTCTGTCTAGCAACTACCAGGCCGAGCACGGCCGCATGGGCGGCGGTGCGATCATCATGGTCACCAAGGGCGGGACGCAGGAGTTCCACGGCTCGGTCTATGACTTTTACCGGCACGAGAGCCTGAACGCCAACGACTTCTTCAACAACAGGAACGGTGTGGCAAAAAGCCCGTACCGCTACCGAATCACCGGTTACTCGATCGGCGGTCCGATCTTCATCCCCAACAAATTCAACGCTAACAAGGACAAACTCTTCTTCTTCTTCTCGCAGGAGTTCGGGGGCATCAAAATGGACCGAGGCTTCCGCCGAACCTACATGCCGACCGCCCTGGAGCGGGAAGGAGATTTCTCCAAGAGCTACGATCTGAGCGGCGCCCTGATCGTGGTCAAGGACCCAACAACGGGAGCGGCGTTCCCGGGCAACAAGATCCCCTCAAACCGCTTCAACTTGAAAGGTCAGACCGTCCTGAAACAGTTCCCGCTCCCCAACAACTACGTGGATGCCGCGGCCCCGTATGCCTACAATTACATCGACTCCTCGTTCTCCCCGTACCCCAAGCGGCAGGAGATCGGACGAGTGGATTACAATCCGACGTCTTGGATCCGGATCTTCGGCCGGTTCGTCCACAGCTTTGATGAACAGAAGAACTGGTATGGCAACTGGCCCAGTGGCAGCACCAACTATAAACTCCACCAGGTGAAATACGGAATACCTGGGGACGGGCAATCCGTCACGGTCACGATGACCTTCAGCCCCACGTTCATCGGCGAGACGACGTTCGGGCGGGACAACAGCGGGATTGACCTCGACTCTCTGCAGCCGGAAGCCATCGATCGGGCCAAGTGGGGTGACCTGCCGAAGTGGTACACCTTCGAGTACAAGGATGGCGTTACCAATCCGAAGTACATGCCAGACATTCAGTTCGGTGGGCAGCCTTCCAACACGCCGATCGTGACGGTCGGCGGCCGCCTCCCCTGGAAGAACGTCAGCCGGAACTACGACTTCAGTCACAACATGACGAAGATCACCGGCGTCCACCAAGTCAAGTTCGGCTTGTACGTCTCGTTCGTCCGGAAGAGCGACCCCACCCCATCGGATTACCGGGGCTCGTTCAATTTCAGCCGGAACACTCTCAACCCGTTCGACACAGGCAACAGCTTCTCCAATGCGTTGCTGGGGATTTACAGCCAGTACCAGGAGTCCAATGCACGCCCGCTGACGATGAGCCACATGTGGAGCCGGGAATGGTATGCCCAGGATAACTGGCGCGTCAACAATCGGCTCACGCTCGACTACGGACTGCGTTTCTACTGGTGGGGTCCGTGCTGGGACGAGGGCAAACGCCAGGCGACCTTCGACGCAAGCAAGTGGGACCCGGCGAAAGCTCCGTACCTGTATGTGCCGGCGCTCAACGCCCAGGGTGTGCGCGTGGCCAAGAATCCCGTGACCGGCGCTCTTGAACCCACGGCCGTGCTCATCGGCAAGCTCGTCCCCAACACCGGCGACGTCATCAATGGCATGGCCATCGGCGGCGTCACTGCCGGCGTTCCGAGGGGCCTCGAGACGTTCCCGAAGGTAGCTCTGGCGCCTCGGTTCGGCTTCGCCTACGACGTGTTTGGAAACGGCGGCACCGCGATTCGCGGCGGCTTCGGCATCAACTTCAGCCGGGCATCTTCCGGCATGCACCTGGATACGGGCTCCAATCCCCCGGCAAGGTTCACGCCGGTGGATTACTATGGCAACATCGCCACGCTGGCGCAATCCGTCGGCGCTCTTGGGCCCTTGAGCGTCTTAAGCTTGAGAAACGTCAAGACGGAGCTGCCGGTGTCGATGAGCTACAGCTTCGGCATTCAGCAGCGCGTGAAGACGGTCGCTGTCGATGTCTCTTACGTGGGGAACCTGGCCAGGCATCTGTATGCGTACCAGCCGGTGAACTTCATCCCCATGTACGGGCGTTTCGACCCGGCCTACCAGGATCCGACCCGGCCGGGAACGGTGCTTCTGGACGACTTCATGCGTCCCTTCAGAGGCTATACCTCGATGAATCTCGGCTCGGCCTGGGGCAGCTCCAACTACCATGCCCTCCAGGCGTCGGCCAACCGGCGTATCAGCAAGGGCCTGCAGTTCGGCGCGGCGTACACCTTCTCCAAGGTGCTGGGCACGACGTCCGCGAACCCGTATTTCAACCACAAGTACTGGAGCTACGGGCCGCAGTCGATGGACCGGTCGCAGGTCCTCGTGTTCAATTACATCTACGACGTTCCGAAGCTGGGAGAGCGGTTGAACTCCAAGCCGCTCGGTTGGATTCTTGACAACTGGAAGTTGAGCGGCATCACGTCTTTCATCGCTGGTTCGCCCTATACGCCAAGCTTCACCCTCACCGATGGAGCGGCAACGGACGTCATCACCGGTTCGGCGATTGCGGGGCGAATCGTCGTGACGGGTGATCCCCGGCTGTCGAAGAGCGAGAAGACGTTCTATCGCACTTTCGATACGTCCGTGTTCAAACGTCCGGCGCAGCGTGACTGGGGCAACGCCGGAAACGGCATTCTGCGTGGCCCCGGGGTGAACAATTGGGACCTTGCGCTCAGCAAGACGATCCCGTTCTTCTCCGAGCGGTTCAATCTGAACTTCCGCGGCGAATTCTTCAATGCCTGGAACCACACACAGTTCAGCAGCGTGGATTCGACCGCGCGTTTCAACCCCGCCGGGCAGCAGATCAACACGCTGTTCGGGAGTTACACGGCTACGCGGACTCCGCGCACCATTCAGTTCTCGCTCAAGCTCGCCTTCTAAGCTGAAAACGAATTGCGCTCAGCCCCCGGCCGTCAGCTTCCGGCTGACGGCTGGGGGCTGTATGCTTTATTGAAGAGGATAAACAGATGAGAAATCCCATGAGGTTTGTGGCTCTCGTGCTCCCTCTCGGAGCTATCGCGTTGCTTTGGTCCCAGACGGCACAGCGCAAACCACTGCGGTACTGCAATCCACTCTCGATCGTGACCTCCTCAACGGACGGCTCTCCTCAGGGCGTGGGCCTCGGCGACGTCACCATCGTCCCCGAAGGCGGCCAGTACTACATGTTCTGTACCGGTGGCGGAGGATGGGTCTCCAAGGACCTAGTCAATTGGGAATACAAGGGCGTGGAGATCCGCGGCGGAAGGTTGCCGGTTGCGCCGCATGTGGTGAAGTACAATGGCGCCTTTTATATGTCCGGCAACAACGCCCCGCTATACCGCGCCCCGGCTATTCTCGGCCCCTATGAGGTCGTGGGGCCGTGGCTCGACGAGAAGGGCAAGCCCCTGGCCGGCGTCTCGCAGGGGCACCCGTGGAACGAGTCTTTCGACGTTGACATCTTTATCGACGACGATAACAAGCCTTATCTTTTTTACCCTGGCAGGTCCATCGACGGCATCTACGGCGTCCCCCTGAACCCGAAAGAGTTGAACAGGTTCCTGGCGGCCCCTAAGCATCTGTTCGGCTTCAACAAGGCGAATATCTGGGAGCGCGCCGGAGACATGAACGAATACTCCGAGGCTTCCTGGATCGAGGGGCCGTACGTCAACAAGATCAAGGGCACATACTACCTGCAACACAGCGCTTCCGGCACGCAGTGGATCACCTATGCGACCGGCGTTTACACCAGCAAGAGCCCGCTGGGGCCGTACATCCAGTCCCCGAAGAACCCTCTCCTGCGGAACACGCACGGGTTGGTGACCGGTCCGGCCCACGGCTCGCTGGTTCAGGGTCCCGACGGCAACTGGTGGGAGTTTTACACGATCGTGATGCAGAATCCTCCCGGCGGCCGCCGGATCGGCATGGACCCCGTCAGCTTCGACAGCAATGGGAACATGATCGCCCGCGGGCCCACGGATACGCCGCAGTGGGGTCCAGGCGCCGTCCGCGATCCTTACCGCAATGGCGATTCGGGCTCGATCCCCCTGTCCGTCAACAAGGCTCGCCAGATGAATACAAGGGGAAAGGTATCCAGCGAGCGCCCCGGCCACGAAGCCGCTTACGCCACCGACAACTTCAATGGAACCTGGTGGGAGCCCGCGGAATCGGATGCTCAACCCTCTCTGACTCTCGACCTCGGACCGGCCACCGAGTGGGACCCGCCTCAGTTGTTCACGGTCGACTCCAGCCGCATCCTCTTCATGGCCGGCCGCGGTGGTTTCGGCGCCCGTGGAGCCGCTCCTGCCCCGCCCACGGGCTCGGTCGCGCACCAGTACAAGATCGAAGTCTCGAGCGACGGCACGAACTTCAAGACCGTCCTCGACAAGACCGCCAATCGCGTGACGAAGTACGTCGAGTTCGACGAGCTTCCGCCCACGGTGTGCCGCTACGTGCGCCTGACCATGACCGGCTGGCCCAAGCTGGCCAACACCCCGTTCGGTATCATCGAATTCACCGTCTTCGGCAAGCCTGTTGAAGTTAGCGGAACTCCCAAGGCCCGTGGCGCCGGCCAATAGCCGGGCAGCCGGTCACTCCATCCCGGCCGGAAGGCGGAAGCCTTTCACCTTGGTCTGGATGGACCAGACTTCCTTCTCGCCGACCATGTAGAGAACGTCGCCGTTCTTTCCGCCGAAGGTGACGCTGACCGGATACTGGGGGCACCAGATCGTGCCGGCGAAAACGCCGCTCTTGTCGAAGATCTGGACCCCCATCAAGGTCGCAACGTAGACACGGCCGTCCATATCCACCGCCATCCCGTCGGCGCGCGAGTCGAAGCGGTTGACGGGGTCGGCGGCGCTCAGAACGCTGTCCGTCAGATGGAACTTGGCGAACTTGCGCTTGTTGGCCAGCGACCCGTCGCCCTGAACGTCGTAAGCGTACAGGAAATCCTCGCCGGGCTGAAGCCAGGTATTGTTCACGTAGAAGGTCTTGCCATCCGGTGAGATCTCCACGCCGTTCGGCATGGCGTACTCGCCCGGGGGGACCACCAGCTTCGCCGTGCCGTCCGCCGCGACGTAGTACACCTGCTTGCCCGGCTGGCTCTTCTTGGCTTCGGGCGTGAACTGTGGATCGGTGACGTAGAGTCCGCCCCTGGCGTCCATAACCAGGTCGTTGGGGCCGTCGATCGGCTTGCCATCAATCTTGTCAAGAACCGTGCGGAGCACCTTGCCGCTTGCCGGGTCCACTTCGATGACGCGGTGCCCGAACATATCGCAAACCAGGAGGTTGCCTTCCATAGAAGCGATCGTCCCGTTGGTTTGCATGCCCTTGAAGAGCACTCGCCACTTGCCGTCCGGCTCCATGACGATCAGCCGGCTGCGCGCCGGGCTGCCGGTCCAATCGCCTTTGGCGGGATCCTTGAAGTACATGTCCGAAAAGTAGAGCTTGCCCTTCAGCCACGTCGGGCCCTCGGTGAACGTGAAGCCTTCCGCCAGCTTTACTGGTTTGGCGTCCGGCGCGACGACCTGCTGGTACAGCGCATTCTGCTTCTCCGCCCGCGCGATGTAGTCGGTGCGCACGGGCCAGAAGATGTCCAAGGCATCCCCGCCGAACTCGCCGATCTTGGCCGAATGAACCATGCCGCCGGGCAGCAGCAGCGTGCTCGCTTCCTTCTCCGTCATCTCGGCGGGCACATCCATCACTCCCTCGGTCAGCGAGCCGCGCAGCATGGTCATGATCTGGTGCTCGGGATGATTGTGGACGGGGAAGGAGGAGTTCGGGTCCATGCGGACGAAGCTCAGCATGGCGTTCCGGCCCCAAACCAGCCGGGAGTTGGCCGCGCTGCGCTTGTACGGCAGCGCAGCGTCCGGATCGGTCACCGGCGTGAGCTGGATTTCGCTGAGCCGATAGACCTGTCCGGCTGCCAGGGATGGATTGACCCCCTGGTCCGGAAAGCCGACCTTGGCCCCTTCAGGCAGGGCGACTCCGGCCAACTTCAACAGGTCCGCGCGCACCGGCGAGAAAACCTCCATCGCCTCCAGGCCGCCCGGTCCTGCCTTAAGAGCCCTGGTCATCCCAGGGGTCAGATAGAGGACGGAGTCCGGACCCAGTTCCAGCGTCTTCCCCCCCAGGTCACAGGTCCCCGAGCCCCTACGGACGACCGTAATGACCTCTTCGGTGAGAAGTTGGGACGGGTACGCCGCGCCCTTTTCCATCTCCAGCACTTCGAGCAGCGTTCCCTTGTTCCACACCAGTGTCGCCGTCACGCCCGGGGCGAGCGTGACCTTCGGGAGCGCACTCAACGGCTGGACCCGGCCCGCCTCCAGTTGCACCGGCACATCCGTTTCCGGGACGGACCGGCTGCGCATCTTGATGTTGTATTTCCGCTCCAGTTGGGAGTTGGCTTCGCTCCAAGGCTCGTTCCCCCCGCTCCTCCTGGAACAGGCGGTGGACGCCACAACGGCTGCCGCCAGCAAGACAAGCCATCGACGATTCATCGTTACCCTTTCTGACTTCATGACCAGCTTCATCTCTCCTCCCACCATGCTACTTCTCGACGGGCGGCCGCTGGCGCCAGTACGTGGCCAGCGCGGAACCGGAGACGTTCATCCAACTGCTCTGTATCAGGGATGCCAGGGCCGCAACCTCGCTTCTCAGCACGTCGTAGGCGAGGCCCACGCCGAGTCCGGCGTTCTTCAGCCCCATCTCGATGGCAAATGCGCGCACGTCACGGTCATCGAGGCGCAGAGCTCTGGCGGAACCGTACCCCAAGGCGAAGCCCGCCAGATTGTGCACAATGGCAGCCACGAAGAGCGCCGGCCCGACACTAAGCAGTGTGTCCCGATTATGGGCCGTCACGATGACTATGTACAGCATGATGGACGCCAGCGACAGCTTCGGCAATACGGACTCCATCCAATTGGCCGGGCCGCCCGCGCGCCTTACTGCCACCGTTGTGAACGAGACGGCGGCGATGGTCCAGCAAACCAGGATCAGGCCCGACTGCAAGGACTTCATCGATACCGGGAAGCGAGCCACGAACAGCCACAGACCGGCAAGTGAGGCCGCCAGTCCCAACAAGCTGACGTTCCTCTGCCTCCGGAGCCAGGCGATGTCGCCGTACAGGATCTTATTGGACATCAACCCCGCCGCCAGTGGAACCAGAATCATGCTGAGGATGCTGACCATCATGCCGATGGTGTCCACTGCGATCAACTGTCCGGCGAGAGTCTTCATCAGGAGAGGTGTGACGACCGGGGACAGGAATGTCGCCAGCATGGTGAGACTGAGGGAGAGCGCGACGTTGCCCTTGGCCAGGTAGGTCATCACGTTGGAGGCGGCTCCCCCGGGGCACACGCCGATCAGCACAATGCCCGCGGCAACGGCGTCGGGAAACTGGTGGAAACGGACGATGGCGACCGCCACCACCGGCATGATGACGTAGGCAAGAGCCGTGCCAACCAGGATCTTCAAAGGCTTCTTGAACTCGCGGGCGAAATCGCCCAGGCTCAGCGTTGTGCCCATCCCGAACATGATGAGCTGCACCGAGGGAACCACCAGCGCTTTGGTATCGAAGCCCCAGTACGTGAAGGCGCCGGGGAAGTACAGCGCGAGCGAGACGAACGCGAAGATCTGAAACGTGAACGACAGCCCACCGAACACCCTCGAGCCTTTGATAACCCGCGACAGGACATAGAAGATCAGGAACAGGTTGAGGCCCGACGCGGGCTGGCCTCCCCTGCCTGCGAGTAAGGCTGCCGCTTCGGCAACCGCCAGCAGCAGCACCGCCATCAGAGCCGCCACTCTCGCTTTCACTGGCAGTACTTTCTGCCGTTGCAGAACAGCGGCTGGTCGAAGTACGGGCAGCGATCCGCACGGCCGTCTGGCTGCGGCGCGGCGGCTCCAGCGCGTCCCTGCTCCGGATGTGCTCGAAGGAGAAAGTTTTCCACGGCTCCAGGGCCATCGAGTACGCGTACTTCGCGACTCCACGACGGGGCCCTTCTAAACGGCCCCCTGACACTCGGGTAGTATAACAATCGCCACAGGAGGGGAAGCTTTGGAGGCACCAGATTCAGGGTGAGAAACGGTACCCCACGCCGCGGACAGTCTGGATGTGCCTGGGGTTCTGGGGGTAGTCTTCCAGTTTCTGGCGCAGCCAGGCGACGTGTACGTCAATCGTCCTGGAGGTGACCCCCGGCTGGTACTCCCACACCGCCTCCAGCAACTCGTCGCGGGGGACCACCTTGCCGCGGCGGTCGATCAGGTATCTCAGCAGCTCCAACTCCTTCGAGGCCAGGTTGACCGGAGCGCCAGACTTGAAAGCGTCGCCTTTTTCGAAGTCCACGCTCACGTTTCCGAACTCGAACCGCACAACCGGCGTGAGCTTCTCCTTCCGTAGGCGGCGCAGCAAGGCTTCCACCCTGGCAAGTAGTTCTGGAGGCTCGAAGGGCTTGGCAAGGTAGTCATCCGCGCCGAGCTTCAAGCCGACCACCCTGTCGACAACCTGCGTCTTCGCCGTCAGCATCAGGATGCCCACGTCTTTGCCGCTCTGGCGCAGTTCCCGGCAGACCTCAAAGCCGCTCTTGCCGGGGAGCATCACGTCCAGGATTATCAGATCGAACCGTTCCCCCGACGCCCGGGCCAGACCCGCCGAGCCATCCGCCTCGCTCTCGACCTCGTAGCCTTCTGCGCGGAGCAAGTCGGACAGCGTGATGACCAGCCCCGGTTCATCCTCGATCAACAGGATACGAGAACTCATGCCCTCACTCTCTCGCCAACGCGGGCAGCCGCACGATGAACTCGGTCAGCCTGCCGGGTTCGCTCCTGACACGGACTGTTCCTCCGTGTCCCTCGACAATCTTCTTCACCAGGTTCAGGCCGAGGCCACTCCCGTGTACCTGATCCTGGACCGCGCGGCGGCCGCGAAAGAACGGTTCGAAAATCTGCTTGTGCTCGTCAGCGGGGATTCCCGGACCGCGGTCGGCCACACGGACCTCGACAAAATCGCGCTCCCCTTCCCGTACCGTGGACGCGAACACGCCGATCCACCTGTCCTGGCCGGCACCGTGCTTGGCGGCGTTGCTCAGCAAATTGGAGAATACACGCCTCAAGGCGACAGGGTCGCCCACTACGGGCGGCAGATCGGGATTCACGGCTCTCTCAACCACGCACCGGGCGGCCTCCACAACGGCCCTGCTTGACTCGACGGCATCCTCGATGATGGCATCCACGAATAGCGGGTCGCGATCCTGGACGGGGCGCCCCACCTCGGAGCCCGCAAACTGCATCACCTGGTCCACCATATCCGCCAGACGGCCGCTCTCCCGCTGAATCAGTGCGCCGTACTTCTCCACCTGGCCCGGGTCGTTGGCCAGCTTGCCGCGCAGGTTGTATGCCGCCGTGTGAATGACGGTGAGCGGGGTCTTGAGCTCGTGGCTCACTCCGGCGACAAACTCCATCTGCAATTGGGCCAGCCGTTGCGCGCGCCGCGTCAGCAGGACCAGCGCACAGACACTGGCCAGCAACAATAGCATCACCCCTGCCGTAACCGCCAGGTTCCGCCTGCGGGCCATCGTGACGATTTCCTCCAACGAACCCGCGCGGTGACGCGCGAACATCTGCCATCTGCCCACACCGGGACCTGGCCCTCCGGTCGGCTCCCGCCCCCTCTGTGGAGGTCCGCCGGCCCAGGGAGGCCGCATCATCTGAATCGCTTGCGGTTCGAACAGGAAGACGGAAGCGTCCGCGGCGGCGGCAATGCGCCGGGCCTGCGATGGATCGGGAGGGTAGACTGCTTCCTGCAAAGGGCCTCTGGTGAGAACGGCAACTTCGTAACTCAGGTTTCCGTCGCCGCCCAGATGGCGCTGGAGCAGCTCCGGCAACATGACGTCCCGCATGTAGGACTCTTCCAGCTCCAAAATGAGGCGGTCGACGACTCTTCGCTCGAACGGGCCGGGCATTCGACCGGGTGCCGGGAGCGTTCCGCGGAGAGGGAGCTCGATCGTGAGCGGGAACGGAGCGGGAGGGGCACCGGACCGGCCTCGTTGCTGCCAGAAGGGCATTTCCCTGCCCGGCGCGGCACGGTTTCTCAGGCCGAGCCACTCTTCGGGCCACTCCGTACTTCGGAAGACTCCCTTCTCCGGGTCGAAAACTCGCAGAAGGGCCGTGTCCCCTCGCGACTCCATGATCGCGATCCGGCGGAAGATTCCGCCGCGGCGCGTGGTTCTTCGCCACTGCTGGTAGCGGCTGGCGGCGGCCGCCTCGTTCTGGCTCAGCTCCGGCCAGGGCTCGACGATCGTGAATGCGCGAACCTCGGTTGCGATCTCCTGGTTGAAATCCTGGCTCAGACGCTGAAGGCTGGCTTGCAGGCTGGCACGAAGGCGGTCCCGCTCCGCGCGGCTGACCTCGCCAATCCAGCGATATTGCAGGACACCGAGGACCCCGCACACCGCCAGCAGGGTCCCCAGGACCACCCACGAGAGCATCCCCTGCCGTCCGATCCGCTTCAAGGTTCTCATCTATACGTTACGATTCTCGCTCCCCGGCCCGCCATGGCGAACAGCGCAGCCTCGCTCTTTACACTTCTTTACACCCACGGAGGCTTCCAGTCGTACTCCAAGCGGACGCATTCCGCGTAGAATTGTCATCGAGTTGAAATAGTGCGCGAGGTGCTGAGGCTCATGTGGCGAATCGTGGTCATCGGGCTGGTGACGCTTCTGGCTGCCAGGCTTGCGCATGCCGACAAAGCGGACACGTTCTTTGACGACAGCAAAGTTCAGGAAATACGTCTCTATTTCGATAACGCAAACTGGTACAACACGCTTTATCAGGCCCACAGCAGCAACCCCAACGATCCTTATTTCTCCGCCCGGATGGCGTACGGTGATCTTGTCCTCCCCACCATCGGGGCCCGTTTCAAGGGCAACGCCTCGTTTCGCCGTACAGGTACCAAGAAGTCGTTCAAGCTTGACTTCAACGAGTTTGTGCCGGGCACCACTTTTCTGGGCCTGAAGAAACTGAATCTGAACAACGGCGACCTTCAACCCGACTTCCTTCGCGAGAAGCTGTTTTGCGATTTCGTGGGCAAGTTCATCCCGGCCAACCGGGCGGTTCATGTACGGGTGTACGTCAACGACGTGTACTGGGGTCTGTACATCGCCGTGGAAGAGCCCGACAAGACGATGATGAGGGACCGCTTCGGCGACAACGAGGACGGGAACCTTTACAAAGCCGGCGAAGCCAATGCCACCCTGGCCTACCTGGGTACGTCCGCGGCTGCTTACGAGCGGGTCTACGAGAAGAAGACCAACGAAACCGCGAACGACTGGTCGGACCTCATCGACTTCACGTATGTCCTGAACAACACGCCGACGGCCGATCTCCCGGCCCAGCTCGAGCCCATCTGCGATGTCAGGAACATGCTCTACGGCATTGCCACCAACATCCTCTTCGTGAACCTGGATTCCTACGTCGGCTCGGCGACCGAGTACTTCCTATATCACCGGCAGGACACCGGCCAGTTCGTCCACATCCACACCGACTTGAACGAGACTTTCGGCACCACCGGAGACGGTTCTCCGCGAATCACGGTCCCCGCCACGCTCAGTCCATTGTATCTGCCAACTTCCAGCTCGGGCGGTGCGGGGAGCGGCCCATCGATGGGTGGCCCCAGGCCGCTGATGGAGAAGCTTTGGGCAGTGGACGCCTACAAGCGGACATATCTCCGGATGCTGGCCCGCATGCTCCGCGAGGGTTTCGACGTGACCTCTATGCAGGCGCAGATCAACCGTCTGGCCGATCTCATACGGCCAGACGTCTACGCCGACACGCGCAAGTTCTATACGAATCAGCAGTTTGAGACGTCGCTCACCAGCCAGATCAGCGGGACGCAGAATCCGATCCTCGGCCTCACCCAGTTCGTGCGCGACCGGTACAACTACCTTCGCCCGGTCCTGGACGGCTACGCTCAGCCGGCCGACGTCCGCCTGAACGAAGTCGTGCCCGCAAACGCCGGAACTTACAAAGACAGTGCGGGGGATAGCGATCCCTGGATCGAGCTGCACAACCTCGGCCCGGGTACCGTCAACCTGTCCGGTCTCTATCTGACGGACGACTCTTCCAACCCGACCAAGTGGGCGCTGCCGTCCGGAGGGCTCGCCGACGGCGCCTTTCGGGTCCTCTGGCTGGATGGGGAGACTGGCGAGGGCACCGACCATGCCGGGTTCAAGCTCCAACCCGGCGGCGGCGCCCTCTACCTGTACCACACGTCGGGCGGCCAGCAGACGCTGATTGACTCGGTCGTGTACCCGGCCTTGGCGGCCGGCAAGTCCCTGATCCGCATCGGCGATTCCGGCATCCGCTGGCTGGCCACCGATCAACCTACCCCGGCGTCCGCCAATCCCAAGACGGGAGCCACCCCGACCTCAGGCACCGGCCAGCTCAAAATCAACGAGCTCATGGCCGACAACAAGAAGACACTCGCCGATCCGGACGAGCCGGACGCCTTCGAAGACTGGTTCGAGATCTACAACCCGGGCTCCGCCGCGGTGGACATGGGGGGGATGTACCTCAGCGACAATCCCGAGCACCCCACGAAATGGAGGATTCCAAGGGGCGTCACCATCCCGGCGAAAGGCTTCCTCGTGTTCTGGGCCGACAACGACACGGATCAGGGCTTGCTGCACACAAACCTGAACCTGGATGCCGACGGCGAGGAAATCTCGCTATATGAGTCCGACGGCGCCACCCTCATCGATACTGTGGCCTTCAAGCAGCAGCAGCCAGATGTCTCCTACGGCCGCACCACGGACGGTACGGACACGTGGTCCATCTTCAAGCCTGCTACGCCGGGCGCGGCAAACTCGCTGCCATACGCCAATTGGATCGTCAGCGCGGCCAGTTACCTGCCCGCGCCGCTCGCTCCGGAGGCCATCGCAGCCGCCTTCGGCCAGGACTTGGCGCCGGGCACGGCCCTCGCCGACGCCGTGCCTCTGCCCACGAAGCTGGCGGACACGACCGTCGAGGTCACCGACAGCGCCGGTGTAACGCTCCCCGCACCGCTCTTTTTCGTCTCCCCCGGCCAGGTGAACTTCCAGATACCCGCCGGCTCGGCGGCCGGCCGGGCCAGGGTCTCGATCCGGGGGCAAGGCGCGATGGGCGCATCCGGAGACATTCTGATTGACTCGCTCGCTCCGGGCCTGTTTTCCGCCAACGCGAGCGGCCAGGGCATTGGCTTGATGGCGGCCGTTCGCGTGGATGCCGCCGGCGCGCAGACGATCGTGCCGGTGTTTCAGTACGACTCTACCTCGCAGCGGGTTGTATCCGTGCCCATCAGCCTCGGCACAGCTACCGATAAGGTGTACCTGTTGCTCTTCGGGACAGGCATCCGCGGCATCCTGGACCTGGCGGCCGTCGATGTCAAGGTCGACGGCGTGTCAGTGCCGGTCGAGTACGCAGCCGCCCAAGGCTCGTTTGTCGGCCTGGACCAGGTGAACGTGGGACCCTTGCCAAAGAAACTTGCGGGCCGCGGAGAAGTGGATATCGTGCTCAAAGTCGACGGCCGCAGGGCAAACACCGTAACGGTCAATATGCGATGAGCGTTCTCGCGCAGCGCATGCCCGCCGCAAACGGTGTAGTCTTCCAGCGCTATGAGTACAAGTACGTCATTCCTCCGGACCTGATGGAACCCATCCGGTCCTTCCTTCGGCCCTACTGCGATATGGACCGGTACGCGGCCCGAGAGGACGAGAAGTTCTACACCATAACCTCCCTGTACCTGGACAACGTTGATTTCAAGACCTATTGGGACAAGGAAGCGGAGGTTCCGAACCGGTTCAAGCTGAGGGTGCGAACCTATGGGCGCCATGCTGAGGGGCCGGTGAAGTTCGAAATCAAGCGCCGGTTCAACGAGGTCAGCCGCAAGACCTGGCTCGAGGTTCCGCGAGACATCTGGCCCGCGCTGTTTCGCTTGCCGCTCGACGGCGAGGCCCTGGCACTTTCGGCCAAGCAGAGGTCGGCGCTGGAGGACTTTCTCGGGCTCGCGGGAATCATGCGCGCGGAGCCGAAGATGCTGGTTCGATATGAGCGGCAGGCGTTTATCAGCCGGATCGACCGCTATGTGCGGATTTCGTTCGACCGGCGCCTACGCTATCAACGCTGCGATCGCTACGGGCTCAAGGGCGAACCCTTCCGCTGGAGCAACAACGACGGCACGGACTCGACCGACGAGTCTGGCTCACGGGTCATCCTCGAGCTGAAGTTCATGAATTCGGCTCCGGTATGGCTCGTGGATCTTGTACGGACGTTTGGGTTGATGCGCCGGGGCTTCTCCAAGTACTGTACCGCTGTCACCCTTTCCCTCGGCGCGAACCGGACAGGCTGCGCACTTGATCTGGCGATTCCGGCGGCGGGTGTGAGGATGCGCCGATGAACGACTTGCTGAACTCGCTGGAAGGGACCAGCGTGACCGATTTCCGCGTGGCGCTGTTGTCCGTACTGGTTGGATTTGTGCTGGCGCATCTGGTTGCCGCCTGCTACTCCTGGACGCATCGGGGCCTCTCCTATTCGCGCTCCTTCGTTCACGCCCTGGTCCTGGGCGGCGTCGTCGCCTCCATGCTGATGCTGGCGATCGGCAACAACCTCGTCTGGGGAATCGGCATCGTGGGAACGCTGGCCATCATCCGCTTCCGCACGAATCTGCGGGAGCCTCGGGACATGGTCTTTGTCTTCGCCGCCCTGGCCGCCGGCATCGCGGCGGGGGTGAGAGCATACGCGGTCGGCGCGATCGGCACGGCGATCTTCTGTCTCGTGGCGCTGTACTTGAACTGGGCGGCGTTCGGGGCTCGCAATCACTTCGACGGACTGGTCCGGTTCACCCTTCCCCTGGACGGCGACAGCCGGGTTCTGGTCGACCGCATGCTCCGGACGCACTGCTCGACGTTTGTTCTGGCGTCCCTCCAGCAGGTGGCCCAGGGAGAGGAGGCCGAACATACGTACCAGGTCCGGTTTCGTCACGAGGAGTCCCGTGACCGGCTGGCACGGGATTTGATGCAGGTGGAGGGACTGACGAACCTGTCCCTTCTGATGCAGGAGACGCAAGTGGATGTGTAGCCGCTCCCGAGGAAGGAGTTGACTGGAGTGCATTCGATTCGCCGTGCCACGCGTCGCGCCGTTCCGCTTGTGATCTGGGTCCTCGCTGCCGGCGCGGCGTACTGGTTGCACCGGCAGTCGGCAGGCGCCGGCCAGGCCAGCGGCATGGCCGAAGTGAGGGAGTTCAACGTCTCTGCCCTGGAAACCGGCCGGCTGGAATCGGTCGAGGTCGCTGTCGGCCAGCGCGTCTCGCGCGGCCAGGTTCTGGCGCGACTCGACTCCGGCACGCTGGAACGCGAAGTCGCCGTCGCCGAGGCACAGCTCAGGGAACTGGAGGCGATGGTTCCCGCCGAAGACCGGGCCCTGCAATTGAGCGGACTCCAGACGGAGAGAGCGTTTCAGTCGGAGGTGGAGGACGCGCAGGTCGCGGTTCAGTCGGCTCAAGCCGCCTATGAGAGAGACAGAGCGGAGCTGGAAGGTTTGCGCGAGGAGATTGCCCGCCAGCGTGATCTTGTCGCCCGGCGTCTCGCCGACGCCCGGCGTCTGGCGGAACTCGAAGCCCAGGTGGCGCCTCTTGCCGAGAGCGTTGCGGCCTGGCCCGGCCGGATTGACGGCCTCAGCCGGCGTGAGGAGGCGGCGCGCGAGCGGCTGGCCGAGTGGCGCTTGCGTCACGCGGGCGCAACGGGAGGCGACGCGCGCCGCGAACAGGTCCGGCCGCTGGAGCTTCGCGTCAGCAGGCAACTCGACCAACTGGCTTTGCTCAGGAAGCGTCTCAGCGCTTTCCAGTTGACCTCTCCGGTGGACGCGCGCGTGACAGCCATCCTCGCCAGGCCGGGGGCCGTCCTAACCCCGGGCTCTCCCGCGCTTGCCCTCGTCGAGGAAGCCCGCCACGTTACCGCCTACGTCGAGGAGGACCGTGGCTACAACGTAGCCGTCGGCGACGTGGCGGAAATCCGGCCGCGCACCAACCACGGGGAGCGCGTGTATGGGACCGTGACCTCGGTAGCCGCCTTCGTCTCCGAGATCCCCGCTCGCTTCTGGCCTTCCCCAAACCGGCCTCGGTGGGGCAGGCAGATCTTCGTGCAACTCGACCCCGCCAGCGCCCTCGACCCTGGCCAGGCAGTCGACTTGAGTTTCCTGTCCAAGAACGAGGCTTGGGTGTTCGGAAGGCGGGTGGCTGCTCGGGGGGCTGGTCCCACCGGTGCGGGCAGACTCAAGCCGCTTATCGTCCCGCCCGCCCTGCTCCACAGGAGCCGTTTCGAACCTTCCGGCATTGTGTGGGTGGGGGCGCTCGATCGCTACCTGGCGGTCAGCGACGACACCGGACAGGAAGAAGAGAACGATAACGCCCCTTGGCTTTTCGCCATCACCAGAGACGGCATCGTCGAGCCGCAGCCAATCCCTATCCGAGGCGTGGACGCGGTCAACGACTTGGAAGCGATCACCGCCGCGCCCGACGGAACGATTTACGTCATCGCGTCGCAATCGGAAAACCGGAAGGGAAGGAGGCGGCCGGCGCGCACCATCTTCATCCAGGCGCAGTTGGACGGCGGCGCGCTCGTGGCGGTTAACCACGTCTTCTTCTACGACCTGCTTGCCAGAAGCGGCCGGAGCGATCCCGGCTTCCTCGCTTCCCTGGGCCTGGAGCGAGACCCACGCGGTGGTGGACCTCTTCTCGAAATCGAAGGGCTGGCCTGGCAGGATGGCGCTCTGTTGATCGGGCTGAAGGCGCCCCTCGATCCCAGCGGTCGCGCGCAGATCTGGCGTCTCGGCCGCCCCGAGCGGCTGTTGGCGGGCTCCCTGCGGGATGCCCAGCTCTCGCTCTGGGGCAAGGTTTCTCTGCCCGTTGGAGGACGGCCTGCGGGAATTTCCGAACTCCTCTCGCTCGGCGATGGTTCGCTGCTCGTCGCCGCGACGAACGAGGCTGGCGGCTCGCTGTTCCGGGTGACTGCGTCCAAACAGGTGATGGGAGCCGCGCCGCTGGCGCCCTTCCCCGGGTTGAAGCCGGAGGGGCTATGCCGCTCGGCGGGCGGCGAGCTTGTGACGGTCATTTTCGATCGCCAGCAGGATACGCCGCTCTGGACGCACCTGGAGGTCTCTCGATGAATTCTCTGTTCCGGTATGCCCTTCCCGTCGCCGGCGCCTGCGCACTGGCCGCCGCCGACGTGAATCTGGCCGATGGAATCTCGGCGTCGGAGGCGGTCGATCTCGCCCTGCGGAGGAGCCCGCGCCTGTTGGTCCTGCACCGTGCGAAGGCCGTTGAGGAAGGGGGCGTCGCCGCCGCCAAGATCCTGCCCGACCCGGAGATCCGTACGGGCCGGTTCGACTTCGACGACGATTCGGGCAGGATCTGGAGCCAGAACTACAGCGTGTCGCTGCGCTGGAGCCCGCCCCGTCCGGGAGAGCGGAGCCTCAAGGGCGAGTCGGCGCAGGGAAAAGTCTCGGAAGCCGCCGCCCGGATCGCGCTGGGCGAACAGCAGCTCGCCACTCAGGTGCGCCTGCTGCACATGGACGTGGTGTTCCTGGACGAGCAGATCAGGCTGGCCGAAGCCTCCGTGCGAATCCACGAGCGGATCGTCGAATTCCTTGCCGCTCAGGTGGCCTCAGGCGTCAAGACTGCGCTCGACCAGAGCACGGCCGAACTTGAACTCGCCGAAGCCCGCGCCCTCGTGGCGAGGGCTCGCCTCGACCGGCGCCTCGCGTCGGCGCGTCTGGCGAGGGAACTGGGCCTTCCCCGATCGGAGGATGTCTCAATCCAGGCTGACGAAGAGCTACTCCGTTTCGCTCCTCGCCAGTACGACGCCGTAGAACTGACTGAAACGGCCCTCGCGCGGCGGCCCGAGCTCGCCGCGCTCGCGGCGCGCTGCACCCAGGCGGGCGCGGCGCTGGATATGCGCAAGCAGGAGCGATACCCCTGGCTGTCGTTCGCGCAGGTGAGCCGCGAACTGGGCGGGCCCGGCAATCTCAACACCTGGGGCGTACGCGTTGGAATTGACCTCCCGGTTTTCAAGTGGACGAGCGCCCTGCTCCAGGGACCGAAGGCCGAGTTGGACCAGTGCCGCACGGAAGTCGAGGCTGAGCGGACTCGCATCGGTCTCGAAGTCGAGGAGCTATTGGAACGGCTTCGGGCCCGGTCGCGCGAATTGGAGTATCTCAGGGAGAATGTGGAACCGGTGTTCGCTCAGGCAGTAGAGCAGGCCGAGCGAGCCATCGCGGTGGGACAGGCCGATCAGGAACGGCGTCTGGCCGCCGAGGCGCGGCTGCTCGCTCAACGGCAGAGCCAGCTTAGCCGGCTTCACGATTACCGCCGCCTCGAGATCGAACTGGACCAGGCGCTGGGCGCAGCGGTCAGTCCGTAGAAGAAGGCCGGTGGCTCGCCTGCCCGCCCCGCGGCTCTCTTCCCACCTCTGATGTGCGCTTCCAATGGATAACGTGCTTCACCTTGTCCCAGTACAGGCGGAAGGCAGCCGCCACCGCCAGCAGGCTGGAAATGGCGACCTGGAAGGCGATGCTCCCTGATGTCGGGTCTAGATATGCGGGAATGGGATGGATCATGGACCCTTACCTCCAATCGTTCTGAATGTCGACAGAGTGAAACTGTTCGCGGGCGTCCGTCAGGTAAACCTTGTCGGCGCGCTCAGCGCCGTCCTCGGGCTCCCGCTTGAAGACGACTCTCGACAGAAGTGTCAGGACACTGTGTCTCTCGTTGACGGTGGCCGGCAGCCTGACCCCAGGGCGCTTGATCGCCAGTAGCGTCGAGAAGCGGTCAATCAAACCACGGCCGCCCGGCTCACCAACGAAGTCCAGAAGAGCGGGCGACACGGAACCTCTGCTTCCGCCGCCCCGGCCCGTGGCCAGCAGGATTCTCGTCCCGTGGTCGCCGTGGATTACCACCGTCATGCTGTCCAACAATTCGCTTTCGTCAAGCTGCAATAGCAGGCGGTCGACCTGGCTGGCCACAAAGCCCGATTGCTCGCAGTACCGGCAGTAGGTGTCACGGTAAACCGCCTCGCTGAGCAGGTGGTCCGCCCTGTCTTCAGCCCATTCCGCCATGGGCCGGATGGACCCGTCTTCCCGCAACAGGTAGGGGGAATGTGGGGTCAACAGGTGGGCGAAGAACAAGGTCTTGTGAGGCTCACTTCGTATGCGGGAAACCAACTCTTGCGGCCACAGGCCCTCCAGACACAGCGGCCCCGACAGCTTGATTCCAAAACGGAAAGGAAAGAAGCCCTTCACCGCCACGAGCAAGGGGTCTGTAGACTGATACGAGCCTACCAACCAGCGGAATCGTTCGGGCCATCGTGCTGGAGCACTGGGCAGCCATTTGATCTGCTCGTCATAGTCTTTGCACTCTATCCCTGGGGAAGATTGGCCACAGATGCGGATGGCGCCGTGCTGCCATGCCATCACCCGGTAGCCCCGCTCGAGGTAGTGCGAAAACAGGCGATTCTCGCGTATCGCGTAGTGACGCATGTGGCCCGAGCCGGCCCTGGGCATCAGTTCCCCCGGCCGGCGTGCCAGTCTGCCGTTCAAAATGCTGGCGACTGAGTCGACAGTCGTCGGGTAGTTGCTGTATGCCCCCGGGAACGTCGTGAAACCGTGCCGGTCGAGCACGGCTTGAAACCTGTTTCTGGCCCGGACGCACTCGGGGAAGCCACCGGGAAAGCCCTCCAGGCCGACCTGTTCGTCCAGAATCAGCCACAGCACGTGCCCCTTGGCTGCGGCATCCCGCACCTCTGCGGTCACCGACGTCCTCTTGACTGCCAGGGCCGCGTCTGCCAGCAAACCCGACCACGCAAAGACCGCCAGCACAGGGATGAACTTCTCGCGCATCGCCCGCGCCGCCAGCAGCGTCAACGAGAAGGTCAGAACTGCGCACAGCCAGGGTGGCAGGAAAGCCGGATATCCGGCCAACTGAAGAGCCGGATAGGTCGCCATCACCGTTGCCAGGAAGGCGATTAGAAGCTGAAATGCAACTCCGCGAAACAGCGACAGAAGAGCGCACACCAAGACGAGCAGAAGCACGGCCGCGAGCACTTCCGGGTGGAGAAAACCGTACTGTTTCCGAACCACGAACCTTAGAAAGGGGACAACAATCAGGCAGCTTGCGACGAAAGCACGCACCCGCCAGTCGTTCAGGTCGCACACGAGCGCGCCTCAAAAAGATACAGGACCCGGTCCGTCCCCTGGATTGGCCTGGTGGCCCGCAGGTGGTAGCTTCCCAGGAAGGCGTCGAAGAAACCGGGAAGAGTGTAATCCGCGAAATCGTTCACCCGGCTGGTCAATGTCCGCACCGCCGGATCCGTGAAGGGGACATATTCGACCAGTGCCCAGCGGCCGAGTCTAGCCAGAAACGCCGCGATCAGCGTGAAAGGCAGATTGCCTCGAACGCGGAGGTGATGCAGCAGCGCCAGGCACAGCACCAGGTCCGCGCGGGGCCGGTCGAACAGGCTCATCGTCGATCGCAAATCGAACCCGAGGGCCGGGCTGGGATTTGCCAGGTCCATCACCAACGGCAGAATCCTCTGCTGCGGTTGGCCGCGCTCCTCCAGGTAGAGACGATTCACGCAGGCGGGATCGCCTTCAAGTGCGATGCACAGGGCTCCCAAGTCCGCCGCTTCCCTAGCGAACAACCCCGTGTTCGCCCCCAGGTCGAACACCAATCCCGGCCGCACCTCGCCAGTCAGCTCGCGCACTGCCTTGCGCTTCGACTCCAGCGCGCCGGGGGGATAGAAGCGTCTCTCCGCATAGTAGTCCGACCACTCGCCGCCGAAGCGGGGAGCCGGGAGCCGTTCAATGGTCCGGCGCAAGGAAGCAACGATGCGCCCGACAGCTACTCTCCCCCCGGGTCGCGGCACGTCCGCAGAAGTTTGAGCGCGCGCCGCCCGCCCGTGCAGGTGGATGTGAAGAACTACCCCAGGCTTCAGATACGACCGCATCGGCAGCAACCGCGAAACACTGCCTACGTCGAAACCGTCCAGGTCGGCTTTCAGGTAACGAGCCGCGTCAGCAAGACCAAAGCGCATCAACAGCAACGGTCCTAGAAAGTGCCGGCAGAACTGCTCGTAGGCGCGCCAGGGTCCCCCTGAATCGCGCTCAAATGAAAGGGTGTCAATGAAGACCGGGGTTGCGCCGCGAAACTGCACGTTGTATGCCGACGCGTCCTTCAGCGTCAGCCCGTGCGCCAGAGCCCTGCTTTGTACCTCCAATGTCAGCAGGGCGGCGTCCCGGAGTTGGTCGAACGACCATTCGTATGGGTAGGTGATGAAGGGGATTTGCTCCGGCACAAGAACATGGGCTGCCTCCGCCTCTGCTCCTGCCGCATCCTCTTCATAATGAGCGACCAGTAGTTCGCGACTTACTAATTCTCCATATAAACCAGATTTCATGAACGCCGCGTAACTGTCGCGCCCGCGTTCAGTTACGATACGCTTATAGAGTTGACCCTCCTTAATCATGTATCCGCAAGAGTCGCGGTAAGATCCCGCTACACGCGTGATTGCATCACTAATCACAATTACCCTTACTCAGTCCAGACGACATCGTCTGCAGAAGGGTTACTGATGCACGGGGACGGCAGTGCGGGGATGCCTGCCGTCCTCGTGCCCCGATCGGACAGAGAAGGGAAGGAGCGTCGTGTCATGTCCGATCCGGTCTGATCGCAGCCGCCGCTGCTAGTTTCCGGGACCCGCGCCCGGCGGAGGGCCGAAGCCCCCGGGTCCCATGCGGCCACCGGGGCCGCCAGGGCCCCCGCGTGGCATCATGTCATACTTCGCCTGCTGGTCAGCCGTCAGGGTGGCGTACAGAGCCGCCTGGGCTTTGCCGTCGATCGCTGTCAACTGACCGGTCAGAACGCCGATCGTGACCGACAGTGCATCGATTGCCGTTGTGTTGTTCTGCTTGATTGCGTCAGCTAGAGATTGTCTCGCTTCCCGTAAGTTGGACTCGATGCTTTCGCTGGCGGCCTGTGCTTGTGTAAGAAAAGCTGTGGCGGCCGATTTCTGGGCGTCGGTGAGGTCGAGCATCCTGGCCAGGGAGTCGACCCGCATTTGCACTTCCGTCGCTTGGTCGCGCGGCGGGCCGCCCATGGCTCTCTTCTTCTGGACCTGCGAGCCGGCGAGCGGCAAGCTGAGCATCGCTGCCAGCAGCAGGCTGCCCGTCTTGTGAGTCATTCGCCGCATATCTTCCTCCTTGTAAGTAACAACGCGGCCTGGAGGAAATGGGTTGCCGCCGGCAGGTAAAGGTTTGTAAAGCGGTCTGGCGGCGTCAAAACTGGAGCCGCAGCACTAGTTCGACGGACCTCGGCCCCCCGGACTGGTAGAGCGATCCCCCACCTCCCCCGAACGACTGGTTCACCATCCGGGTCATGACGCCGAAATTCGGGCTCGCCAGGTTGGCGCCTTCGTTCATGGACGGGTTGGCGAAGTTGGGATTGTTGAACGCGTTGTAGGCTTGCGCCGAAAGATTGAGGCGCCAGGTGTCGGAGATCACGAACTGCCGCCTGAGCGAAATGTCGGCCTGGAACGTGCCGAAACCGCGCAGGACGTTCCGTCCCAGGTTGCCCTGCTTGTACCCGTCGGGGATCTCAAACGCCTCCGGGTTGAGGCGGCGCCCCCCCGGTGCGTTGGGGTCTGAGATCCACAGCGGCGCACCCGTGTAGTTTGGCCGCACTTGCGCGAACACGCCGCCGCGGAAATTGCGGGTTGCCGTCGTCTTGCTAGACGTGCTGGTGCTGACGCCTTGGACGTCGAACGGCGTCCCGGTCCGTGCGGCAACCAACCAGTCAACATACCAGTCGCCCACCAGTGTCCCCAGGAGGCCTCGCGGCCGCGAGTAGATCCGGTAGCTGCCGGACACGTTCAGGTTATGGCGGATGTCGTAGTCGGAGGAGCCTCGTTGCCCCGAGCTGAATAGCGAGCCGAATCCACCGAAGCCCATCTCGTTTGAGGAACTGTCGATGGAATGCGCCCAAGTGTATCCTACCTGCGTCTGGAGCCTGGCCCCAAACCGCCGGCGGAACTGCACTTGCAGCCCGTGGTAGTCCGACTCGGCCCCGTTGGTGACGACCTGCGCCATCTCGTAGGTGTCCCCGAAGGAGGGCTGCGATTCAGTCCGCAGCAGCCGCCGGCCTTGGGTCCCGGTGTAGCCCACGCTGAGCATCTGCGCCGGCCCGAAGTAGCGTTCGATCGCGGCATTCCACTGGATGACGATAGGCGACTTCAAATCCGAGGAGGCGCCCGTGACCCGTCCGTAAGGTTCCTCGGGCGGCATCACCGGCGGCGCCGTGTAGGAAGAGGAGAGCGGAAAGGTCGCCAGCGTGATGGTGCGGTCGTTTGAGTACGGCGCCCCGCTGAATGCGGCCGCGGACATTCCGTAACCGACGTCATAGAACAGCCCTATTCCCGCGCGGAACATCATCTCGCGGTTCTCGGTGGTGTCCATCTGATACGCCAGCCCCAGGCGCGGCGCGATGTCCAGCCAGCGCGTGTCGTAAAGCGGCTGGTCCTGACTCACCGTCGATCCGTTCGCCACCAGCGGCTTGGGCCCTTTCCGAACGCTGGGGGCGGGATTGACATCCCAGCGAAGCCCGTAGGTAAGCGTGGTACGCTCGGTGGCGCGGTAGGTATCCTGCGCGTAAGCGGAGAAGTTGGTGTAGACGGGATAGACCCACTCCAGGCTGGAGCTGATCTGCGCATTGGTCGCCACGCCGCTGGACAGGGCCCCGTCGCCACCGGCCAGACCGTTGAACGTGTAGCCCAGGCTGTAGATGCGGTTGTAGTTGGTGGGCATGACGCGGCGGTAATCCAACCCGGCTTTGCCCGTGTGCGTGGGCGATGTGCCGGTGATGCTGTAGACCAGGTTGAACTGCCTCTGCTGGTTCCGCGTGCGCGACCCGAGCGAGTATCCCCCAACGCCAAGTATTGACAGGCTGAAACTGCCGCTCCCGGCGGCGACTTCTTTAGGGAAGACCTGGGCCTCGGTCAACGGTACCGCCCCACCGAAGTCGTCCATCAAGGAATAGCCTCCGGAATCCGATTCGGAGAAATTGAGGCGTAGGTCCTGCAGCTTGGTCGGGGAAGACGTCTTGGTGCCGCCGAGCGTGAAGGTGTGCGACCTCCCGCTGCGCCGGCTCAGCATATTGGCGGAGACCATCTCGGTCGCCCGCGACACGCTGGCGGACGGGGAATATCCGTACCGGGCAAACAGCGTGATCTTGGGGCTCCACATGTGGTCCAGGCGGAGACTTCCCGAATCCGAACTGGATGGATTGAGCACCACGGCGCGGAACTCGGCCGCCCCATCGTCGAGGCTTGCTCCGTTCGGAATGGGAAACGCGTTGAGGTAGGGCCGCAGTTCGGCCGCAACGCTGCGCCGTGATCGGAGATCCGGCACGCTGGCAATCACCGTCGCCGGCGCATCCAGCCGCAAGGCTTCGTAGGAAGCGAAGAAGAATGTCCTGTTCTTGACCAGGGGCCCACCGAAAGAGCCGCCGGGGCGGTTCTGGCGCATGGGGGGCCGCGAGTAGCCGGAGGCGTTCGCGAACCAGTCGTTGGCGTTCAGGCGCGCGTTGCGGAAGTAGTAGAACAGCGAGCCGTGAAACTCACCCGTACCACCGCGGCTTGTCATGCTGACTTGCGCGCCGGGCGAGCGCCCGAATTCCGGCGCGAAGGGGGAGGTCTGGACACGCACCTCCTGAAGAGCGTCCAGCGAGACCATCTCGGGTGCCCCGCCGCCTCCGCCGCCCATCGGCGAATTCAGGCTCAGGCCGTCCATCGTGTAATAGTTGGTGTTTGAGCGCAGGCCGTTCGCGTTGAAACCTCCGCCCGGCCCGCCTTTGCCGGCGCTCGTGATGCCCGGCGTCATCAGGATCAGTCCCTCCGTGCCACGGCCATTGATGGGTATGTGCTCGATATAGTCGTGGTCGACGGAGATCCCTTGGGAAGCGTCGGTGACGACACCCTGCGCCGTGGCGGTCACGGTAATGGAAGACTGCGCGCCGGCGACTTTCAGTTCCAGGTGCAGCGACTGTCTGTCTCGAACCCCAACGCTGATGCGCTCGATGCGCACACGGTCAAAGCCGGCCTTCACAACCTCCAGAGAGTAGTCGCCGGGGCGCAGCGAATCGAACGTTGCGATGCCCGCAACGGAAGTCTCACCCTGGTAAATCGCCCCCCAGCTCAAGTCAGCCAGCACCAGGCGCGCGCCCGGCACCAGCGCGCCGCTGGGATCGGAAACGACGACCGAGAGTGATCCCGAGTACTCCTGCCCCGAGACGAGCGCGCCAAACGCGAGTAGGCAGATCAGCGCCAGTGGCGCGGCGCCGTAAATCTCACTCCTGAATCGCGACATAGAGCGTTTGTTCTCCTGGGGTTCCCCCGAGCGTGAAGGAAAGGGGAACCGCCTCGCCCGAAATACCGCTCGGGACCTCCACGTTGAACTGGTAGAGTCCAATGCCCACCAGCCCGGCGTAGGAATGCGCGGCCGGGGTTTGGCCCAAATAGAACTGGACGGGAAGGTCCAGTGTGTTCAGTTGAGTCACGACGCGACCGGCGCCGGTGCGCGGCGTCACCGGGCCGAACCCGATGCCGTAGAACACGATCGTCTCGCCGGGCCGGGCCGGACGCGACGCCGCTCCCGCCACAGCTCCGGACGGTGCGGCGTATGTCAATCCTCCTTCAATGAACGCGGCGACATACTGCTTCCCGCCGATCTTGAGCTGCGCGGGGGCGAACAGCCCGGGCTGCGTCGCGTTCACGTCGACATTGAAGACGCCCGCCGTTCTGCTTCCATCCATCACCGTGACCTGCTGCCGGCCGGTGCCGATGCCATCCGGCGCCTGAGCGTTCACCTGGCTGCTGCTGACGTAGGAGACATATGCCTCCTGGCCGCCGATGAGCACCCGGACACCGTCCAAAGCCGTGGGCGCGATGCCGCCCTCGAAATCCTCCCAGGACCACGAACGGGACGTGCGGGCGAGGTCGCTGGCGTAGATCTCCAACCAGGTCCCGGGCGCCACCGCGGAGAAACCGCCGAAGGCTGTGTGGCTGACGGCCACTCCCTGGCTGAGGCTCCTGGGTTCGACCACCTTCACCTGCCCGTCATCGCGTACGGAGAAATAGAGCCGGCCGTCGCTGTCGACAGCCATTCCGTCGCATCCGTTCAGCGGTCCGTCGATGTAAGACTTGGAGCCGTTGTCGTCTTGGCCGACCAGGCCACTGATCACCTGAATGCGGCCTGCGCTGTTGATTACGCTGACGCGTTGGTATTCCGCGATGTACAGGTTGTCCTGAGCGTCGACCGCCAGGC
Organism: Bryobacteraceae bacterium; assembly: GCA_041946685.1. GTDB lineage: Bacteria > Acidobacteriota > Terriglobia > Bryobacterales > Bryobacteraceae > JBHGAV01. Next base: position 45,815 of record JBHGAV010000007.1, on the reverse strand, counting down.
CCTCGATCGTGTCGAGTCCGACATCGGTGGCCAGTTCACCTGAGGTGTCCATGTAGCTGAACGCGCCTCCGGAACCGGCGATGGTCTGAATTGTTCCCCCGGGGGAAATGCGCCGGATACGGTTGTTGCCGCGGTCCGCGATCAGCACGTTGCCCTTCGAGTCAATGGCGACATCGCCGGGCGAATTCAGCAGGGCGTCGGTCGCCGAGCCGCCGTCGCCGCTGAATCCCGCGGTGCCGGTTCCGGCGATGACGGTGGCTCCTTTCGTGGCCGGATCGTAGCGAATCACGCGGTGCGCCGCCGCTTCCGATATCACCATGCGTCCCTGGGAATCGATGGCCAGACCCGTGGGATCGCGCAGCGAGTTGGCGCCGCTGTCGGTGCGCACCGTGCTCAGATACGTGCTGATTACCCCCTGGCGGTCGATCATACGGATGCGGTTGCCCTGCGTCAGGTAGATTTCGCCGCCCGGCGCACAAGCCACACGGTCGGGATCGGCGATCTGCGCCTGAGTTGCAGGGCCTCCGTCCCCCGAGGAGTAGCCGGTCGGGGACCGCAGTCCGGCAAGCGCATGGAGCGAATCCGGGCGGCTGTAAGAAAGAACCCGTTCTGCCCCCGCGTCCACCGCCACCAATGAGCCGTCCGGAGCGATGCAGAGACCCTTGGGCCGCAGCAGCGGCGCCGATGCAGCAGACGGGTAGCTGTCCAGTTGAGGCCAGATGCCCGCGAACGAGGTTGCTTGCCCGTCCTTTAGTTGGACGACAGCGAAGGAACTGGTGTCGGCCACCAGTATCCCCGCCCGGCTGGAGATGAGCACGGCGTTGGGCTGATCGAGGCTGTATTCCTGCGGCAGCGTGGTCACCACCGCCCTGCGCCGCCCATCCCCGAGAATGCTGGTGATGCGCCCGGAAGCCAGATCCATCTTCAGCAGGCGCGCCTGGCCGGGAGAGGCGACCAGCAGCGAGTTGGAATCCCTCTGGTATGCAAGCCCCGTGAGTGTTCCTATCGAGACGCGGTTTGCCCAGCCGCCAACGAACGTTGTCGAAGCCGTGGCGCAAGTGCCGGTCCCCGCAACGGTCGTAATGACTCCTTCGCTGTCGATGCGGCGGATCCGGCAATTTGCGCCGTCGGCCACGTACAGGTTGCCCGCATCGTCGTAGGCGAGGCCCCGCGGCGAGCGCAGCAAGGCATCGGTCGCATCGTCGTCGTCGCCGCCGAACCCTGCGGTTCCCAACCCGGCCAGCGTCCGGACGAAACCGTCGGTGTCCAGCCTCCGCACAACGTGGTACGTCTCATCGCTGAACACGAGACGGCCCGAATCGTCCAGGACCATCCCGCTGACCGAGCCCAGGTCCGACTCTAGCGCGCGCCGCGTCGCGGTCGGGTTTGCGCTTCCCCCCATGGGTCCGCCGCCGGAAGTCCCGCAACTGCCTTTGCCGGCCAGATTGCGGATCCTTCCATCGGTGTGTACCTTGCGAATGACGCATGCCCCCGGATCGGCGAAGAGGAGACCGCCGTCGCGGTCGACCAGCAGCGTCGTCGGGCCGAGCAGGTCCGCCTCCGATGCCGGCAGCTCCTCGATGGTCCTCCCGATACGCCCGGTGCCGGCGAATCTCTCGATCGTTCCGTCGGGACGCACCCGCCGGATCAGACCCGCGCGTGACTCCGAAATGTAGATGTTGCCCTCGCTGTCCTCCGCCAGACCGTACGGACCGTTAAGGAGAGCGTTGACGGCGGCTTTTCCATCGCCTCTCAGTCCGGTGCCGATCACCGGACGGACGGAATGGGACTCGATGATGCTTTGGCCGAACACGCCTGTGGCGGCAGACAACGCGACTGCAAGCAAACCAAACCTCATGAGACAGACCCGTAGACCCGTGGGGACGCCGCTGCACCCACTCGCGTTCCCGTGGTTTTGTGAAGAATTGTGACGAAACCTAGAGGGCGAGCTCCCTGAGGAAGATCATGTCACGCAAGTCGAACTTCTGCTTCATTGTTACGGGCCCCACGCGGGCCGTGAAGTGGAACTCGTTGGAGCGAATCCTGGCACCGAACGGGAGAATCCGGAAGACACCAGGCTCGCGGACGGCTTCCGTTTTCGGAAACTGAAAGACTACAAGTGGAGTGTCGTCCAGGTCGCGCACCACGCGCACCGATGCTGCCTTAACGGGGTCGTGGCTGCAATACTGGAGCGTGGCTTCGGCCTCGCCGAGCACCGATTCCGCCCTCTGGCGATCGATACGGAACCCGGCGATGGAGACTTGGTAGTGACAACCGTCGTCTTGCGCTAGTGGCGTTGAGCCGCTCATGCGGCGCGCGTGCACGATGGGCTTGGCGCTCTCCCATCGTATCGTGAGCTTGGACAAGGGAAATGGCAGATCTCCCGCCGTCAGGGCAGGCATGATGACTGCTTCCTGCAGGCTGGGGACGGAGGCCCTGGCCCACGGCGAGTCTGCCAGTACGCGTCTTGCGTCGGCCTCGGTCCACTTCTCAACCGGCTTGTCCCAACACTGCGCTGCCAGCGGAAGCGTCGCGGAGACGGCCGCCAACACACCGAGAATAGCGAGCCTCATCTGTTGTCGTGAACTCCTGGTGGTTACTGGACGATGTGCTCGCCGCCGGGGGTTGCGGTGGTTTTGTGAAGTATTGTTACGGCCGCGCCCGACGGGTTGCCCTCTTGCGGCGTAGGGATCCGCAATTGGTAGCCAGTCCCTCGGACGCTCAGAATCATGTTGCCCTCCGCCCCCATCTTGTGGCGGATCCGGGCAATGTGAGTATCGATCGACCTGTCGCTGGGTAGCGCGGGCCGCTTGTAGAGCAGGAGGCATAATTGATCGCGGGAGACGGGTCGCCCGGCGGCGCGCATGAGCTGCTCCAGGATCTTGCACTCGGTGACGGTCAGCCGCAGTTCACTGACGCCCAGGCAGGCCTTCCGCGCCCCGGGTATCAGGCTCAGTTCTCCGACCCTCAACGATTCCGCAGCCCGTTGCAGTGGAGACGCAAATCGTCGCCGGACCGCGCGGAGACGCGCCAGCAACTCCTCTGGGCTGACGTGCGTTCCGAGGCAGTCGTCCGCTCCCAGTCTCAGCCCCCGGATTGCGTCCGATGCGTCGTCCTCCGCCGCGAGCAAGAGCACAGGCACCGGAGACTCCTTGCGGAGTTGCCGCACAAGCTCAAAACCATCGAATCCCGGCAAAGCCGCTTCGGCCACGACCACGTCGAAGGGCTCATCGAGCGCGCGATTCAGCCCCACCAAGCCGTCCTGCTCGAATTCGATGGTGAATTCCTCGTGGGGGAGCGTCACACCGAGTGATGCTCGAAGCTCCGCGTCGTCGATCACAGCAAGAACACGGCTCACCTGTCGAGTCTGCATCAGGGTGTAGGGACGGATCGCAGCCCGACGCCGGCTGTAAAGATTTGTAAAGGGCGCTCGCCCGTTAAGCTTCCTTTATCCAAACGATCGAGGTCGGTGGACCGCCCGTAGGACGGACCGCGCCGTCGGCGCCGGTGACCGCTGTCGCTGCCGCGCTGCGCTCGCGATTGAGCCGCGCGTAGTTCGGAATCGCAAGCATCGGGCTCCCATCCGCAAACGTGCCCTTGATCGCCATCACTCCCCCGAGTAGGTCCTTCCGCCATTCGGCGGTCAGAGCGGAGCCGGGAGCCAGCGCCTTGGTGATATCCTGGTCGACCTGCTCGATGTTGTAGATCAGCGGCCCGTATCGCAGGGCCACCCGGCCGCGGTCGGCCTCGATCTTGTCGCTGGCCTTCACACGTTGCACCCTCATGGGCAGCACGAGGTCGATCCTGTCTCCCGCCTTCCAGGCGCGGGTGATGACCGCATAGCCTCTCTCAATCGCGGGCTTCACCGCGGAGCCGTTCACCGCGATTGAAGTCACCCCGTCCGCGTCGGGAGTGCCCGTGTACAGGCTGCTCACATCGCGATTGGGCACGCGGATCCTCACGCTGAAATTCTTCTGGACCTTGGGATTGACCGTGATCGAGACCTTGCCGCTCCAAGGATAGTCCGTGGCCTGCACCATCTCCACGTCGGTGCCGGCCACGTTCTCCACGGTGATCGTGCTTCCGATGAACAGGTTGACGTAGACTCCGTCGGCCCTCTTGGCGTAAACCCAGGTCGGCAACATCAGCAGCGTGCGCGGGATGTTGCCCACGCAGCAGGGGCAGTTGTGCCACGGCGTGCGCGGCGCGCTCTCTTCCAGCGCGTTGGTGTAACAGAAGTTCTTGCCATCCAGATCGACCGAGCCCAAGAGCGCGTTGTACATCGTCTCTTCGTAGAGGTCCGCGTACCTGGCGTCGTGGTAGGCCAGGTTCAGCTTCCACTGGAAGAAGATCGCGCCGCAACTGGAGCAGGACTCGCAGTAGGCGCGGTTCCTGAGAGAGTAATTCGGGCCGAAACCTTCCGCGGTTTCGCCGCTGCCCACTCCTCCCGTGACGTAGTACTTCTTGTTGACCATGTTGTCCCAAAGCGACTTGACGGCGCTCTGGTAGTCCGGATCGTGCGTCTCGACGGCGACATCGGCCATCCCCGAGTAGCTGTACATCGCCCGCACGGCATGCCCCACAGCCTCGTATTGCTGCTGTACCGGCAGGTGGGCCTGGTCGTATTCCCGCCGTTCCCGGTCGCTGGTCGAGGCGGTGTACCGGCAGTCCAGCAAGAACTTGGCGAGTTGAATGTACTTGTCGCCCTTGCCGCCGCCCTCCATGTCGTTTACGAACCGGCCGAAACGCACCAACGCCTGCTCCATCTCCTGGTGGCCGTCGTACCACGCCTTCTTGGGAGCCGGACCGATGTTGGCGCACCAGCAATCGGCCAGTTTCTTGGCCGCGTTGTAGAGCCTGGCGTCCTTCTTGCCGGTCATCAGGTAGTGATTGATGGCCGACTCCAGAAAATAACCCGCGACGTACCCCTCGTGGTCGTCGCGCCGCTCCCAGCGGTTGAACGGCCCTTCTTCCACACGGCCCCGGTTCCCCACCCTCCGCCCGCAAGTGAAAGCCGTCTGAAGATACCCGTCCGGTTCCTGCGCCGCCAGGATCTTGGGAATCCAGTCGTCGAGCGTGGCCCTCATCTTCTCGTGGGCCTTGATGATTTCCTGATCGCCCTGCGGATCGATCATGAGCGCGATGCTCATGCTCTCTACGGTCTGATGCACCCAGGCGTTGGAGAAGACGAAGCCTTTGTGGCTGCCGTGCGGCTCGCCGCGCAGGGCCTTGGCCGCTTCAACAAAGTTGTCGATCCCGCCCGCGCCTTGCGTCAGATCCGTGCGGTTGATCTGGTCGATGCAGTGAGGGATCCAGTTCACAATCAGCGCCTTCGCCCTCTGCTTCCAGAGCCCGTCGCCGATCTTGAAGTTCTTGGTGTAGACGGCGTCTAGCTGCCTGGCCGGGGGCGGCGCTTCCACGGCGACATGCAACGTGGACGAGGACTCAGTGCGCCCGTTGTCCGCCGTGAGCCGCAGCACGTAGTCGCCCAAGGCCGAAAACGTCGCGGTCGTGACCGGTGCCGACGCGTCCGCGAAGGTGACGTTGCCGGGGCCGGAGTCCTTACTCCAGGTCACCTTCGGCGCGGGCCCGCCCTGGACCGGCGGCGGCGGTGGCGGAGGAGGAGCCGGGCCCTTGTTCGGCGCGGGCGGATCTCCGTATCCGGCCCAGCCTCTCAGGTACGTCTTGCCGGGTTGTACCACGACACGGTCGACGCCCGCCACCGCGTTAAGCGGCGCTTGTTCAGCCGCCTCGGCGCAGGTGGCCAGGGCATCCTGCATGAGCGGAGCCAGCACAGCGGTTCCGAGAACGGCCCGCCGGCTCAAGCTGGATTTCGTCGCATCGTCGCTCACAGGATTCACCTCCAGGGCTCAATGTAGTCTCTATTGTAATCGCGTGCTTACGCGGAACGGGGTGCTGCCCGGATCGCCAAAGCGCAGGTCCAGCAATTCCACCGTCGGCTCTTTGTCCGGATCGGCGTCTGGGGTCACTCGCCACAGGGGCCATTGCGCCCATTCCAGAAAAACGCGGAACGGCTTGGTGGCGCGGGCCCGTTCGATCTCCGGTCCAGGCGGCGGCTTGTAGAAGACGCGGCCGGCAGACGGGTCGAAATCCTGGAACGGGTTGAGGCCGGGATGCACCTCGAAGAAATGCGCTCCCTCGACCAGACCCGTCCAGGCCAACGGGTTCACCGGCGACGGCATCGCGGCGACGCGCAGCGGCACTTCGCCCTGGTACAGATGGGATTCCAAGACGGCAACCGCGCGCTCGTGCGCCAGGAACTTCGCTCCGCTGTAGGCCGCGATCGCGCACAGCGCGAAGACCGCCGCTCCGCGTCCCGTGCCGGTCTTGGCGCCGATCTCCGCGCTCACCATACGCGAGAACCATGGCGCAATCAGCCCTGCGAGAAGCAACGCCCAGATCCAGACGTCGAAGATCGCCAGAAAATCGGCGTGAATCCAGCGACTCGTGAAGGGCCACAGGAGCCGCACGCCGTAGTTGTTGGCCAGGTCGAAGATCGGGTTGCTGGCGACGCCGATGAGCGCAACCACGTACGTCCCGCCAAAGGCGGGCTTCGAGCGCTTGAACAGCCAGAAGACAAGGGTCACTGCCAGTGCCACCAGCGGCATCGCCACCAGGGAGTGCGACGGCCCGCGATGGTAGTGGAGATAGGCGCCGGAGCCCGCGACGGTGGCCACGACATCCAGGTCGGGCACGTTCGCGGCCACAGCCAGGATCAGGGTCGCCTGCGGCGAGAGCCGGTTCAGGCCGGCCCGGCTCATCACGATGGCGCTCAGGGTATGAGTTAGGTTGTCCACTCGAGAAATCGCGGGGGCATCAGCAACGTCAGCGCGTCCGCAACGATCTCCACCTTGGCCGGCAGCGCACCGGCCAACTCACCGTCCACCTGCACAAACACGGGCTCTTCACCGCACGGCGTGAACTCGGCCGACCGCGAGTGCAAAAGAGTGACTCCCTCCATCCCCTCCAGTTTGTGCGTGATCACGCCCCCCAGGTAGGTGAGGTACCGGAAGGCGTGGCGGCCCTCAAACAGCGCCATGGCGAAATCGTCCCGCAGCAAGCCTGCATCCGGCGTGATCACGACCGTACTTCCGTAGTTTTTCACCCGGCTGGCCAGGGCGAAGGTCACCGGACGGCTCCACTCGCCCACCCGCGCGTCGAACTCATCCAGCTCCCTGCCCAGCTCGGCCAGACCGGCAATCCAGTAGGAGAGCTTGCCCTGCATCTTCTTCAGTTCGGGATCGACCTGGGTCACGATGTGCGCGTCCAGTCCTACCCCCGCAACCATCAGGAAGTAGCGGCTGTGCGAACCCCCACTTGCAGTCAACAGCCCCACTGCGATCCTGCGAGGGACCCACTCTCCCAACTGCCGCGCAACGGCTTCCATGTTCCCGGCAAGCCCCATCTCTGTGGCCAGGATGTTCGCCGTGCCGCCGGGCAGTATGCCGAACGGGACCTGCGAGTGAATCACGCCGTTGGCAACCTCGTTTATGGTGCCGTCGCCCCCCGCGACCAGGATGAGGTCCGCTCCACTGCGGACACACTCGCGCCCGACCTGGCCGCCGGTACCCGGTCCGCGCGTCCTCGCGAGCGTGACGTTGTGCCCGCCGGCGGCGAGCACCGCAAGCACGCGGTCGATCTCTTCGACCCCCGCCAGGTCCAGGCCGCGCGCCGAGGGGTTGTAGATCAGGAAGGCGTTCCGGTAGAGTGCGATAGGCACAATTATAATAGACGCGAGTGACTCTCGAAGCCGCCCGCAATGAAGTCGAGCAACTGCGCGCCGCCCTGCGCCGCCACGAGTACCTCTACTATGTGCTCGACCAGCCCGAGATCAGCGACGCCGAGTACGACGGACTGATGCGCAGGCTCCGCGAACTGGAGGCCGCGCACCCCGAGCTGGCTTCGGAGGATTCTCCCACCCAGCGCGTCGGCGGCAAGCCCCGCGAGGGTTTCGTGAAGGTGCGCCACAGCTCGCCCATGCTGAGCCTGGATAACGCCCTGAACGAGGCCGAGCTGCGGGACTTCGACCGCCGCGTCCGGGAGCTGCTGGGCGGCGCGCCGTACGCCTACGTCGCCGAGTTGAAGCTTGACGGCCTCTCCATGGCGGTTCACTACCGGGACGGCGTCCTGCGGCAGGCGATCACCCGGGGAGACGGGATTGAGGGCGAGGACGTGACCGAAAACGCCCGGACTATCCGAAATCTCCCTTTGCGTATCGAGGCCGGACTGCCTGCGCTCGAGGTTCGCGGCGAAGTCCTCCTGAACCGCCGCGCCTTCGAGCGCTTGAACCTGGAACGCGATCAGGAGGGGCTGCCGCGCTTCGCCAACCCTCGCAACGCCGCGGCGGGTTCGATCCGGGTGTTGGAGCCCGCGATCACCGCCTCGCGCCGCCTCGACTACTACAGCTATTTCCTGCTGGTGGATGGCGAGCCCCACTATGACAGCCACTGGCAATCGCTGGAGCGTCTCGACGAACTCGGATTCAAAGTGAATCCCCACCGCCGGCTCTGCAAAGACATCGGCGAACTAGTGGAGTTCTGCCGGGAGTGGGGCCGGCGCAGGGAGGAGCTTCCTTACGAAACCGACGGCATCGTCGCCAAGGTCGATTCCGTCGCGCAGCAGCGCCTGCTGGGTTGGACCGCCAAGGCCCCGCGCTGGGCCGTCGCTTTCAAGTTCCCCGCAGAGCAGCAGTCCACCGTGGTCGAGAAGATCGAGGTCCAGGTGGGCCGGACCGGGACGCTCACTCCGGTCGCGCACCTCAGGCCGGTGGTTGTGGGCGGCGTCACGGTGTCGCGCGCCACCTTGCACAACGAGGACGAGATAGAGCGGCTGGGTGTCGAGATCGGTGACACGGTGCTGATCGAGCGCAGCGGCGACGTGATTCCCAAGGTGGTTCGAGTGATGCAGAAGGCAGAGAGCCCCGTGCCGTTTCGCATGCCGGCCGAGTGCCCCGTGTGCGGAGGCCGCATCGTCCGGCAGGAGGGAGAGGTGGCCAGCCGCTGCATCAACACGAATTGTCCCGCCCGGCTGAGGGAGTCCATCCTTCACTTCTCCGCCCGGGGGATTATGGACATCGACGGTCTGGGTGAGGCGCTGGTCGACCAACTCGTGGATAGGGGGCTGGTCAAGAGCGTTGCGGACATCTACGACCTCAAGGCGGAAGATCTGATTCCTCTGGAGCGCATGGGAAAGAAGTCCGCCGGGAAGTTGGTGGCCAATATCGTCCGGTCGAAGGGAAACAGCCTGGATCGCGTACTCTCGGGACTGGGCATCCCCTTCGTCGGGGGGCGGACGGCCCAGTTCCTGGCCCGCGCGTTCGGCAGCCTCGACAAGATCGCCGCCGCCGCCGAGGAGGAGTTGCAGAAGGCGGAAGAGGTAGGACCGAAGGTCGCCCGCAGCATATTTCAGTTCTTCCGTGAGCCGCAAAACCAGGCATTGGTGGAGCGGTTGCGGTCCGCGGGACTATGTTTTTCTCAAGAAATCGTCGATAAACGGGAAGGCCCCCTGTCCGGGCTGACCTTCGTCCTCACGGGCACTCTCCCGCACCTGAGTCGGGAGGAGGCCAAGTCCAAGATTGAGGCCGCGGGCGGCAAAGTCTCCGAATCTGTAAGCAAGAAAACGAGTTATGTCGTCGCCGGCGAAGCTGCCGGCTCGAAGCTGAAGAAGGCCGCGGAGCTGGGAATCAAGGTGATCGACGAGGCGGCACTGCTGCAACTGGTCCGGGCGATTGCGGGGCCGGAGATGTGAATTTTCCTCTGGAGACGCACGAAAGTAGCTTATAATAAATCGTTTATTCGGGGACGGGGTTTTGGCAGAGGTCGTATTCGCACTCATCTTCGTGGAAGGAGACTATGTCGGTTAGGCGGTTGTTCGTTTTGGTGGCGTCTCTGTGCGTGTTGACCACCACCGCGCAGATGTGCTTCGGTCAGGCCAATACGGGGATCATCTCGGGGCTGGTGAAGGATCCTTCGGGTGCTCCTGTACCAGGGGCTAGTGTTGTCATCACCAACGTTGGCACGAATGCTGAGACTAAGGCCGAAACGGGGCCCGACGGTTACTATCGCGTCCCCAATCTGGTGCCGGGGCAGTACACCGTTTCGGTGGAAGCGAGGAACTTCCGCCGGATGACGATGTCGCCGCAACGGCTCAGCGTAGGCGACACATTGCGCATCGACGTGTTGCTGGAAATCGGCGCCGTGACCGAGACCGTTACCGTCGAGGCCGTGGCCACCCAGGTCAACACCGAGGACGCTCAACTCGGCAAGGTCATCCGCGACCCCGCCGACCTGCCGATCCTCTCCGGCGCAGGCGGCCGCAATCCGCTGAACTTGGCCGCGACTCAGCCTGGGGTTGTTTTCGCCGGGCAGGTGGGTGACTTCTCGGTCAACGGCCAGCGCGCCCAGTCCAACAACTACATGTTTGAGGGCGCCGACTCGAACGACCTGGCGATTAACACCTCTGACTCGGTCAACGTCCTCAATCCGAACGTCGTGTCGGAGTTCAGGCTCGTGACCGGCGCACAGAAGGCCGAGTATGGGCGCAATGCGGGCTCGACGGTGCTGGTAGAGGTCAAGTCGGGGGGCAACGAGTTCCACGGCGGAGCGTCCGAGATTTTCCGGAATACCAGGCTGAACGCGGTGCCCTTCTTCCAGAAGAACACGCCGGGACCGGTCAAGACTTTCACGAACGGCCTGCCTCGAAAACCACAGTGGAACACGAACGACTTTGACGCCTATCTCTCCGGTCCCGTGGTCCGCGACAGAAGCTTCTTTACGGTCTCCTATTTGGGATTCCGCCGCAGGCAGGGCGTGACCAATTCGGCGACGGTGCCCAACGACGCCCAGCGCGCAATCATTAACGCCAACGGGACGGATGCGGCGAAGAAACTGTTGGCCCTGGTCCCTGCGGCCTCGACCGGGAATACTCTCTATAGCTCGCCGTCGAACGCACGCAACAGAGACCAGGGCCTTGCGAAGTTCGACCACCAGTTCACTTCCGCCAATCGGATGGCATTCACATTCTTCCATGACAACCGGTGGTCGGACATGGCACCATTCGCCTTCAGCGGGAGTACGATCCCCGGTTTTGGCAGCAACGGGACGTGGAAGTACACGAATCTGATCCTTCGGGATACACACATTTTCAGCCCCACCCTTTTCAACGAGGTTCGGGCCTCGTTCCACCGCACCGCTTCTGACGGCGTGAAACCCATCAACCGGACGAAGTTGAGTTCCCTCGGCCTTGGGAAGATCGTGCCTGACAATCCCGATGCGGAAGGACCGCCGTGGGTGGTCTTGAGCGGCTTCTCCTCCTTTGGCAACACCATTCAAGGTCCGCAGGCTCGCTTTGACAACACCTGGCAACTGATCGACAACGCCAGTTGGACCCGCGGAAGGCATTATCTGAAGTTCGGCGGCGACGTTCGCAGCTACGCCCAGAATCAGAGGTTCACCTTCATCAACAACGGCTACATCCAAATCACCGGAGCCGGGACAAGCCTCGGCCTGGTGCCGCAGATACCCGGTCTGTCCTCAGTGCTGAATGACTTTGCCAACGGCTTCGCCACTCTGTTTGTGCAGAACTCGAACGGCATCCAAGGCTACCGTACGCGAGCGGCGAACCTGTTCATGCAGGACGACTGGAAGTTCCGATCCAATTTCACGCTGAACTTCGGCCTGCGCTGGGAGTACAACACAGGAATGAAGGAGTTGAACAACCAGGTCGCCACACTCCGTCTGGGCCAGAAATCAACGGTTTTCCCCGACGCTCCGACTAACATGGTGTACTACGGGGATAGTGGGATCACTCGCTCCACCTACAAGGAAGACCTCAACAACTTCGGTCCGCGCTTTGGCTTTGCGTATGACGTTTTGGGGAATGGGAAGATTTCGGTTCGTGGCGGATATGGACTCATGTACGACATCCCGATCACCGAACTGACGCTCCAGTTCCTGGGGATCGCCCCTTACGGCATTCAGCCGCTTACTTACTACACCATGTACGCGGATCCGTGGGCGAGTTCCCAGGTCAATCCCATTCCGCAGCCGTTCCCGTTCAAGCCGCCGGCCCGCGGTGGCAAGTTCAACTACGTGGATATCGCGCCCATCGGCTTTACTGTAATGGATCCGCACTTCGCCACACCCTACTCCCAGCACTGGAACCTCAACGTGCAGTACCAGCTCAGCAGGGATTGGCTGGTGGACGTCGGTTATGTCGCCAACAACGGCGTGAAGCTGCTCAATCGCAGGAACATCAACCCGGCGACTCCTGGCCCGGGCGCCGAAGTCGGCAATACGGACGACCGTCGGGTCCTGAACGTCAACCATCCAGAGAAGGACAAGTTCGGCGGCTATCCCTTCGCTGCGATCACCAACCAGCTCACGGACGCCAACTCAAACTACAACAGCCTCCAGATCTCGGCGACCAAGCGCTTCTCCCGTGGCCTGGCCATGACCCATGCCTACACGTGGGGCCATGCCATCGACAGTGGGTCCGGCGTAAGAACCACTGGCGGGACTTCGGGCCAGGGCCGGATCGACAACGCCCGGCTGGACCGTGGCAATTCCGAACAGGATATCCGCCACCGCTACGTTATGACTTTCCAATACGAGCTGCCATGGCTCAAGTCGAGCCGGAGTCCGATGGGCTTCATTCTCGGCGGCTGGGGCGTTGAGGGTATCGCTGCTTTCTCGACTGGAGTGCCAATCGACATCTATGAGCCCAATGATCGCGCGTTGAACGACAGCGATGGCCAGCGGCCTGACTACATCGGGGGCACCCCGCAGTTCTACGATCCCCGGAGAGTCGATGCCGTTACCGGCAGACCCAACTCGTGGTTCGATGGAACCGGCGGAGGTTCCGCTACCCTTGCGACCAACCCATTTTTCCGCCGAGTCGGTTCCGGTGAAGCGTGGTCTCTCGGGGCGGGCAGGTTCGGCAATTTCGGCCGGAACGTGTTCCATGGACCGGGACTCAACAACTGGGAGCTCGGCGTATTCAAGAAGTTCAGGATCACCGAGCGCCATACGGTTCAGTTCCGCGCCGAGTTCTTCAATGCCTTCAACCACACGCAGTTCAATCTCCCGAATACGAACGTCGGTTCGGCGAATTTCGGGCGGATCACCGGTTCGAGGGATCCCCGGCTCATCCAGCTCGCTCTGAAGTACATGTTTTGAGGTCCCAGAGGCACCTGTGCATCTCGCGCCGCCGGTCACCGATCGGCGGCGCTTGTCCCATTAGGAGGCTGATCTGCACTCCATCGTCCAGACCTTGATCGCCTGGGGGCCACCGGGCCTGTTCCTGCTGGCGCTCGTCGACTCGGCCGGGCTGCCGCTGCCCGCCGGCGTGGATGCGCTGGTCATTACCCTGGCGGCCGTCAACCCCGCGCTGGCGGCCACCTCCGCCGCGCTTGCCACGGTCGGCTCGGCCCTTGGCTGTATGGTCCTGTTCTATCTTGCCCGCAAAGGGGGCGAGCGGTATCTCGACGCGCGCACCCGCACCGGCAAGCACCAGAAGCTGCGCGCCTGGTTCCACCGCTACGGGCTGGCGACCGTTTTCGTCTCCGCCCTCTCGCCCATCCCCTTGCCCACCAAGGTCTTCGTGCTTTCGGCGGGTGCCCTCGGCGTCGGCCCCCTTCGCTTCCTCCTGGTCGTCGTCGCCGCACGCATCCCGAGGTACTTTGGGCTGGCTTACCTCGGCTCGCAGCTCGGGACCGATTCGGGCGCTTGGCTCCGCGCGCACGGCTGGCACATGGCGGGTGGCGCGGCCCTGCTGTTCGTGTTGCTGTTTCTGCTGATATGGCTTGCCGGCCGAAGCCGGCATGTTGCCGCCTAAGACGCCCGCCTGTTCTTCTTGCGCTTGGCCACTGGCTCCGGCTCCGCCCGCACCGTCTCCTCGAGCGCGCGAAGCGGCAGGAGAGCGACCACCACCAGGGACGGCCAAAGCTGGGTGTACATCCGCGGGAGCGGATGGGAGCGAGGGCTCCCCAGCAGGGTGCGATTCACCAGCAGCGCGCCACAGTAGCCAGCCAACACCATGCAAAGAGTCGCGGCACCCATAACAAAGCGCCGCCGATGGCTGGTGGAAAGGCTGATTCCCAACGCGACGGCCAGAATCGCCAGCACCAGGAAAGGATGAATGATCCCGTCCCCCATGCTCGCCGCGCTATGGCCCATTCCCTGCAATAGGTTCCACCACCGCTTCCAGGTGAGCAGCCGCACGGTGGCCTCCGCCGGGCTTTGGTCGATCATCGGGTTGACCTTGGGAACAAGAAAGAGCTTGAATCCCGCCACTACCAGCAGCCCCGGCAGGGCTCCACCAAAGAACCAGGGCAGGTGCCGGAAGACTGTGCCCCACTTCCCGTCCCACCATTCGTATGCCGCCAGGCACCCCGTGAAGATCACTGCAAAGACGATGCCCTCATCCTTAGTCCAGGCGGCCAGAGACATGAAGCAACCGCTCAGCGCGAGGACCGGTCCGCGCAGCTTATCCTCGCGCTCACTGAGAAACACCAGGAGCAGCGTCCCGAGGTAGTAGCAGGCCAGTGGGACGTCGGAGTACTGCATGCTGAGATCTCTCAGGAACGTCCGGTCGCTGACGAGCACCAGCCCGGCAAGGAGGCCCAGGCTGGTCCCCCTCAGGAGCGCCAGCGAGGCGATCACCAGGCCAATCACCGATCCTGCATAAAGAAAGCCCGTTGCGATCGGAATGACCGTGGACGCCTCGCCGCCTGCGGCCTTCCAGCTTTGCGCGATGAAACCCGACAGCAGCAGGGGATAGTCCGCGTGCGTGCGCGTCAACAGCGGAGAGATCGCGTTCCGCCAGGCCTCGCCGGGGCCCGCCAGGTATCTTGCGCGCAGGTTCCAGATGGCAAAGCCGTCCCATTGTCCGTGCGGGTTGGCCAAATTCCCTTCGATCATCACGATCAGGACCGGCACAAGGCATGCCGCCAGAACGAGCAGGATCGCCCAGTTCCACCGGAAGCCAGGCCGGACCGGGCTCTCCGCTTCCACTACCGCCGTGCGAAACCGGAAAGACAGGATCACCAGCAAGGCGATTGTCAGCGCGTGAGCAAGCAGCACCGCGCCCTGCGATGCCGCATCCGTGACCAACAGCAGAAAGTACAGGAGCGATGCCAGCCCCGCCCCCGCACCGGCGCCCAACGCAGCTTCCGCCAGCACGGCAGCCCATCGCGGACGCATCCCCCGTGTGGGCCCAACCAGGCGGACCAACAGCCAGCCCCACAGGATCGAGAGCAGGAACGTGAGGACAGCCACCGCCTACCTCGCCTCCCGGCGTAACAGCATCACACCCAGCCCGTAGTCCTTCACCAGGCGGAGGCCCCGCTCGCGTTCGAGTGGTTCGAGGTCCATCCTCTTGGAGAAGTTACCCACAACCATCTCCGGCTGCGGCCGCACGGCATCATCCACCACAAGATGGGGGGCCAGAGTATACAGCACCGCGAAGAAAGCGACCCCGGCACGCCTGTCGCCGAAAGGCACGTCGGAGTAGTATCCGAGAACAGAATTCGCCGGCAGTTCCACCTTCAACGCGGCGAGCCTCGCTTGCTGCCGCGTGATCGCCCATGGATCGGGGTTCTCGCGGAAGTAGGTGACCTGCTCCTCGTATACGGCAAACACGGATACCAGGCAAATGAGGCCGGCGAGGCTGATCCCCACCCAGGCGCGCAAAGCGGAGGGCTGCCTCTTCAACCGACGACCTTTCCATCGCGCATTTGCACGATACGATGACCGTACGCCGCCGCCTCGGGGTTGTGTGTGATCATCAGGATCGTCTGTCCCAGACGCTCGTTGAGATCTTTGAGCAACCCCAGCACGACCGTCGAGTTCTCCGTGTCCAGGTTCCCGGTCGGCTCGTCCGCCAGCAGAATCGAGGGACGATTCACGATCGCCCGCGCGATGGCCACGCGCTGTTGCTCGCCCCCGGAGAGGGCCTTGGGCTTGTGCTCCAGGCGGCCGCCGATGCCGAGCAGGTCGAGCACTTCGCGGAACTGAGGGTCTTCCGCTTTGTCCGACCCCGCGATGTGGCGCGCAATGGCGATGTTGTCCGCCGCCGTGAGCGTGGGCAGCAGGTTATATTTCTGGAATACGAAGCCGACTTCTTTCTTCCGCAGTTCGGTCCGGTCCGACTCGGACATCGCTCTGAGGTCCCGCCCATGGATGAACACAGTGCCCGACGTCGGCGGAGTCAGGCCGCCGAGAATGTGGAACAGCGTCGACTTGCCCGAGCCGGACGGGCCGATGATCGACACGAATTCGCCGCGCTTCACCTCCAGGTCCACCCCGCGCAGCGCGTTCACGTCCACGTCACCCACCCGGTAGACCTTGCGCAGATCGCGCGCCTGGATGACGGCCTCGCCGCTACTCATAGCTCAGCGCCTCGATCGCGTCCTGGCGGGCGGCCTTCCAGGCCGGATACATCGAACCGAGCAGCGCGCCGGCCACCGCGATCGCCCCCGCAATCGGCCACCACCCCGGCACGATCTTCTGGGTCAGCGACGCCGGGACCAGCGTCATGATCGCCCAACGGCTTCCGTAAGTGAGCGCAATCCCGATCAACGACCCTACCACTGCCAGCAACGTCGTCTCCCGGAAAATGATGTTGAGTACGTACCCCGGCGAGGCGCCAAGCGCCTTGAGAATCCCCACTTCCCGCGTGCGTTCCAGCACCGCCGTATACATCGAAAGGAATACGACCAGGAATCCCACCACGATCGACAGGCCAATGATCACGCCGATGAACGCGCTCAGTCCGGGGACGTTGCTCACCGAGTAGAGCGACGTCAGTTCCTCGATCGAGTACATGGGATAGTCCGGCAACTGCTTCTTGAGGGCCTCGATGACCGTGTCCGTGTTGGCGGGATCGTCCAGCTTCAGGAAGATCTGGCTGAGCTTGCCCGTGGCCCCGACCAGGTCTTGCAGCGTGTCGCGCGGGATGACGATGCGCGCCAGCTTGCCGGGTTCGACGATTCCGCAGACCCGCCAGTCGCGGTTCAGCAGCTTGACGGTCGAGCCGACCGAAAGCTTGTTCTGGGCGGCATAAAACTCGTCCACGATGATGTCGTCGGGCCCTCGGAAGCGGCCGCCGGCAAGGTACTTGAAGCCGCCGCTGATCCGGTCGAACTCATTCAGGTCGATCCCGGTCACCGTGTTGATTCCCCCGATCGGGTAGACGGTGGTGCCGGCGGCCATCCTGACGTGCGGCTGGCTGGCGAAGAATGCCAACATCTTTTGAGACATCGACGCCGAGCTGAGGCTGATGAGAGAGGTGCCCGGCGCCCGGACGATGACGTCGGCGCCCACGCCGCGCGCCCGGCGCGAGGAGTCCTCGAGCATGCCTTCGCTCAGGCCCACCAGAGTCAGCATCATGGTCACTTCGACGCCGATGGCCAGAACGCTTAGCAGGGTTCGCACCGGACGGTGCTTGAGGTTTTCGACGACCAGCTTGTTGATCAAGTTCCTATTGTAGACGGTCCGGCCGCACCTACAGCCACAGGCTTCTGCGCTTGGAACGCAGCAGCCAGATGAAAAAGGGCCCCCCCATCATGGCCGTGATGACGCCCACCGGCACTTCGGTCGGCGCGAGAATTGTGCGCGCCACCGTGTCCGACCCGGCCAGGAAGGCGGCCCCCAGGAAGAAGGAACAGGGCATCAGCAAGCGGTGATCGGCGCCCAACCACAGCCGCAGGGCGTGCGGAACGATCAGGCCGATGAAACCGATCGGCCCGGTCAGCGATGTGACGGTGGCGGCAAGGAACGAACCGGCCAGGTAGCCCGCGAGCATCAGGCGATGGGTGGCAACTCCCCGCGCCGCCGCCCACTCCTCTCCCACCGACAGCAGGTTCCAGTCGCGCGACTTCCAGGCCAGATACACACAGGGAGGAAGCACGGCCGCGGCCAGCCAGGCCAGCGTCGAATAATCCACGGCGTCGATGCCTCCCAGCAGCCACCGTACGATCGCGAAGGATTGTCCGAAGTCCGCAACGTACTGCACGAACAGGATGCAGGCCAGTGCGATACTGTTGATCGTCACCCCGGCCAACAGCAGCGTGAAGGAGGACATCCGCCGGCCCTCGGAGGCGACCCCCATCACCAGCGCCAGCACGATTGCCGCTCCGGCGAACGCGGCTACCCAGATGGCCGGCAGCCCTCCCACCTCGCGCCATCCGGCCGAAATCGCCAGCACCGCTCCGAGCGAGGCGCCGCTGGATACCCCCAGCGTGTAGGGCGTCGCCAGTGCGTCGCGCAACAGGGCCTGAAACAGCGCGCCCGCCACCGCCAGTGCCCCGCCAGCCAGCAGCGCCAGCAGCACCCTCGGCAACCTGGCATAGAACAGAATCTCCGCGTCCGGCGACTGGCCGGCGAATGCCCGGGCGTAGTCGATCCGGCTCGAGCCCACCAGCGGCAGGAGGCACAAAGCGAGAGCCGCCGCGGCGGCCGTTGCCGCCAGGGCCAGCCGGAAACGGCGGGTGGACACGGCGTCAATCACCATAGGAAACCCACGGCCGCCCGGCGGCCGTATGCCGGATTTCCGCCTCCACCCCGAAGACGCTTCGAAGCATGTCCGGCTTCAGCACGTCGGCCGGGGCCGCATCCGACACGATTTCGCCGGACCGCAAAACCAGGATGCGGTCCGAATACGCCGCTGCCAGATTCAAATCGTGCGTCGCGGCCACCACCAGCAACCCTTGGCGGCTCAAATCCCGCAGCAGGCTGTAGATCGAGACCTGGTGCTGGAGATCGAGGAACGTCGTCGGCTCGTCCAGCAGCAGCACCCTAGGCGACTGCGCCAGAACGGAGGCCAATATGGTCCGCTGTCTCTCCCCCCCGCTCAAGCTCCGGAAGTCGCGGCGGCGAAAGGGAAGAGTATCGGTGATGCCCATGGCGCGCTCCACGGCCGCCCGGTCTTCGGGAGACTCGAACAGCCCGTGGCAGTACGGTGTGCGCCCCATCATGACAACCTGCTCGGCCGTGAACGGAAACTCGATACGCACCGATTGGGGGACGAAGGAGACCTCTCTCGCGAAGGCACGGCGCGGCCACTCGCGGACTTCCCTACCCCTGTACCGGCACTTGCCGGTGTAGTGGGGGCGTAGTCCAGCCATGATTCCGAGCAGGGTCGATTTACCGGCGCCGTTGGGCCCCACAATCGCGACCATCTGCGCCTCGCCGAGTTCCAGCGTGGCATCGCGCAGCACCTCCGCCTGGCCGTACCGCATCCCTGCGCCGGAGAGCGAATACGTGGAGCTCATGGATTGATCTCCGGGTGCAGCATCGCGGCAATCTGCCGTGCGGCCTCGACCACACGCGGGCCGGGAACAACGAAGATGTCGGAGGCGACCGGGTGGACGCGGTTTCGCTTCACCGCCGCCAGGCTCGGGAAGTTTTTCCAAAGCGCGGCCACAGCCCGTTTGTCCCTTTCGGTGACCCCCACGGTCTGCGCCATCTCGCCCATGTCGATGATGACCTCGGGATCGCGCGCCAGCACCTCCTCCAGGGACACCTTGGGGTAGGCGGTCGCCGCGCTGCGGAATATGTTCTCGCCGCCCGCAATCTGGAACAGCTCATCCAGGTAGGACGCGCCACCCGCCGCGATCAGGTCTTCGATCCTGCCCGGCGTCCGGCCTACCACGAACATGACCCGCGGGCGCCCCAGCCGCGACGTACGCCGGCGGATCTCCTCAAGGTCGCTCAGAATCCCTGCGCTGAGGCTTTCGGCCTTCGCCTCGACGCCCGCGGCCCGCCCGATGGTCCGCAGCGACTCGCAGATCCCGGGGATCGTCGCGTCGTCCACCTCCAGCACCTTGAGCTTCAACCGGGGCAGGCTCATCGCCTGGCGGATCATGCTCTTCTCGGCGACGACAAGGTCGGGGCGCAACGCCAGGATCGCCTCGACGTCGGGCCGAAGGTAGTTGCCGATTTTCGGCTTTCGGGTTGCCTCCAGGGGATAGTGGCAGAAAGTCGTCACCCCCACGACGCGGTCGCCCAGCCCCAGAGCGTAGAGCATCTCGGTGAGGCTGGGCGCCGTAGAAACGATCCTCTTCGGCTGCGCCATCAGTGACGCAGCCAGCAGCACTCCGATGAGGAGGCGTGTTACCACTCCAGGCGAACTCCTCCCGTGATCGAGCGGGAAAGACTGCTGTACCCCAGCGCCTCCTGGTAGCGGCTATTCAGCAGGTTCTCCGCCCTCAAAAACGGCGAGACGTGCCGGGAAACGCGGTACGAAGCGGCAATGCGCACATTCTGGTATCCGGGATTCCTCGTCACGCCAAGCACATAGTCGCTGTCCTGCCGTTCCCCCACCAGAACCGCTCCCGCCGTAAACCACCATCTTCCGGGAGAATAGGAGAGGGAGAGGGAGCCGGAGTTCCCCGGACGCCGGGCCAGTTCCTGCCCCTCGCCGTAGAAGGGGCTGGCCGCGCTGCCCGTGCGCAAGACGCGCGTCCACAGGCGTGTGTAAGCTGCGGCGAAGATCAGGGAGCCCGACAGCCTCGCCTTTCCGGACATTTCCAGACCCCGCGCCCGGCTGGATTCGAGGTTCTCCCAGCTTCCCCACACCGGTGGAGGCAGGCTGACGAACGCGATCAGATCGCTGAACGAATTCTGAAACACGGCTACGTCGGTCCGCACGCGGCGGCCGAACCATTCCTGCGCCAGGCCGGCCTCGTAGCTGGCGGTCTTCTCGGGTCTCAGATTCGGATTGCCGACGAAGTAGGGGTCCCGCGCGTAGTTCTGGAGAAGGCTTGGTTCCGTGATTCCCCGCCCCGCGCTCAACCGCAGGAACGTCGAAGAGAGCGGGCCGTGCTGCCCGGCGACCTGCAGCCCCACCGCGCCCCGCGGGGCAAGCTTCGTGCCATAGGCGCTGCTGCGCTCCGTCCGTATGCCTCCGGCGAGAAACAGCCGTCCCCCCAATGTGCGCTGCCCGTGCAGGAAGAGTCCGTGGTTGTCTCGCGCCACACCGCTGGCCGAAATCTCGCCCTCTTGCCGCTCATAGTCATAGCCGAAAACGAGCACCGTCCCCGTGCCGCGCAACGTTCCCTGATAGCCCGCGCGCTTCCGGCTGGTGGCGCTCAAGAAGGGCTCAGACATCGGGTACAGCGTCACATCCTGCGTCACCAGGCGCATGCCCGGCGGCGTGGCGGGGAGAGGCTGGCTGGGATCGAGCATCCTTACCAGGTAGGTGCGCGGGCGTGGAACCAGAACATCCCGGACCAAGGCTGCGACCGCGTACGGCCCCTGCATCTGGCTGTCGCTATAGAGGTCCCTCATGCGGTGGTAGGCGAAGGAAACCTGCTGGGCATAGTTGCCGCCGCGCACATCGTCCAGCCGCAGAGAGACCGAGGAATCCCGGTTGGTCTCCTTCGCGTCCAGGTCGAAAAGACCGTAGCCTACCTGGCCCGGAACGCCGGTCACGGCGTCCGTGATCCGCACCACACCTCGGATCTGGGTGGCCTCGGAAAGGCGCAGCCCGAGGTTCGCGCTCCCGGTCACGTTCCGATAGCCGTCGTTAGCAAACTCGCCCGAGGTCTGCTGCCGGGAGGTTTGCAGGGCGTAGTCCGCCCGCGAGCCCGTGCCGCCCAACAGGTTCGCCTGCCAGGAGTTGCTGCCAAAACTCCCCCACTCGTGGCTGACCGAGCCCATCGGAGGCCTTTGCTCCACGTCGCCGCGCCGGGTGAACAACTGCACGACACCGCTCGCCGCCTCTGCTCCGAAAAGCGCGCTCTCCGGGCCCCGGATGACTTCCACCCGGTCGATGTCCGCACTCGTCAGGTGGGCTAGGTTGAACTCTCCTCCGGGATCGTTCACGGGCACTCCGTCGATCAGGACCAGGGTCCCCGTTCTCTGCGCGCCCCGCGTGAAGAGCGACGTCTGCCCGCCGCGCCGCCCGGTCGTGGTCACCTGGAGTCCCGGCAATTCGCGGAGCAAGTCCGGAACGGCCGGGTACTGGCGCACAGCCAAATCCGCCGCCTCCAGAACGCTGGCCGCCACGCCCGCTTCCTCCGCCGTGGTCTCGTGCCGCGTGGCGGTGACCACGACGCGCTCCACCAGCCCGGCGATCTTGAGCTTGACCGGCGCCTCATCGCCCTCGGCCAGTTCAACTCGTAGCCTCTCGAATCCCGTGGCCGTGATGACCGCCTGGCAGCGGCCTGCGTCGGGAAAGCTATAGCGCCCGTCGGCGCCGGTGACGGCCATTCTGCCCGCACATTCCACGCGGGCGCCCGGAATGGGACGCTCGTCCGGGTCCAGAACCGTGCCTTGGATGCCGCTGCTCTGTGCGGACAGGGTCCACGTCAGGGCGGCCATCGGAAGAAATGAAGCTAGCTGTCTGCGCATGAAACGTCCTCCCTCGGAACGCAACACTCATCCAGCCAGCCACAGGTCTCCTGACTTGCGACTCGGCTTTCCCCTGGCGGGTTGCACGGCCTTCCCGTCTGCACAGTGGCCGCGCGGCCTTCCTGCCTGTCGCTCACAGTTGCGGGGCAGCAGCGGCTTCACACCGCTTTCCCATAGTGACTGGCCCGTTGGTGATCGCTATGAAATATCGGGTCGTCGCGCCGTCCCCGGACACGCCGAAGATTGCGCCGACATGGTCGAGTATAGCAGGGCGTGGCGTTGGTGTGTACTAGGAGAGAGATGCCTGTCCCGCCGGCCCGGCAGGCGCGCCATCTCCGGTGAATTGGTATCGCCGGAATTCAAACGCCACGCTGGGGAATTCTCTGTCCACCCGGACCACCCGCCCCAGGCACTCGACGCAGCGGCGCTCAGGAGCCGATCTGGGCAATTCCAGCACAATGCGGGCGGCCTGTCCAACCTCGGGGAGTCGGGCGGAGGCGTTCGTTTGCTCCAGGCTGAGCAACACCCCCGTGCGGCTCATATTCTGTGTCACGCCTGTGAGGTCTTCGAACACTTTCGCCGGTGAATACACCTGGCATTGCAGCCGCACTTCATACCGGACGCCGCGTCTGGAGTCCCTCTCCACCATGGTCCAAGATGCAAGGTATCCTATCAAGCGCGGTCTGGCCGCCTATCTTTCGGACAGGATGGGTGGGATTGCCGCCTAGTACCTCAATCGGTTGCGGAGGGAATCCAAGGCGTTTGCGGAGGGTCGCGGTACTACCCTTTCTCTCTTGTGGTCAACTCGCGCCAGGAGTCTTCCAGCGTCACCCAGCGACGAATTTCCCCCAGCGTGCTGTGCGAATCCGACACACGCAGCGAACCGTGCCCCTCGTCGCACAGCAGCTCGGTGCTGGCCGGCTCGAGGAAAGAACTGCTCCAGGACCCTCGAGTTACGGCCATGCCGAGCCGCCGCAGACAGACCGGGCAACGCCGACCTTGATCCAGTATTGACCAGCGCAGCACCAGGAGAGTTGTCAGGATCGAGGCCCAGTCGATCAGCAGACTCAAGGCGAACCGGTAGGGAGGATGAAGGGCCAGTACGTTCCGCGCCGCAAGCTCCACCCCGAGAAGGGCCATCCCCGTCAGCAGCAGAATCGATTTGGCGGCGAAGAAGAGCCAGTATCGCCACAACTCGCCGGAGACATGGCCCTTGCTTCGCCAGGACCTCAGAAACTGCACGCAGGCAAAGCCGGCCGCCAGCACCGACCCCACGATGAAGCTGAGAGAGATGAAATGCAGCCCTGGCCTCAGCGACTGGCTGAGAGGTACCACGCGAAATGCCCCGCCCCGGAACCTGCTGCTGCGCCAGGCGATACCTTCGAGCTCGGAGCGAGCCGCCGCCAGCCCGACCCCCGGCCGCAGGCGCCCGACCGTACCGACCAGCCGCGTGGCGGGATCAGGTTGGGTCAGATCCGGGAGAAGCGTCCAGACTTGCAGCTTGCGCGAGCGGAACCAGAAGCCCGCCGGCAACACCCCGGCAACTCGCAGATCCTGTCCGTCCAGCGCGATCCGCCGGCCAACCACGCTCGGGTCCGCGCCGAATCTCCGCTGCCACAGGTCGTAGCTCAGGAGAACCTCCCCGCTTGAGGGCGGGGAACGCTCGGCCAAAGAGCTTCCCACCAAGGGCTGAACGCCCAGCAACTGGAAGAAGCCGGGCGTGACGCGCGCTCCGTCGATTTCCGTGGTGCGGCCGTTGAGCGTAGCCCGGTACCGCCAAACCTGGTGAGCGGCCAGGCCCTCCAGTGTCTTGGAGCCCTCCTGCCAGGGGCGCACGTAGCGGGACTGCACGCCCCAGGACAGGGACAGAAAATGCACCTGGTAGCACGACACGAGGCGGTCCGGGTCGGCATAGGGAAGCGTGGAGTAGACCGTCCGGATCCCTTTGCCGAAACCCGTCGCCAGGCACGCCAGTGCCAGAAGGATGCCCGTCGCCGTAAAGAACAAAAGCGGGCTGCGGGCCGTTCGCCTCCGTCGCAGCCGCAGGTCTTCCAAGGGGAGGCGCCGTCGCAGGGCCTCGCGGAAGACCGCCTTACAGAAGATCGCAAGCTTCCACCGGACCAGGGAGTGAGGCTCGCCTCTTTCCTTGAGGAAAGCACCGTACTGCTCCAGTTCGCGTCTGCGCCGGAGCCGCCACCCGCTTCGCTCTGCACCGGGCACAAGCCAGCCTGCCAGGAAGACAAGAAGACGGCATGTTGCCGGCACACCGGTCATTTGGGGGTCCTCCCTGCACCCGCCCCCAGCATTATTCTTAGACGCGAGCCATTATCGCCCTGTTCCCGCATCTGCTGCTTCCATTGTCCGCCCAGTCGGCGAAGTCGGGCGTAGCGGAGGAAGCCAGAGACAAAGATCTCCTTCTGTGGTTTACAGGGCAGGGCTTGGAACGCCCACCTCCTCCAGGACGTCGCTCTTGCAGACGTCTACGTGCCGTTCGAAACGCCGTACTCCTTAAGGCGGTACTGGAGTTTGCGCAGGCTAATGCCGAGCTGGCGGGCGGCGTGAGTGCGGTTGCCGTGGTTGGCGCGCAAAGCCTCCTCGATGGCCCTTCTCTCCACTTCCCGCATGCTAAACGGCTGATTAGACTGGCCCATGGGGCCGGTCACGAGCGTTGGCATGCCCTCCAGTTGGCCGTTCAGCCGCCGGGCTTCATCCAGCGAGGTGACCATCCTCACGGAATAGCCTTGCGCTGTCAAGGTTCTTTCCAGAACGCTTCCGGCTTCCGGGTCGTTGTCGATTAACACGACTATTGACATGGTTCGCCCCCCCAGTGGGTTACTACTCCTCCTGGATTGGATGCAGAGTGTGCGGGAAAGTCGCTCGGATTCGGAGAAGATTCCATCCGGGCCGCCCCCCAGCGGAAGGGCTCGCCGTCCGCGAGCACCGTTACGGGACTTTCAGCCGGTCCAGGTCGGATCGAACCTTGTCTGCCTCCCTTACGTCCGGATGCCGCCTGAGGAAGTCCTCTAGTTCGCCGATGGCCCCCTTCCGGTCGCCGCGACGCGTGTAGATCTCGGCCAGGAGGAGCTGTGGGTAGGAGAAGTGGTTGGGATCCAGGCGTTTGGCCTCTTTGAGGTACTTCTGTCCGAGGTCCAGGTCCCCCAGGTAGAAGTAGTTCATCCCCAGTTGGACATTCGCCAGGGCGTCCTGCGGCTGTTGTTGAACAGCATAGGTATTGTAGGCGAGCGCTTCTCTGAATCTACCCGCCGTGACCAGGACTCCTCCCAGGTTGACGGCAGGCGAGTAGGCCCCCGGGTCACGCTCCAGAGCCTGACGAAAGTAGCGCTCGGCGTCCTCCAGACGGCGGTCGTGGTACGCAATGATTCCCAGGTTATTCCAGGCCTCCGTGAATTGGGGCGCGAGTTCCACCGCCCTCTCCAGCCGCTTGATCGCAGCTCCGGTATCTTCCTTGTTGAGGAGCGTCTGGGCCTCTCGGTACTCCCGTATCGCCGCAGCCGGGATGCTTAGTTGCCGCGTGTCGACCTTGTGGGGCGCTTCGCGTGCCTCCCGCGAGGTCGCGGTGCCGGCGAAGGGAACCGTCACAATGATCCGGCGGCGGCTGTCGGCCAGGCTCGCGCTGACCTCCACGGTCTGCCGGCTTTCATCCAAACCGGGGACAAATGCGCGGAGCGTGTACGGGCCCGCAACCAGGCCGCGGAACCGGAACCGCCCGTTGGAGTCGCTTACCGTGCGGGCTGTGTAAGGCGACGTAGCCCCGTCGAGCGCCACCATCACCCGGCCGCGCGGCGGGTCGATCTGGCCGTTCAGCTCGAAGCGCTCCTCCGCGACCCACGACGCTGCCAGGCAAAGGGCCAAGATGGGCACCGGAACACCCATGACGCCTGCCGCCATCTTACCTCTTTGGTCCGATTCGCGACTATGGATGCGTGAACTCGGCGGCGCGTGGGATCAGGTTGTCATATACCTGGCGGGGAATGTCCGTGTGCCAGTGGCCGCTCCAGCGCGCCCACCCGGCGAAACCGAGGAAGACGGTGGCGATCGCCGCTGCCATCAGCCAGGCGGGAACCCGCTTGCGCCGTCCGGCCGACATCCAGAGCGCTCCTTCGGCCGGGCACACCGCCACACATTCCAGGCATCCCGTGCATTCGGGCGAGCGTACGGTGATCAGCTTGTCCACCGGCAGAAGCGACGGGCAGCCCTTGGCACATTTCGTGCAATCGATACAGACGTCCGGCGAACGCCGGATGCGCGCCGGGCTGAAGCGCGCCGCCAGTCCCAGCAGCGCCCCGTAGGGACACAGGTACCGGCACCAGAAGTTCTGAAAGAAGAACGAAAGCAGGATCAGCGCGCCAAGCACGACCGCGGCGGTTGCGCTCAGGTAGCGGAAGAAGTTGAGCATCTTGACATCCGCGATCACTCCGTAGGGCCCGTTCAAAAAAGCCTGGATCGCCGCCACGCTCATCGAGCCCACCGCGTACAGGAACAGCCCCAGCAGGATGTACTTCAAGCTCCTTAGAGCTGCGTCCGCCCACCTGGGCATGCAGAAGTTCCGGCGGAAGGTCCGGCGGCCGATACGCCACAACCACTCTGACACCGTTCCCACCGGACACAACCAGCTACAGAACGACTTGCGCAAGAGGAAGGACATCGTGAGGAAGCTGGCCAGCAGCACCGGGCCGGCCGGGTGCAATTCGGGCAAACGGCCCGTGACCACCCATACTTTCAGGTTCATGAGCGCGGCGATAGGCAGCCAGCCCTCGACCCCGGGCGGGCGCGACGTCCAGGCGGCCGCGCCGCCGGTTTCATGATGCCTCACGAACAGGTAGAACTCGATGCCGATCCATATGTTCAGCAAAAGGAAGGCGCCCTGAAATGCCCAGCGCAATGGTTGCGAGTAGTCGGAGACACGGCGTTTCAGTAGTTTACGCGGCATGCAGGCGCCTGCTTCCAGGCTAGAATGCGTCCATCGCTCAGGCAGTGACAGGGGTCACAGCCGGGATTGGCCGCTTCGCGCCGCGACCATCCTCCGGCAGGCGGCCAAGAGCCGCTCCCGGGCCTCGGCGGTCAACGGTCCGGGTGCGCCATCCGGCTCAAACCGGCGGCAGAGGTCCACGGTCCGGCGCAGGCTCTCCACGAACTCGATGCACGGGGGGCAGTCGCACAGATGCCGCTCCATCGCGCGGCGGGCCTCCGGTGTGAGCTCGCCATCGAGGTAGGCGGACAACTGCGCGAACACCTCCCTGCAATCGCCGTCTTCCCGCCTGTGATCGTGGTCCATGTCTGTTCCCACTCAGTTCGAGCTGGCCCGCAGGTAGCCGTCCAGCTTCCGGCGGACCATCAAACGGGCCCGATGCAGCCTCGTCTTGACGACGTCCTCGCTCACTTCCAGGATGGAAGCGGCTTCCTCGGTGCTCAGTTCCTCGACGTCGCGCAGCAGGAGCACGCTCCTGTAAATCTCGGGCAGCTCCCGGATCGCCCCCTCCAGTGTATCTTTCAGTTCCGCCCGCAGGACCTCTGTGTCCGGCAGGTTCGACCAGTCGGCGATCTCCAGTTTCCGCTCACCGGCGCCCTGACCCGGCGCCGGCATCAGTTCGTCCAGGGAAAGCTCCTGCGCGGGCGCGAACACGCTCTTGCGCCGCTTCATCAGGCAGGCGTTGCGCGCGATGCGGAACACCCAGGACCGCACCCTCTCCGGCTCGCGAAGCTGGTCGAAGTTCTCGAAGACCTTGAGCAGAGTGTCCTGTGCCACCTCTTCGGCATCCTCGTGCTGCCCGCACACCAGCATGGTGTAGTGGAACAGCCGCGAACGGAATCCCTCGACAAAGCGGTCGAATGCCGCCAGGTTTCCCGCGGCCAGCTCACGCGCCAGTTCGATTTCCGTTTCTTTATCCAGAGATGCCATCGTACGGCCGTGGTGACAGGCCCCCGCACCATTCTACCGGACTCCCGCTCTCGGGGGCCGGGTTGACGCGGGCCATCGCTTCCCGTAGGATGGCGGATGTTCCTCTGGTGAGCATGTCCGACAACTTGTTGGGCGAAGCCCCAACCGGCATTCCCGAGAAGATGTTCTTCCGCATCGGCGAGGTAAGCCGCCTGGTCGGGGTCCCGCCATACGTCCTGCGCTTCTGGGAAACCGAGTTCCCCGCACTCGCGCCGAAGAAGTCGGGCCGCGGCCACCGGCTTTACCGCCGCAAGGATGTGGAACTGTTTCTCCAGATCAAGCACTTGCTTTACGAGAAGCGGTTTACGATCGAAGGGGCCCGGCAGTCGCTCCGGTCGCGTTCCGGACGTCCTCCGTCGCGCGCGGCCGCGAAAGCCGCGCAGAAAGACCTGTTCGGAGGCGCCTCGCCGTCTCTCGAGAAGGTGCGGGAGGAGTTGATGGCAATCCTCAAGATTCTGGCTTGACCGATTTCAGCTTCTCGAGCAACAACTGCGCTGCCTTCTGCCCGGCCGCCTTCTTGGTTGGAGCCTCCCCCTGCATCGACCATTCTCGCCCGAGGTGGACCTCGACGATAAAGGTCTTGGCGTGTTCCGGCCCGGTTTCCCCCACCACCACGTAGCGAGGGTGCGGCAGCCTTCGCGCGTGAGCGTATTCCTGAAGCGCGCTCTTGAAGTTGGACAGCGGGACCTCGGCGCCTTCCGGTTGTCCCTCCAAATCCGCCGCCACCTGCTGGATCACGAACCTTCTCGTTGGCTCCAGTCCTGCATCCAGATAGATGGCCGCAATCAGAGCCTCCAGCGCGTCCGCCAGCAGGGCCTTCTTGGCCCTGCCTCCGCTCAGATCCTCCCCGTGCCCCAGCAGCAGGTGCCGCCCCAGGTCGAGCCTCACCGCCACCTCGTGGAGATGGGTCGCGCTCACGTAGTGGGCTGTCAGCCGGGAGAGCCGTCCCTCAGCCAGCGTGGGATATCTTTGCAGCATCAATTCGCTGATGAGGAAGCCAAGGATGGAATCGCCAAGAAACTCCAGCCGCTCGTTGTCGGCTGGGGAAGCCCGGCCGGCCGCGGATTCTTCGTAGGCGAACGACTTGTGGGTCAAGGCGCGGCGCAGGAGGCCCCGGTCCCTGAACGAGTGACCTATGGAGTCTTCCAGGACCTCCAGCTCCGCACCCATGCCCGTTGGGGAAAGAAGGCGGGTCGCGTCTACTTGGCCGGCGCGGCGCCCTTCTGCTTCAACTGTATGGCGCGGTTGCGCTCGCCCGTGGCGACCGTCTTGACCTGCGGGTGCAGGTCGGGCGCTGCCAGCACTTTGTCGAGCGTGGCGATCGCGTCGTCGTACTTCTCTGCTTTCGTGTAGGCGGCCGCAAGGCGTACGGCCGTCGTCGGATCGGACATCGTGGCGGTGCTCATCGAGATCTTGAACTCCTCGATGGCCTTGTCCGGCTGATTGCGGGCCATGGCGGCCATGGCGTACGCCTCGTGCGCCTGCGACACAAAATCCTTCTTGGCCGACTCCCATTGCTCGTCTGTGATGTTCGGATTCGGCCTCGGGGCGGTCTTGAGGATCTCGAGGGCCTTGGTCGCATACCCTTCCGCGGCTTTCAGCTTCTCCTCGCGGTCCAGGTCGAATTCCCGCGTCCGCGACGCGATCAACCCTGCCAGCATGAGCATGGCCTGATAGTGATTCGGGTCCGCTTCGAGCGTGCGCTCCGCGTACACGATCGTCCTGTCACTGTCGTTCTTCTGTTGATAGGAGACGGCGGCGAAGTACAGCGCCAGGCTCTTGAATTCGGAATCGGCGAAGTTGTTGACCAGATCATTGGCTGCCTTGATGCGCTCGTCCGGCGTCTGGGCATTGACGATCGCCACGACGGCCTGCCCTTCCTTCTGTGACTTCACCTGCGGCTGAGGCGCGACAGGCGAGCCCGGCGGCGCGGCCGGCGGAGCGGCCTGACCCTGCGGCGCCGCGCCGCCCTTCTTCTGTCCCTGCGCCAAGAGCAGCCCGGCTGCGCATGCGATCACCGCAGCCGCCCTCCATATCATTCGGTGGTTCATCGATGACTCCTTGCTATGTTATTCCTTACCACAATTCCTGCCAAGAGTACTGCTCCCGGCTAGTCTTTCCTAAAACCTTCCTGCAAGTTCTTCAGCGCCGCCTCCCGGGCGGCCTGCGATGCGCCCTCGGTCGCGGCTGCAGATCTGTAGTGCTCGGCGGCGGCTTCTTTCTCGCCGGCCAGGTCGGCCAGCCGTCCGAGATACACGTGCGCCCACGCACCGGTCTGCGGATCGGGGGATGAGGCGAGCACCTGCTGGAACAGCTTCTCGGCCAGGCCGGGCTCCTTTTCCAGCGCCGCGATCCGCGCCAGGCCGTAGTAGCCCTTGGCCTGAAGCGGGCGATCCGAAGTCTCCCGCAGCAAACGAAGATAAGCTTCCTTGGCCTTGGCCAGTTGCCGCTCCGCATAGAGCTGTTCGGCATCCTGCAAGGTCTTTTCCGCGCCGGTCGGCTCTGGCGGCCGCCTCGCCGGCGCCTCCTTGGCCCGGCGGACGGGTCTTTCCGTGGAGAACTCCACGTTGGCCAGCCGCCGTTCTTCCTTCCGGAAGTCGATCGCCGTGATCATCTGCTGATAGAACAGACGCATCGAAGATTCCTGAGTTTCGAAGATGGCCAGTTGCTCGGCGAAGTGCGGCGTCAGGATGTATCCCTCCCCGAGCGCCTTCTGAACCAGTGCCTGCTTCCGGGCGGCGCCGCCCGGCTCGAGCCGGCTTTCCACCGCCTTGATCAGGCATTCGGTCGCCAGCAGCAGAAAATCCGACTTGTAGACCTCGTCCAGGTAGGGAGCGCCGAGCGCGTAGTCCCCCACGGCCTTCTTCTTCTCCAGGTCCTCGGCATACCGGGTGGCCAGAGGATCGAGTTGGAAGTGCAGGTACGCGTGGCGGATGTCGGCTACCTGCGGCTCGGGCGACGGCGTCACGACCACGAAGTACTCGCTGCCGTAACTGCGCGTGTGTATCTGGTTCGGCGCCCCAAGCAAGTCCACGTAGATCTGAAACCGCCAGCCTCGAATTCCCGCGGCCTCTGCGCGCAGGTAGCTGCTGACTTCGCTGACCGCCCGCACAACCGGCCCGTGGTAGCGTGCGATCGCGGCCTCATACTCGGGCTGGGCCTGGTTCCAGAGTTTGCCCAGATCGGCCTCCTTGTAGAACCGGGCCAGCAACGGCTGAAAGCCATCCAGTTCCACCACGTCCGGCGGCAGTTCGTTCCTCTTCAGCCGCGGCTTGAAGCCCGGTGGGCCGTCCGACACAAGGGCAAAGGAGATGTATTGGCTCAGTTCAGCCGTCCAGTCTTTCTTCCGGTGGTCGAGGAAGAAATCCTTCAGTTCCGCGAGACAGGGTATCCGCTTCGCGGCAAGCTCCTTCCGGACCGCTTCCCTTAAGGGGTGGCTGGAGGCGGAATCCAGGTCCGCGTCGTAACCGGCGGCGTTTATCGCCGCCAGAACCGAGAAGAGGGTTTCACTGGCGTCCAGTTGGCCCTGCTCGGCCGCCATCGAGGCGCCGCCACACAAGGCCAGCAGAATCCCTGCTGACAAAAAACAGGCGCGCAAAATCAGTCCTGCACTCTCGCCTTTCAGTGTATCTCAGTTGGAGGGGCCCCACAGCACCCACTCGACCCCGCCCATGATTCCCCTGCCCGGCATGGCAACCCCGGCGATCTCCTCATAGACCGCGCCCGAGAGATTCGTCAAATGCACGAACGGCCGCACCCGGCGGCGGCCGTTCCGGGCCAGGTACACGTCCACCACCCCGTAGGGGTCCACGCCGGGTCGCTTCGTGGCTCCCACCCGCACCCTGCCGATGAACTTTCCCCGCAAACTCCCCATCCAGGAGACGGTCCCGGCGTGAGCGGGGTAATTGAGGACATACCTTGAAAGCAGCGAGCTATGAGACTCGCGGGAGACACTCATCGCCGAGTAGGCCAGCTCCACCCTCTGGGCCCCGTAGAGACGCGCACCTATCCTGCTCTCAACGCCCGTGTAGCGCAGCCGCTGGATGTTGGCCGCCCTCCAGATGTCCTCCGGAGACTTCCGGACGAAGTCGATGCCGTCGGAGAGGCGCCGGTGAAACACCGTCACCGCGCCCTCCATGCTGCGGCCCGGATTCCATTCCACCCCGGATTCGTAACTCCAGGCTCTCTCCGGCCGCAGGTTGGGAGAGCCTTCGCTGGCTGGATCGTGGTAGTACAGCTCGGTGAACACCGGCAGGCGGAAGGCGTGGCTGGCCGATCCTCTGAGCTTTACTCGTGGGCTGACCCACACTCCCCCCGCCAGGCTCGGGCTCAGGTTTCTCCCGCGCTCCGAGTGCCGCTGCTCCCGCACGCCCGCCGAGAAAGAGAACCGCCCCAGCGCTCGGAAGTCCACGGCCGCATAGGCGGCGCCGCTGGCCCGCGTATGGTATCCGAGGTTGGTGCTCGAGATCGAGTCGCGGAGTCCCTCCACGCCGTAGTGCAACCGCGTGTTCGGCCCTACCTCGTGCCTTCGCCGCAGACCGGCCTGCCAGCTCCCGGTGGCGTGCCGGTTGGTGAACGTCTCCGGATGGTTCCGCTCCAGCACGAACCGGTCGGTGTGCCGCCGGTAGCCGAAGTAAGCCTCCGTGCCTGTTCCCAGCGGCTGGCGCAGGGAGGCGAACCAGTTCCGCGTGTGCTCCCAGGAGTGGAAGTTGCCGTAGAACTTGTCCGCGCCGAAGGGCCGGTCGCCGTGGCCCAAGAACACCGACGTGGACCCGAGCCCGGTCGTCAGGTAGGTGGCCGACGAAACCGACAGGTCCCTGTAGTCGCGGTTGGGTGCGAAACCCGAAGAGAAATCGCGCGACGCCGAGAGCCGCTGCGCCAGTCTCCCTCTTGCGCCGGAGAGCGAGAATCGCTGCTGGTTGACGCCGAAGTTCCCCGCTGCCGCGCGCAGCCGCAGCTCCGGCTTCTCGGGCGCGCGTGTGACCAGGTTGACCGCCCCGCCCACGGCGTCCGACCCATAGAGAGTGGAGCCAGAACCCTTGAGCAACTCGATGCGGGACACCCCCTCCGGCCCGAGAGGCAGGTCCATGTTGTGGTGGCCGGTCTGCGGATCGTTCAGCCGCAGTCCGTCCAGCAGAATCAGGCTCTGCCCGAATGTTCCGCCCCGGATGGAAAGGTCCGCCTGGACGCCCGAAGGCGCCCGCCGCTGCAAGTCGATCGCCGGATCGAGTTGGAGCAGATCGGTCACACCACTGGACAGCAGGAGGTGCTTCTCAACGTCGAACCTCCTGACGCTCCGGTCGCTCTCTTCCAGCGGCACGGGTTCATACACACCCGTCACCACCACGGTATCGCGCCGCTCGGCTTGGGGCGGCTCCGCGGGAGCCAGCAGGAGGGCAACAACCAGAAGCAGTGTCACGTAAGGTTCAATTTTACCCGCCGCCGCCCGGCTCGCGCTGAATTGTGCCCGTCCCGTTGTCCCAGGCGCCCCAAACCGGCGACAATCGTCGGAGATGAGTCGAGTCCTCATGGTCGCCTCCGAGGCCACGCCGTTCGTCAAGACCGGCGGACTGGCCGACGTCATTGGCTCGCTGCCCCCGGAGTTGGCCGGGTGCGGCGACCGGGTCGCGGTCGTGCTTCCCTGGTACCAGGAGGCGGTGGTCGCCGGCAGCCGCCCCGTCATGGAGAACGTGACCATCTGGCTGGGCCACACCTCCTATCCGGTCCGCATCCACGAGTCGGTCGTTCGCGGCGTGCCCTACTACCTTGTGGAGTGCCCCCCGCTTTTCGGGCGGAAGGGGATCTACACCGGTCCGGACGGGGACTTCACCGACAATCACATCCGCTTCGCTCTGCTTTCCCGCGCCGCGCTGGCCGTCGCCCGCTGGCGCTTTCGCCCCCAGATCCTGCACTGCCACGACTGGCAATCCGCTCTGCTCCCGGTCTGGCTCGGCAAGATGCTCGCCGGCGACCCCACGTTCATGGGCGTCAAGGTTCTTCTCACGATTCACAACCTGGCCTATCAGGGAGTCTTCGCTCCAGCCGAGTTGAGCCAGATGGGGCTCGATCAGAGCGTGTTCCATCCCGGAGGCGTCGAGTTCCGGGGCGACGTCAACCTCCTCAAAGGCGGGATTGTCTCCAGTCACGCCATCAGCACCGTCAGCCGGGCCTATGCCGCCGAGATCCAGACTCCCGAATACGGCTGTGGTCTGGAGGAACTGCTCCGCGAGAGGGCCGGCGTGCTTTCTGGCATCTTGAACGGCGTCGATTACTCCGAATGGAGCCCGGAGCGCGACCGCTATATCGCCGCCCCCTATTCGGCCGACGACCTCTCCGGCAAACTCGCCTGCAAGCGGGACCTCCTCGGCGAGTTCGGACTCCCCGACGAAGCCGCCGGGCGGCCCCTGGTGGGCATCGTGTCCCGGTTTGCCAGCCAGAAGGGTTTCGACCTTCTCGCGGAAGCCGCCGCCGACCTGGCCGCCATGGACGTGCTGCTTGTCGCCCTCGGAACCGGCGAGCCGCGCTACGAGGAGCTTTTTCGCTCCCTCGCGGCGGCGCACCCGGACACCATCGCTGTCCGCATCGCCTTCGACAACCGCCTGGCCCACAAGATCGAGGCCGGAAGCGATATCTTTCTGATGCCCAGCCGGTACGAGCCTTGCGGCCTCAACCAGATCTATAGCCTCCGCTACGGCACGGTCCCCGTGGTCCGCGCCACCGGCGGCCTCGATGATACCATCGATGAGAGCACCGGCTTCAAGTTCAAGGAATACTCATCGCGGGCCATGCTGGATGCTTTGGGGGAGGCTCTGAACGCATTCTGTCACCCGGAGGGCTGGCGGCGCATCATGTTGAATGGGATGGCAAAGGATTACTCCTGGGCTCGGTCGGCGCGGGCATACTCAGCCCTTTACCGGAGCCTCGCGGATGAATCCCCATCGCCCCCCCGATCATCCATTGCATAGACGGAGAAACGAATGGCAGGCTTGAATACTCTCACACTGAGCGACAGTACGTTTGACGCAGATGTTCTGTCCTCCCCTCTGCCCGTACTGGTCGACTTCTGGGCGGAATGGTGCGGTCCCTGCCGCATGATGGAACCCACCATCGACGCGATCGCGACAGATTACGCTGGCAAGGTCAAGGTCGGGAAGCTGAACGTGGACGACAACGGAACGACGGCCATGCGTTACGGCATACGGGGCATCCCCACCCTCCTGCTGTTTAAGGAAGGCCGCGTGGTGGAGCAGCGCGTCGGCGCCGTCGGCAAGACGGAAGTCCAGAAGATGCTCGATTCGCATCTCCAGGCCTAACTCCCCACTGACTGACCGCTCTTCGTGGTGGCCGTGTGCGAACATCTCCAATTGTAGTATTCTGGCATTGGAGACTTCTTAATATGGGTAGATCCGTAGCAAAGTGTTTGTTGTCGGCCGCCTTCGTCTACTTGCTGTTTGCTGGCGCGGCTTTCGGCCAGATGGGCGCCATTCAGGGCAAAGTGGTGGGCGAAGATGGACAACCCGTCCAGAACGCGGTCATCAAGATCATTCGTAACGACATCAAAGGCAAGTACCAGACCAAGACTAACCGTCGCGGGGAGTACTTCCATGCCGGTTTGCCGGCCGGCCGCTCGACCAACTACACCGTGACCTTGGAGATCGGCGGCCAGGACGTGGACACCGTGCAGAACATCGTGGTCCCGCTGGGGGACCCTGCCCCGGTGAACTTCGACCTCGCAGCGAAGAAGAAGCAGGCCGAGGCGTTGGCGTCGGGGAACCTTACCGCCGACCAGACCCGCGGCATGTCCAGCGAGCAGAAGGAACAGCTTGAGAAAGCGATGAAGGAGCGCGCGGCGCAGCTCGCCAAGAACAAGGCGCTGAGCGATGCCTTCAACCAGGGCATGGAAGCCATGAAGGTGCAGCAATACCAGGTCGCCGTCGATGCCTTCACCAAGGCTTCCGAGCTGGATCCCAAGCAGAACGCGGTGTGGGGGCAACTGGCCGAGGCCTACTCAAGTCTGGCCCAGCAGAAGACCGGTGCCGAGCAGGAAGCCCTGCTGGCCAAGTCCATCGAGGCCTTCCAGAAGGCGATGGAGCTGAAGCCGGATGACGCCGCCTACCACAACAACTACGGCCTGGTGCTGGTCAGGGCGAAGAAGATCACCGAAGCGCAGGCGGAGCTGGAGAAGGCCGCGCAACTCGACCCTGCTAACGCCGGCAAGTATTACTACAACATGGGCGCGGTGATGATGAACACCGGGCAGATGGACGCCGCCGGAGAGGCCTTCAAGAGAGCCATTGCCACCACTCCCAACTACGCGCCAGCCTGGTATCAGTACGGTCTCTACCTGTTGGGCAAGGCCCAGATTGCTCCGGACGGAAAGATTCAGCCTCCCGCCGGCACCAAGGAGGCCTTCGACACGTTCCTGAAGCTGGAGCCAACCGGGGCCAACGCCGACCAGGCTCGCGGGATCCTCGCCTCTTTTGACCAGGCGATAGAAACAAAGTACACGAATCCGGACGCCAAGAAGAAATCGGCGCCGAAGAAGTAGCGTCGGCATGCAGTGGGGCGCCGGGCGGAGGCGCCCCAGCCCATGATCAGGACAGTTCTATACTTACTCATCTCGATCTTCCTGCTCACCTTCCTCCGCTATGTGATCGGGGCCATCACCCGGGGTTTTTCCGACATGATCCAGCCCAAGGGCCCCGCCCAGGAACCTCCCTCCGAGCGCCGGACCGGAACCGTCGGGGAGCTGAAGCGCGATCCTGTCTGCGGCACTTACGTGGCCGCTGGCTCCAGCTTCAGCCGGACGGTTCGCGGCGAGATGATCTACTTCTGTTCGGCCGCCTGCCGGGACAAGTACCGCGAGGGCTGAGCGGGCCTCGCGGGTGATGTACTCTGTGGCTATGAAGCTTGAGGAAATCGCCCTCCGCCTGAACTGTATGCTGGTGGGAGAGGGCTCGATCGAGATCACGGGCCTCGCCGGCATGGAGCACGCGGGCCCCTCCGAGCTCACCTTCCTCGCCAATCCCAAGTACATCCACAAAGTGAAGAACACCCGGGCCGCGGCCATCCTCGCGGCGGCGCCGGTCAAGGACCACCCCATTGCGACTCTCGTCTCCGAGAACCCATACCTGGATTTCGCCCGGGCATTGGAGCTCTTCTACCGGCCGCCGCGCCCCGCGCCCGGCATTCATCCCATGGCCGCCGTAGCCCCATCGGCGGTGATCGGAGAGGGTGCCTCGATCGGCGCCTTCGCGTCCATCGGCGAGGAGGTGGTCATCGGCCGCAACGCCATCCTCCACCCCCATGTGGTCATCTACCAGGGCGCCCGGATCGGAGATGATTTCTGCGCCCACTCCCACGCCGTGGTGCGGGAGTACTGCCGGATCGGCGATCGCGTCATCCTTCAAAACGGCGTGGTGGTGGGAGGTGATGGTTTCGGGTTTGCCCTCACGAAGGACGGAAGGCACTACAAGATCGTCCAGTCCGGGGTTGCGGTCATCGAGGACGACGTCGAGATCCAGACTCTGACCTCGGTGGACCGCGCTACCGTCGGCGAGACCCGTGTCAAACGGGGAGCCAAAATCGACAGCCTGGTTCAGGTCGGTCACGCCTGCGTGGTCGGTGAGAACAACATCATCTGCGCTCAGGCCGGCCTGGCGGGCAGTTCAATCCTGGGCCGCAGCGTCCTTTTGGCCGGACAGGTGGGCGTTTCCGGGCACCTCACCATCCACGACAACGCCGTGGTCTATGCCCAGAGCGGCGTGGGCGGCGACGTCGAGGCCGGCCAAGTGATCTCCGGATCGCCGGCTTTCGACGCCGCCCTATGGCGGCGCGCGGTGGCCGCGTTTCCCAGGCTGCCGGAGCTAGTCAAGACGGTGCGAGAATTGAAGAAGCGAGTCGACGAACTGGCCGGCGCGCCGCCTGCCCATGACTGAACGTACTGCTGCCCGCAATCGCCGTCCCAAGGCCTACAAGAACGAGGCCTTCCTGGACTCGGCGGACGCCCGTCCACTCCGGATTCTGTCTGAGTACCTGGAGCCCCTCTCCCATTTCCGGCGCCAGAAGATTCGCGACACCGTCGTGTTCTTTGGCTCGGCCCGACTGACCGAGGATGGCCCCATGGGCCGCTATTACCAGGAGGCGCGGACGCTGGCGAGGATGGTCACCCAGTGGTCCGACAGCCTGGAAAACTCCGCGCGCCGCTTCGTGGTATGCACCGGCGGCGGTCCCGGCATCATGGAAGCCGCTAACCGCGGCGCGCAGGACGCCGGCGGCAAGAACGTCGGGCTGAACATCGGGCTCCCCTTCGAGCAGTGGCCCAATCCTTACATCACTCCCGAGTTGTCTTTCGAATTCCACTACTTCTTCATGCGCAAGTTCTGGTTTGCCTACCTGGCCAAGGCCCTGGTCGTCTTCCCCGGCGGCTTCGGGACTCTGGACGAGCTGACCGAACTGCTCACGCTGGCCCAGACCGAGAAGCTCGCCAAGAAGATCGTCATCGTTCTGTACGGCTCCGAATTCTGGAGGGAGATTCTCAATTTCCCGGCTCTGGTGCGGCACGGCATGATCTCCCCGAAGGACCTGGAACTGTTCCAGATGGCCGACGACCCGGACACGGCCATGGCGATCTTGAAGGACGGTCTGACCCGGTATTATCTCCAGCCCGACCGGCCGCTCCTGGAGGCCGAACTCGAGACCCCCGCTATCGCCAAGTCACGCGTTTAACCGGCTTAGCGATACGCCTGCTGGAGGATCGCTCCGGCGATGTGCGTGAGCGGCAGCACGCGGTCGGCCGCCCCCAGGCGAATCGCCTCCCTGGGCATCCCGAAGACCACCGAGCTTGCCTCGTCCTGCGCGATGGTGCGCGCGCCCGCCCGCTTCATCCGTAGCATGCCTTGCGCCCCGTCCGACCCCATGCCCGTCAGCAACGCGCCCACAGCCTTGGCCCCGGCGGCCTCGGCCACCGAACTGAAAAGCACATCCACCGACGGCCGCTGATAGCAGACCTGGGGCCCGTCTTTGACCTGCACCGAGTAGCCATGAGCCGACTTGCGCAGCAGCATGTGAAAATTGCCCGGCGCGATCAGTGCCCGGCCGGGAATCACGCTGTCACCGTCGCAGGCTTCCTTCACCTCCATGGGGCAGATTTGATTCAGCCGGTCTGCAAACGCGCGCGAGAAGACCGGAGGGATGTGTTGTGTGATCACGATGCCCGGCCCTCGGGCGGGCATGCCGGTGAGTACCACCTGGATCGCTTCGGTCCCGCCCGTAGAGGCCCCTATGGCGATCACGGTTGCCGGATCGAAGGACCTTGTCGCCGCGGTGAATGGCTCGGGCTTCGCTGCCGAATCCGGCGCCGGCCGCCGGATTCGGGAGACCGCTGCGGCGCGGATCTTGCCCGCCAGGCTCAACCGCAACTCGCCGACGGAGTAAGGCCCACCCGGCTTGGCCAGCACCTCGACTGCCCCTATGCGCAGCGCATCGAGCGTCGCCTGGCAGGATGCCTGTCCGAGCGAGCTGATCACGATGACCGGCAGGGGATGGTGATGCATCAGCTTCTTCAGGAACGTCAGGCCGTCCATGCGCGGCATCTCGATATCGAGTGTCAGCACGTCCGGCTTGAGCGCTAGAATCTTGTCGCGGGCGATGAACGGGTCCGGCGCCGTGCCCACGACCTCCATGTCCGGCTCCCCGGAGATCGCGTCGCTGAGGATCTTGCGCACGATCGCCGAGTCGTCTACGATCAGCACCCTGATCTTGGCGCCGGACGTCACGAGCTCTGCTCCAGCTCCAGCCACAGAGCGACCGCTCCCCCTTCCACCGCCAGCAGGCGATGAGCCGCCGTCGGGTCGAAGGCACACCCGTTCCCGGCTGGATCGAGTTCCGGATGGCTGAGCTCGAAGCGGGTTTCCCTCTCCAGCCGGCTGAGCACCGACCCGCAGAGCATGTTGGCCAGCTCCGAGACCACCTCGCCGATTTGCGCCTCAGTGACCTCCTCCTCTTCTGCTCCCAGGAAACTGGCCGCGATCCTGCGTCCAGTCTCGATGGAAACGCACACTCCGAAGCGCCCCGGTGGCTTGCCGCGGAACGACAACCTGGCGCATATGCTTGGCTCACCCGCGGCGGTGGGCGGATCCCCCTCCTCTGTCACACTGGTGAAGAACATCGTCTCCAGCACTTCGGCCGCCGAGTCGGCGAGCATCTGGTGCAGCTCGTTCTCAGCCATTCGCACCCCCCAGCGCCCTCTCCAGTTCCTCGCGCAGCGTTTCGGGAAGAAATGGTTTGGCAACGTATCCCTTGGCTCCCAGCATCATCATCTGTTGTGCCCGGCCCTCGGTCCGATCCGTCGACACCACCAGCACCGGGATGCTTCGCAGCGCATCGTCATCCGCCAAGTGGCGCACGAACTGCTCGCCATCCATGGTCGGCATGTTGATGTCCGTCAGCACGATATCCACCCACTCATCCCGCAGCAGGTTGAGCGCCTCCTGGCCGTTGCCGGCCTGGAAGCAACTGCCGACTTCTATGCCTGACAGGTCAAGCACTCGGCGCACAAATGAGCGCATGGCCGGTGAATCATCCACGATCAAGACGTTGTACGCCATTATGCGACTCCTTTCCTGGGAGTGGCCGCTAGTGGTATCTCCCTCTCCTTCTCGCCTGCCCCTCGCAGCAGCATTCTCCCGCTGGCAACCTCCAGACGCACTGTCCTGGAGCATGTTCCGCCGACGTCCTCGGCGTGGACCATCACACCCGCTTTCCACAGGATCTTCCGCATCGCCAGGTGGTTCCGCTTGCCGATGTTGAAGGTCCCTTCCGAATCCAGCACCTGAGCTCCGCCCGCGGCCGCCACCTGCATCCGGCGCTTCTCCGCCCCCAGTTCGTATGCCGTGCGAAACAGCAGCGGGATCCCGGTGTCGGCGAACATGAAGGGGTTCTGCTGAGCCTTCGCCCGGTCCAGGCTCGACTCCGGCAGCATGAAATGGAGCAGCCCGCCGACCCCCGCCACCGGATCATGGATCATCAGGGCGATGCAGGAGCCGAGCGCGTAGGTCACCAGCACACCCTCCGGGTCCTTGCTGACCAGGCAGTCTCCGACGCCAACCACTAGTGAGTTCATCGCCTGCCTCGTCCTCCTTGTGCGCTCGTGTGACTGGACTCCGGCTTCCGGTACGTCGCGGGCCGGACGTACTTCAGTTGGTGCTCGATTGCGTTCAGGCTCTCCGAGTGGCCGATGAGCAGATGCCCCCCCGGCTCCAGGCATCCGGCCAGGCGGTTCACCAGATTCTGCTGTGTGGGCTTGTCGAAGTAGATCATTACGTTCCGGCAGAAGATTGCGAAAAAGGTCCCCAGGTGGCTGCAGGATTCCATCAGATTCAGCCGCCGGAATTCGACCATCGCCCTCAGTTCCGGCCTCACCAGATACCAATCCTGCCAGCGGCCTTCTCCCTTAAGCACATACCGGCGCAATTGCTGCTTGGGAACGCCGTCGAAGCGCTCCGCCGGGTATGTCCCCCGCCGTGCGTTGTCCAGCACCTTGGTGGAGATGTCCGTCGCCAGGATGCGGACCCTGCTTAGAGCCTCCTCGCCGAGATGGTCCCGCAGACAGAAGGCGATCGAGTAGGGCTCTTCTCCGGTCGAGCAGGCGGCGCTCCAGATGCGGATGGGCTCGCGGTCCCGCATCCGGCTTTGGATGACTTCGCCCAGATAGTCAAAATGCGCGGGCTCCCGGAAGAAGCTCGTATGGTTGGTCGTGAGCGCGTCGATCAGGGCGACCAGCGCCTCGCCGGTGCGGTCTTCGAGCACGTGGCGGTAGTACTCCTGAAAGGACCGGAAGTTCAGTTGACGGATCTTCTTGCCCAGCCTCGCCGAAACCAGCGTCTCTTTACCTTCCCTCAGATCCAGCCCGAACTGCTCGTAGGCCAGCTTGCGGAACTGCTCGAACTCGCGCGTCGTCAGAGGCTTGATGTCAGTCTCGGTCTTGAGCATGTCGCTCCCGGCTGGCTCCCTTGTGCAAGCCTTCCATGTCCAGAATCAGACCCACTCGGCCGTCTCCCAGGATGGCTCCCCCCGCGATCCCGGCGATGTTCTTAAGGCTCTCGCCGAGGCTCTTGATCACCACCTCCTGCTTGCCGACCACGTCGTCGACTAGAACGCAGAACAGCTTCCCCTCGCTTTCGGCCACCGCCAGCAGACCCTCGCAAGGGTCTTCGCTCCGAGGGCGTACGCCGAAGCGCTGGTGCAGCCTCACCACCGGCAGTAGCCTCCCCCGCACCATCGCCATCTCCTCGCGGCCTTGCACCGTGGAAAGCACCTCCGGTGTGGGACGGAACATCTCCCTCACCGCAAAGATCGGAATGATATACCGGTACTCGCCGACCACCACCACCAGCCCCTCGATGATGGCCAGCGTCAGCGGCAGCTTGAGCAGAAAGGTGGTCCCTTGTCCAGGCTTGGATTGGATGTCGATGCGGCCCCGCAGCTTTTGCACGTGCCGCCGCACTACGTCCATGCCCACTCCGCGGCCTGAAATGTCGGTGACCTGCGCCGCCGTGGAGAAACCCGGCTCGAAAATCAGGTGGAAGATTTCGTTCTCCGAGAGCTGCGCTTCGTCCTGTACGAGGCCCCTCTCGACCGCCTTGGCCAGGATCTTCTGCTTGTCCAGTCCACGGCCGTCATCGGAGATCTCGACAACGATCTGGCCGCCTTGGTGATACGCCGCCAGACGCACGCGCGCCGTGGGGCTTTTGCCTGCCGCCGCCCGAACCTCGGCCGGCTCGATGCCGTGGTCGATCGAGTTCCGGACCATGTGCATCAGCGGATCGGCCAGTTCCTCGGCAATGGACTTGTCCAGTTCCGTGTCCTCCCCGCTGGTTTCGAGTTCGACCTGCTTCGCCGCCTTCCGCGACAGGTCGCGAACCAGCCTCGCCGTGCGCTGGAAGAGCTGTCCGATGGGCAGCATGCGCATGCTCATCGTCGTGCGCTGCACCTCGCCGGTGATGCGCGCCAGTTGTGAGATGTCCCCTTGCAGCCGGGAATCCTGCAGCGCCGCCAGCCGCGGATTGTGGCGGATGAGCGACTGGGCGATGACCAGCTCTCCCACCATGTCCATCAGGTAGTCCAGCTTGCTCGTTTCCACCCGCACCGAGGCCGCGTCGGCCGGCTTGGGCGCGGTGCTGCGCGCCTGCGTCACCGCCGGCGTCGGTTCGGCGGCGGGAGGAGCTGGTGGTTGGGCGGCGGCTCCCGGAAGCGCCTCCGTCTCCAGTCGCGCAACCGCCTCCGCCACCGGAGCGGCGGCCACCTCGACGCCCGCCGGGGCGGGAGGCGGCGCCTCTGCCGGAGGCTGCTCCTGCTCTCCCTGTGTCTGTGCGGCGAGCGCCTGGATCTTCGACAGCAGAGGCCGGTGGTCCCCCGCGGGCTGGGGAGCCTGGTTGCCAAGCGCCGCCTCCACCTCCGCTACCGCAGCCTTCAGGTAGTCGGCACTCCCCAGAACCAGGTCAACCACACGAGGAGTGATCGCGAGTTTGGAGTTTCTGGCCAGATCGAGCAGTGACTCCACATCATGGGCGACCTCCTGAATGACCGCAAATTCCAGAAAGCCCGCCAGGCCCTTGATCGTATGGAAGCCGCGGAAGACCGCGTTGATTGCCTCCATGTCGGACGGATTCTGCTCCAAAGTGAGCATCCGGCTCTCGATGGAAGCTAGGTGTTCCCTGGCTTCCACAATGAAGTCGTTGACCAGTTCGGGATCCTGCGCCAGCGAGTTCGCCGCCGCGGGCGCCGGCGGGGCGGGAGGAGGCGGGTCTGGCTCGCCCGCATCTGCGCCAGCCGCGCGTGATTCCTCCTCCAGCGCGCTTTGCAGCGCCGCGATTCCGCCGCGCAGCACTTCCTCGAGCGCCGCCCGCTTCTTCCCTTTCCCCGCCGCTCGCGTCTGTTCCGCCAGTCCCGAGGCGATCTGCGCCGTCTTCTGGCAGCCTCTGGCGCCGGCCTGCTCGCTCAATCGGATGAGGTCGGCCG
This sequence comes from Bryobacteraceae bacterium, assembly GCA_041946685.1. GTDB lineage: Bacteria > Acidobacteriota > Terriglobia > Bryobacterales > Bryobacteraceae > JBHGAV01. The sequence goes on along the minus strand of JBHGAV010000007.1, from coordinate 1,463 downwards.
CAAAATCGTCCTGGATGCCTTCCACCACCAGCCGTGTAGCCAGTTCGTCGATTCGCTCCCGCAACTGGGAGCCCGTTTCCGCATGATCGCCTGTCTCGGCCATACTGCTCCTCGTGGAGAACCTGTGTGAGAGCGCCAAACAACTCCCCGGACCTTTCCCGGAGCGGAATGGCGCTCGCCGCCGGCGCTGGCGTCGGGGTGCGCCACCGCCCGCGCGGCCGCTTCTACTGCAGCACGGCCTCCAGCCCCTGCAAGTCCTGGTTTGTCAGCACTTGGTTGATGTCGAGCAGGATCTTCACCTTGCCCTTGATCTTGGCCATGCCCAGCAGGTAAGGGGTCGCCACCCCCTGCCCGAAGTCGGGTGTGTCCTCGATCTCCGACGCGGTCAGGTTCAGCACCTCAGCCACCCCGTCCACTACGATCCCCATGAGCATGGTTGTCGCCTCCCCTTGCACCTGCACCACGATGATGCACGTGCGCTGCGTGTACTCGATCTCCGGCAGCCCGAACTTCAGCCGGAGGTCCACCACCGGAATGACCTTGCCGCGTAAGTTGATCACACCTTTGACGTGGGCCGGCGTCTGAGGCACGGCCGTGATGTCCTGAACGCCCATGATCTCCCGGACCTTCAGCACTCGAATGCCGAACTCCTCACGGCCCAACTGGAATACCAGGTACTTGCCCGCCCGCTCGTCAGCCTTCGCGATGGGGCTCTTGTCGTCCGTCGAGACTAATGAAGTTTGCACATGCTCTCCTTGCTGCCGGATTCCCGCGGGGGCCTCCTTCACCTCTCAGCATTCCCGCGGCGGGATGCCTGTCCCAACTCTTCCTATCGGAGGTTTGTGGCTGGATTCTTAGGAGAGGTGAAGGCCGGCGGCAGGCGAATTACCTGGGATGCGATCGGCTGGAGGCTCGAGCCCGCTCGCCGCAGGGCTCCTCATGCTTGGACTTCCGGCCAAGCCGGCTGACGTGAACCGTGAGCGGCTGCCAGCGGTACCGCCAGCGGCCGGCGGTGCATATCTCGGGTTGACCGCAACCGTCCGCCTGCTGCGCGATGGCTCGGTCCAGAAGTGCTCCCTCCGGCCATACCCGTCCGCGGTTCCGGGCATTGCACGGCGGCTTTCCCGTCTCGCCCCAGGAACATGGAACGGCCGCCATGAGCAGCAGAACGCACCATCTCGCAGGCGTCTCCCCTATCACCACTCCATGATGGGGGGAAAACTCCTATTGGGCAAGCATGAAGCGTACTAGGACACCCGCTCCCGAGGCCTAGGGTGTTTGCCTGAGTCGCAGGCTTCGCGGCCCGGCTGGGGCGGCCTTGTGGCGGGATACGCAAACCGGCGGGACAAATAGACCGGGGAGGCGGCGCCGCCGCCTTCCTCCCCGGCCGCAGGAGAGTACCTTGGCTCGGCTCAGAACTCTTTGAACTCCTCCTCCATCGGAATGGCGCTCTTGTCCGGCGT
>JBHGAV010000069.1:0-18370 GCA_041946685.1 Bryobacteraceae bacterium | reverse complement strand
CAACATGGTGGATCTGGACAGCAACCCCACCAAGCTGATCGAAATCGTGGCCATCGGAAAGCAGTTGCTGATCACCCGGGGCGCCCTGACGACGTTCTCGATCGCCAACGATGTCTCCAAGTACTTCGCCATCGTTCCCGCGATGTTCATGGCAACCTACCCGGCGCTTTCCGCGCTCAACATCATGGGACTGCGCACGCCGCAAAGCGCCGTGCTCTCGGCGGTGATCTTCAATGCCCTGATCATCATTGCGTTGGTTCCGCTGGCCCTGCGCGGAGTGAAGTACCGTCCGCTGGACGCCGCGAGCCTGTTGCGGCGCAATCTGCTGATCTACGGCTTCGGCGGCATCATGGCACCGTTTCCGGCCATTTGGGCCATCGACAGACTTCTTGGATTCCTGCATCTTGCTTAGGAGGCCGCCGCATGTGGTCACAACTAGCTTCCGGATTGCGAATCAACATCTTCCTCACGCTGCTGCTCGGCGCTGCCTATCCTCTCGCGATAACCGGTATCTGCCAGGTCGCCTTCCCGCGCCAGGCCAACGGCAGCCTGATCACCGTCGGCGGCAGGGTGGTCGGCTCTGAGCTGATCGGCCAGAATTTCGCCAAGCCAGAGTACTTCCATCCGAGACCTTCAGCGGCGGGTGCGGACGGATACGATGCGGGTGCGTCCGGCGGATCGAATCTCGGCCCGACCAGCCGGAAGTTGCATGACCGGATCCAGGCCGCGGTAGAGGCCTTCCGGCAGGCGAATCCCGGCTATCAGGGCCCCATTCCCGCCGACCTGCTGACAAGCTCGGCGAGCGGCCTGGACCCGCACATAAGTCCCGCCTCGGCCGCTGCTCAAATCGCCAGGGTCGCGGGGGCCCGCGGCATGAGCGAAGATGAGGTGGGGCGACTGGTGGTGCGGTACACGGAACCGCCGGACTTAGGCTTGCTCGGCGAGCCGCGGGTAAACGTACTCAAGTTGAACCTTGCTCTGGACCGTCAAGCCGAAACCGGCAGGTGAGGCCATGTCCTGGGGAGGGGAGGTCACTGTGGCGCGGGTACAGGGCCATCGCAGGACGCCGGAAGAGTACCTGCGCGAGGTGCAGGCGGGCGAGACCGCCGTCGGCGAGGGACGGTTGAAGATCTTCCTTGGCTATGCCTCCGGAGTCGGCAAGACCTACCGCATGCTCGACGAGGCAAGGCGCCGCCGCCAGCGCGGCCAGGACGTGGTGGTAGGAGCCGTTCAATCGCGAGTGCCACCCGAGGCTCAGCAACTGCTTCACGACCTGGAGGTCGTGCCGCTGAAGTGCACCGGACAAGGCGCCGCCATCGACGTTGATGTCCTCCTCCGGCGGCGTCCTGCGGTCTGCATCATCGACGGCCTAGCCCACGACAATCCGCCCGGGGCGCGCAATCCGACCCGCTGGCAGGACGTGCAGGACCTCAACCGGGCGGACATCAAAGTCATCACCTCCATCAACATCCAATACGTTGCCGAGCTCCGCGACCAGGTGGAAGCCATTACCGGCAAGCCGGTGGTCGCCACCGTACCGATGTCGTTCCTGAAGAGTGCGGATGAAATTGAGATCGTCGATGCTCCGCCGGAAGAACCCATGGAGCGCTCCCCCGAGCAGATCCTGGAAGCGGCGCGGCGCGAGCAGCAATTGTCCCGGCTTCGGGAGATCGCGCTGGTGCTGGCGGCGGATGTCGTCGACGGTCAACTTGCGGACTACTTGGCGCGCCACGGAATCGACCAGCAGCTCTGTGCGCAGGAACGCGCTATGGTTTGCCTCACGCCGCGGGCGAACGCGAGGGAGATGCTCGAATCGGCGCGCCTTGTGACGGAGAAGTTCCACGGCGAGCTGATCGCTGCGTACGTCAACCAGCCCGATTTGTCGGCCGCCGACCAGGCTGCGCTAGACGAGAAGCTGGCTGCGGCCCGTGCTGCGGGCGCGCAGATCGAAATCCTGAATGGAGATGACCCCGTCGACGCGCTGTTGAGCTTCGCCACCGTCAGAGGTGTCACGCAGTTGTTCATCGGTCATAGCCAACGTTCCGGATGGCGCTTCCGCTTCACCGGCAATCCTGTCGAGCGCCTCATCTCCCGCTCCCAGGGCATGGATGTAAGGATCTTCCCGCAATAGCCGATGCCCGAGACACAGCGCGGCAAATTGAAGCTCTTTATGGGATACGCGGCCGGTGTCGGCAAGACCTACCGCATGCTCGAAGAGGCCCATGAGTTGAAGGCGCGCGGCGTGGACGTGGTGGTCGGCTACTTCGAGCCCCATGGCCGGGCCGACACCATCCTCAAGGCCGAAGGCCTGGAGGCGATTCCCAGAAAACGGGTACCCTACCGTGGAGCCACTTTCGAGGAGATGGACACCGATGCGATCCTGGCGAGGCGTCCCCGAACCTGCGTCGTCGACGAGTTCGCGCACACCAATGTTCCCGGCTCGGACCGGGCCAAGCGCTGGGAGGACGTTCACGCTCTGCTTGACGCCGGCATCGACGTGCTGGCTACCATGAACATCCAGCACCTGGAGAGCCTGAACGATCAGGTCTGGCACATCGCCGCCGTCAGGGTGCGCGAGACGGTTCCGGATTGGGTGGTGGAGCAGGCCGACGAGGTCGTCATGATCGACCTTACGCCGCGCGCGCTCCTCAACCGTCTTCAGCGGGGGGTTGTTTATGGCCGCGAGAAGACCGAACGTGCTCTGCAGAACTTCTTTCGTGAGCCCACGCTGGTCGCGCTGCGCGAGCTGGCGCTTCGCCAGGCGGCCCACGAAGTGGAGTCCAGGACACCCGGGGACGGCGCCCCCGCCGTCCCGTCAATGTCGCCGCACAAACTCCTGGTTCTGGTGACGTCCGCTCCCCAGACCGCCATGGCGATCCGCCGAGCCAAACGCATAGGTGACTTCCTTCGCGCGGAATGCTTTGCGGTCGCGGTCGAGCCCGAAGAGCGCCTGCACAACCGTCCGGAGCTGGATCGGGCCGCGGTCGAGAAGCACCTGAACTTCGCCCGCAACCTGCACATCGAGACCCGCGTCATCGAAGGGGACGATCCGGCCTCGGCCCTGGTTGAGTTCGCCCGCCGGAACGGTGTCACGCAGATCTTCCTCGCCCGGCCTGGCCGGCAGTCGCGGTATCGGCCGTGGAGCCGGGACCTGGTTCAGCGCATCGTCACCCTGGCGAAAGATATGCAGGTGGTAATCGTTTCGCAGCGCGAGCCCTCCAGGAGTCAGGCGCCCATCCTATAGGTCTCCCGCGCCAGGTTGTAGGCCAGGTCGACGGCCATCTCCTCGGCCTCTTCCATCTCGACGATGTGCCGCGCCACCAGGCCCGCCAGGAAACTGGAGTCCACGCGCCGGGACTGGTCATGCCGCGCCGGGATCGAAAGGAAGGCGCGGGTGTCGTCGTTGAACCCGGCCGTGTTGTAGATCCCCGCCGTCTCCGTCACCCGCTGCCGGAACCGGATCATCCCCTGGATGCTGTCGTGGAACCACCACGGCGGCCCCAGGCGCAGGGCGGGGTAGTGCCCCGCCAGGGGCGCGAGTTCCCGCGAGTAAGTCGATTCGTCCAGCGTGAACAGCACCATGCGGAAGCTGCTGTTGTTCCCGTACTTGTTCAGAAGCGCCCGCAGGTTCTCCGTGTATTCGGTTGCCACCGGGATATCGCAGCCTTTATCGGGTCCAAAAGCCTCGAATACGGCCTGGTTGTGGTTGCGCCACGATCCGGGATGAAGCTGCATGACCAGGCCGTCGTCCGTGCTCATCCGGGCGAACTCCATCAGCATGTGCGCGATGAAGCGCCGGCCGTCCTGTTCGGTGGGGTGTCCTGCCAAGGCCCGCGCGAAGATCGCTTCGGCTTCCGAGGAAGTCAACTCCTCGGTATAGGGCTGAACCACGCCGTGGTCGGTCGCCACGGCTCCCATCGACTTGAAGAACGCCCGCCGGTCCTCCAGCGCCCTGATGAAGCTCCTGAATGACGTGACCTCCCTGCCCGACAGCCTTCCCAGCTTCTCGATCTCCGCCTTCCAGGCGGGGGCCAGGAGATTCACGGCGGCGTCGGGCCGGAAGGTGGGCAACACGCGACCCTTCCAGCCGGACTGGCGAATCTGCCGGTGATGGTCGAGCGGGTCGGTTGCCGAATCCGTTGTGCAAAGGACTTCGATGCGGAACCTCTCGAACAGCGCCCGGGGCCGGAATTCGGGAGCTTCGAGTTTCCCGCTGATGCGCTCGTAGATGCTCGCCGCCGTCTGGGCGTTCAGGGGCTCCTCAATGCCGAACACTCCCTCCAGTTCGTCCCTGAGCCAGCAGCCCGAGGGAGTGCCTCGGAACAGGTAGAACTTTTCGGCCAGCCGCTGCCAGATCTTCCTGGGATCTGTTTCGACCGGTCCGCCGTCGCGCCGCGGCACCCCCAGGCTCTCGAGTGGAACCCCCTGCGAGTAGAGCATCCTCAGGAGGTAGTGGTCGGGGATCACCAGCAGCGCGGCCGGGTCCGGGAAGGGCGCATCCTCCGCCAGGATTCTTGGATCCACGTGCCCGTGCGGCGATATCAGCGGCAGGCCGGCGGCTCGATGATACAGCCGGCGCGCGATCGCGCGCACGCCTGGGTCGGGGTCGAAATACCGGTCTGGATCGCGCATGGCCGCATTATCGCATGCGCGGCCGGCCTGACATCCGGATCGGCGCTCAAGCGGATCGCTTGCCGCCGGAAAGCAGCGTATAGCGTCCCGGCGCCAGCGAGAAGTACTCGACGAACTTGCGCGGCGCGCTCTGCTCCGGCACGTTCTTGGAAAGCAGTTCCCCAGCGGCCCGGGAGAACCCCTTGCCCAACTCCGAATCCGGCGCGGCGGGCTGACCCGAGGCCAGCGCCTGGTGAATCCCTTTGTAGTCGTTGGGAAAGGTGAACCGGATCGGCCGCCCGAGCAACTTCTCCACCTCTTCCGGGGTGACGACGTCCCGCTTACCCACCCGGTTGAGGACGACATCCACGCGGTCCTCCAGATCCACCGACCGCAGGAACGCCAGTTTCTCCCGCGCCAGGTGCAGCGACGGCAGTTCCGCCGTGCAGACCAGGAAGATACGCTTGGATTCGTGCTGCAACTCGACGGAGTACTTCTCCAGGTTTCCGGAGTGATCGACGCAGATCGCCTTGTACTGGCGGCGCGCGAAGTCCAGCAGGCTCCGGATCTGGGCCGGCTCGATGCGGGAGCCCGGGTTGATCTTCCCGGAAGGAAGCACATCGAGCGAGCCTCTGGTGGACACGACCTGCCGCCAGAGGCTCTCGTCCATGTGCAGGCTGTTCTCGGCCGCGCTGGCCACCGAATAGGGGCTCTCCAACTTCAGCATGAATGCCGTCAGCCCGCTGTTGAGGTCGAAATCCGCCAGCAAGACACGAGTGTCCGGAAGCCGCGCGAGGGCCGCGCCCAGGTTCACGGCCACCGTGGTCGTCCCTACCCCGGGCTTGGAGGGCAAGAAGGAGAAGATCATCTCGGTGAGATCGACCGGGCGAGGAATGCGCTCGGCCGCCTCGCTCACGCGCGCGATTGCCTCCTGCACGGCCGCTGCCTCGAAGGGTGCCTGGAGGAACTCCCGCACCCCCACTCGCATCAGCTCGAGCAGCACGCTGCTGCTGGGCTGCTGGCCCACCCCCACGACCGGCACGCCGGGGGCGCACGCCTCCACCGCCTTGGCGACCGCAACGGCGTCCATGACGCAGTCGGCATTGAGCAGCACGACTTGAGGCGACAGCGACCGCAGCAGGCGCTGCATCTCCGTGTCGCTCGGGTAGTACTCCACCACCCTCAGGACGGCGACAGGCAACGCCGCCAGGGCGGGCTGAACCTGCTCGGCGAGCCGCCGGTCAGGGTTGATAACGAGAGTTCTAAGAATGGTGCACCCTCCAGCCCTAGTCTGAGGGCAGACATGGCTGGAGGCAATCGCCGCTTCCCCTGAACAGACGGCCGGAGAATGCCCTGGGTCTATTCGCCGGGCTGCTTATCCAACTTAAGGAGAAAACCTGAGGTGCTCCCGCCCGGACTCGGCTTTCCCGACCCGTCTGTGGTTGCCAGACCCTTGGACATGGTGTAGCCTGCCGCGTAAAGGTTCCCCGCCGCGTCGGGCGCCAGAGCCAGCGTTACGTCGTTGTTGACTGATCCGTACAGAGTGCCGAAGCTCAGGGCGCCGGAGCCCGGGACGGCGGGGTCAAGGATGGCCACAAACGCGTCCGCCATCAGGCTGCGGCTCTGCCCCAAAGCGGGCGCTCCGAACAGCGGCAAGTCGCTGGAGAGCGTGTACCCGCCCAGGGCGATTCTGCCGTCTCCCATCAGCGTCATGACATAACACAAGTCGGCGCCACTGCCCCCGAAATACGTGGAATAGGTGATAGCCTCGCTCCGAGGCAGCTTCGGATCCAGCCGCATCAGGAAGACGTCGGTTGCTCCACCGGCGAAGACCGTCTGGAACGCGTTTGGCGTCACCGGAAAGTCCGGCGAAAGCGTGTAGCCCGCCAGCCAGACGCCTCCTGCCGCATCCATCGCCATGCTCTGGGCCACGTCGAGGACGCTGCCGCCCAGGTACGTGCTATAAACCAGCGCGTCAAGTCCCTGGAACTCCATATCCAACTTGGCAACAAAGGCCCTGCCCAAAGAATCCAGGCTGGTCTGGTACGCTTGCTCGGTGACCGGAAGATCCTCCGAAAGCGTGTAGCCGGAGATGAAAATGGAGCCCCTGTTGTCGATAGCCACGCCGGTGATGGCGTCCATGTTTTCGCCGCCGAAGTACGTGGCGTATTTCATCGTCTCGCCCGCAGATCCGTTGGGGTCGATCCAGACCAGGAAGCCATCGGTGCCGCCTCGGTTACTCATCTGAACCGTAGGCAGCGGCATGGGGTCAATGTCCGTGGACGCCGTATAGCCGCCGACCAGCACAGTACTGTCGGGGGCCAGAACCATGGCGGTCGGCGCCTCCACTTTTTGTCCGCCGATGTAGCTGCTGAACACCAGCGAATCGGATCCGGCTTCCGAGGCCGGGTTGATCTTGGCCAGGAAGGCATCCTGATTATAGACCTTCCCGATGTTTTGGGCGCCTCCCAGTTGGCTCGAAAAAGCACTTGCCGTAACGGGAAAATCGAACGAGGTCGTGGCGCCCGTTACATACACCATTCCGTCGGGACCGAGGGCAATCTGGCCGCCGTACTCCATGTCGGTCCCGCCCAGGTAGGTCCAGTAGAGGAGCGTCAGCCCACCCCAGGGCTCCAGCCTCGCCTTGGCGATAAAGACGTCGTACTTCCCCGCCAGTTCTGCGAGGTAGGGCTCATTCTGCTCCGGCAGCGCCACCGGCGAAAAAGTGGTGCCCGTCAGCCAGATGCTTCCGTCGGGATCCGGGGCGACGCCGGTGACGGTGTCGTACACGGACCCACCGAAATAGCCTGCGTATACCAGGACCGGATCGATGATCAGCGGCGCCTTCCGGTCATACCTGCCGAGGTTGAAACGCACCTCGCCGCCTCGGGCGAGCACGTACTTCGCCCTCACGGGCCTTCGGCCGCCGCTCATCTCCTGGTAGGCCACAGGTGGAGGCTGCACCACCTGGCGATTGCCAAGCGTGAGTACCAGCGACCCGTCCTTGTCCACGCGCGTCGAGTCCGCGCCCCGGAATCCGACCCGAATCTTCGATGGGTCAGCGCCGGGTGCAACGACGAAATCGTACTCGAGCTGCTTTCCCGTGCCGTAATAGACCACGTCGATGCCCGGATAGGCGTTGTGGTAGCGCACCCGCGCGAAGTGCGGCACCCCGGTCCGCCACCGGTCCGGCCTGCCTCCAACGAGATAGTTGGTGCGGGCGGGCTGGCGGTCCAAGGCCTCCACCACTGGCGCCGCGTTACCGCCTGCCAGGTCGATGCGCAGCCTCGCCGCCTGAGCGCCGTCGATGAGCGACAATGCCGCCCCGGCCTGTTCCAGCGTCAGCGTATAGCCGGCCCCCCGGGCCAAGTACCGCACCTCTGAGCCGGCCTGCCCCAGGTTCGGCTCGAACCAGGCGGGCAGGTTCTCGAACGCTCTCGATGCACCCGCGGGTACTCCACTGGCCGATAGCGCCCCAACCGCGAGGAAACCACACAATAAGAGCCGCTTACACACTATGAAACCCATCCCTCTGCCCATTGTACGCCGAACCGCCCGAACATTCATGGACGCGGCCGCACTGCGGCGCGTTTCGCGTCTCAGCCCGCCACCAACTTATTGCGCAGGACGCCTATGCCCGACAATTCGACTTCAATAGTATCGCCGGGCTTCATGGGCCGCGTGGAGCCGGGCGTTCCGGTGTAAACCACGTCTCCGGGTGTCAGCCTGACGTGGCGGCTGACGAAGCTCACGATCGCCGGACCGTCGAACAGGAGATCGGACGTGTTCTGCTTCTGAACCACTTCGCCGTTCAGCCGCGTGGCCAGGTCCAGCCTACCGTAGTCGATTCCGCGCACGATGACCGGGCCCAGCGGGCCGAACGTATCCGCCCCCTTGGCACGCCACCACTGCAAGTCGTTCTTCTGCCAGTCCCTCTCGCTGACGTCGTTGCCGCAGGTGGCCCCGAATATCGCTTCCCGCGCCTCGGCGGGCGACAGGTTCCGCCCTGCCTTTCCGATCACCAGGACCAGTTCGCCCTCGAAATGCACGTTCCTGGCTCCCGGAGGGATCACGATCGGGTCGTCGGGACCGATGAGGCACGTGATGGGCTTGTAGAAGATCTCCGGCACCTCCGGAGGCTTCTGCTGGCCCAGGTGGCTCTTGTAGTTGAGCCCCACGGCTAGCACCTTGGATGGCTCGCAGGGGTACAGCAGCTTCACCTCGGACAGCTTGTGTTTCGCCCCGGTTTCCTTGCGGTCCCCAAACAGGCCGCCGCGTATCTCACGGATCGTTTCGCCGTCCAGAATCCCGTAGGCGGCCGCGGTGCCTCTGCGGAACCGAACGTACCGGGTCACGCCGGCTTCGCTCGCAGCCCGCATCCCACCCGCGGCCAGCGCCGCTGCCAGCACTTCCCTTCGAGTTGAGTTCATCTGTGCCGTCTCCGCCCATAAGGATATACCACGGGGAGCCGCGGTTGCCGCGCACTGCGAGATGATCCCAGCCGATCACGCCGCCCCGATCTACGGTTTCTGAGCGCTCCTCTTGAGTGTCGCGCTCATCCCCGAGGTGCGCGTTAGCAGCACGGTATCCAGATCCGGACTCGCGGCGACGTAGCTAATGTACTCCGGCGCCTGGCCTACGTTATGGGCAAGGATAAGCCCGCCAGGCCGCAGCACGGGCAGGATCTGCTTTGCATAGTCGACGTAGCCTTCTTTGTCCGCGTCGATGAAGACCAGATCAATCGGCTCCTTCAGCCCGGCCAGGCTCCGGTGGGCATCGCCCACAACCACGTTCACCTGGTCCTCCACGCCCGCCTTGCGGAAGTGTTCCCTCGCCGCGGCCGCCCGCCCCGGATCGACCTCGAATGTCGTCAGACGCCCGCCCGTCGAGTGGAGCCCGAGGCTCAACCACAGCCCCGAGTAGCCCGTGGACGTCCCGATCTCGACCACGTTCCTCGCTTCCACCGCTTCGACCAGCCACCGCAGCAGTCGTCCGTCGCTCTCGGGCACTCCGAAGCGCTTTGTGCCGCCTTTCTCCATCCAGGCAATCGTCGCCAGGATTCTGCTCTCGCCTTCGCTAATGGCCAGCGCAGGGGTGGGGATCGACTCCTTGCCGAACAGGCGGTACAGGTTCCAGCCCGCGATTCCTCCCCCTGCTAAGAGGGTGCAGGCTCCCAAAAAGAGCGCCGCCACGACCAGTGTCCTTCTCATGGGCCTCCTCTAAGCGCAGAAGACGGATGGCGCCCCGGCCGTATTCCACGGGAAACAACGAAAGAGAACCTCGCCCCGATCTACTTCTCCTGCCCCTCTTCACCTTCAAAGTGGATGCTGCTATCCGCGGAGAACTTCGAATAGTTCAGGAATTCGACCCGGTTCCGGTGGGAAGTCCCCGCCGTGCTTGTCTCGGTCACCGCCTCAGAGGGCAGAAGATACCGGCGACGCCCGATCTCCGCGTAGCGGTAGGAGATGGCTGTCGTGGATTTGCGGACTGGAAATGAGCGCGGAATATCCGTCGCCGTGGCGGTGATGCGCAGGATAGCGCCGGTTCCGGCATCAATGAACAGGAGGCCATTCAGGCCGGCATCGGCGCTGCGGAATTCTCCGGTCCGTTCGTCCCGCCACTGTATACGATAAGGCCCGCTATCGCCCAGGGACACTCGATAGGAGTAGACGGCGGCCCGTCGGCCCTCGAACCTGTCCCAGCGCACAAACCTGAACCGCCCGCCCGCCTCCGGCGCGAAGACCCCCCAAAGAAGGCTCCCGAATTCGCCCCGGGTGACGAACCCTCGCAGGGCCTCGTAGGGGAGGTCGGTGGCAACGCCGTTGAGTTCGACCAGCTTGTACTCTTCTCCCCGCGAAGAGTAGCTGAGCCTCACGGTCAGAACGTCCTCAGACCTGGCAGTCGTCGAGGACCGGTGAATCCGCTGCGTGCAGATGAAATCGGGCAACGACCGTGCGTATCCGCGCACAACCTCCCTGGTCGCCGCTACGAACCTCTCCTGCTCCTCGGCTGTCGGCGCGCGCTCGCCGGCCCAGATGCTCAGCCCGCACGCGGCTACCGCCAGGCAGACCTTCCGGCTAACTCCCCCCATACTTGGTTTGTTCCGTTCCGGAGTCTATCACGGATACGCCGTAGGGCGGAAAGGATACGAACCGACAACGTGGTCTCCTCAACGCGGAGTCGTCGCTGGCGGACGGGGCAAGCTATCAGGCATACCACAGGCAGTCCCAAGCCCCATTCCAGAAGAAGAGATCTATGAGGCCTACAGACAAACTCTATGACCGGCAGCCCAATCGAGTTCTGCGCCCGGCGCGGCGGTGGGGGGGCACAGACTCCGAGTCAAACGGCGTCCTGTTCTCTGCCTCTCAATTCCACCTGTAGCCTTGGCGGCGTCCCTGTGGCGGCGCGCCCGCCCCAGTTGGTGAACGCTTCCCTGATCACATGGCAGATCGCGCTTCGGTTCTGGGCGAGCAGCCGCAACCATGCCCACACGCTCTTCTGCGGAAAGTAGATGCCCCGGAAGAACAGGCGCGCTATGAGATGGCTGATCTTGTACGGGGCCGGCTCAGCCGCCATCGCTGCGATGGCCCTTCGTGTGGCCGCCGGGCTGTAGGAGTGCCTCCAGGCGTACTCGACCTCCGCTTGCACTTGCTCACAGCTCATCTTCAGGGGCGTGTGCGCCATGTGGAAGGCCGTGAAATCGAGCCAGTGTCGTGGCCGCGTAAGCCGGCCCTCGCTTTCCAGGCGAGCGTAGAGGGGGGTGGCCGGGTAGGGCGTGATCTGCCCGAACACGGGCAGCCCCGGCTGCCAATCCTGCATCTGCTCCAGAGTCCGCCGGGCCACGCCCGGCGAGTCGTTGTCCAGGCCGAAGATGAACGAGGTGATCGCGTAAACGTTACGCCGGGCCAGCCGCTGGAGAACCTCGGCATAGTCGGAGGGCTTGCTGAATTGCTTGTTCACCGCGGCGAGGTTGGCCGGGTCGAGGGACTCCATGCCAACGAAGATCCACCTGCCCCCCGAGTCCGCGATCAGGTCCACCAATTCCTCGTCGCGCAGCAGATTGGCGCTGATCTGCCCCACCCAGGACATTTGCGCGCCAGCGGAGATGATGTCGCGCAAAAGCGACTTCGTGCGCTTTCCGTTGATGGCGAAGTTGTCGTCCACAAAGAACACCGCAATCTGGCCGCGGGTCCGGCGGGCACGCTGCTTCAGGCGCAGCATCTCGTCCACGATGCTCTGGTTCGAACGAAACCGGATCGACTCGCCAAAGAAGCCCGTGACGGTGCAGAATTCGCATCCGTAGGGACAACCACGACCAGACTCGATGGGGATGATGTGAAAGGTCTCCCATCCGGTCCGGAAGTGCTCCATCACGGGGCGCACGAAGCCGGGAATCCGGTTGAACTGGTCGAGGTCCAGTGACTCCCAAGGGATCACGGGGTAATCCTGGAGGTCCGGCTTGCGCTCCCGGCCCTCGGCATCGGCGGCGGTGTAGACGTCCTTCAGCCTGCCGCACACTGCGTCTTCCACAATCTGCGGCCAGGTTTCATCGGCTTCGCCGAGAGCCACCGCATCCGCGTGTCTGGGCCCGCCATCTCGCCCCAGCGCCTCCTCGGGCACCTCAGTGACATGCGGTCCTCCCATTACGACCGTCACGCCGACCGCTCGAATGGCGTCAGCGACCCGGTAGGCTCTTGCGATCATTCGGGTCATGGAGCCGATGCCGACCAGTTCCACTTTCTCGCGGAGCACAAACCGGACCAGTTCATCATCCGTCATCGGCTGTGCATTGCCGTCGATCAGCAGGACCTCGTGTTCCGGAGGCGTGAGCGCCTTTAGCAGGAACATCCAAAGATGCGGCATGAAGTTACGGGTCACGCCGTTGTCCGGGCTGTAGAGCAGAATCCTCATCAGCGGTTCCGTCTTCAAGGCTGCCAGGGGCGCCTCAAAAGGCGCAATCGCGGCCAAAGCCAGCCAACGCCCCATGCCTCGTGGAAAGAGAAGCTAGGCAGGAGTGGATTGAAGAGCAGTACCATCATCGCAGATCCGCCCATCTGCCCGCACCTCCTCTCGCGGGACGTCCACATGGGCGGCGGGCAGGGGGACCAGTTCAGTGGGTCATGGCGTAAAGCACGTAATTCACGCCGAGGCGGATGCCGAGGGCGGAGTACTTCTCCGGATACTTCGGATCGTCGGCGAATTCCCAGGAATCGCCCACGTCCGAGTTGAAGCAGATTGCCACCATGAGGCGCCCCTTGTCGTCGTAGATGCCACGCCAGTACGGGACAGAGCCGTCGTTCCGGTATGTGGTTCCGCGCGCCAGCGCCCACTGGCCCGGAAGCTGATAACGCTCGTCCAGGTCGTAGACCACGTGGAATATGGGGTCCTTGTTGTCGATGTCTACGATTGGCCGGTCGGGAAACACGCGGCGCATGCTCTCGGCGAACCGGAGCCACTCCTCGGTTCCCCAGAAATCGTCGAGCATGAGAAAGCCGCCGCGCAGCAGGTACTCGCGCAGTTTGCTAACCTGAGCGTCGGTGAGCTGCCAGTCGCCCATCTCGCCGGCGAACAGCCATGGGTAGTTGAACACATCGTCGCCGTCGTCCAGATTCACCGGCTGTTCGGCGGAGCGCACATGGATGCGGGTCAGACGCCGCAGCGCTTGCGTGAAGTGGCGGTCGGCCCTGGGGTAGTCCTGCGTCCAGCTCGTGTAGCCGTCCCTCCAGTCGATCAGGCCGCGGAAACCGCGAAAGCGGCCGAAGCGGGCGTTGGGATGCTGGGGATACATGAGGCGTCCGAAGACCCACTCGGTCTTCTCCTGCCAGTCCGGCGGCAGCGGAACGACGTCGTACGGCTCCATGCTGGGGTAGACACGGAACGGCATCTGGAAGGCGAACAGCGCGCCCACCAGGACTGCCCCGCAACCCAATCCCAACAGGCGACTGCGAAGATTCACGCAACCCTCACCGCACCACCGATTCTACACCCGGCAAGCGCCGCCGCAGCGCGAAGCGGCCACGGAGGCGGGAATCCATCCACAAGCAGATCCGGGCTCTCTACGGCTCGCGGCGCTGAGCGGCGTCGACCGCCTGAGGCAGCTTCGGGGACAGGAGGTAGACGTAGATCAGGATCGCCAGGCCGATCAGGAACGGGACTAGGCCGACAAGATAGAGCCTCTCCTGGGGTTCAATGCCTTCCAGCATCACTCCCAAGCCGATGCCGGCCATCATGGTTACCAGCCCGCCGAGCCGCAGGCTCTCCCGCTGTTGTACCCTCATTTCGTGGCGGGCCGCCTTCTCCTCCGCCAGAAACCGCGCGAGCATGTCCGGTTGGTTGCTCTCGGTATAGTGGCGCAGGGTCTCACTCCTGTAGAATGCCTCGCGCTCTTTGCGCCGGGATTCCGTCCACTCGTGGACGGCCAGCCATCCGAAGACGGCGACTGAGCCGATCGCCGGAACTATGTACATGTCAGCCATTGTTGTGCGGTGCTCCTTCTGCCGGACGGCTGATCTGGCCGCCGCAAACAGTCAGACCGCCGGCAGGTCCGGTGGGTTGCAAAATGTGAAGAGGAACACGGCCGCGAGAAAACGCAACCGTGGCGGGCCCGGCGCGGTCGTACCGATGGCAGGCCATACTTTGACAAGCCCGGATGATTCTGAGGCCGTGCAGGCGGTCCTGGACGGAGATGTCGGTGCGTTCGAGTCCATCGTGGAACGGTGGAAGCGACCCCTGGTGAATCTCGCCTACCGGTATTGCTTCGATCGCGGTCGGGCGGAGGACCTGGCGCAAGAGGCGTTCTTGCGTGCCTTCCGCAACCTGCGCTCCTGCGGCGGGACGCGGCCTTCTCCACCTGGCTGTTCGCGCTGGCGTCGAATCTCTATCGAACCGAGCTGAAGCGGCTGCCGCCGCGCGCGGAATCGCTCGACCGGGTTGCGGCGGCCGGCGGCCCGGATCCGGAAGCGCTCGCCGGCGGGCGGGAGACCGCATCGGCCGTTCGCGCGGCGGTGGCGGCGTTGCCGGGAAAGTGTCGCGATCCGATCACGCACTACTACTTTCATGAGCAGGATCTGGCGCTCTCGGCTGCCGTGCTGGGGATGCCGGAGGGAACCTTCAAGGCGCGGCTCTCCCGGGGCCGGGCGCTGTTGCGGGATCGCCTGGGAAAGTGGGTAGGAGGAAGACGATGACCGAAGATCCAATCGAGCGCGGCCTCCTCATGGAAACGATCGAGCCGTCGGCCGCTTTTCAATCGCGGGTGATGCGCCGGGTACACCAGGAAGCGGCGACCCCGCCCCCGATTCCGTTTCCCTGGCGCCGGGGACTGTGGATCGCGCTGGCCCTGGTTGCAGGGCTTGTGGCGCTGCTCCTCGAGCCCGAGGCGGCCGTCGAAGGCCCATTCCCGGACGAATGGCTTTGGCTCATGGGCGCGATCGCCGGATCGCTCGCCGCGTCATTCCTGCCGGTGTGGCTCCTGCGCCTGCGCTAACCCGTGTGCGGTGCTTCGGCTCGTTCGGCTGAGCGGCGTCCATGAAGGATAAGCCTCCTGGCTTGTCCCGATCCCCTGGGCCCTGCAAGCATGCTCACAACCGCCTGCCCTGCCGGGGTCCAGACAGCGAATCTCAGATCGGCCGCTTGAACAACCACAGCCAGAACTCCTGGGTGCCCGCGCCGGTCATGTGGCGAGCTTCGAAGGAAGATCGCTCGGCGAAATCGATAGCCTGTTCCGCCGAGAGCGCGGCACCCAGCCACGTGTCGTTCCTCGACAGAAACTTCAGCAGCCGAGGGCGCCCCAGGCATCCGTTGACCTGGCACTTGAAAAGGGCGCCCGGCCGTAGACGCCGGCTGACCTCATGGAAGTAGTTCTGTATGATTCCGGGACTTGGGATGTGCTGGAAGACCAGACAGGAGAAGGCGAAGTCGAATTCCAGTTCACCCAGCACGCTCAAGTCCATGCCGTTGTTCTTGTGCACGAAGGCGTTCGTCTGACCCCGCAGGAAGACCCGGGCCGCATCGATCATTTCACCGCTTATGTCCACACCGTGGACTTCACCAAACACTTCTGCCAGCGCCTTTGTGACTCTGCCGGCCCCGCATCCCAGTTCGAGAACACGCATCCGGCTGGGGTGATGTTCTCCGCAGATGTTCCACATGTCATTCAAGATGTGCTGCTGGATCGTGACGCGTCCCGATTGGAGAAACTCCTGGTCGGTCCAGTCCGTTTGCGTGGTAGCGATGTGGTAGCGGGCATTCCTGCGGGCCCGCCGGTTCCAATCGCGCTCCATTCTTCGGAGCGCACCTTGCAGTCGCATGTTCCCGCATTCTATCGCGAGATGGCAGACGATCGTGCGCAGACCTGCGGCAGCGGCACACGCGCCGTCCGGCCCGCCGGCAGACTCCGTTATCTCGCCGCTAGTCCATCCGGATGACGATCTTGCCCCGAGCCCTGCCGGTCTCCAGGTGGCGCATCGCCTCGGCGGCTTCACTCAGCTTGTAAGTCCTGTCTATCACCGGCGTCACCTTTCCTTGCTGCATCAGTTCGGCCAGCAAGGCGAGGTCCTCCTTGCTGGCTCGCGCCACCATCAGGCCCATCTCCTGATGGACGAACTTCGAATACACAACTGCCGCGATCACGCGATCCAGGGGCCTGATCCATTTGCCTTTCTGTGCGCCGATCATCACGTAGCGGCCGCTTGGCCGCAGCACGCGCCGGTTTTCCGAGAGCGAGTGGTTCGCGACGTTGTCGAGGATCAGGTCGTACGCGGCGCCACCCTGGGTGTAGTCCCGCTGGGTGTAGTCGATGGTGTGGCCGGCGCCCAGCGAGCGCACCAGCTCAGCGTTGCGGCCGCTCGTCACGCCGGTGACCTCCGCGCCGAGGTGCTTGGCGATCTGCACCGCGAAGGTGCCCACGCCACCCGATGCCCCGTTGATCAGCACCTTCTGGCCGTGCTGGAGTTTGCCCGCATCGCGCAGCGCCTGGAGCGCGGTTCTTCCCGCGATGTCCACTGCGCCCGCCTGCTCGAAGCTGATGTTGTCCGGCTTCTTTGCCAGCCGCTGCTCGGCGACGACCAGGTACTCGGCGAGCGCACCTCGGACGCCGCCGAAGACCGCGTCGCCGGGCTTGAGCCCGACGACGTTCTTGCCTGCGCTTTCCACCACCCCGGAGAAATCCACGCCGATGCCGGTGGACTTCGGCCTGCGCAACCCGGCGCCAAAACGCAGGAAGTAGGGCATGCCGTGGAGGGAGTGCATGTCGTATGGATTCAGCGCCGCGGCCCGCACTCGCACCAGCACCTGGTCGTCTTCGGGTCCGGGCTTCGCGCGCTCTTCCACCTGCATCACCTCGGGCCCGCCGTACTCGCGGTACGTGATGGCTTTCATAGCCGTCATTGTCTGACGCAAGCGATGACCAGCGCCACTGAGTGGCGCTCGCTTCAGGATAGGGGGGCTGCCCTGTGGCGCAGGCCATCGCTTCTCAGTGGCCTGCGATGGTTTTCCGAACCGCGACCGCAGGGGGCGGTCTTCTAAGCCGCCGACTCCCGCTGGTGGCGCAGGCCGCTCGGCGTGCCATGTCGGCCGCCGGCAGAAGCCGCCGCCACGACTGCCTGTCACCGTGATATATGAGGCTCGACAGGCGCCCGCAGTGGCAGATGCGACATCCGAGACTGCTCCTGCGAGCCGAAGCCCCCAAATGCCCCCCACCCCACCTAAGCGATGTTAGCCGACAACTCATCACTTGCATCCCAACTCCTGCCGTTTGCGAGAGGGCTCCTTCGCGGCAAAGCCGAGGTCTCACGATTCGGCTCTGGGCTCTATCGGCTCGCGACGCGCAATGGGACAATTTCCCCACCGGTGAGGCGACCGTCTTCTGCTTCGGTGTAAGCGAAAAAGTGCGCAGACACCTGTTCCAGGAAAAGCACTGTCGGGTTGTCACCCAAATGAAGCCGCCACTGCGGGAGGGTGGCCTTGCAGCCTGCGAAGAACTGCATGTTTACGATTATCGGGCTGTTGGGGTTAGCAATGGCGGTCAACAGGTGCCCCAGCGGCCCGGCCGGATTGGACGCCGCGTCGCACATCGTCAGGAACTGCTCATGATTCCCGATACCGTTTCTGATAAACTCGCGCAGCGCGCGGAAAGCGCCTTCATTGCCTGTGATTGTGGGGATATGCTTCAACGCGTAATGAAAGCCGATTTTCGCGAGTGCCCGGAAGTAGTTGGGGCTAACCTGACCGACGAAGAGCTGCTGTGAAACGTGGCCCCCGGCACGTCTCTGCATCGACGTGGGGTAGTTGATTGCGGAGAACACCGCTCGAATTCGCTCCTCATCGCCCGAAGCCGCAATGATCTGCGCCTTCGGCGGCGGAAACGTGACGCCGTTCATCTTGAAGAGCTCCACCAACTTGGGCCCGGTCGTGATCTCGGCGGGGATAGGGACGTACATCTCGATCTCGCCTTCGTCATCAAGAACAAGGAGTTGGGAAATCTCTTTCACCGTTCCTGGAGTCCTGTCGGTCTCCCACATGATGATATGGCCCGTCTCAGGGTCGGGGGCAAAGAAATGGATGTGCGGACCGCCGGGTTCTCTCGGCTGGTAGATGTGGACGTGACGCTGCTGACGGCCCCGCGGTGCTGGCCCTTGATCCAGTGGGTGCTGCGCAGGACGGCTTCCGGGCTCCTCCTGCAAAACTCGCGCTCCAGGGTGCCACCAATTTGTTGGTTGCATTGCTGACACAACCTACCTAGAAGCGGCTCGAAATCCTTGAA
>JBHGAV010000068.1:0-18403 GCA_041946685.1 Bryobacteraceae bacterium | reverse complement strand
CTGCTGAAGATGGGGACGTACGGTTTTCTGAGGTTCTCGCTGCCGCTCTTGCCCGACGCGGCCAAGGATCCCGCCGTGATCCAGACGATGGCGTTCCTGTCGATCGTGGCCATCGTTTACGGGGCGCTGGTGTGCCTGATGCAGAAGGACTGGAAGAAGCTGATCGCGTATTCGTCGGTCAGCCATCTGGGCTTCTGCACGCTGGGCATCTTCGCGCTCAACCCGGCGGGAATCGCGGGCTCGGTCCTCCAGCAAGTGAACCACGGGATCTCGACGGGCATGCTCTTCCTGATCGTCGGCGTTGTCTATGAGAGACGCCATACCAGGGAGATCGCCGAGTACGGCGGCCTGCTCAAGAGCATGCCTGTTTTCACGATCGTCTTCCTGGTCGCGGCTCTCAGCTCGATGGGGATGCCACCCCTCAACGGGTTTATTGGTGAGATTACGATTCTGCAGGGCGTCTACCAGGTTTCCCTGTGGTGGGCGGGGGCGGTGGTGGTGGGCATCGCGCTCGGCGCCGCCTACCTGATCTGGCTTTTCCAGAGAACCATGCTCGGGGAGACAAGCGAGAAGAACGCCGGGCTGCGGGATCTGGGCGTCCGCGAGATCACGGTATTCGCGCCGCTGCTGGCCCTGGCCTTCTGGATCGGGATCTACCCCAAGCCCTTCTTCCAGGTGATGGAGCGGAGCGTGGCGCAGATCGTGGAGCGCGTCCGTCCCGGCTACTACACCGAACACAAGCTCCCGAGCCCGTTGGGGAGCGGCCCGTCGGCCCGGCTTTCTCCGCCGGAGCGTTAGCGCGGCACCCGGAGCTTGCGTGCAAGAAACCTGACCTATGAGACCCTACCTCCTTGGTTGCGTACTGATCGCCGCGCTCGGCGGCCTGCTGTTCGGTTTCGACACCGCCGTCATCTCGGGCACCACCGACGCCCTGCGGACGAGATTCTCTCTCGACGACAACCTGCTTGGCTTCACGGTGGCCATCGCGCTGATCGGCACCATCATCGGTTCGATCGGCGCCGGAAGGCCGGCGGACGCAATCGGGCGTCGGGGCGCGCTTTCCGTGCTGGGCCTGATCTACCTGGTTTCAGCGCTCGGCTGCGGCCTCTCCTGGGACTGGTGGAGTTTCCTGTTCTTCCGCTTTGTGGGAGGACTGGCGGTGGGAGGCGCCTCGGTGGTCTCGCCGCTCTACATCTCAGAGATTTCGCCGGCCCGCTACCGGGGGCGCATGGTGGCCATCACGCAGTTCAACGTGGTGTTCGGCATCCTGCTGGCTTACCTGTCCAACTACACAATCGGCAGGCTGCACCTTGGCGAGCATGAGTGGCGCTGGATGTTCGGCGTCATGGCCGCCCCGTCGCTGTTGTTCTTCCTGCTGGTCTTCCTGACACCGCAAAGCCCGCGGTGGCTGGTGGCGCGGGGCCGTCTGGAGGAAGCCGCCCGCGTGCTGGAGCGCTGCGGTTCGGACACCGGCAACGTGGCGGACGAGGTGCGCGAGATCCAGCACTCCATGGACCTGGCGCACCACAGCCTGCGCGAACCTTTCTATTGCCGCCGTTACCTGAAACCCATCCTGCTGGCGGTGGCGATGAGCGCCTTCAACCAGCTCTCCGGCATCAATGCGGTGCTCTACTACACGCCTTCCATCTTCAAGATGGCCGGGGCGGGCGTGGAATCCGCGCTGGGGCAGTCGGTGATCGTGGGCTTCACCATGCTGGTCTTCACGGTTTTGGCCATGGCGATCATCGATCACTTCGGCCGGCGCAACCTCATGATTGCCGGCTCGATCGGCTACATCATCGGCTTGACCGGGGCGGCCTACGCCTTCTACGCGTCGGTGCAGGGCCCGCTGCTCCTGGTGAGCCTCCTGGTCTTCATCGCCGCCCACGGTTTCGGCCAGGGCGCCGTGATCTGGGTCTTCATCAGCGAGATCTTCCCCAACCGCGTTCGTGCGCGGGGCCAGGCGCTGGGTAGCTTCACCCACTGGACCATGGACGCGATTGTCTCGTGGACCTTTCCGGTGATCGCCGCCGCCGCGGGCTGGATGGCCTTCGGTTTTTATGCCGCGTGCATGGTCGGGCAGCTTGTCTGGGTGCTGACGGTGATGCCCGAGACCAAAGGGATCTCCCTTGAGAAGATCCAGGAGAAGCTGGGGATCGAGTAGGCGGCCGGTCAGTTCTTGGTCTTCGGCGGGCTCAGGAGCCTGCGGGGGAGACGCGAGAGGTAGACCAGGCGCTCAATGACTGGCAGCATGCGCCGGACGGTGCGGCCGTGGAGTAACAGGCTGCCCACAACCAGCGCCGGATGCGGGATGGTCGTGCAGCAGCGCGAACAGACTTCGATTTCGCCGGCGCGGCCCTCGACGTGCAGCCTCCGCATCCGCTGCATCTCGTCCGAATTCCAGATCCGCTCCAGGGGGCGCTCGCCGATACGGCCCACCGGCGCGCCTCCCAGCATGTAGCTCTGGCAGCAAGGGTAGACGTCCCCGTTGTGCTTTACGTAAAGGGGACCGCGCCACAGGTAGTGGCAGGGATGCTTCCAGTCGGCCGCGTCGTGGCCGGCCGAGGGCCGCATCAGGTTGGTCTCGTCTTCCTTGACCCGCACCTGGTCGACTCCGGGCTGGCCGCGCCAGAAGCGCAGGAACTCGTCGACCTCGCCGGCGTTGCGCTCCATGCGCACCATCTGCACTACGACCTGCACCCTGGACCCCCGCTCCTTCTTCATGCGGGCGAAACGCAGGAAATTGTCGCGGACCGCCTCGAAGCGGGCCCCCTTGCGGTAGAACTCGAAACTCTCCCTGGTGGCTCCATCAAAGCTCAGGGTGACGTGCTCGATGGGCGAGGCGAGCAGCCGTGCCGAGGCGGCCTGGTCGAGCAGCGTACCGTTGGTCGACAGGAGCGTGGAGATGTTGTGGCGCGCGCAGTGTTCGATCCGGTCGAAGATCAGGGGGTCGAGAAGGGGCTCGCCGAGTCCGATCAGCATCATGTGCTCGGCCGAGCGGCCCGATTCTGCGACCAGGCGGTCGAAGATCTCCGCCGCCATGTCCTCCTTGGGCTGCTTGCGGATCTCGCGCGGGCACATGGGGCAGTAGAGATTGCACTTGGCCGTCGTTTCGACAATATGCTCCACCGGGAGCCCGCTCACCCTGGAGTGGCCCCGCAGGTAAGCCCAGAGAAGCTGTGCCCGGTTCCAGGCGCGCATGGGGTGAATGACCCATTCTAGCCTTCATTTCGCATACAATGGCTTGGGCTGTGAAGATCACCGTTACAGGGGGCACGGGTTTCATCGGGCGGCGGCTGGTGAAGCGCTTGCTGGCCGACAGGCACTCGGTTCACGTGTTAGTGCGCGAGGCTAAGACCGGCTTTGGGCCGGACGTGCGGTGCTCGATCTGGAACGCTTACACGATCGAGCCCGTCCCCGAAAGCCTGGAAGGCGCCGACGCCGTCATCCACCTGGCCGGCGAGCCGGTGAACCAGCGGTGGACGCCCTCGGCCAAGCGCCGGATCCGCGACAGCCGCGTGGAGGGGACCCGGCGGCTCATCGGAGCCATGGCCGGGCTTTCGCAGAAGCCATCTGTTCTGCTCTCGGCCTCAGCCATCGGGCTTTACGGCGACGGCGGCGAGCAGACCCTGACGGAGTCATCCGCTCCAGGCACGGGCTTTCTCGCGGAAGTCTGTCTGGAGTGGGAGAAGGCCGCCTGTGAAGCCGAGAAACTCGGCGTTCGGGTGGTCCGGCTGCGCTCGGGGATGGTCCTTGGCCGGGAAGGCGGGGCGCTCGCCCAGATGCTGACGCCGTTCCAGTGGGGGGTGGGCGGCCGCCTGGCCGGTGGCGCCCAGTGGATGTCCTGGATCCACGTGGACGATCTGGTGGAAATGATCCTCTTCTTGCTGGCGCGTGCGAATGTGGGCGGGGCGGTCAACGGCACGTCGCCGGGCCCGGTCACCAATTCCGATTTCACGCGCGAGCTGTCGGCGGTGCTGCGCCGCCCTGCTCTGCTGACGGTGCCCGCCCGGGCCCTGAGGCTGCTTTACGGCGAGATGGCGGAGATGATGCTGCAAAGCCAGCGGGTGATGCCGGAGGCGGCGCAGAAAGCGGGATTTGAGTTCAAGTACCCCGCCTTGCGGCCTGCGCTGCGGGACCTGCTGGGGTGACCCCCGCCTGCGATTGCCCCTACGGGCGGGGTTCACTATACTGGGGGTGGGCGCCCGTAGCTCAGTCCGGATAGAGCGCTTGCCTCCGGAGCAAGAGGCCGCTGGTTCGAATCCAGCCGGGCGTACCACAACCCTTCTCTCAATTCCGGGCCGGGTCCGTCAGTTCTGGAACAGCATGGGCGCGTATTCGTGCAGGTAATGGCGCCAGTTGGCCCAGGTGTGCCCTCCTTCGGTGATCGTAAACAGGTGCTTGACGCCCATCTCGGTGAGCTGCTTGTCGAGCGCGCTCGCTCCCTCGAAGACGAAGTCGCTCTTGCCGCAGCCGATATAGAACACCTTCAACATCTTGTTCAACTCGGAAGCATTCATCTTCTCGAGCCCCGCGTTCCTGCCCCCGCCGCTGAACACCCCGATGTAGCTGAATAGATCCAGATGACGCAGGCCGATATGCATGGATTGCCCCGAGCCCATTGAAAGCCCGGCAATCGCCCGGTTGGCGCGGTCGGTCTTCACCCTGTAGAGCCGCTCGACCAGAGGCTTGACGTCGGTGAGCAGTTCCTTCTCGTAGTCTTCGTTCGGATTGCCTCCCTGGCGGGCGGGCATCATACCGTACGGCATCACGATTACCATGGGCTTGGCCTTGCCGTCGGCGATGAGGTTGTCCAGGATGATGTCGGCGCGGCCCACGGTGGTCCACTGGGTCTCGTCACCGCCGCCCCCGTGGAGAAGATAGAGTACCGGATAGGTGGCGCTGCCCTGCTGGTAGCCGGGCGGCGTGTAGACGCGGAGTTGCCGCACCAGGTTCAGGGTCTTCGAGTGGTAGGTGTGAGTGGTAACCGAGCCGTGCGGAACATCCCGAATGGTGTGATAGAGCGGCTTGTCGCCCGGGACTTCCACGTAGCTCGTCGGACCCCAGGTGCGGCGGATCAGGTTGCGGTTCGCCGGATCGGGCATCCGGGAGCTGTCGTCGATCGAGAAGCCGTAGTCGTAGATTCCCGGCTCCATGGGGCCGATGGTGATGCTCCAGATCCCGTCGGCGCCCTTGGTCATCTCTTTGGCCCCGCTGAGAAACTCTGACAGGTTTCCGTCGAGGATAGCGACTTTGGTCGCCCCCGGCGCGTACAGACGGAAGGTGACACGGCGGTCGGGGTGGACCACCGGGGACACCGGCTGGGGTGGCTGCGGCGGCGCTTTAGGCGGTTGCGCCTGCGGCTGGCCAAAGGCGGCGAGCCCGCCCGCCAGGATCAGAAGTGCAGTCCATCGTGCAGTCATAGTGAAGATAGCTTACACCCTACGGCTTGGGAGCGCTAGGGAGCGTGCCCCCTTCGGCCAGGATCTTCATGTTTCCGAGCAACTGCGTGAACCTGGCCCTCCTTTGCGCGATGTCCTTTTCCCGGGCCGCGTCGTCGGCGAGCATCGAGTTGTCGTACACCAGGGTGTAGATGAGCTTTGACGTCGTCGCAGTCACGGGCCGCGCCTCAAGCGTGCCGTGGTACAGGTTGTAGGGACGCCCCTCCCGCACGGGCTGGGTGTACGTATAAGAGAGCTCGGTCTTGCCCACCAGCACCTCATTGGCGACGCTGCGCACGGCACCGAATTCGCCGTCTTTGCCCGCAGTGATCTTGCACGGCACCTGCATCCATTCGCCTATGTCGCAGTACTTGCCGATGCGTTTCCACACTTCCGCCGCCGGGCGGTTCACGGTGACTTCCATTGGTATCGAAACGTAGGTTGGATTTGCGACCGCTGTGCTGACCGGAGCGGCCGATCCGGGCTGGGCCCACATGGGCGGAATCAGCGCGCTCGCCACAACCGTCAGGCAGAAGGCCGCGAACGCGAAACGGCCACTGAACTTCCTCAGATGCATTGCCATGGAGGCAAGCATATCACTTCGCTTGAAGCCGCTCGTTTGCCGGCCCTCACCGGGGCGGCTTGAGTTTCTCCTCCACGCTGCGAACTTTGTCCTCCATGTGCTGCTCGCGGTCCACCCGGGTGCCGAACTTCATGCTGGTTGAAATCCTGGGCACGCCCTCGGCGTGGAGCACCTCGTGGCAGCGCTTGACGGCCACGAAGACCTCATCCCACTCCCCTTCAATGTTCGTGCCGTAGGCGTGCAAGGTTGTTTTCAGGCCCGCCTCGGTCAGGATCTGCTCGCAGCGCGCTATCTGTCTGGATACCGACACGCCGACTCCCATGGGGATCACGCAAAGATCGGCAATCACTCTCATGACAGGATTCTCCCATGCGGCCCCACAACCCGGCTCCGGCTCACGAAGCCGGCTTCGACTTGCCCCGCAGGCGAAAGGCCTCAAGAGCCAGATAGCCCATGGCAACCACCACGACCACGCTAGGCCACATCGGGATAGAGACTCCCTCGACTACGAACGTGGCTCCGAGGACAACCCGTGCCAAATGGCCGATGGCGATGAGCAAGAAGACCACTCCTGCGATCAACAAGAAGGTTCTCTGTTTCATCGTGCCCCCTGGCCGATCTACTGCTTCTTGCCCCCTGCGCCCGGCTGGGGATTGTCGGCGCTGTACATGAGCCGGTACATGTTCCACGCGCCGTCCGGCTGCCGCTTCAAGATGAGCAGATACTTGCCCGACTCCTCCGTTGGCTTGCCGGACTTCGGGGTCAGGGTGTTCGTGTAGACGCCGCGCTGATAGGCCCAATCTCCTGCCAGTTGGGTTTCTGCCGCAGTGTGTGCGTGCTTGTTCGCGTTCCCCTTGAAGAAGGTCTCGTACATCGCCCGGATTGCCTGCTTGCCCTCAACGACCGCTTCATTGGGCGGCATCTCGATTGCGTCGTCGGCATAGACTGCGGCCACTGCTGCCCCATCGGCGGCATTGGCCGCGGCAATGTACTGCTCATTCAGGGCCTCGATCGCTTTCAGTTCTGCGGCGACGTCTCTCTGTGGCGCTGGCGCGGGCGCTGTCTGGCACCCGGCGAACGTGAACATCAGAGTAAGCGCGATGGCGCAAAGGCATGCGCTACTTGTCCTCATGGGTCCTCCCCTTAATGTCGGCTGCGAACCGAATCCCTGCTCTGACTGAACCTGGGAACGCTCCTGAAAAGGCCCTTCAACGGGAGGGGAGCTCGCTGCCCCGTGGGAGCATGTGCAGTAGCTCATGGAGTTCCGGTGCCGCTCACGGGACGGAATACAGGCTAGATCCGTCGCATTACCCTTGTCAAGAGGATTTGACTCTTCCCAAACTGCACGTGTGCGTCTATACTCGTGCTGTACCAGCAAGTTCCGGCCCAGTGAAGGGAGGCCCAGCCCCATGCGAGCGAAAGTCCTGGGAAGGGTCCTGCTTTGCCTGCCGGTCTGCCTCGTGGCGCAGGAGCCCGCCAAGCCCGTCCGATACAACGGGAACGGCTACGCCTACTTCAATGCGGGCGCTTGTCAGCATGGCTACCGGCTTGTTGGCGTCGGAGGCGGGGGGGAGTTCTTCCTCTGGCGCGGCTTGACCCTGGGCGGCGACATCGGCCATCACCGGTTCTCCGATGGTTGGGGGTTCAGCCTCGCCACACTGGACGTGGGCTATCACTTCGTGAACCGGAGACAGCCGAAGCGCATCGATCCCTTTGTGACCTTCAGCGCGCTGGGCGTTGCTGTCTCCGAGGGTATTACCAGTGCGGGGCACCTCGGTGGAGGCCTCAACTACTGGTTCAAGAGCCGGGTTGGCCTGCACGCGGAGGTGCGGCTTACAGTTGTGGCCGCGGAAGAGGCAATCACGGCTCTCCACATAGGGGTTTCGTTCCGCTGACAGGATCTTGCGCTATCCGTGCCAGTCGGCCGGCTCGGCGGTGGGGCATTCCAGGCGGCCCTGCGCGGGCAATGAATCCACTGGCAGGCCTTGCTGCCATAGCGAGACCTGGAGCTTGAGCGTCTGCCCCCTCTCCGCCCCGATAGTGGTGAATGGAAGGCGGATCTCCAGGATCTTGCGATAGCGGGCATCGGCTCCGGGGCCATCGGCCGCCACGGCTCCGTCCGCCCCCAGCCGGAACCGGACGGTCGTCGCGGCCTGCGGCGCCGTTTCCACGCTGACGGCAATCTCCGTGCCTGCCAGAGCCTCCGCCGGCTCGACGTCCAGCCTGAGATAAAGGTTGGAGGCATCGTGGCCGTAGTGCAACTCCCGGACCAGCCGCGCTCGCCCGTGCATCGCGCCGCTCCTGGCGTCCACCCGGTAGACTCCCGCCCCCAGCCATTCGAAGAAGGAAGTTACTTCTCCGTCCATTGTCGGCTGAATGGCTCCGCTCGGCGGCTGGTGAAACTCCTTGACCGTGGTCTTGAGAATTGACCGGGACAACTCCTCCGGCGGCGGCAACCCCAAAGCGCGATAGACGTTGGAAAGGTGGTCCCGGAACAGCCGGTCGAACTCCGGCCGGTTCTCTGAGCTGTGTTCCGGCCCGTACCACCAGCACCAATCGCTGCCCTCGGCGATCAGGAGTTCTTCCAGGGCAAGCCGCCGCTGCTCGTCGCCAAGAGCGGCCCCCCGGGGGGAAGCCAGCACCTCGTCGTACGCCCGGCGCGCCGCCAGCAGGCACTCCCAGGCCCGGTTGTCTTCCTCCGCTCCGATCCAGATATCGAAGTTGGCGTTGATCCACGAGGCGGGGAAGATGTGCCCCAACGGCTCGGGATCGATGCGCTCCAGCGCCTCGCTCACGGTCAGGGCCGCAATGTCCGGGGACTCCGAAAGCCTGCGGTACAACTCGCGCAGGAACGGGCGGCCGTTCTCTTCGTAATATTCCCAGGCGTTCTCCCCGTCAAGGATGATGGGAACCAGCGCATCGCGCCCCGAGGAAAGGATGCCGTGGCAGTTCTCGCGAATCCGCCCGACCAGGTCCTCGGCCGCCTGGCCCGCGCTCATCCGCGAGTACACGAATCCCACCAGGTCGCTGAGGTAGTGATCCCGGAAGACCATGCGAAGCTCGCGCCCGCCGCTGCGCCAGACGTAGGGCCGGTACGTCTCGCTCAAGCCCGCGCTCCGGCCCAGCGTGCGTGCCAGCACTCCGTTGTCGGTGGCGGTCCAGCGGAATCCGGTGTCGGCGGCGATTCCCAACGCCTCGTCGGACACCGATCCTTCCGAGGGCCACAGGCCCGCGGGCGCCGCCCCGAAGCGGTCCTGCATGTAGGTGCGGGCTCTCTCCAGTTGCAGCCGCGCATCCTGGGGGTAGCGGAATCGGTCGGGCAGCGGCACATGGGGGTGCGCGACCTCGGCGATGTTGGAGTCGCACAGCAAGGGGAGGATCGGGTGATAGAAGGGCGTCGTTGAAATCTCGATCTGCCCGCGAGCCGAAAACTCTCGATAGGTATCGAGCACCGTGCCCAGCAGCTCCGCTTGCTTACGGCCCATCCGGCTCTGATCATCCGGGCTGTAGCCGCGGCCCTTGACCACCAGTTCCCGGACCTCGGGGTCTCCGCTCAGACTTTCCTCATCGAACCAGGCGAGCTGCGACAGCACCTGAAGATCGCGGAACGCCTGCGCTCCGAACATGCGGCGGGCGCGGGTTACGTTGCGGTCGGCGGCCATCCAGGCGTCGAACAGCTCTCCGTACCGCGGGTAGCGGCGGATGAGCCTCGACGGATTGGCCTGGAAGAAGTAACTCAGAATGAAACCCTGCTCTTCTTCCGTCAGCGCCTCGGCGGGCTTCAGGGCGCACTTCAAGAACCGGTCCGAAGCGAGGCCTACGGCGTACTCTTCCACCTGGACCATCATCGACGGCACAAGGTTGAAGGTCTGATGAACCTGCGGAAAATCGCCGAGGACCCGCACCATGCCCCGGTAGTCCTTCAGGGCGTGCAACCTGGTCCAGGGCAGCTTGTACTCGCCCGACACCAGATCCTTGTAGAAAGGCTGGTGCATGTGCCAGAGGAAGCAGACGTAGATTCTCGCCATGTCCGTCAGCGCGCTCCTCGTACGCCCGCCGCCAGGAAGGGGGCGGTGTCCGGTGCGGGCTGAAAACAAGCCGACATCGGCCGCGAGGCGGCATCGAATTGGGTCATCGGCTGCAACCCGCTGATGAGCTCGATGGTCCGCAGCATGGAGGTTGTGTTATACATCGTCCCGTCCACCACGCGCCTCTTCGCATAGGGAGAGATTACCAGGGCCGGCGCGCGATGGCGGTCGACGTGGTCTCGTCCGCCGCCTGTGTGGCTCACCTGTACGAAGATCGCCATCTCCGGCCAGAAGCGGCTCTTGGAGAGGCGCTCCACCAGCATGCCCAGCGTCCGGTCGTTGGCGGCCAGATCGCCCCGGCCGAGCCTCAGGTAGGTCAGGCGCGGCATCCGGCCCTCTTCTTCCAGCGCCGGGAGTTCGTCGAGGAAGACTTCAACGGCCTCCTTCCCCTGGCGCGGGGCGGCGTAGCTGGCCATGCTCACGCCCCCCGTGCGGGCGTTGGTCCACAAGTATCCTGCGGGCGGCACCGCCGCGGGCTCGCTTTCCTCGAAGTCGTAGCGGCGCCGCCGTCCGCCCTGGTAGGAAGGCCATAGCTTCTGAACATAGTCCGGCGCGAGGGCGGCGACCGACCAATTGTAACCCTCCGCCGGTCCGTCGCCAATGACATGGAAGTTGTCCAGCAGAACGAATTCCCTGGCGAGCTTGTGAAGGTTGGGTGTCGCGGCCTCCCCGAATCGGACCAGCGAAGCGTCGCCGTCGCCCTCCTTGATGTCCCCGAAGACCTCGTCGTAGGTCAGACCGCCATCGACCAGGACGAAGATCGTGTGGCGCAAGGGCGTGGGATCGCCGGGCCAGGAGGGGACCGGCCCGCCTTCTTCGGCGCCCGCATCCTCCAACTTGGAGTCCCGGTAGGGGCTGTTGTCGAGCACTGTCCTTGTGTAGGCCTCCAGTTCCTCGGTGCCTATGGGGTCGATGAAAGACGCCGCCCCACCCTTTCCATTGAGAACCACCAGGCGACCTTCTGGGAGCGCTCGTAGGGCGGTGGGATACCTGCCGGAGGGAACATACCCCAGCACTCGGCTCTGCGCTTCCGAGATGTCGAGCACGGCGACAGCGTTCTCATCCGAGCAGGCCACGTACAACCGATTGTGAGCGGGATCGACATCAAGCGCGCTGGGCGTCATGCCCGCCGGTTGGAGCGGCGTCATCCCCAGGTTGACCGACTCGGAGGGCCGCACCTGGCCGTCTTCGGCCACTCCCAGCACTCGGAGGCCGTTCGTGTTGGAGGCGGCTACGAAAATTCGTGCCACGTACGGGTTGGTCTCCCCTTCCAGTGCCGGCTTGGCCCTCCCCGCAACCCAGACCATGTCCGTCGGATGAGGGGCCAGCAGGTACTTCGCCGCAATCTTGCCGCCGTCGGTCTCGTGACGCAGCACCATGCCGTCGGCCCAGCAAGACACGAAATAGGTCCGCCCGTCGGGGTGAAAGAGAATGCGATATGGGCGGCGGCCCGTCTTGAAGCGGTCGATAACCCGCCCGGACTGCGGATTAATGACCGCAATGGAGTTCTGATGAAGCTCTGCCGCGTAGAGCAGTCTTCCGTCCGGGGAGAACGTCAGGTCTCCGACGAAGTCGCGGTCCGTGCGCTTGCCCGGATCGACGACGGGGAAACTGCGCCTGGGTTCGAGTTTCCCCCCCGAGAAGCCGAACTCGAATACCGTAGCTGAAGCGCCACCCCCGACGTACACCAGATCCCCTCTTGGCGCGAAGACCAGGCCCAGCCAGGCGTCGGCGACGGGGGTGCGTCCGATTTCCCTTTCCGCGGCGACGTCCAGCACGCTGATCGTGGGCGGTGCTTCCCCGGCGTTCAAGACCAGCAGGTACCGGCCGTCCGGACTCAGCGCGCTCGCCATCGGAAACGTGTCGAGCGGCACGACCTTCCCGGCCGGCCGCAGGCGCCAACCGTTGGGGAGCAAGGAGCCGCCATCCGCCAGCGGCCCTACCCGCTCCCGCGCCAGTGGCTGGGCCGAAGCCGCCGCCGCCAGGAGCAGCGCGAGAGCCGCGGCCCGCCTCTTCATTCCAGGAACCTCTGCGCAATGGGGAACCGGCGGCCGATCCCGAACGCCTTCGTGGTCACCTTCAGGCCGGGCGGCGCTTGTTGTCTCTTGTACTCGTTGCGGTCCACCTTGTTGACGATCTCCCTCACGAGTTCTATCGGCACATTCTGCGCCTGGGCGATCTCGGCGGGGCTGCGCGTCTCCTCGACGTATCCACGAAGGATGCCGTCGAGCACATCGTAGCTTGGCAGCGAGTCGGTGTCCTTCTGGTTGGGCCGCAGTTCCGCCGAGGGGGGCTTGAGGAATACTTCCTCGGGGATTGCGCCGGCGTGCCGGCGGTTGGCGACACGGGCGAGCTCGTAGACCAGGGTCTTGGGGACGTCGCTGATCACGGCCAGGCCCCCGATCATGTCCCCGTACAGGGTGCAATAGCCCACGGCCAGCTCGCTCTTGTTGCCCGTGGTGAGCACCAACGCCCCCCACTTGTTGGACAGGGCCATGAGCGTGACTCCGCGGAGCCGCGCCTGGAGATTCTCCTCGGTCACGTCCGGCTTGCTCCCGGCAAGGAGCGGTTTCAGCCCCTCGAGGAACCGGTCATAGATGCCCGAAATGGGAACCACCTCGAATCGGATCCCCAGCTTCTCGGCCAACGAACGCGCATCCCGCAGGCTCCCCTCCGAGGAGTAGGGGCCAGGCATGGCCACCCCTACCACGTTCGCCGGCCCCACCGCGTCGGCGGCAATCACTGCCGTCAGCGAAGAGTCGATTCCTCCGCTGAGCCCGATCAGTACTCTCCTGAATCCGCACTTGCGGATGTAGTCTCGAGTGCCCAGCACCAGGGCCTCGTAGGCGGCCTCGCTCTCGTCGGGAAGAGTCTCGTGGAGGTCACCCTGCCGGCGATCCGTATCCACGATGACGAGGTCCTCGGCAAAGGAGGCGGCCGAGGCGATCACGCGGGCCTCGCCGTCCATGGCGAAGCTGCTGCCGTCGAAGACGAGCTGATCGTTGCCGCCCACCTGGTTGACGTAGACCACCGGGAGCCCATGATGAGCAGCGGAGGTGGCGAAGATCGCCCGGCGCTGGGCGCGTTTGCCCATGTGGTACGGGGATGCGTTGATGCTGATGAGGATTTCCGCGCCTTGCGCGACCAGTTCCTCCACCGGGTCGCGCCGGTACAAGCGCCGTTCCCAATACTGCTTGTCGTTCCAGGCGTCCTCGCAGATGGTCAGGGCCACGGCCCGGCCTCGTATCCGGCACAGAGACTGGTGCTCGGCCGGCAGGAAGTAGCGTGCCTCGTCGAAGACGTCATAGGTCGGAAGCAGCATCTTGTTCTGCCGGAAGACAACTCGCCCGCCTTCGATTACAGCGGCGCTGTTGGTGGCGCTCTTTCCGATCGGCGCGCCGGAACGGCCCACGTAGCCGCAGATCAGGCTCACTTGCAGGCCGGCCGTCTCCGCCGCCAGCCGCTCCAGTTGCCTTTCGGTCCGCTCCAGGAAGCTGGGCTTCTCGACCAGGTCGCGCGGAGGGTAGCCGGTCAGGCTAAGTTCAGGGAAAACAACCAGTTCCGCCCCGGCCGATGCGGCCCGGCGAGTGCTGTCGAGAAGTAGGGCCAAATTGCCGGCCAAGTCCCCCACTGTGGTGTTGATCTGAGCAAGAGCGATGCGCATGGAAGACTTCCATTGTACGGTGTCGGACGCGCCGGTTCAGAGGCACCGCGACCTACCGGACTGCCAGCATCCGCTCCAGAGGCACAAGGGCGAGGCGCATCGTCTGGGCGGGAATCTCCACTCTGGGCTTGAGATCGCGCAGCGCGTCCCGGAGCTTCTCGAGCGTGTTCATCTTCATGTAGGGGCACTCGCTGCAATTGCACTGCTCGTTCGGGATGAAGTAGTAGCGCTTGTCGGGAGCAAGTTTCTTGAGCGAGTGCGACACACCGCTCTCGGTCATGACAATGAACTCGGGCGCGCTGCTCTTCACGCAGAAGTCGATGATGGCCGAGGTGGATCCCACGAAGTCGGCCAGCGCCAGCACCTCTTCGGGGCACTCGGGGTGCGCCGCCACCAGCGCCTCGGGGTGCTCGGCCCGCGCCGCCGCCAGCCGCCGGGCCGCGAACGTGGCGTGGACCACACAGGTTCCCTGCCAGATCTTGAGGTTCTCGCGGCCGGTCTGCTGCTTCACGTAGTTGCCCAGGTTGCGGTCGGGCAAAAAGAGCACGGTTTTCTCCGGCGGGATCGAATTGACGACCTGAACGGCGTTGCGGCTGGTGCACAGAATATCGCTCTGCGCCTTCACCTCCACCGACGTGTTGATATAGCTGACGATGACGTGATCGGGATGCGCCTGGCGGTAGGCGCGGAGCTGGTCGGCGGTGCAGGCCTCGACCAGGCTGCAGCCGGCCTCCCGGTCCGGCACCACCACGATGCGCTCGGGATTCAGCACCTTGGCCGTCTCGGCCATGAACCAGACGCCGCAGAAGGCGATCACGTCGCCCCGGAACTCACGGGCCTTGCGGGCCAACTCCAGGCTATCCCCGATCAAGTCAGCCAGCTCCTGGATCTCGGATTCCTGGTAGTGGTGTGCCAACAGGATGGCACGCCGCTCGCGCTTCAAGTCGAGAATCTCTTCGGCGAGGGTCCGAGTGGCAAGCATGGGATGGAACCTAGATGGTTCCATTTTATCAGCTTACCGGCGCCGCTCCGAAACGGATTCAGTAGACCGGCCCGCGAGGACCGGGTCGCGGCGCCGGTCCAGGCTGCCCGCCCACGGGTCCGGCGCCCCGCTGCTGGCGGCGTTGCAGGACCTGCTGCGCGGCACGGCGCCGGACCTTCTGCCACTGCTCGGGAGTGAGCACGGTCCGCATCCTCAGCGACATCAGCGACACCGAGCGCAACAGTTCGCTCCGCGCCACCACCACCTTCTCAATCGCCTCGCGAGTCAGAGCTTCATTGATCTGATCTGCCTCCATCAGATCCCGCAAGTGCGCCTCCGCCTTCTGGACCGAAGCGCGCTGCTCGATGAGCCGGTCCCGGAATTCGCGGACCGTGGCCTTCACCTGCTTGGTCTGCTCGGGCGTCAGATTCAGATTCCTGGCGATGGGCCGATCCCACCACGCGAAGACTTCCGGTTCCTGCGCCATCCCGGTGGTGGCGCAGACAAGGCCAAACAGAATGATCAGTTGTTTCATCGCTCCACCTCAAACAGGGCATGCATTGGCGCCAGCGCCTCGATCTCGCCGCTCAGAGCCTCCGCATATGCTTCCGCGTAAAGCTCGGCGTCCGAAAAAGCCGGGGGCGGGACGGGGCCGGGCCCCCGCAACAGGATGGCCAGGACGATCACGGCGGCCGTCCCAAGCGCTGCGGAGGCATAAGCAAGCCATCCCACCCTCTTTCGAGGAGCATCCAACCGCCCGCGAATGGCGCGCCGCTGAGCGGCTAGAAGACCTTCCGGTACCGAAGGCGGCTCCAGCAACTGTTGCCGCACGGCCATCAGCGCCCGCCACCTCCCTGCACACTCCGGACACTCTTCGAGGTGGCCGTCCTCGGGGCCGACCCCGTAAAGGTGGCCGATCAGGTCGTCATCCCCCCAGTGTCTGGTAGTCATCGTCAGTTCTTCCCTCTCCCCACGGTGCGCTCCGGTCCAAGATAGAGGTCCCTTAGATCCTCGCGCAGCTTCGATACCGCCCGGGCCATGTGCGCCTTCACCGTCCCGACTTCCAAGCCCAAGGCTGCGCCGATCTCCTCCAGGCTCATATCCTCGTAGTGCCTGAGGACGAAAACCGAGCGCTGCCGGCCGGAAAGACCCTGGAGCGCCTTGGACAGCCTCTCGGAAATCTCGGCGGCGAACAGCTTGTCCTCCGCGGTCGGCGCCTTGTCCGGCGTCATCGCCAGGATCGCCCGTTCGTCCTCCGGCCCGGGTCTCTGCCTCCAGAAGCGCCAGCGGCGGCTCCGCAGGCGGTCCAGGCAGGTGTTGACCGTTACCCGCGTCAGCCACCTTGCCGGATCGTCCAGGTCCCCGGCGTCGCGGCGGGTCAGGGCGCGGTGGGCCTTCAGAAAGACCTCCTGGGTGGCCGTATCGGCCTCATCTCTCTGTCCCAGGAGGCGATAGCAGATCCGATAGACGCGCCTCTGTTCCGCTCCCATCCAGGCTTCGAAGTCTCTCGGCTGCGGCTGAGACGCAGGCGCCTCATCGGCGGGCCGGACCATGACGCCAATCATATCCACTTCCTGTGACGAGGATCGCGAGCCATGGTTTACAGCCTTCACGGCGCTTCTGCTAGACTTCTCTCGAAATGACCACCTTCGTTTTGTTGGCAATCGGCCTGGTGGCCGGGGTTTTCGCGGGGATGTTCGGAATCGGAGGTGGACTGATCATTGTCCCGGCCCTCCTGTTCCTGGTGAAGCTCAAGGAGGTAGAGGCGATCGGCACCAGCCTGGCCGCCCTGATCCCACCGGTCGGGCTGCTCGGCGCCGCTGAGTATTACAGGAATGGGTTCATCAACATCCGCTACGCCGGACTGGTGGCCCTGGGCCTGTTCGTGGGTGCTTACTTCGGCGCCCGGATCATGGTCACCCTGCCGCCGGAGTTGATCCGCCGCCTGTACGGGATCTTCCTCCTGGTGATCGCGGCGCGGATGCTGATCATGGGGAAGTGACCCAGCCCTAGCGTATCAGCCGGCGGCGGCCGGTGGCCGGAGGCGGCAGGGCGACTGGCCTGAGCGCAGCCTCGGCTGGTTGATTTCCGTTGGCTTGTTGCTCGAAAGCCAGTTCCCGCTCGATCCACTGAGACAGCGGGATGTTGCGAAAACAGACCCTCTCCTGAAGCACCAGGCACTTCTTGCTCTCGCCCGCCGTGTTGATCTGCCGGACGAAGTGCCGCTCCTCCACCCTGACGTCAGCCAGGAACTCGTCGAACGCCTTCCGGCGCGCCTCGGCTTCCGCCGTGCGGACCCTCTCCTCCATTGTCTTCTGTTGCTGGAGAAGCTGCGCGCGGGTCTCGACGAGCCCCTCGCGCTCGCGCGTGGCGGAGGCATCCATCCGCGCCTGGCAGACGATGAAGGCGAGAACCCCGGAACCGAGGGCGGCAACAAACGGCAACGCGATCAGCATCAGATCGGGCATGTGGCAATCCTGTCGGGCTATCGGACGGTGCCTTGAAAGAGTTGCCGAAACAGGGTGAAAAAGCGGCCGGGCTAAGCGAAAGGCCTTAGGCTACAGCGCCCTCTGGCTTCCGTCGAACTTCTGCCCGCTCACCAGGCAGGACAAGGCCGAGAAACGGTAGCCCACCTCTCGCAGGCTCGCCAGCGACGCCAAGGCGCGCAGGACAGACACCACCCGGAACTTGGCCCCCTGGAACCAGCCGTAGTGCTTCCCGCACCAGACGGCCGCGCCGATGGCTCTGTCGGCGGCGATGAGCCCGCGCACGCTGTTCGGAGGCTGATCCGGAACGGGTGGATGCTGGATCACCCGTGCGGATCCGACGAGCAGGATCTTCTTTCCGGCCCGCCCGATCTGCGTGCAGATCTCCAGGTCCCACCAGGCGTGACTGTATCGCTCGTCGATGTAACGGAGACCCTTCAGGAAGTAGCTGCGGACCATCATCGCGGGGGGCTTGATGTAGTCCACCTCCAGGGCAGAGTGGCCGGTGATTTCAGGCCGCTGCCAATCCGCCAGGTCGCCTTTCAGCCAGGCCCGCTGGAGCTCCGCAGGCAGGGGCAGGGGATGGACGCGCGAGACCAGGTCGCCCGAGGGGGATTCGATCCTGGGCGCGGCCGCTGCCGCGGCCTGGTCCCGGTCCAGTTCGGCGACCAGGGCCCCGACGGCGCCGGGAGTCACCTCCATCTCCGGCTCCAGGAACAGGAAGAACTCGCCCGTGGCGGTTCGCATTCCGATGTTGAGGGCTTTGACCATGCCGAAGTGGCGCGGGAGCCGGAGCACGTTGACCGATGGGAACTCGGCATCGATGCGGGGGCACTCGTCCACCGAGCCGCAGTCCACCACAAGAACTTCGAAGGCGTCGCGTTCCCCGGAATTATCCAAGGCCGCCAACGAGCGCCGCAACGCCGCGGCGTTGTTGAAGGAAACCACGATCACGGACACCCTGCGCGGGCTCACTTGGGGCTGCTGTTCATCCATGGGAAGACTCATGATACCGCAGGCTTACAGGAGCTGGTCTGATGTTCTCGAGGGTCAGGGGCTGGGGTCTGCCCGCACTGACGGCCAAGAGCCGTCCAATCAGGCTGGCGGAGAGAGAGGGATTCGAACCCTCGATAGAGTTTCCCCTATACACGCTTTCCAA
>JBHGAV010000067.1:0-20014 GCA_041946685.1 Bryobacteraceae bacterium | reverse complement strand
GGTAGACCAGCGGTCTCCAAAACCGCGAGTGGGGGTTCGAATCCCTCCGCCCCTGCCAGGAGTCATTCTTCATCATGGGCGTCACTATGGCGGACGGAGCGCAAGGTTGGGTGGGCCGCGTCGCGGGTTGGCCCGCGCGCGTGAAGGATTATGTCCAGGAACTGCAAATGGAGATGCGCCGCGTAACCTGGCCGAGCTGGAAGCAGGTGCGCGCGACGACCGGCGTGGTGATCGCTTGTGTGTTCGCGTTCGCGGCGTACTTCTACGTGGTGGACCTTGTGATCGGCCGGGCCATCAACCGGGTCTTTGGTTTGTTCACCAGATAGGCGGAACGAGCGATGGCGGAAGACGAGATGGTGCAAGGGGAGGCGGCAGGCCTTCCCGAGCCGCAGCCGGCGGAAAAGAGTCAGCCGGCCGCGCAGGCGGGAGCGGAGGCGGCTTCGGAGTCCGCGCCCGGAGCGGAGCAGGGCAACAGGCACTGGTACATCCTGCATACCTATTCGGGCTTCGAGCAGAAGGTGGCCGATTCGTTGCGCAACCGCGCGGAAGCTTACGGGTACGCCGACAAAATCGGGCAGGTTCTCATCCCGACCGAGGAAGTCGTAGAGCTGCGGGGCGGGAAGAAGGTCACCAGCAAGCGCCTCCTCTACCCCGGCTACGTCCTGGTGGAAATCGACATGAGCGACGAGCTCTGGCATGCGGTGAAGAACACGCCCCGCGTGACGGGTTTCGTGGGTGGAGGCAACAACCCGGTGCCGCTCACGGCGGACGAGGTGAACCAGATCCTGTACCGGCAGGCGTCCTCGGCCGAGAGGCCCAGGCCCAAGCTGAGCTTCGAGAAGAGCGAGATGGTGCGGATCATCGACGGGCCGTTCGCGAATTTCTCGGGCAAGGTGGACGACGTCAACACCGAACGAAACACGCTGCGCGTGCTGGTGACGATTTTCGGCCGCGCGACGCCCGTGGAACTGGATTTTTTGCAGGTGGAGAAGATTTAGATGGCGAAGAAAGTAACTGCTCAGGTGAAATTGCAGATCCCGGCCGGGAAGGCCACGCCGGCGCCGCCGGTGGGCACGGCCCTGGGCCCGCAGGGCGTCAACATCATGGAGTTTTGCAAGGCGTTTAACGCCAAGACGTCGGCCAAGGACCAGGAAGGACTGATCATCCCGGTGGTGATCACCATCTACTCGGACCGCTCGTTCACGTTCATCACCAAGACGCCGCCGGTTCCGGTGCTGATCAAGCGCGCCGTGAACCTGGCCAAGGGGTCTGGCGAGCCGAACAAGACCAAGGTCGGCAAGATCACCGAGAAGCAGGTGGAAGAGATCGCCAAGATCAAGCTGCCCGACCTGAACTGCTTCACGCTGGAAGCGGCCAAGCAGAGCGTGAAGGGTACGGCCCGCAGCATGGGCGTGGATGTGATATAGCTGACAGCTTCCGGCGGTCAGCTCTGTTCGACTGCGACGACGCGTAACGGAAACGCATCCACTCCGCGGGCGGGAATCGGCAGCGCGTAGACCTTTACGCGGGGGCGGCTGACCTTGTCCAAGTTGGCCAGGTTTTCGATCACGGGAATTTCGGCGCGAAACAGCAGCAAGTGATTCACGTTGGCGTGCGTCGTGTCATTCTCCAGTTCCGGGCCGGCCGAATCCACTCCCATCATCTTCATCCCCTGATCCACGAGCCACTGAAGCGAAGCCGTGGAGAAATACTTCGTCGGTCCCATGCGGCCGAAAACGATATCACCTTTGCGCATACCGCCGGCGGCCTTGGCGGCAGCCTGGACCTGCTCGGTCGTGACGCCGCCCTCGGCTTGCGCCGCCGTCAGATCCAGGATGATGGCATCGCCGCAGAGCCGATATATGGGCACCTGCGAGAGGTCGGCGCCCTTCTTCAGGCAATGGAACGGGACTTCAATGTGCGTTCCCACATGCCCCATCAGATCGACATCGGACATGACGTACCACTCGCCCTCGGGCCGTACTTTGCCTTTGATTTCCTGGAGCGCGTCGTGAATGCGGACGACGAACTTCCGCTGCGCGTCGGGGCCGGTGGGCTCGATCACGTGGGTTAAGTCGATGATCCGCTCCTGGGCGGGCACTATCACGGCCTGCTTCTGACATCCGGCAAGCAGGACCGCGGCCATCATCACTGCGACAAAGACGCAACGCATCTGCCATCCCTCCCGGCATCACTTACTTGACTGCAATCCATACAGCATACCAGCGGCACGCGGCCGCCGGACGGGCGCGCTACAATGGCTTTCTCAAACTAGGTCGGTTGCATCCCCTGTCGCGCACGCAGCCATCCATCGCGCGGCGCCAAAGGGGCGCAACGATGGAGAAGATGATGGACCGCCGCTTCACTCGCCGCGCTTTCGCCGCATCCGCCGCAGCCGCGCCCGCCGTGCTGGCGCAAACGCAAACATCGACGCCCGCGCCCGCCGCACCCCCCCGGCGTCAAGGCCAGCCCGTGCTACCGGACCCCTTCGACGGTCCCATGGTGTTCAACCGCCGTGACGTTGCGCCAAAAGCACGGCCTTTCGCGATGACACAGGTCCGTCTGCTGCCGGGCAGCATTTACCATGACGCGCAAGAGGCGAACCGCGGATACCTGTCGCGCCTGGCAGCCGACCGTCTGCTCTACAACTTCCGCGTGAACGCCGGATTACCCGCGCCGTCGAACGGCTTCCCGAGCGGCAGCGATAACTGGGAGAAGCCCGACATCGAGCTCCGCGGGCATTTCACCGGCCATTTCCTTTCCGCGAGCGCCAACCTGTGGGCCTCCACTGGCGACAAAGCCGCCAAGGCCAAGGCGGACGAGATGGTCGACGGCCTCGCCAGGGTGCAGCAGAAGCTCGGCGGCGGGTACCTCAGCGCATTTCCCATATCTCTGTTCGAGCGCCTCGACCGGCTTTCGGGCGTGCCGCGCCAGAGGGCCGCGCCAGGCGCGCCGCCGCTGCCCATTGACCAGAGGCTCCCCTGGGCCCCCTTCTATACGGTCCACAAGATCATGGCCGGTCTCTTCGACATGTACCGGCATGCGGGCAACCGCCAGGCGCTGGAGGTGGTTTCCGGCATGGCCGATTGGGCCGATCAGTGGTCCGCCTCAAAGTCCGAAGCGCACATGCAGCAGATCCTCAACAACGAGTTCGGTGGGATTGCCGAAACGCTCTACGATCTTGCCGCGGTCACGAACACGGACAGGTGGGCCAGGGCGGGCGACCGTTTTCAGAAGAAATCCTTCCTCAATCCGCTGGCCCTGCGGCGCGA
Organism: Bryobacteraceae bacterium; assembly: GCA_041946685.1. Taxonomy (GTDB): domain Bacteria; phylum Acidobacteriota; class Terriglobia; order Bryobacterales; family Bryobacteraceae; genus JBHGAV01. The sequence goes on along the minus strand of JBHGAV010000067.1, from coordinate 16,742 downwards.
CCAGCTCACGGGAATGCACGGCAACACGCATGTGCCCCAGGTGATCGCGGCGTCCCGCCGCTACGAAATCTCCGGCGACCCGCGATTCCGCGACGTCGCCGAATTCTTCTACCTCGCCGTTGCCACCGGCCGGACCTATGTCAACGGCGGGACGACGAACAACGAACTCTGGCAGGCGCCGCCCCGGCGGCTTGCAGCCGAATTCGCGCGCTCGGTCTCCCACGAAGAGTGCTGCTGCTCGTACAACATGCTCAAGCTCACGCGCCACCTCTATGGCTGGAGCGCCGACCCGCGCTATTTCGACTATTTCGAGCGGACGCTCCTCAACCACCGGCTCGGCACCATCCATCCGAAGACCGGCCTGACGCAGTATTTCACATCGCTCACGCCGGGCGCGTGGAAAACGTTCTGCACCGAAGACGAGAGCTTCTGGTGTTGCACCGGTTCGGGCATAGAGGAGTATGCCAAGCTCAACGACAGCATTTACTGGCACGATGACGAGGGCATCTACGTCAACCTATTTGTTCCTTCCGAGCTGACATGGGCGGAGAGAGGCTTGAAGCTCCTCCAGGAGACCCGATTCCCGCAGCAGCCATCGACGCGCCTCACCGTTGCCGGGGGCCAGCCGCAGAATCTGGCGATCCGTGTTCGCATTCCCGCCTGGACAGCCGGGAGCACTGTGGCGCTAAACGGCAAGCCGCTGGAGGCTGCCGCCGAGCCCGGCAGCTATCTCACCATCCGGCGTCAATGGAAGACCGGCGACCGGATCGAGGTGAGTCTGCCCATGCGGCTCTCGGTGGAAGCCATGCCGGACGACCCCACAATGCAGGCGTTTCTGTACGGCCCCTTGGTTCTCGCCGGCGATCTCGGCAGCGACGGACTCAACGACGCCCTCATCTATGGCGTGAAGAGCCCCGGTCTGAAGGGAGACCGCTACGCCACGGAACTCGCGCTTCCGCTGGACGTTCCGGTGCTGCGGCCGGCTTCCGCCGATCCTGCGAGCTGGATCAAGCCCACAGGCTCTCCCCTGACGTTTCAGACCACTGGCCAGAGGAGGAATGTCACGCTCATTCCTCTCAACTCATTGTTTGACAAGCGTTACGCGGTGTACTGGAAAGTGGCGTAGAACAGGCCGCCGCGGCGACGCGGTGATTCCGGACTTATCCCAGGCGAAGGCGGAGGGCGGGGGCCACCCTCAGGCAGGTGCACGCCGCCACCAAGGCTGCCGGAGAGGCGCGCAAGGCGAAATGCCGTTCTGCCGGATGGGACCGACTCCCTGGTTCTCTACTCCTCCGCTTAAATGGCTGGTAGGGCAAGGCATGAAGCTGATGGGGGGCTCGGCCGACGTGGAACTGGCCGATGACATGACGCACGCCAACGTCAATCACACTAAGGCGATCTTGAGGCCGACATTGCGCACGTGCTGGCGCGTGAGGACCTGCCTCACTTCCAGCACGGCATAGCCGCTCTCGGCAGGGACCAGGAGGTCGGAGTCTGGGGGACGGGACATGGGGATTGGTGATTTGGTGATTGGGGGCACGACGGCGCTACCAGTTTCAGGGTGCCGGCTGGGGGCGGAGTTCCTCGGGCGGGATTGGCGGAAGTGTTTGAAAGGGAAGGAGACACAGGGCGGCGGGAGGAGGGAACGCGGGATGGAGGGGGTTCGTCACGGCCGGGCCCTGTTGGGAGTGTTCGGATTCCCGATCACAAACCAACTTGGGCGACGAGTACCCTTGACAAAACCAAGGCGTAATGCTAATATATGTAGCGTTACAATGATTAGCATAAAGCAGCCCCGAAAAGCCCTAAGCGACTTGGAGCACCTGGTGATGGAAGAAGTCTGGAAAGCCGGCTCCACGACGGCGGAGCAAGTGCGGGAAGCACTGGCCGCCCGCCACCCGATGAAGGAGTCGACCACGCGGACCATGCTGATGCGGCTGGAGCAGAAGGGGTACCTCAGGCACCGTGTCGAAGGGCGAACCTACGTCTATAGCGGTTCTGAAGCGCCCCAACACGTCGCTGCCAAAGCCGTGCGCAACCTGATCGACCGGTTGTGCGGCGGTTCGGTGGAGCAGCTTCTGGTAGGCATGGTGGAGAACGACGTTGTGGACGAGCGCGAACTGGAAAGGCTCGCCCGGCGGATCGCGCGGAGCAGGAGCCGTGCAGGGGAGACCTGACATGGAGATCAGCCTGACGGTTCTCTCGCATCTGGCAGATGTTTCGGTTCGAGCTGTGTTCCTGCTCGTACTGGCTTCCGCAGCGCTGTTGCTCGGAAGGGGAAAGTCGGCATCCGTGAGGCACGGCGCCTGGACCCTGGTTATGGCTGGCATGATTCTCGTGGCCATCCTGAACCCGCTGCTCCCACCGCTCCCTCTGCGGGTGTTGCCTGTGGAAGCCTCTATTGCGTCGCCGGAGGTGGGCACTGGCGAACTCACGCAATATGTGGTGCCCTCCAAGCCTGGGTCGCCAGTGGCTGCGGCGGCGTCAGTGCCTCGCCGGCGGACCGCTTCCTGGCCGCAGGTGCTGCTTTATGCCTACGCCGCCGGAGTGTTGATCTCGCTGTCGCGGCTGCTCTACGGCTACCTGTTCGTGCGGAGGCTGGTGTCTCGAGGCCGGCCGGTGGAGCGCGCCTGGATTCTGCCATGTCTCAACCGGCTGCCCGCGGGCCGGCGCGTGGAACTGCTCGAGTCGGAATGGATATCGGTTCCTGTAACCACCGGCTGGACCCATCCAAAGATCCTGCTGCCCTCGGAGTGGGGCGGGTGGAGCGACACGAAGACAGAAGCGGTACTGACGCACGAACTCTGTCACGTGCAGCGTGCCGACTGGTTGGTCGCGCTGCTAGCCGGTCTGAACCGCAGCATCTTCTGGTTCCATCCGCAAGCTTGGTGGCTTGAGCGCAAGTTGACTTCCCTTGCGGAGGAGGCGTGCGACGACGATTCCTTGCTTTACTTTGAGGACCGTGAGCAGTACGCGCAGGCTCTGATCGACATGGCGGCCGCCATCCGGCTGGGTCAGGGCCGGCTGCTGTGGGAAGCCATGGCGATGGCCCGGCAGTCACACGTCCGGGCGAGGGTGGAACGCGTCCTCGACCGCGCGCGGCGGATCTCACGAGGGCTGACGCCAGGCCGCTGGGCCGCGGTCTTGGCTTGTAGTCTGCCGTTCGTTCTTCTGGCTTCCGCGCTGCAACCGGGGCCTGCGGAGACCCAGGCCAAAACCCCGTGGCTGACGATCCCAGCGGGAGGCGAGAGGCTGAGACTGTCCGTCGAGGCCTGGGGGCTCAAACCCGACGATGTCAAGAAGTTGGAGCAACGTCTGGAGGCGAATCCCGAGGATCTGAACGCGCGTGCCCTGCTGATCTCACGTTACTTCCAATACGCCGAGCGCGAGCCGCTGTTGCGGCACGTGTTTTGGGTGATCGAGCACCATCCTGAATCGGACTTGGTTGGTTTTTTCATGATTTCGCCGCGCCCAAGCCCCCTGAATGATGAAGCGGACTTCGATCGGGCAAGAGCACTCTGGTTGCAGCAGACAGCTCGCTATCCCAATGATGCGCGGGTGTTGGCGAACGCAGCCAGGTGCTTGTCTCAGTCGCGTTTCAATGGAAGCCTTTCCCTGGCACTTCCTTACGATCTGGCAAGCACACTCCAGACGCCCCGTCGAGTGTTCCCGTCTCAGAGGCAGAGCGACTTCGACGAGGCCGAGTGGCTGCTGAAGCGGGCCAGGGCGCTCGAACCGGACAGGCCGGAGTGGACACTTCAGCTTGCCCAGCTCTATGCCGGGGTGATTACCGCGACGGCGGTGAACACGGGAAACACGACCTGGAAGCTCTCGCCTGGGATGGAGGACGAGCAGTTCGCTGCGCGTGCCCGCGCAGAGCTGGAGAGCTCGACGGACTGGGCTCTGCTCGCGTCTGTGGGCGACATCCTCACACGGCGGCTACGGTTCGCGGCCGACCGGCCAGAGTATCCTTTCCCCTGGAAGGACTCAGCCGAACTGAAGGCGCTCGCGGAGTTCGGCGAGCGACTCCTGAAGCAGGCTGAGCAGTCTGGCACGCAGCGATAGCCTTACAACGGCATCTCAGAGAGGCCACGGCGTGACAAGACGTCATCTGCTAGGAGTTCGAAGTGCGGCGTCCGCCCGTAAGCATCCGGGACACAGTGCGAAGGCGATTACAGGCGCCGGCTGAAAGCCGGCGGCAGCCTGGAGAGGCTGCCCCACAGGATTGCCGCGCTGGCCGCGCTCTGGTAGAATTCAATGCCGTTGTGAGGAGTCAACGATGAGAACCGAAATCCTGACTTTCGCACTGACGTTTGTGTTGTCGGGCCTCCCGGCGATCGCCCAGGCGCCCCGGGCCCAGCAGTTGACGCCGGAGCAGCGCGCGGCCCAGGCCGAAGCCCGAGCCAAAGCCGCGCTCGAGGCGGCCAAAGCCCCCGCGGTGGAAGATTTCAAACCCTCGGTGCTGAACCAGCCGAACCGGCAGTATCCTCAAGTCAACTCCGAGAGACGCGTGCGCGCGCGCGTCGTCGCACCCGGAGCGCAGAGCGTCCTGCTCGACCTGGGCGGTGTCCGGTATCCCCTGACCAAGGGCGAGGACGGCGCGTGGACCGGCGTCTCGGCTCCCCAGGACGAAGGCTTCCACTACTACCAGCTCAACATCGATGGCGCGCAGGTCCCCGACCCCGGCACCCTGTATTTCTACGGCTCGAGCCGCTGGGGGAGCGGCGTGGAGGTCCCCGCCCACGACCAGGATTTCTATGCCCTGAAGAACGTGCCGCACGGGCAGTTGCGGCAGACCCTTTTCTATTCCAAAGTCGCCAATGCGGTTCTCCGCTGCTTCGTTTACACGCCTCCGGACTATGAGAGGAATCGAACGGCCCGGTATCCGGTGCTGTATCTTCAGCACGGCGGCGGGGAGGACGAGACCGGCTGGGGCAGCCAGGGGTTCACCGGTCTGATCATGGACAACCTGATCGCGGCCGGCAAGATCAGGCCTTTCATCATCGTCATGGCCAACAGCTACGTTCCCGGCAGCGCCGGTGCTCCCGGCCGCGGGCCGGCTCCGGCAGCGCAGCCCGGAGCAGCGCCACCTGCCGGTGCTCCTGGGGGAGCCGCGGCTCGTGGCGGGCCGGGCGGACGCGGCTTCAACTTCAGCGGCTTCGAACGGATGCTGATCGACGACCTGATTCCCTACATCGACGCGAATTTCCGCACTCTCGCCGATGCGGCCAACCGGGCCATGTCCGGCCTCTCGATGGGCGGCATGCAAACACGCGCAATCACTCTCGCCAACCTCGACAAGTTCTCTCACATCGGCATCTTCAGCGGCGGCAGCATCGCCCCCGCGGATATCAAGGACATGGCCGACTTCAAGAAAAGGGTCAAGCTCGTGTTCGTGAGCTACGGGAGCCGCGAGAACGGCGCGGCCGGCAAGGCCAACGTGGAAGAGTTGAAGAAAGCCGGCATCAATGCGGTCTTCTATGAATCCCCCGAGACCGCGCACGAGTGGCTGACCTGGCGGCGCAGCTTGTATCAGTTCGCGCCGCTGCTGTTTCAGAAGTGACTTGGCGGGGGGCGGGACTGCACCCGCCCTGCCGTCACCTGGCGAACATAACCTTCAAGGTCGTGGCCGGTGATTCGGCCAGACCGGGCGGGGTCTTGATCACCAGGGCGTCATCCTCCACCCTCCAGTCCAGCTTCGCCCTACTTCCCAACAACTGGACGGAGGCCACCGCCTTGTCCGCCAGTTTCGCATTGCGGCCGAGCGAAGTGATGCGAATCTCCGCCGCCGGCTTCCCGAGGCAGAAGGCATAGAGTGTCCCGCCGTCTTTGGACCGGGTGAAGCGGAAATCTTCGGCGGTGTAGGCCGCTTCCGGGACATCTCTCAGACCGCCAAACCGGCCCTTTTCCTGCTTCTTCGTGCTAGGCCCCTCGCCGTAGACAACCCATGGACGGGTGCCGTAGATCCCTTCGCCGTTCACGGCGATCCAGGCGGCGATCCCATCCAGGATTTTCAACATGTCCGGTTCCAGGTCGCCCTCGGGAGTCTGCACAACGTTGATGAGCAGGTTGCCGTTCTTGCTCACGATGTCGGTGAGCATCTGCACGATTTCCGCGGAAGTTCTATACTTCTGGCCGGTGCGGTAATACCAGTCGCCGATCGAGGTGTCGGTCTGCCAGGGTTCCGGGCTGATGCCCTCGGCGACGCCACGCTCGATGTCGCGTACCCACTTGCCCCCGGAGACCTCCTTGCATGTATAGACCGCTTCGAGCCTGCCGCGGTTGTTCGCCATGTCCTGGTTGTAGAAATGCGCGATCAGGCTTCGGCCCACGTCACCGAACGGCATGGGGCTGTCGGAGTAAAGCAGGTCGGGCTTGTAGTTGTCCACCAGTTCCTTGATGCTGTCAAACCAACGGCGCTGCCAGACGGGGTTCGTGCTAAGCCAGCCCTTGTCGTCGGGCGCCGCCTTGGTGTGATAGAGGTCCTCATATTGGGGATCGTTGCCGTCGTATGGGACGCCCGCCATCGGCCCGGTGGTGTCGGCGCCGTGAGCGACCTGGAACCAGGTGTAGCTTGCTCCGAGGTGTTCGGAGACACCGAATCGCATCCCCTGGCGCTTCGCAGCCTTCTGCCACAGGCCGACCACGTCCTTCTTTGGACCCATCTGAACGGAGTTCCAGCGGTGGAGCTTGGAGTCCCAAAGGAAGAAGTTGTCGTGGTGCGACGCCATACTCACGAAGTAGCGGGCTCCGGCCTTCTTGTAGAGGGCCATAAGCTGCTCGGGGTCCCATCTCTCCGCCTTCCAAAGCGGAATGATGTCCTTATAACCGAACTTGGAGGGGTGGCCGTAGTGTTCGAGGTGATACTTGTTGGCGGGGTCCTGCACGGCGTTGCCGCCACGTCCCACGCTGTCGTGCATGTACATCCGCCGGGCATACCAGTCCCCCTGGCGCGGCACGGCTTGCGGCCCCCAATGCGACCAGATTCCGAACTTGGCGTCTCGGAACCATTCCGGATACTGATACTGCTTGAAGGACTCATCGGAAGGCTGGAACTTGCCTTTCGCGATAGGGAGGTTGGCAATAGAGGCAGGCTTGGAGTCTTGCGCCGGAGACTGGACGAAGATCAGCACCGCAAGCACCGCCAGGAGAACCATGGCCTTTAGGTATTTTCCGAACATAGATCCGTCCCTTCTTTCTTCAGCGCATCATACCACCGAATCTCAGTTTGCGCGTTGAAGTAAACGTTCAATAACCGGATTTCGTCAAGACGGCTACTCCGCGGACGGCCAGCCGCGCTGGGTGTCCTTCGGCAGGATGCGAAAGAACGCGTTGATGGCGTGGATCTCGCCGCCCCAGATCTTGAAGGCCTCAAACGTCACCAACGCGTTGCCGGGACCATACGAGTTCGTGTCACCGAAATTCATCCACAGCAGCACGATACCCTCTTCTTCGTCGACGGCGGCGACGCTTGCCGTGATGTCCGGATGCAGGCGGCCGGGCCTCAGTATCGGGGGACAACTTGGGCATCCTTCCCCGGCTGTGTAAGCGCCATTCTCGATGCGATACGCCTCCCTGGCGAACGGCGTCCCGGCCTTCTCGAAGTTTGCGATCCGCAGCGCCTCGGTGTAGGTTAGGGCGACACGGACCATCCCAGCGCGAGACATACGCCGGCCGGGGGGCACCGGCACACCCATCCCCACCAGCGGCTTGTCCAACGCATCGGGCGGCTTGAAGGTGGGCTGGTCCTTGACGCGATAGACCTGGGTCTCGATTCCCGCGATCTTCCGATTCACGACATGCAGCAACACCGAGTGCAGGACCTGCCCGTCCTGCTCGAAGACGTTGAGATGCGCCGCGGCGATCTGCGTTTTCAGGTCGATGTAGTCCTGCCGGAAGCCACCGATCCGGACCACGGTCTTCCAGAGCCCCTCTCCCAGCTTGAGCTCGCGCGAGTCCTCGGTGAAGCGCACGCCGGGGGCCACGGGGAGCCGCGACGGGTCTTGCGCCGCCAATGCGCCGACGTACGTGGTGATCATGTCCGTGAGGCAGGCCCGGCTGCAGTCCTGCGCGTGGACAGAGCCCGTAGTCATTGCCGCCAGGACAAGCATGCACGCCGCAGGCGCGAAGCTCCGGTGAAGCACTTGAAAAAGTCGATTCATGCCGCAGGGTTCCATTCGGCGAGTATACTTCCTGACGCTCCAGGGTGGACTGCCGGCGGTAGAATTGCGAACAGGATGGGCACAGGGAGATTCGGAACGTGGCCGTCCCTGCTCGTGGCCGTTCTTGCGGCCCTGCCGGCCGCCGGGCAGATCCTTGACTTGGCGCCAACCGGGGACGGGGCGAACGTGTATTTCTCGACCAGCCAGCCCCGCAAGGGGAGCGGCGAGCCTGTCCAAGGGCGAATCTACCGCGATGGAGCCGGCGGCCTCGCGCTCGCCGCCGGGCGGGTCCGCGAAGACGGCGCGAGCAGCGGAGGAACGGGAGCGGTCAACACCAATTACTACTGGCTGTCGAGGCCGGAAGTTAGCCGGGACGGAAGGCTGACAGCCTTCACCGGAAGGCGCAGTTGCCGGGGCTCCTATGTCTGTGTCGGCGTGAATGTCTTCCAGACCTCAGTGCAGGGACTGGCCGGGAAGCCCGAGACGTACTTCGACGGCGCCGGACGGCTGAGCGGCAATGGGCGGTACCTCTTCCTTTATTCCAGCGGCTCGCTTTCCACGCTGCCACCCACGGTGGTGGACCTCGAAGCGGGTCAGACCACTACGGGACAGAGTGTGGGGAGCATCGACGCGGGCGGGGGTGGACGCGTAGTGGCCGACGACGGCACTGCCGTGTTCACAACGAGCCGCCAGGAACTCTTCGTGATGCGCGAGGGAGTCGTGGAGCGTCTCCTGTCCGCCTGGGGCGATGCGGGATCGCAGCTCGCGACGATCGAGAACCCCGCGATCGACTCCAGCGGACGGGTTGTCCTCTACGAGGCCCGGTCGCGGACCACGTCACAACGGATGATCCGGCTTTACCATCTGGACGAACGCCGGGATGTGGCTTCTCTCCAGGGGAATGGCGACACGTACGGGCCGGTCGTCAGCGCGGATGGGAGGCGGGTGGTGTTCTTGTCCACGGCCCAGTTCGGGACGGCAGGTCCGCCAGGAACACCGCAGCTCTATTTCGTGAACATCGACGGCACGAGCTTCAGGCGAGTGAGCTTCGAGCCGAGCGGCGTCCAGCGCGCCGCCATGAGCGATGACGGACGCGTGGCCTGGTACGTGACGGGTGACGGGCGGCTGGCTTCCGTGAACCTGGACACGGGCGCATTCACGGCCGGCGTCGCCAGTGCGTTCTCGGCCGCCGCGCCGCCGATCCTGACGCCCGGCTCGGCGGCCACTGTGACAGGCGAGGGGCTCGCAGGCCGGACCGATCAGGCAACCAGCACGCCGCTGCCGCGCGATCTGGCCGGAGTGCGAGTCAAGGTGAACGGAGTCGAGGCGCCCTTGTTCGGGGTGACTCCGACTGCCATCCTCTTTCAAGTGCCATGGGAAACGCCCGCGCCAGGGTCGGACACATCGATTGAAGTGGTGAGGGCAGCCGCGGACTCACCCTTCGAGCCGAGCCTCTCGGCGACAAGCCGGACACTGGCGGCGAACGCGTCGCTGGTGACGCTTGGGCCGGAGTATGGCCTCCTCGACCTCCAGCCGATGTTGCTGGCTGCGCACGAGGGCTGGGGCGCCCTGGTGACCCTGGTGAATCCGGCGAGGCCGGGCGAGATACTGCATTTGTACGGAACCGGGCTGGGGAGTGTTGCGCCGCCAGTGGCGACAGGCATGCCTGCCCCTGTCAACCCGCTGGCGCGGACGGTGACACCGGTGACCTGCTCCACGTACGGCGCGGACGGCAGTGTTCTGGAAGTGCCGGTGTTCTATGCCGGCCTTGCGCCGACCCTGGTGGGGTACTACCAGCTATCGATCCGGATTCCGGCGGCAGGGGCACGCGAAGAGTTCTTTCTGGGGTGTAAGGGCGAAGGGGACAGCAGCAACTTCTTCGGCAGGCTGCCGGTGCGATGACGGGGGCTTGCGAAGCAGCCAACTCGGGCGTAACATCGGCGTCGTTGCTCACTCTGAAGCGTAGTGACCGCCAATTGGAGGTAGGAAGGTGAAACCCGCACTCGTTGCGATTGCATCTTTGACGCTGGCCGCCGCACTGGCCGCTCAGCAGCCGGGCGGCGCGCCATATCTGGATCCAAGCCTGCCTGCGGAGCGGCGCGCGGCTGACATCGTTTCCCGTATGACGCTGGAGGAGAAGGTGCTCCAGATGCAAAACAGCGCGCCGGCGATTCCGCGTCTGGGAGTGCCCGCCTACAACTGGTGGAACGAGGCACTGCACGGCGTGGCCCAGGGGCGCGCCACCGTGTTCCCCCAGGCCATCGGGCTGGGCGCGACCTGGGATAAGGCGCTGATGCGCCGCGTGGCCGATGTCATTTCCACGGAAGCGCGCGCCAAATACCACGAAGCTCTGCGCGGCGCCCCGGTGGCTGAGCCGCCGCCCGGCAACGCTCCCGGCCGCGTCGCCGGGCTGACGTACTGGTCGCCGAACATCAACATATTCCGTGACCCTCGCTGGGGTCGCGGCCAGGAAACCTACGGCGAAGATCCCTATCTCACCGGCCGCATGGGCGTCGCCTTCGTCGCGGGCATGCAAGGGAACGATCCGCACTACCTGAAGGTGGTCGCCACGCCCAAGCATTATGCCGTGCACAGCGGCCCTGAGCCGCTGCGGCACACCTTCGACGCCAGGGCGAGTGAGTACGATCTGGTCAACACCTATCTGCCGGCATTCCGAGCGACGGTGATGGAGAGCAAGGCGGCTTCCATCATGTGCGTTTACAACCGCGTGAACGGAGTGCCCGGCTGCGCCAGCGCGGACCTGCTTCAGAAGCGCTTGCGGGAGCAGTGGGGATTTAACGGATATGTCGTAAGCGACTGCGGAGCGATCGCCGATATCCACCGCAACCACAAGTACGTGGCCACGGAGGGCGAGGCGGCCGTGGCGGCCGTTAAGGCGGGAACGGATCTTACCTGCGGCGGCGAGTACCGGAGCCTCATCGATGAGGTCAAGGCCGGCCGCATCAGCGAAGCCGAGATCAACCGGGCGGCGGAGCGGCTCTTCGAGGCGAGGTTCCGCCTGGGCATGTTCGATCCTGCGGCGCGCGTTCCCTACGCGAGCATCCCATACGCGGTGAATGATTCGGCGGAACACCGGCAACTGGCGCGCATCGCCGCCCGCGAGGCCATCGTCCTGTTGAAGAACCAGAACGGGCTGTTGCCGTTGAGCAGTTCAGTGCGAAGGATTGCGGTGATCGGCCCGTCCGCCGATGACCCGGTCGCGCTGCTGGGCAACTATAACGGCATCTCGTCGAAGCAGGTGACTCCGCTGGAAGGAATCGCGCAACGGTTCTCTTCGGCATCGGTTCAATACGCTCTGGGTGCAACCTACACGGCCACCACTCCCGCCCTTGTCGCTTCCAACGTCCTGACGCCGCCGGACGGAAACGGCAGGGGAGTCGAGGCCGAGTACTTTGATAATCCCGACTTGCAGGGACCTCCGAGACTCCGCCGGATCGAGCCCCGCGTCTACTTTGACAGGAATATGGAGGAACCGGCCGTGGTCGCGGCGATCGGCCGCGACAAGTACTCGATCCGCTGGACAGCGACGCTAACTCCGCCGGCGTCGGGCGATTACGTCTTGACTGCGCGGACCGGCATCTGGAACCGCGACGGCAGTGTGCGGCTGTTTCTCGACGGCCAGGAGGTGAATGCCCGACCTGCCGGGGGCCGGGGTGCAGGGGCGCCGGGGCCGCGGCGAGGCGCAGCGCCGCCGGTGCAATTGGAGGGGGGACGCAGGTACGCCGTCAGGATCGAATACCGGCAAAACGGGCCGGGCGGCAGCGCCGAATTCACGTGGGTACCGCCGGCCGGCGCTCTGCTCGCCGAAGCTGAGAGGATCGCAAGAGACTCCGACGTGGTGATCCTTTGTGTCGGTCTGAACGGGCAACTGGAAGGCGAGGGATTCGACCGCAGCCGCATCGAACTGCCCGAGACGCAGGAGAAACTGGTGCAAGCCGCGGCCGCAGCCGGCAAGCCGCTCGTTGTCGTCCTGACCACCGGCAGCGCGATCGCCGCCAACTACGCCGCAGAACACGCAGGCGCGCTTCTTGTCGCCTGGTACGGTGGAGAGGAGGCTGGTACGGCGCTGGCGGACACCCTGGCCGGCGTGAACAACCCAGCGGGGCGTCTGCCGGTCACCTTCTACAAGAGCACCGATCAGCTCCCGCCGTTCACCGATTACAGCATGAGGGGACACACCTACCGCTACTTCAAGGGTGAGCCCCTCTTCCCGTTTGGTTTCGGGCTGAGCTATTCGACCTTCCAGTATTCGGGTCTGAGAGCGAAGAGGACCGCATCGGGCGCCGAAATCCGCGCGACAGTCAAGAATACATCGAGGCGGGATGGCGACGAAGTGGTTCAGGTGTACGCCAGCGGCGGACCCGGTGAGGACGCGCCGATACGGAGTCTGCGCGCTTTTGAGCGGATCCACCTGCGCGCCGGGGAGAGCCGCAACCTGAGATTCACGCTCGAGGCCGGCGATCTGCCGAAGTCACCGGTGGAAATCAGCGTCGGGGGCGGGCAGCCCGTGGGAAACACGCCCCACGTGAAGGGCACGCTGTAAAGGGAGGAGTCTGGCAGGCCCAAGCCGATCCGGTGGGGGTGGTTTGTGGCCGTGCGGCCGGTATGGTAACATAACAGTTTAGTCCCGAGGCAAGAAACACATCAGCATTGGGAGGCGGGGGCCGGTGAGCTCCTGCCGCTTGGACCAGACTTAGATGGCTCAATCACAAGGCAAGAAGTATAGATCTGCGGCTCAGCAGGTGGAACGGCGGCCATACCCTCTCGAGGATGCGGTTCCCCTGGTGCAGAAGGTGAAATTCGCCAAGTTCGACGAGACGGTCGAACTGCACATGCGGTTAGGCGTGGACCCCAAGCACGCCGACCAGATGGTGCGCGGCACCGTAGTGCTTCCCAATGGACTTGGCAAGTCCAAGCGCGTACTGGTCATCGCCTCCGGTGAGAAGCAGCGCGAGGCCGAACAGGCCGGCGCGGACTTCGTGGGCGGCGAAGACATGGTAGCCAAGATCCAGCAGGAGAGCTGGACCGACTTCGACGCCGTGGTCGCGACGCCGGACATGATGCGCTCGGTGGGAAAACTGGGCAAGATCCTCGGCCCCAGGGGGCTGATGCCGAATCCGAAGACGGGCACGGTCACCATGGACGTGGAGCGGGCGGTCCGGGAGGTCAAGGCCGGCAAGGTGGAGTTCCGGGTGGATAAGACCGGAGTGCTGCATGTCCCGGTCGGCAAGGTGAGCTTCCAGGGCGACAAGCTCCTGGAGAACGCCCAGACCCTGATCCAGGCGGTGCTGCGGGCCAAGCCGGCGGCGGCCAAAGGCAAGTACGTGAAGAGCGCGACGATCTGCTCCACGATGGGGCCGGGCGTGTCGCTGGATGTGACGCCCTTCAACACGAAGGTGCAGTAGCGGGTGGCGCATGAAGAAACGAGAAGACAAGAGAAAAGACGTCGATTCGCTGCGCGGCGAACTGGGGCGGGTGGAGAACCTGTTCGTGGCGGGCTTTGACAAGCTGAAGGTAAGCCAGGACTTCGAGCTGCGCAAGGCGGTCCGGGGCGCGGGCGGGCGCTACCGCGTGGTCAAGAACAATCTGGCGGAGAAGGCCGCCGAAGGGACCAAGGCGCAGGACCTGCTGAAGGGCCTGGTGGGCACGACCAGCCTGGCCTACACGGAGCGGGACCCGGTTGCTCTGGCTAAGGCGCTGACCGGCTACGCCAAGAATAACCCGAGTTTCACTTTCAAGGCCGGCATGGTGGAAGGCCGGGCCATCGACATACGGACGATCCAAGAGCTGGCGTCACTCCCCTCGCGGGAGGAGATGTTCGGCAAGCTGCTGTTCCTCATCCAGGCCCCGGCGCAGAGGTTGGTGAGCGCTCTGGGCGCAGTGGGGAGAAACCTGGCGGTGGCGATCGACCAGGGCTGCAAGGAGAACAAATTTTCAGCGTAGCGCCGCGGCCGCGGTGAAGGCCACGGGCTGCGAGCAAGAGGAGTTTGGAAGGTAGAAATGGCGGACATCAACGCGATTGCGGAACAGATTCAGGGATTGACGCTGCTGGAGGCATCCCAGCTCGTCAAGTTGCTGGAAGAGAAACTGGGCGTTTCGGCGGCAGCCGCGGCGGTAGCCGTGGCGGCTCCGGCGGCGGGCGCCGCCGCGGCGCCGGCAGCCGAAGAGAAGACCGAATTCACGGTGGTCTTGACTTCGGCCGGCGCAAACAAGATCAACGTTATCAAGGCGGTCCGTGAAGTCACCAGCCTCGGTTTGAAGGAAGCCAAGGACCTGGTCGACGGCGCTCCCAAGAACATCAAGGAAGGCGTCAACAAGGAAGAGGCGGAGGCGATCCGGAAGAAATTCGCCGATGCCGGTGCTACGGTGGAGGTGAAGTAGCCGCCGGCCAGCCCGGCCCCCCGGCGGCCGCGGAAAAGGCCCGCGTCCGGGGTCCGCTGGATGCGTTTGACGGCTATGCCGTTGTTTGTTACACTTGACATTGTCCAGACCGGAGCCGAGCCCGAATAGTCGCCTGTGAACGACGCTTCCTGCGTGCAAGGCATTGTATTGCCTATTGTGGGGCGGGGTATGTCCCAACAGCCCGTTGCCACGCCCTTCGTGTTCCCGCGGCATCCTTCTGTTTGTACTGCCTCTGCTCACGAGTCTCGAATTACCCCCGGGTTGATTCCGCCGGTCGAAGGCGGGGTCCAATTGTCCACCAGAGTCCGGGCAGTCGCCCGCTCCTTCCGCTGGGGCGGTCTGCTCGCGAACATGGCGGTGTAGTGGCCGGACACCGTCAGGCAGCGTCCTTTCGGCTTTTTGGGAGAGCATGATGCAACAGGCGCCAAATGGCTTTGCCCGCGAGAGAGTTGATTTCTCCAAGATCAAGACCACGATCCCGATTCCGAACTTGATCGAAGTCCAGAGGCAGTCCTACGAACGCTTCCTCCAGATGGATCTGCTGCCGGACGAGCGGGAGGACATCGGCCTGGAGAGCGTGTTCACCTCCGTGTTCCCGATCACGGATTTCCGCAGCCTGAGCCAGCTCGATTTCGTGGATTACTCCATCGGCAACTGGGAATGCAAGTGCGGCAATCTGAGGGGCCTGAATCATCTGCGGACCACCTGCCGGAATCCGGGCTGCGGCGCCTACATCCGGACGGATCCCTATCACCTGGGTGATGTGCTGTGTCCCAAGTGCGGGACCTTCAACCGGAACATCGTCACCTTCTGCAACAAGTGCGGCGACCCGGTGGGCCTGCAACTGAAGTACGACCAGCCGGAGTGCGAAGAGCGCGGGATGACCTATGCCGCCCCGCTGAAGGTCACCATCCGGCTGACGGTCTACGACAAGGAAGCCGAGACCGGGACCAGGACCGTCCGGGACATTAAGGAACAGGAAGTGTTCTTCGGTGAGATTCCGCTGATGACTGAGAACGGGACGTTCATCATCAACGGCACCGAGCGGGTCATCGTCAGCCAGTTGCACCGCTCGCCGGGCGTGTTCTTCGAGCGTATCCCCGCACAGGGCTATTTTCTGGGCAAGATCATTCCCTACCGCGGGAGCTGGGTGGAATTCGAGTATGACACCAAGAACCTGCTCTATGTGCGGATCGACCGCAAGCGGAAGTTTTACGGAACCGTGTTTCTGCGGGCGCTCGGCCTGAAGAGCGACGAGCAGGTGCTGCGGACTTTTTACAAGACCGACAAGATCAGCATCAAGGACAAGAAGCTGCTCTGGAGCCTGTCGGGGCACCAGCACATCAGCCGGTTGTCGCACCCGATCACTTCCCGCTCCGGCGAGCAGGTTCTGCCGGCGGGCAAGAAGCTGACGGGTACGGTGCTCAAGGAGCTCCAGAAAGCCAAGATCGAACAGGTGGAGGTGTCCCTGGGCGACCTGGAAGGCGCCTTCGTGGTGGCTGATGTGGTGGACATGTCCACGGGCGAGATCCTGCTGGAATCCAACCAGCCGTTGACGGCGGCGGCCGTCAGCAACTTCATCGAAGCTGGCATTCCCAGCTTCGAGATCATCTTCCCGGAGCGCGACGAGGTGGGCAATGTCATCTCGGCGACGCTGAAGAAGGACCCGGTGAAGAACCAGACCGACGCCCTGCTGGAGATCTACCGCAAGCTGCGTCCGGGCGACCCGCCCACGGTGGACACGGCGACGCAACTGTTTCAGGGCATGTTCTTCGATCCGCGCAAGTACGATTTCTCGCGCGTGGGACGCATGAAGTTCAACATCAAACTGCACGGGAGCGCCGATTACGCGCCCCCGAGCTGGGTGGAAACGCAGGAGGGCAAGGGCGAGAAGGACAGGGACCACCCCTTGGACCGGCGCACCCTCGAGGTTGAGGACTTCGTCGATACGATCAAGTACGTCCTGAAACTGCGCCGGGGAATCGGCTCGGTGGACGACATCGACCACTTGGGCAACCGCCGCGTGCGCGCGGTCGGCGAGCTGCTGGAGAACCAGTTCCGCATCGGGCTGGTTCGCATGGAGCGGGCCATCAAGGAGAAGATGTCGGTGTACCAGGAGATGTCCACGGCCATGCCGCACGACCTGGTCAACGCCAA
>JBHGAV010000066.1:0-20227 GCA_041946685.1 Bryobacteraceae bacterium | reverse complement strand
GGCTGGTTGCAGTACTCCATCCAGTCGCGCATCTCCTGGGGCGTGCCGCTGCCCATGTTACCCGCCAGGTAGGGTTCGGCGCCGATGAGCCGGCACAGTCCGATGAATTCATGCGTGCCGAAGCTGTTGTCCTCTACGATGCCTCCCCAACTGACGTTGACGATCTTGCGGCGCTTGGCCGCCGGTCCGATGCCGTCGCGCCAGTGGTAATCGTCGGCAAAACAGCCGCCCGGCCAGCGCAGCACCGGAACACCAAGTTCCTTCAGCCACTCGACCGCCTGGCGGCGATAGCCATTGATGTTGGGAATCTTCGAGTCTCTGCCGACCCACAGGCCGCCGTAGATGCAGCTTCCGAGGTGCTCAGCGAAGTGCGAATGGAGGTACGGATTCACAACGCCGATCTCAGAGCCTGCACTGACCTCGACCTTCTGTTCCTGGACCGGGGCGGATAGGCCCCTCTTGGCTGTGATTGCGGAAAAGACTGCCGCGCCGGCGCCCATGGCGAAGCCGCGGCGGGTAAGCGATCTGTTCATTGATCCACCTCTCCTCAGTCAAGATGAAAAACTTCCTCGAGCGGGGCCATCTGCCTGTCGGCCTCTCGTCCGCCCGGGTCCTCAAAAAACTCCTTCATTTCCTTCTGCCAGCGCGCGTTGACTTCCTTCCGGCCCATCCCCTCCAGGGCTTTCTGGAAATCCGGCGTCTCCAGGTAGCCGACCAGCAGGCCGTCGTCGCGCAGGAAGAGCGAGTAGTTGGTCCAGCCGGTCTCGCGGAGCGCCGCCAGCATTTCGGGCCAGACGCGCTCGTGCCGCTCCTTGTACTCGGCGAGACGGTCCTTCTTGACCTTAAGCAGGAAGCAGACGCGCTGCATCTCGGACATCAATCGGATCTCCTCTAGGCATTCTAGAATGAAGGCAACCCTAAGTTGAGACGACAATGCGAGCCGCGACACTCTCCGCACTGGCTTTGACAGCAGCTACGATTTGCCTCGCCGCAGGTCCTGTATCCTTCGCCGAACAGCCCGGCAGAATTCAGGTTTCAATGGAAGGCAGGCCGTTCACCACCCTGTTCTGCTCAGCGGACCAGGACAAGCCGTTCCTGCATCCACTCCGGGCGTCCAACGGAGCCGTGGTCACCCGCGGCTGGCCCGTCGAGCCTGCGCCCGGCGATTCCACCGACCACCCTCACCAGCGAGGTCTCTGGTGGGCGCACGGCCTGACCAATGGCATCGATTTCTGGACCAACGGACCCAAGACCGGCCGTTATGAGCTTAAGGCCGCCCCCCAACCCGATCCGAAGGCGGGTTCCATACGGGCCGAGCTCGACATGGTCGGCCCCGACAGGCAGGTTGTCGGAGGCCTGGTCGAGGAGTATACGTTTTCCGCCTTGGGTTCCGCCCGGGTGGTCGACGTCATTGTCCGGATCCTGGCCGATCGCGGCATCCCGGTGAAGCTCGGCGACACGCGCGAGGGCGCAATGGCCGTGCGCGTGTGCGAAGAGCTGAACGAGAGCCGCGGCGCCACACTGCTGAACTCGGAGGGCGGCGTGGGGGAGAAGCAGATCTGGGGCAAGCGGGCGCGCTGGGTGGACTACTCGGGAAAGGTTGGCGGCCAGATCGTGGGCGTGGCGATGTTCGATCACCCGTCCAACCCCAAGTTCCCCACCTTCTGGATGGCGCGGGGCTACGGGCTGCTTGCGGCCAACTGCTTCGGCGAGAGAGAATTCACCGAGGACCAGAGCCGCGACGGCAGCCTCACCATCCCGGAGGGGGGCAGCCTTGAGTTCCGTCATCGCATCCTCATCCACCTTGGGGACGCCAGGAAGGCGGATGTTGAGCGACTCTACAGGCAATGGGCGGTGAAGAAATGATCGTCGAGCATCCCCACGAAGCGCTGCGGCAGTTCCCCGTCGTCGTTTCTCTTTCGGTCGAGTGGGGCGACCAGGACTCCTTCGCTCATGTCAACAACACGGTCTATCTGAAGTGGTGTGAAACGGCGCGCGTGGTCTACCTGGAGCGGGTCGGGATGTGGCCTATGATCAAGAACGACGGCATGGGACCCATCCTGGCTTCCATAAGCTGCGACTACCGCCAGCCGGTGGTATTCCCCGACACCGTACAGGTCGGAGCGCGCGTATCCAAGATCGGCCGGAGCAGCTTCCGGATGGAACACGCGGTGGTCAGCGTGGCTCAGAACGTTGTCGTCGCCGAGTCTCATAGCACTCTCGTCTTCATCGAGTACAAGCATGGCAAGTCGCTCCCTTTGCCCAAGGATATTCGCCTGGCCATGGAGCGGCTTGAAGGCCGGCCTCTTTCCTAAAAGGAGATTCCACAATGCTCAAAGAGTTCAAAGAGTTCGCGATGCGCGGGAACGTTCTCGACATGGCGGTCGGCATCATTATCGGCGCCGCCTTCGGCAAGATCGTCACCTCTTTCGTCAACGACGTGCTCATGCCGCCGCTCGGCCTGCTGCTCGGGAAGGCTGACTTCTCCAGCCTGTTCCTCAACATCTCCGGCAAGGACTATCCAACCCTGGCGGCGGCCAAGGAAGCCGGCGCCGCCACGATCAACTACGGCATCTTCCTGAACACGGTGCTGGACTTTCTGCTGGTGGCCTTCGCGGTATTTCTTCTTGTCAAGCAGGTCAACCGGCTGAAGAGGGAGCCTGCGCCGGTCCCGGTGGAGCCGACGACGAAGGAGTGCCCGTACTGCCTTTCGACGATCGCAATCAAGGCGGTTCGCTGCCCGAACTGCACTTCGCAGCTCGGGTAGGGGCGGGGCAAGCCTCGCCCTACTGCATTTCAAACACGTAGCGCCCTGAGCCGGCCTGGATCACGATCGTCCGCTCGGTCTGCCTGGCTCCGGTGATGCCAGGCACGCCTGCCTGGAAAGCATCCTTGGCCCAGACCGGCTTGCCAGATTCGAGGATCGTGACCGTGCCGAGCCCCAGCTTCGGAATGTGGATCTCCGCTTCGCTGCCCACCGGGATGGCGACCTCCAGCTTCAGGGCGCTGCCGGAACGGCTCCATGAACTCGCCACCGTGCCGCGCGGCGTCTCCACCGAGCCCGAGGCCCAGCCCAGGTCCCTTACCACCTGCGGTTCGATCCTGATCCGCTGGAAGCCGGGCGCGACCGGATCGGGGTTGATCCCCGCCAGCGCGCTGTAGAACCAGCCTCCGACGCTGCCGAACATCGGATGATTGTGCGAGTTCATCGACGGGCCGGTTCGATTCTGCCAAAGCTCCCACATCGTGGTCGCGCCATTCTCCACCATGTAACCCCAGCTCGGATAGCTCGTCTCGGTGGCGAGGTCGTAAGCCAGATCGGAGCGACCATAGCGTGTCAACAGAGGCAGAAGGTACTTGGTGCCGAGGATCCCCGTCGTCAGGTGCGTATTGTTCACGTAGACAATGTCCCCCGTAAGGTCGGAGAACGCCGCCGACCGGATGCTCTCGGGAACAACGTCAAGGAAGAGGGGAAGCACCAGAGCGGTCTGCGAGCCGCTGGCGTAAGTGCCCGTGTAGGGGTTGAAGAACGTTCGGTGGAACGATTCCCGGATGGAGGCCCCCAGCTTCTGGTAGGTCACGGCGTCGTCGGCCTTCCCCAGGATCATCGCCGCCCGTGTCACCACGTCCACGCTCCAGAGATAGAAGGCGGTGGAGACCAGGTCCCCCGGGGTCTTCGCCAGGCTCACCCAATCGGCGTACGAGTAGTAACTGACCACGCCGTCCTTGGCGCGGCTGGTCAGGTAATCGGCCCACGCCTTCAGACCTTCATAGTGCTGCGCCAGGATGCGGTTGTCCCCGTAGTACACGTACATGTACCAGGCCAGAAGCGGATAGCCGGCCCCCCAGGCGGGATCGGCCGGCCTGCGGCCGTTCCTGTAAGGAACCGTGTCCGGAACCGTGCCATCCGTCAACTGGATATCGTGGATGTCTCGCAGGAAGTTCGTGTAGAACGCGGCCATGTCGTAGTTCCAGATGGCGGCTTCGGCGGCCAGGTGGGCGTCGGCCAGCCAGCCCATCCGTTCGTCCCGCTGGTTGCAGTCGGTCGGTATGCTGTGCAGGTTGGTGCGGATGCTCCACTGGACCAGCCGCTGGATCTGGTTCAGGACCGGCTTGGAGGACGAAAAACCGCCAACCGGCGCGACGTCCGTGTGAACCACCTTCCCCAGGATGGCGCCGGGCTTGGGCGTCCCGGGATACCCCGTCACTTCCACGTAGCGGAAGCCGTGGTAGGTGAAGCGCGGCGACCAGACTTCGTCCTCGCTGTCCCCGCGGAGGATGTAAGTATCGGTCGCCTTGGCCGCGCGGAGGTTCTCGGTGTTCAGCGTGCCGTCTTCATAGAGCAGTTCCGCATGCCGCAGCCTGACGGCGGCGCCGCACGGTCCCTGGACCCGCAATTCGACCCAACCGCTGAAGTTCTGCCCCATGTCGTACACATACATGCCCGGCCGGGGGCTGGTCATCTTCAGCGGCGTGATGGTGTCCACCACCCGGATCGGCGGCATCATCTGGGCCGACATCTGCCCTTTGGGCGGATCCGGGACAACCACGGCGGGCTTCCACGCCGCGTCCTTGTAGCCTGGCATGTCCCAGCCGGGAGTCTCCAGGCGCGCGTCGTAGGTTTCGCCGTGGTAGACGCTGTCGGAGACGATGGGACCGGGGTGCGCCTGCCAGGTCGCGTCACTGACGACCTCAGTCCGCGTCTTCGCGCCCTGTTCGTCGATATTCATCTGGAGCATGAGCGTCCGCGAGTCGTGCCAGCCCTGCCCGAGTACCGCCGCCACCACGTTAGGCCCTTCCTTGAGGAACTCGGTCACGTCGTAGGTGGCGTAGAGCACCCGACGGACATAGGTCGTCCAGCCGGGGTCGAGAACGTGGTCTCCCACCTTCCTCCCGTTGATGCGAAGCTCATAGTAACCCAACCCGCTCACATAGGCCCGGGCGCGCGCGGGCCGCGTCTTCAGCACGAATTCCTTGCGAAGCTGACTCGCGCCGCCGATCCACTTGCCCTTCCACTCCTCCGGGGTGAGAAGGCCCATCTCGAAGAAGGCGGCCGCACTGTAAGGGCTGGGCTTGTTTGCCGCGTCCCAGTAGCGCACTTTCCAGAAGTAGCGTTGTCCGCTGGCCAGGGGCTTCCCCATGTAGGTTACCAGCACGCTCCGATCGGACTCGATTCGCCCGCTGTCCCACACCTCGCCGGCCTTGACTTCCGGACTCTGCGAGACCAGCACCTGGTAGGCGATCTGCTTCTGGCCGCGCTCGGCGTGCTCCAGCACCCAGGAGAAGCGGGGACTGGTGACATCGATCCCCACGGGATTCGCCAGGTGTTCCGTCCTCAGGCCCGTGGGAGCCTGTTGGGCGTGGATTGGTGACGCCAGGCAAAGCAACAGCAGCGGGGCAACCCTCAAGCCCATGTGCAGACCTCCTATGTCAGCTCCGCCGTTTCCCCTCGTTCCGGAATGACGGTTTCGATTCCAAGCTCCGACCCGAGAACCTTCGCCAGGGCCGCCGATTGGGCCGGCTCTCCGTGTACCAGGAAGATCTTCTTGAGCCCCCTGGCCATCGGCCGCACCCAGTCGACCAGCTCCCTCTGGTCGGCGTGGCCGCTGAGCTCGTTCAACTTGGCCACCTCGGCCCGCAGCCGCAGCGGCTCGCCGAAGACGGGCACCTCGGGCAGTTTGTCGACGATCTTCCGGCCCAGCGTATTCTCGGCCATGAAGCCCGTGACCAGCACGGTGTTGCGCGGGTCCTCGATATTGTTTTTCAGGTGGTGCAGGATGCGCCCCGCTTCGCACATTCCCGAAGCCGAGATGATCATGAAGGGCCCACGCAGATCGTTCAGCGCTTTGGACTCCCCCGCATCCTTTATGTAGCGGAGATTCTTGAAGTCGAACGGATCCTCGCCTTCCAGCAAGTACTCCCGCGTCTCCGCGTCGTAGCACTCTGTGTGTTGCCGGAAGACCTTGGTCGCCTCGATGGCCAGCGGGCTGTCCACAAATACGGGGATGGACGGGATGCGCTGCGCCCTGACCAACTCGTGCAGAAGCACGATTAGCTGCTGCGTGCGGCCCACCGCGAATGCCGGCACGATGATCTTGCCGCCCCGGCGGCAGGTGCGATTGACGATATCCGCCAGCTTGTTGTTTACGGCCTCCGACGGCTGGTGCAGGCGGTCGCCATAGGTGCTTTCCATGATCAGGTAATCCACCGAAGGCAACTCGTCCGGATCGCGGATGATGGCCAGGTTGCGCCGCCCCACGTCGCCCGAGTACACCACCCGGACGCGCTTACCATCCTGGTGGTAGTGCAGAAGGATCGCTGTCGACCCGAGGATGTGCCCCGCATTGTACGCTTCGTAGCTCAGCACGGGATCGAGCACTTTCGGTGTGTGCAAAGGGACCGGCCGGAACAACTTCAGCGCGTTCTCGGCTTCCTCGACCGTGTAGAGCGGTTGCACTTCCCCGTTCTCCGCCATCGGGTCGAGAGCTTTCCGCCTCAGGCGCCGCTTGTTCAGAAACTGGGCATCTTTCTCTTGCAGGAACGCCGAATCGCGCAGCATGGGCCCGCACAGGTCCATGGTCGGCGGCGTCGTGTAGACCGGCCCGTTGTAGCCCTTCTTCACCAGTGTCGGCAGGTTTCCGCTGTGGTCGATGTGCGCGTGAGAGAGGATCACGCCGTCCACCGACGATGGAGCAAAGGGAAACTCGGTGTTCCGCTCGGCGGCTTCCCTCCGCCGCCCCTGGTAGAGGCCGCAGTCGAGAACCCAGCGCCGCCCGTTGATCTGGATTTCGTGCAATGAGCCAGTGACCGTCCTGGCGGCACCCCAGAATGTGATCCTCATAAGTCACCAGGATGCCACACGGGCAACCCCCCGGCGTCAGGTACAATCACAGGCGATGTCCGCAAGAAGGCTCATTCTGTGCGCTATGGCCGCCAGCGTTGCCTTGGCGCAGGCCCAGTCGAGAAAGCCCGTCACAGTGGAGGACGCCGCTTCCGAGCGCCCTGCAATCGCTCCGCTCGAGGCCGTTTGGGCTCCGGACGGAAGCCGTTTCGCCTATCAACAGGACGGTTCCGTGTGGCTGTATGACATCCCGTCCAAGTCGAAGCGGGACCTGATTTCCCTCTCGGTTCTGGGCTCCGCCGCGACTGTCGTCCCCGCCCGCGAGGCTTTCGGCTGGCAGAACCGCAGGGTGAAAGAACAGTCCATCCAGTGGTTCCCTGGCGGAGACGGGCTGTTGCTCGCCGCCGGCGGCGACCTGTTCCACTATCGCCTTGCTGCGGGAAGTTGGACCCAGCTTACCGCGACCCCCGTGGCCGAACAGGACCCCAAGCTCTCCCCGAACGGCTTACGGGTCTCCTTCTTCCGTGGCAACGACCTCTACTCGATGGAGGTCTCTTCGCGAAAGGTCTCGCGCCTGACGCGAAATGGCACGGAGACGTTGCTCAACGGCCGGCCGGACTGGGTCTACCCGGAGGAACTGGACCTCGGCACCGCCCACTGGTGGAGCCCGGATTCGGCCAGCATCGCGTACCTTCAGTTCGATGTGTCCCGCCAGCCTTTGTACCCCCATGCGGACATGCTGCCGCTGCGGCCCGTCTACGAGCCGCAGCGCTATCCAAAGGCCGGAGATCCCAACGCGGACGTCCGGCTCGGCGTCGTGCCTGCCTCGGGCGGCGCCACCCGCTGGATGGAACTCGGCGACCTTCGCGACTCCTTGCTCGCCAGGGTCTATTGGCAGCCGGACAGCAGCGGCCTGTACGTCCAGAGCCTGAACCGCATCCAGAACCGTCTGGACCTTGTGCGCGCGGACGCCGCCTCGCGCCGGTCCCGGGTGATCGTCGAAGAGAAGGACCCCTATTGGGTGAACGTAGGCGATTCCTTCCACTTCCTGAAAGGCGGTGCGGAATTCCTCTGGGGCAGTGAGCGCGACGGCTTCCGCCACCTGTATCGCTATGCGGCAGACGGCAGAGAACTCGGCCGGCTGACTTCGGGCGAGTGGCAGGTGACCGACCTGGTTGGCGTGGATGAGAACGCCGGCCAGGTCTACTTCCTCTCCACCGAAGCCGGCCCGCTCGACCGCCAGCTCTACCAGGTGAGCCTCCAGGGCGGCAAGCGCCGCCGCATCACAGGGCCGTCCGGCACGCATGCCATCTCCATGTCGCCCGGCTGCCGGTATTACCTGGGGACCTTTTCCAGCCTCAATACGCCTCCGGCCAGGTCCATCTACAAGGTGGACGGTTCCGAGTGGGCCGTGGTCACTCCGCCGGACCGTGGTCCGGTCGATGAATACGATCTCCGGCCCGGCGAAATCGTGGAAGTGCGAGCTTCCGGCGGCTACCTTCTCTACGCCCGCCTCATCCGGCCCGCCGGCTTCGATCCGTCCCGCAAGTACCCCGCCATCGTGTTCGTTTACGGAGGTCCGCACTCCCAGGACGTGACCAACTCCTGGGAGGGCCTCACGTTGGAGCAGGCGCTGGCGCACCGCGGCTACGTCGTCTGGCAGCTCGACAACCGGGGCACGGCAGGCCGGGGGCACGCCTGGGAGGCGGCGCTTTACCGCAACTTCGGCGAGAAGGAGCTTCAGGATCAGGTGGAGGGGGTCCGCCATCTCGTTTCCATGGGCTTTGTGGACGAGTCCCGCCTCGGTGTGTACGGCTGGAGTTACGGCGGCTACATGACGCTGTATGCGCTGGTCAACGCCCCCGAGCTGTTCCGGGCCGGCGTCGCCGGAGCGCCGGTCACCGACTGGCGTCACTACGACACGATCTATACCGAGCGGTACATGGGGCTGCCCTCAGAAAACGCGGAGGCCTACCGGCGCAGCTCACCGATACACGATGCGTCCAATCTGAAGGCGAGGCTGCTGCTGATTCACAACCTGGAAGACGACAACGTCCTGTTCCAAAACACGGTGCAGATGGCCGACGCGCTCCAGCGGGCAGGCCGCCCCTTCGAGATGATGATCTACCCGCAGAAAACCCACGGAGTCACGGGACAGGCCCGCCGCCATATGTACAGCCTGATCGCCGCGTTCTTTGACCGGAGCCTTCTGCCCTAGGCTGTGGCCTTCAGCGCTCCAGGGGCAGGTTCACCGAGTTGCTTTCGCGCCCGTTCACCTTCACCCTGACCCGCGCCGGACCTGACGCTGGAAGCGTTTCCGGGATCTGAAAACGCACCGCCGTTGTGCCGGCGAGACCTACGGCGGCGCGGGTCCACAGCGGCGTGACCACGGCGTCATCCAGAAACACCTCCACCGCGTCGGCCAGCGGAAACACCGCTTCTGGCGGCACCGCGAAGCCATCCAAGGGCGCGGGCTGGTAGGGGCCGAAACCCGTCCCCAGCAGCGTGATGATTTCGCCGGCTCTCGCCGGGCTTGCGGGTAGCACGAGGGTGCCGTCAACATGCATGGCAGCCGCATAGGCCGTCGAATCAATCCAGTTGGCGAACAGCCCGGGGGCATTGCGAACGACCTGGAGGGTTGCCGACACGTCCGGCTGTCCGCTGGACCGGACTGTCAACCGGTATTCCCCGGGCTGGAAGTCGGAGGGGACCAGGGCGTTGATCTGCTGCTCGGCGACGAAAAACAGCGGCAAGAGCCGGTCGCCCGCCTGCACGGTCACCCCGGCCAGGGTCTGTGCCAGCGGGCTCAAGGACCCGATTTGACTGGCGGGGGCCAGGTTCTCCCCGTAGATCGAAATGATGGAACCCGCCGCCACTCCCGGTTCCGGGGTCACGCCGGCCGCGTTGACCACTCCCGCCGGCGCAATGTAGGGGACCCGGTCCACGAGTGCGACCACCACCCGCGGCCCCGAGAGCGTGAGCGCGCCGGAGGCGAAGGTGCCCTCCAGGTCGCCGCCCCAGCGCCGGAAGCGGTAGCCCGGAAGGGCCTCCGCTGTCGCTATCACCTGCGTGTTCACGCCGTAGAAACCGTCTGCGGAGGCCGGGTCGAGCCGCACCAGCGCCCCGCCGGCCGGATCGGAGCTTGTCCTGAGCCGGTATTGAGTCTGGTATGTGGCCACAATTCCCTGCGCCTCGGCGGTCATCGTCCACGTGCGTTCCCGGTCTGCCTGGTCCTGCCATCCCCAAAAAGCCAGTCTTGCGTCTTCGCCCACCGGCACGGATGCGGGAGCGAGAATCGGGATGCGGGAGCCGGCAGTGCGGTCGATCGTGCAGGGAGTCACGCAGGCGGCCCCATCCACCGTGAAACTAAGCCCCGCCGGCTGGCTCTCCACGGTCAGCCTGCCTAGCAACTCGTAACGCGCCACCAGGCGAAGGCCAGCGTCGAGCGCGGCCTGGGTCACCGTCAGGCTGCGCGACGCCTCCTGGCTTCCGTCCGACCAGCCCCGGAAGAGGTACCGCCTCCCCGCCTTGTCCGTTTGCTCCAGCGCGGCCGCGAGCACATGCGTGGAGTCCGGGCCCCAGATGAAATTCGGGCTTGGCCACGCGTCGCTTCCGTCCACGTTCACCTTCAATCCCGAAGGCGCGGTCAAAATGGTGACCACGCCGCCGCGGAGGTACTGGGCGGTCACGCCTTGAGGGCCCTGAACCGCTCTCACGGTGAAGACCTGCTCGGTTTCTCCGCCGTTGCTCCACGACCCGAAGACCCAGTGCTCCCCCGCCGCATCCGTCTGCGGGCTCAGGGGCGCAAGCACGTGCTGGCTTCCCGCCGGCCAGCCGAACGACGCCGGCGTGACAACGGGCGCTCCGTCCACCAGCACCGTCAAACCCGGCGGTGAACTCTCAATAGTGATGTTGTGTGTCGGGGTGAAAACCGGCACAAGATTCCAAGGGCCGTTCACCGTGAAGGTCTGCGCCGGAGAGAGCGGATTCGGGAAACGATTGTCCCAGCCGGAGAAAACGTAGCCGGCATTGGCCACCGCTTCCACGGTTACTCCCGTTCCCGCTTTTAGCCAGAGCCGCACATCGCTCCAGTATGCCGAGCCGTTGATGTATACAGTCCCCGGTAACGTCACACGGCAGTTGGCCGGCTCCGGGGCCGCGCAAGGGGAGATGCTCACCTCGAGCAAGTACTCCGCCTCAAACATGGCCACGTAGTGCGAGACCGACGGGTCCGCCCGTACGGTGATGGTAGACCCGCCGTTGTACGCGTGCCCTGCCGAGTCGACCCACTCGAGGAACGTATAGCGCGCGCCGGGCCCGTCGCTATCCTTCTCCGGAACGATCGAAAGGGTGTGCGTCGACCCCGCCAGCCAGTAGAACGAGACCACCTGGGAGTACTCCACGCCGTCCACCCGGATCGCCAGCCCGGGGGGGTTGGTTCCAATTCGTATGCTTGTCCACGTGGTCTGAGCCGCAAGAGATCCTGAGCAGGCGAGCATCAGGGAGAGGCAACGCAGTCCGGCCATGGTAGAGGGCACCTCTTGGTTTCTTTCGTCGGTCTGGAGCCGGTAACCATCCGGCGAATCCCCGAGGGCGAGGGCTCCCCTTCGGCGTAGGACCCACCGGTTGCGCTTGAACCGGCCTGGGGCCGGGACTACTGTTCGACCAGTTCGACCCGGCGGTTTTTCGCCTTGCCTTCTTCGGTGCGGTTCGGCGCCACCGGAGCCAGCGGGCCCACCCCGGAAGCCCGCAGGCGGGCGGCGTTGACCTTGTAGCGTGCGGTTAGGGCATTCATCACGGCGGCTGCGCGCGCTTCGGAAAGCATCAGGTTGTAGGCGAAGTCACCTTGGTTGTCGGTGTGCCCCACCACGTGCACTCTCAGCGCCGGGTTCTTCTCCATCAACGCGGCGATCTCCTTCAACGCCGGCTCGGATTCGGGCTTGAGCACAGCCTGGTTTGTGTCGAAGTAGATGCCGTAGACGGCTGCGTGTCCGGTTGTCTTGATGTCCGACATCCAAGCTTCGGCATTGGCCTGGACCTGCTGCTGCAAGCCCTGCTCCTCAACGATGGTCAACACATAGCAACGCGAATCCGGGATGTTGACCTTCACCCAAACGCTCTTTCCGCCGCGCTCGAGCTTCGCGTGGAGGTTGTACTGAGCCTGCCAGGTCGTGACAGCCCCCACGGACTTGAGAGCATTCTCGTAGTTGCGAATGATTTGCAGGTTCGAAGGAGCTGTGGTCCCTGGCTGAATCCAGTAACGAATGTATGTCTTTCGCCCCTCAGCGGTGTAGCCTTGCAAGCCGAGTTTCTCCCGGCTGAATTTCTCCGAGTCGAACTCCTTGACGTCGTAACTTTCGATGTAGAAGCCGGGCATGCGGCTTAGCAGCGGGTGATCGCTGCTGCCTTTTACGTCCGGCCGTTGCTGCTGTGCCAAGCACAATAGCAGCGGGAGCGTGAGACATATGGTCACTTTCGACATGGGGCGCATCTTACCGTGTCTCCGTCTTGGTCGCTGGCTGCTGCCATTTTACACGTAACCTCCAACGCCGCGAATCCGGGCCGCCCACCCTCGCAGAGACTGACCAGCCGGTTCGGTGTATGCTGTGTTGGGTGCCTGGGACCGGGCACCAGAAGAGGGAGCGCAACATGACCGATCGGCGCAGCATTCTGACCATGTTTCCGGCTGCGGCGGCGTTTGCCGCCTTCCGCCACGACGCACGCGCGCAGGGTACCAGCCGCGCACCCAGGCTCAAGATCACAGCCGTCAAGGCGGTCCGCCTGAAGGGCATCAACAGCCGCTTCGTGCGCGTATACACGGACCAGGGGCTCGCCGGCACGGGCGAGACCCTGGACACCATCGGGGCCGAGGACCTCATCAACAACCACCTCGGACCGGCCATCGTCGGCCGGGACCCCCTCGACGTCGAGAAGATCTGGTACGACTTCTGGAGCTGGCCCAGCCCTCCCGGCGGCATCCCGCCGGTCTTCATGCGGGGGATGGGCGGGCCGTATCTGAGCGCCATGAGCGGCATCGACATCGCGCTATGGGACCTGGCCGGAAAGGCGCTGGGGGTGCCGATCTACAGGCTCTTCGGAGGAAAGCTGCGCGACAGGATCGCCGTCTACTTCCACGCCTACGACCCCAAGCAGGCCGCCGAAGCGGTGCGCACCACCGGCGTGAAGGCCCTGAAGGCCGTCCGGCTCGACTCGGGGACCGAAGAGGAGAACCCTTCCAAGGGCTACGACCCAGGCAAGAAGTACAACTGGACTCTCAGCAATCCGGAAATCGACGCTTTCGCCGCGCGCGTCGGCGCCCTTCGCGAGGCCGTCGGACCTGCCATCGGAATCGGCCTGGAGTGTCACGCGCGCTACGACACCGAGAGCGCCATCCAGCTTGCCAAGGCCGTCGAGCCCTACCGGGTCATGTGGCTGGAGGAGCCGGTGCCGAGCGACAACCCGGAGTCGATGGCCGCCGTCCGCGCCGCCACCCGAATCCCCATCGCCTGCGGGGAGAATGTGTACACACGATACGGCTTCCGCCCGTTTCTGGAAAAGCAGGCCGTGAGCGTGATTCAGCTCGACATGGCCAAGTGCGGGGGACTGCTCGAAAGCCGCAAGATCGCCTCCATGGCCGAGGTCTACAACATCCCCATCGCGCCACACGGCATGGCGTCGCCGCTGGGCCAGACCGCCTTCGCGCACATCTGCGCCACGGTGCCCAACTTCATGCTCCTGGAGTGGGGCCAGTACTTCAACCAGAACGTGACCCGGCTGGCGGGGATGCCGAAGTACTCGGCCGGGTTCCTGGAACTCCCCGAAACCCCCGGCATCGGCGTCGACATCAACGAGAGCGTGGTAAAGGAGTTGCTTCTGCCGGGATACACGTTGTAGACCGGCGCTGGGGAGGGCGTATTCCCGCCGGGGTTGCACGCCCTCTCAGAGAGTTTCCACAAACAAGCTGATTCTGGCTGCGATCTGGTCCCGGACGAGGCGAAACGCTTTCAGGCGCTGCTCCACCGTCCCCTCCACGGCGGCCGGGTCTTGGAAACTCCAGTGGATGCGCTGCGTCCTGCCGGGAAACACCGGGCAGGATTCCTTTGCGTTGTCGCAGACGGTCACGACGTACGCAAACTCCTGGTTGTTGAACTCATCGACGGACTTGGAGCGGTGAGTGGAGATGTCGATCCCGATTTCGCGCATCACCTCGATCGCTTCCGGGCGCACGGACGTCGGCTGAGTTCCGGCGCTGAAGACCTCGTACCTATCGCCGATCCGGTGGCGGAAGAGACCCTCCGCCATTTGGCTCCGGGCAGAATTGCCGGTGCACAAGACCAAGAGCCGGGGTCTGTCCAGGGTCATGACTGCCCCGGCTGCGGCTTCCGTGCGCGAATGAACGCACTCATGAACTTGCCGTCGACGGCCGAGGCGACCGCATCCACATCCAGGCCCCCTGCCGCCAGGAACTGCCGCGCGTCTTCGGCCTTGTAGACACGTGTCGGCTCGACGTCAATCCCGACGAAACCGGCTGCCGTGAGTTTGCCGCGGTAGTCCTCTTCGCTGAGGGCACCGGCGACGCACCCGGCCCAAAGCTCGACATTGCGCTTGATATCGGGTGGCACCACGCCACGCACGACGATGTCGGACACGGCAAAGCGGCCGCCGGGCTTCAGTACCCGGAAGGCTTCGGCAAGAACGCGGTCCTTGTCCGCCGACAGGTTGATGACGCAATTGGAGATGATCACGTCGACGCTATCATCAGGCAAAGGGATGTTCTCAATCTCACCCTTCAGAAACTCCACGTTTTCGATACCCGACGTGCGCTGGTTCTCCCGCGCAAGCGCCAGCATCTCGTCGGTCATGTCGAGGCCATAGGCCTTGCCGGAAGGACCGACCCGCCGGGCCGACAGCAGCACGTCAATTCCGCCCCCGCTGCCGAGGTCGAGCACCGTCTCGCCAGGGTTCAACTCGGCCAGCGCAGTCGGATTGCCGCACCCAAGCGAGGCCAGCAGCGCAGTCTCCGGCAACCCGAGCTTTTCCCCATCGTCGTAAAGGTCGGAAGTGATCGGGTCGCAGCACCCGCTGGTGCAACAGCTTGTGGAACCCCCCGCCACCACCCGCAGCGCCGCTTTCCCATACCTGTCCTTCACCACTTCCTTGATGTTCATCGCGTTCTCCATAGGTCCTCCCCTCAAATCTTCAAACGCACAACCTCATCCGCCTTTATTGGCCGGTTCCTCCCGCAGCACTCGGCGTAGAGAAACGTCAGCAGTTCTTTGAGCGCTTCCGTGTTGGCGGAGTACCACAGGAATGTGCCCTGGCGCCGCACGCTCACCAGGTCCTCATTCTTCAACTTCTCCAGATGATGCGACAGCGTGGACGCCGCGATTCCAAGCTCGGTTCCGATGTCGCCTACGACGAGGCCGTCGGGATGGGCCGACAATAGCAGTCGCATGATGCGCAGGCGCGGCTCCGCCCCCATGGCTGCGAGCATATCGGCGTAGCGGCTGACATCACGGTCGGTCGCTTTCATAGTTCTATGATAATAGAAATATCGAACCTCGTCAAGACCCGCTTGGGCGCTTGACGTGTTATTGGCTATTTGGCATAATAGCCATATATGGACCGCAAGACGTACGCCAGGTACGAAGCCCGGGCCCGGATGATCAAGGCCCTGGCTCATCCCAGCCGGCTGTTCATGGTCGAGGAGTTGTCGAAGCGCGAGCGGTGCGTCTGCGAACTGACGGAGATGGTGGGCGCGGACGTGTCGACCGTCTCCAAGCACCTTTCGGTTCTCAAGGCGGCGGGCATCGTCACCGACCAGAAGCGGGGCAACCAGGTCTTCTACACCCTGCGCGTGCCGTGCGTGCTCCGGTTCTTCGACTGCGTCGGGGCGGTGATGCACTCGCTGGCGGAGGAAGAGAAGGAGCTCATGGCGGCCCGCTAACCAACGCTTATGGACTGGAAAGCGGAGTGGAAATCCCTGGCGCTTGTCGTCGCCCTCTTCCTGGCGATGTTCTACCTGCCTGTAGGCCGGGCACGCTTTGACGGCGCCGTCCTGGAGTCCCTCCAGTTGGCCAAGTGGTACGCGCGCGAGCACGTTCTGTTGTGCCTGATACCGGCTTTTTTCATCGCCGGCGCCATCTCGGTGTTTGTCAGCCAGGATTCGGTGATGAAGTACCTGGGCGCGAGGGCAAACAAGATGCTGGCCTATGGGGTCGCTTCGGTGTCGGGTACGGTCCTGGCGGTGTGCTCCTGCACGGTCCTCCCCCTGTTCGCCGGAATCTACAGGATGGGCGCCGGACTGGGGCCGGCGAGCGCGTTCCTGTACTCGGGGCCGGCCATCAACGTCCTGGCCATCATCCTGACCGCCCGCATCCTCGGGTTTCAGATCGGGTTGGCCCGCGCGGCGGGCGCCATCGGGTTCAGCATTGTCATCGGCCTGCTGATGCACCTGATCTTCCGTAAGGAGGAGTCGGAGAAAGCGGAAGGATTCAAGCTGCCTCCAGCCAGGGAGACCCGCCCCCTCTGGCAGACGGCAGCGTACTTTGGAGCTATGGTCGCGATCCTGGTGTTCGCCAACTGGGGCCGGCCATCTGAACCGGTTGGTTTGTGGCAGGCCGTATTCACCGTGAAGTGGCCGCTGACGGCCGCCGCCGCGGCTCTCCTGGGCCTGATGCTTGCCACCTGGTTCAGGGTTCGCTGGTGGAAGCTGTCGCTGGCGGCCGTGGCGCCCGTGTTGCTGGCCGTGATGTATCCCCAGTATCCCGTGCTGGCGTTTGCCTCGGGCGCGATCGGACTGGCCGTAGTTCTCGGCACTGAGGAAGGGGAAGCGCAGCAGTGGCTCGCCGCGTCGTGGGGCTTCACCAAGCAGATCCTGCCACTCCTGCTGTTCGGAGTCCTGGTTGCTGGCGCACTGCTTGGCCGGCCGGGACACGAGGGACTGATCCCCTCGGCCTGGATCAGCGGGGCGGTCGGAGGGAATTCATTGGGCGCGAACCTGTTCGCGTCGGTTGCAGGCGCGTTCATGTATTTCGCCACGCTGACCGAGATCCCGATCCTGCAAGGGCTGCTCGGGAGCGGCATGGGGCAGGGCCCGGCTCTGGCGTTGCTGCTTGCGGGCCCGGCGCTGTCCTTGCCGAGCATGCTGGTCCTGAAAAGCATCATGGGCACGAAGAAGACGGTCGCGTACGTGATCCTGGTGGCTCTGATGGCCACAATGACCGGACTGATCTATGGAAACGTTGTCTCCTAGATGAAAACAGGAGGAATGACTTGAAGACGAGGTTTTGGCTGCTCTCATCCTTGGTTGTGCTAGCATCCATCTCGGCGGTGCCGTCCCTCCCCGCGGATAGGGGCACGACCTCTCCGCTCAAGCTGGTCGTCTACTACTTCCACGCCACTCAAAGGTGCGCGACCTGCATGGCGATCGAGAGTTATTCGAAGGAAGTCCTCGAGACAAGGTTCGGCGCACAGCTTACGCTTGGCACCATTCAGTGGCAGGTGGTAGACGTCGAGCAGCCAAAGAACCGCCACTTCATCCAGGAATACCGGCTCGTGAGCCCGTCCGTGGTCTTGGTCAGGATCGAGAACGGAAAGAGGGGCAGGTGGCAGACCCTGGACAAGGCGTGGACGCTGGTGAGGAAGAAGAGCGAGTTCTTCCAGTATATGCAGTCGAGTATCAGCAGGCTCCTGGAGGGATGAGTGGATGGTCTTGTGATCGGCGGGGCATCGGCGCTGTGGCTGGGGATTCTGACCTCCATCAGCCCCTGCCCGCTGTCAACCAACATCGCGGCGATGAGCTTCATAGGGAAGGATGTCGGTTCCCCCACCAGAGTCGTGCTGACGGGGCTGTTGTACACGATTGGCCGGACGACAGCTTATGCCGCTTTGGCATCGTTTCTGATCGCCAGTCTGTTCGCGATGCACGATGTCTCGTTTTTCCTCCAGAGGTACATGAACAAAGCCCTGGGGCCAATTCTGATCCTGGTGGGCATATTCCTGCTGGATGTCATGCCGATCTCCTTCACCACATCCTGTGTCACTGACCGAATCGAGAGGAGACTGAGGGCTTCCGGTCTGGCAGGAGCCGGGCTGTTGGGCGTGGTGTTCGCCCTTTCGTTCTGCCCTGTCTCGGCGGCGTTGTTCTTCGGCAGCCTGATTCCCCTTGCGGCCCAACACAACTCCGTGGTCATGCTGCCGTCCGCGTACGGCATTGGGACGGGCCTGCCGGTCTTCGTGTTCGCCGTGCTGATCGCGCTTGGCTCAAAGCGTGTCGGGAGGGCGTTCAACAAGCTGGCACGTTTCGAGAAATGGGCGCGGAGGATCACGGCCGTCGTTTTCATAGCCGTTGGCGTCAAGTTTTGCCTGAACTACATTTTCGGGGTGTACATCATATGAAGATTCAAATTGCAGGTCCGGGCTGTATGAACTGCAAGACCACCGAGCAGCGAGTTTTCAACGCCTGCGCGGAACTGAACCTGGCGGCCGACATATCAAAGGTCACCGACTACAACGAGATCGCAAAGCTGGGGGTGTTGCGGACGCCCGCGGTGGTGATTGACGGTGAGATAGCGATCATGGGCCGGGTGCCGTCGGTGGCCGAGCTAAAGAGCCTGATCGGAGAGCGGGCCAAGGGTTGAGGCGTAGTCAGCGTCAGGGCTGAAGGTCCTATGCAACAAGAGTACTTCTGTCTATCCTGCGGGGAGTTGTTCGACGCAGCGGCGCCGGCCGGCGAATCGCCGGCGTTGCCAGAGTGCCCCTCATGCAGGGGCCACGACGTGGAGATACAGAAGCCGGTCACGAACTTGCCGAGGCCGGTCAGCCGCTACGATCGCGGGATGTGTGCTTGCGAGATTGTGGCGCTGTCGCATGGCACCAAGAGCCGGAGTTGAGATCCGGAAGGGTGCGCCCGGCTGCAGCCGTGCAGAGCTTTCTGGAGAATCCGCTCCGGCAGCATCTCAGGCGGAGGGAACTGGCAATTGACTTACGAGTACAAATGCAACGATTGCGGAAAGTCCATAGAGATCCGGGCATCCATGGCAGAGAAAGAGCGTGGGCTCCGGGTTGAGTGTCCCGCGTGTGGGAGCACCAGGACGACCCAAGTCTTCACCGCGCTGCGTGTACTCGCCCGTTCGGGTCGTGGGGGCACGCTGCCGCCAAGTTGTGGCGGTCCTGGCTCAGGGTGTTGCGGATGACAACGGAAGCGATCGAGGCGCGGCCAAAGGCCGAAAAGGTGGCGTGATGGCCTCATCTCGCAGAAGTGACAGGGCATGACTCCTCTTGACAGGCCTGCGGGGATTTGTGATAGGATGTAATCGTCTATCGACGATATTCGATGAACAAGCCAACCGGACTCGACCCGACCTGCCGCCCCACTCCTGAGCCGGAGCCGGAGTTGGACTTGCGGCCCGTGGAAGGGGGCGCGGCTGATGAGGAATTGGCGCTGCTCGCCAAGGCAGTCGCCCATCCGGCCCGTGTGCGAATCCTCCGCCTGCTCTCCCGCAAAGAGGCGCGTGTTTGCAGCCAGATTGTGGGTGAACTGCCACTCGCCCAGTCCACGGTGTCGGAGCATCTGCGAATTCTAAAAGAGGCGGGCTTGATCCGCAGCCGGGAAGAGGGCAATCGGGTGGGCTACTGCATCGACTCCCCGGTGCTCCGACGATTCAAAGCGCTGGTCGCAATCCTTTGAATATCGATGAATGACGATAAAGGAAGATTCATACAGTCATGAAAAAACTCGAAGTTTTCGATCCCCCGATGTGCTGTTCGACCGGCGTGTGCGGGCCGAACGTCGATCCCGCGCTGGTCCAGTTCAGCTCGGATTTCCTATGGGTGGCCGGTCAGGGCGTTCACGTGGAGCGCTACAACCTGGCGCAGCAACCCCAAGCCTTTGCCGCCAATGCCGCCGTGAGAGCTTCGCTGGCGATCGACGGCAATACGTGCCTGCCAATGATTCTGGTCGATGGGGCGGTTGTCAGCAAGGGCCGGTATCCGAGCCGCGATGAACTGGCCAAGTTCGTCGGCTTGGAGGCAGACGGCACCAAGAGAATGGGGACGAGTCTGCCCATCGTCCAGGGCCGTTGCTGCGGTTGAGAGGAGGTGCGCGGTGACTACTCCGGAATTCCTACAGAAAGCCACGCGGATCCTCTTTTTCACTGGCAAAGGCGGCGTGGGGAAGACGTCGCTGGCCTGCTCCACGGCGGTTGCGCTCGCTGAAGCCGGAAAACGAGTGCTGCTGGTTAGCACTGACCCGGCCTCGAACCTGGATGAAGTCTTGGGCGTAACCCTCTCGGGCACGCCCACGGCGGTACCTGGGGCAAGCGGCCTGTTCGCGCTCAATATCGATCCGGAAGCAGCAGCGGCGGCCTACCGCGATCGCGTAGT
>JBHGAV010000065.1:0-21218 GCA_041946685.1 Bryobacteraceae bacterium | reverse complement strand
CCGGGAAGGCGGACGGACGGTGGGCGCCGGCACGGTCACCGAAATCTTGGAGTAGGGGCTGGGTATTTCCGGCCCGCCTGGGCCGGCCTAGCCCGGTTCACACGGGAAACACGATGCTCAGAGAGCGCATTCGAATTCGTTTAAAGGCTTACGACCACCGCGTCCTGGACGAGTCGACCAAGGCCATCGTCAAGACGGCGGGTGAAACGGGCGCGCAGATCGCGGGGCCGATTCCGCTGCCGACGGTCAAGAACCGCTACACGGTGCTGCGGTCGCCGCACGTGGACAAGAAGTCCAGGGAGCAGTTTGAGATTCGCACCCACAAGCGGCTGCTCGACATTCTGGAGCCGACGCAG
The DNA here is from genome assembly GCA_041946685.1 of Bryobacteraceae bacterium. Classification (GTDB taxonomy): domain Bacteria; phylum Acidobacteriota; class Terriglobia; order Bryobacterales; family Bryobacteraceae; genus JBHGAV01. Next base: position 20,862 of record JBHGAV010000065.1, on the reverse strand, counting down.
GATACGGTCGACGCCCTGATGAAGCTTGACCTGCCGGCGGGCGTGGATGTGGAGATCAAGGCATTTGGGAAGAAGTAGGGGTCAGGGTTTAGGGGCTAGGGTCTGGGTTTGTCCCAGCCCGCAGAACCCCGCCCCTGGAGAAGAGTCATGAGTCCAGGAATTCTTGGAAAGAAGATCGGCATGACACAGGTCTTCCGGGCGGACGGGCAGGTGGTTCCCGTCACGCTGCTGAAGGCGGGACCCTGCGTTGTGGTTCAGCGCAAGGAGCCGGTCAAAGACGGCTACCACGCCGTGCAGCTCGGTTTGCTCGAGTTCGCCAAACCGAGGCGGATCACCAAGGCGCTTGCCGGCCATGTCAAGAAGGCTGGCGTGGAAGGCGTGAAGTTCCTTCGCGAATTGCGCCTTCAGCCGGGTCAGGATGATCTCCAGACGGGCGACCGGGTTCTGGTGGACCAGTTCAAGCCCGCCGACAAGGTGGACGTGATCGGGGTGAGCAAGGGGCGCGGTTTCGCCGGACTGGTGAAGCGACACCACTACCGCGGCGGCGATGCAACGCACGGCTCCATGTTTCATCGTGCGCCGGGCTCCATCGGAGCTTCCAGCTATCCCTCCCGTGTCTTTCCCGGCCTGAAGATGGCGGGGCACATGGGCGTTGACCGGGTCACCGTCCGGAATCTGGAAGTCATTGAGGTGGACGCCGAGGAAAACGTGCTCGTCGTCAAAGGCGCGGTGCCGGGGCCGAACGGCGGATACGTCGTCGTGCGGCGGGCGAAGAGGTGAAGGCGATGCCCAAGGTGGATGTGGTTGATCTGAGCAACCAGAAGGTAGGGGAGATGGAGCTGGCCGACGAGGTTTTTGCGGCCCCCGTGAACGAAGCTCTGCTCTACGAAGCGGTGCGCCACCACCAGGCCAGCCGGCGGCGCGGTACGGCCAAGACCAAGGTGCGCAGCGAAGTGGCGGGCTCGGGAAAGAAGCTTTGGAAGCAGAAGGGAACGGGAAGAGCCAGGATGGGTTCGATCCGGTCTCCCCTGTGGAGGCACGGCGGCACGGTGCACGGGCCGCAGCCGAGGGACTACGGCTACAGGCTGCCCCGCAAGATGATGCTCGGCGCGCTGCGATCGGCACTCACAGCCAAGTTGCGGGACGGCGAGATGAAGGTGGTTCAGGCGTTCAGTCTGGAGGGTCACAAGACGAAATCCATGCGCGCCGTGCTCAACGCGCTCCAGGCGACCAGGACGGTGCTACTGGTGGACAACGAGCAGAACCAGAATCTCTCTCTCGGCTCGCGCAATCTTCGTGGCGTGACGCTGGTCGCCAGCCGCGACGTCAGCGTCTACGATCTGCTGGGGCATGAGCGGGTGTTGATGTCCGAGTCCGCCGCCCGGAAACTCTCGGAGGCTTTGTCGCGATGAATACCTACGACGTTATCCGGCGGCCCCTGGTGACCGAGAAGGGGGTGGCGAAGAAGGAAGCCGAGCGGACTTTGTGCTTCGAGGTGGACCCCCGCGCCAACAAGATCGAGATCCGCGCCGCGGTGGAGAAGCTCTTCAAGGTCAAGGTGGAAGAAGTGAGGACCGCCAACCTGGCAGGCAAGTTGCGGCGGCGCGGCCGTTTCAGCGGCTACCGTTCCGACTGGAAGAAAGCCTACGTCAAGCTGAAGACCGGCGAGAAGATGCCGGAGTTCGCGGAGATCTGACATGCCGATCAAGACCTATCGCCCTACTACTCCCACGAGGCGCTTTCAGACCGTCGTTACCAGAGAGGAACTGACGGAGAAGCTGCCGGAGAAGAGCTTGACCAAAGGCAAGTTGCGTACCGGCGGCCGCAACAGCGTAGGCCGAATCACCAGCCGGTTCCGCGGCGGCGGGCACAAGAAGTCTTACCGGGTCATCGACTTCAAGCGTGACAAGGCGGGCGTCCCGGCCAAGGTGGCGGCCATCGAGTACGATCCCAACCGGAGCGCCCGGATCGCGCTGCTCCATTACAGGGACGGGGAGAAACGTTACATCCTCTGCCCTCTGGGGCTGGCCGTGGGAAGAACGGTAATGTCAGGCCCCGAGGCCGACATCCTGGTCGGCAACGCCCTGCCTCTGAAGTTCATCCCGGCGGGCACGGTGGTTCACAGCATCGAGTTGAAGCCGGGCCGGGGCGCGCAGATGGCCCGGGCGGCCGGCACACAGGCGCAATTGGTGTCCAAGGAGGGCGGTTACGCGCTGCTCAAGCTGCCGTCGGGGGAAGTCCGGCGGGTGGAAGTGGACTGCATGGCCACTGTAGGCCAGGTAGGCAACACGGATCATGAAAACGTTTCACTCGGCAAGGCAGGCCGGAAGCGTTGGATGGGCAAGCGTCCTCACAACCGGGGCGTCAGTATGAACCCCGTCGATCACCCGCACGGAGGCGGCGAGGGCAAGACCAGCGGCGGCCGCAATCCGGTGACTCCCTGGGGGCAGCCCACGCGCGGCTTCAAGACGCGGAACAATAAGCGTACCGAGAAGTGGATCGTGACACACAGGGCCAAGAAACGGTAAGGGGCCTAGCGAGGAACTATGGGTCGTTCTGTAAGAAAGGGGCCATTCAGCGACGAGCACCTTCTCGCCAAGGTGGCCGCTCTCAACGCGAAAAACGAAAAGAAGGTGGTCCGCACCTGGTCGCGGCGGTCGACCGTCGTGCCGGACTTCATCGGGCACACCATCGCCGTGCACAACGGCAAGAAGTTCATCCCCGTCTATGTGACGGAGAACATGGTGGGACACAAGCTGGGTGAGTTTTCACCTACCCGGACTTTTAAGGGACACGCCGCCAAGGCGGCGACGGAGAAGACGGCTAAGCCGGCGTAAGAGGAGCGATCGGCGGTCAGCTTTCAGCCCAAGCGGCTGAGTGCTGATGGCTGAAAGCTGAGAGCTGAAAGCTTATGGAAGCCAGAGCGGAAGCAAGATACATGAGGGTTTCACCGCAGAAGGTGCGCCTCGTGGTGGACCTGATCCGGGGACGCAATGCGGGTGACGCGCTCAACATCCTGCGCAGCACCAACAAGCGCATCGCCCCCGCTGTCGAGAAGGTGCTGCGGTCGGCGATCGCCAATGCGCAGAACCTCTCGAGCGATGTGGACGTGGACAAGCTTGTGGTGGCGGAAGCTTACGTGAATGATGGGCCGCGCTCCAAGCGCGTCCGCCCAGCCCCCATGGGGCGGGCTTACCGCTATCAGCGGCGGAGTTCGCACATTGCGGTGACGGTGTCGGATAACTGAGGGGCGGGAACGTCTGACTATGGGACAAAAAGTACATCCATACGGGTTTCGGGTCGGGTACACCAAGAACTGGCGCTCGCGCTGGTTCTCCAAGCAGGACTACGCCAAGCTGCTGCACGAGGACTTGGCGCTGAAGGATTCCCTCCGCGGCCGGCTGAAGGCGGCCGGGGTCAGTTCCATCGAGGTGGACCGTCCGGGCAACAAACTCCGCGTCACCATCCGGACTTCGCGGCCGGGCATTGTCATCGGACGCAAGGGCGCCGAGATTGAGAAGCTCAAGCAGGAACTGGCGGGGCGTACGCGGCGTGAGGTTTTCATCGACATCCAGGAGGTGCACAAGCCGGAACTGGATGCACAGCTCGTCTCCGAATCCATTGCGTTGCAGCTCGAGAAACGGGTGGCCTTCCGGCGAGCCATGCGGAAGGCGGTGGACAGCGCCCTGCGCTTCGGCTGCAAGGGGATCAAGGTTCGGGTCTCGGGGAGGCTGAACGGAGCCGAGATCGCCCGGAGCGAATGGTACTTGCAGGGGCAACTCCCGCTTCACACCCTGCGGGCCGACATCGATTACGGCTTTTGCGAGGCGCGCACGACTTACGGAGTGATTGGAGTAAAGGCCTGGGTCTACAAGGGCGAGATCCTGGACACTCAGGCCCGGCCGTCGCTGTTCGGAGAGCCGGAGCCGAGGCGGATGCCGCCGCGTGAGCGCCGGGACCGGGACCGTCGCCCGTGGTCTCCCTCTTCCTCGGCCGAGTCTTCCGGGCCTCCAGTCCAAGCGGCTCCCGGGGAACTGCCGCAGCCAGGGCGGACCTCCGCGCCCATCACCCCCCCACTGACGCCGCCGCAGCCCTCGTGGAAGCAGGAACTGAAGCAGGAGCCGCCGGTTTCGGCGGCCTCCGAGGGGTCTGCGGAGAGCGCCGGCGCCGCCGAGCGGCCTTCCGCCGAAGATCAACCGCAGAAGGATTAACGCCATGTTGATGCCGAAGAAGGTCAAGTACAGGAAGCAACAGCGCGGTCGCATGACAGGCAAGGCCTGGCGTGGTTCGGAGCTGGCCTTTGGCGACTACGGTCTGAAGGCCATGCGCTGCGGCTGGATTACCGACCGCCAGATCGAGGCCGCCCGCGTGGCCATGACGCGCTTCATCAAGCGTGGCGGCAAGGTGTGGATCCGGTTGTTCCCCGATAAGCCGATCACCAAGAAGCCCGCCGAAACCCGCATGGGAAAGGGCAAAGGCGCCCCCGAGCAGTGGGTAGCCGTGATCCGGCCCGGGAAGATTCTTTTCGAGATGGAGGGCGTCCCGCGTAACGTGGCCCAGCAGGCGATGGAGTTGGCCGCGGACAAGCTGCCGCTGCCGTGCAAACTGGTGACGCGGCCGGGGACGGAGTAAGAGGAGCCGCCATGAAGGCAGAAAAAGTCAGGGATCTCGACGTCGCCGAATTGCGGTCGCAGGTGAAGGAGATGACCGAGCAGATTTACCGGCTCCGTTTCCAGATCCTGATGGGCCAGACCGACGGGGTCAAGAAGTACCGGGTCCTGCGCAAGGACCGCGCGCGCTTTCTTACCGTGTTGCGGGAGCGCGAGGTGGCGGCGGAGGCCGCGAAGGGCTGAGACCAAGATGAGTGACGAGAAGGCGAAGTCCCGCAAGAACGAAAAGGTCGGTCAGGTGGTTTCCACCAAGATGGCCAAGACGATCGTGGTCCAAGTCACCCGCCGGACCTCCCATCGGGTGTACCAACGCGTTGTCACGCGGCGCAACAAGTTTTACGCGCACGACGAAGACGGCGTCGCCAAGATGGGAGACACGGTTCGGATCGTCGAGTCCAGGCCGCTCAGCCGCCTGAAGAGGTGGCGTCTGGTGGAAGTGCTTCGGCGCGCCGCCCAGGTCAGCGTCGAGCCGGAGAACGTTGAGGAACTGGCCCCGGCTCCGGCGGGGCAGGCAGGGAAGCGCTAACGGGAGAATGTCATGATCGGAATGCGGACCATTCTGGAGGTCGCCGACAACAGCGGCGCGCGCAAGTTGCAGTGCATCCTTCCGCGCGGGGGCGACCTCGGGCTGCGGGCCGGGCTGGGGGATGTCATCACAGCGAGCGTGAAGGAGGCTGCGCCGGACTCCGCCATTAAGAAGGGCAAGGTCGTACGGTGCGTCATCGTGCGGATGCGCAAGGAGACCCGCCGCAAGGACGGTACCTACATCCGCTTCGACTCCAACGCGGCGGTGCTCATCAACGAGACCGGCGAGCCGGTCGGCACGCGCGTGTTCGGGCCGGTGGCGCGCGAGCTGAGGGACAAACGGTATATGAAGATCGTATCGCTGGCTCCGGAGGTGATCTGATGGCCAGGACGTTGACGGCGAGTGAGCGGGCCGGCCTGCCCAAGCGAATCCTGATCCGCCGGAACGATACCGTGAAGGTGATCGCCGGCCGGGACAAGGGCAAGACGGGGCGTGTGCTGAGCGTGAGCCGCGAGAGCGGCAAGCTGCTGGTGGAGCACGTCAACATGATCAAGCGGCACACCCGCCCCAATCCAGCCAAACAGATCAAGGGCGGTATCGCCGAGAAGGAATCGCCGATTTCGGTCTCCAACGTGATGATCGTGTGTCCGGCCTGCGGCCCGGTGCGGATTGCTCACAAGGTCGAGCAGGTGGGAGGCAGGAGCCGCAGCGTGCGTCTCTGCCGCAAGTGCGGCGCTCCCCTGGACAAGAAGTAAGGAACGAATATGGCTGCCAGGCTCAAGGAACATTACAGGACGAAGGTAATCCCTTCGCTCGTCAAGGAGTTCGGCTATAGCAACGTGATGGCCGTGCCGAAGCTGGACAAGATCTCGGTCAACATAGGCCTCGGCGAGGCGACGCAGAATCCCAAGATGCTGGACGGCGCGGTCACCGAACTGGGGCAGATCACCGGGCAGAAGCCGGTAATCACCAAGGCCCGCAAATCGATCGCGGCGTTCAAGCTCCGCGCCGGCATGTCGATCGGTTGCACGGTGACGCTGCGTGGGGACCGGATGTACGAGTTCTTTGACCGGCTGGTCAACGTGGCGCTGCCGCGCGTGCGCGACTTCCGGGGGGTTTCCTCCAAGTCCTTCGACGGGCGGGGCTGCTACACGCTGGGAATCCGGGACCAGCTCATCTTTCCGGAGATCGACTACAACAAGGTGGAGAAGGTCAAAGGCATGAACATCTGCATCACGACCACGGCCCGGTCCGACGCCGAGGGACTCGCGCTGCTCAGACATCTCGGCATGCCGTTCCGGCAGTGAGGGATCGGGAAGGATAACAAGGCATGGCCACAACCGCCAAGATTGCCAGAGACCGCAGGCTGCAAAAGGCCAAGATGAGCCGCAAGCCGAAGCTCCGCTGCCGGCACAGGAATCGTTGCCAGCGCTGCGGAAGGCCGAGGGGATACATGCGCAAGTTCGGTCTTTGCCGGATTTGCTTCCGCCAGTTGGCTCTCGCCGGGGAGATCCCCGGCGTGATAAAGGCGAGCTGGTAGGGGAGAGGAAGGTGCGAGGATGACATCGGATCCGATTGCCGACATGTTGACGCGAATCCGCAACGCCCTGGTGGCGCGGCATCCCAAGGTGGATGTGCCGGCCAGCAAGCTCAAGCTGGATATCGCGCGCATCCTCAAGGATGAGGGTTACATCGCCAATTACAAGCTGGCCGAGGAAGGCGTGACCAAGACAATCAAGATCTACTTGAAGTACGCCCCTGACAGCAACCCCGTTATTTCGCGGATTGAGCGGATATCCCGCCCCGGATGCCGGGTGTACGTGGGCCGCAAGGAAATCCCACGGGTGCTTGGCGGCTTCGGGATTAACATTCTGACCACGGCCCGGGGCGTCATGACCGGGCGCAAGGCGCATCAGGAAGGCGTTGGCGGAGAGGTCCTCTGCCGCGTATGGTGAGGAGCCGTGCGTCCATGGGCCGCGAGGGAGTGCAGGCATGTCTAGGATAGGGAAGAAGCCGATTCCGCTGGCCAAGGGGGTGAAGGTCCAGATCGGCGACCAGTTATTCGTCGAAGGTCCCAAGGGGAAGCTCAGTGTTCCCCTGCCGCCGGGAATCCAGGTGCGCCAGGCGGACGGGAATCTGGTGCTGGAGCGATCCGGCGACGAGCACGCGGCTCTCCATGGATTGACGCGGGCCCTTGCGGCCAACGCCATGCAGGGAGTCAGTGCGGGCTTCACCAAGGAGATGGACATCGTGGGCATCGGTTACCGGGCCGACATCAAGGGCCGGGTGGCGACGTTCACGCTGGGCTATTCGCACCCGATCGAGTTTCTGTTGCCGGAAGGCGTCGACTTGAAGATCGACAAGCAGACTCACCTGGTGCTGAGCGGAGCCGACCGGCAGCTTGTGGGCCAGGTGGCCGCCAACATCCGCGCGCTGCGCCCGCCTGAGCCTTACAAGAACAAGGGCATACGCTACACAGGCGAGAAACTCCGTAAGAAGGTCGGCAAGACTGGAGCGGGTGCCAAATGATCCAGAAGACCCCCAAGAATATGATTCGCCTTCGGATTCACCGCCGAATCCGTCGCAAGGTTACCGGTACTCCGGAGCGGCCGCGGTTGTGCGTGTTTCGCAGCGTGAAGCACATCTATGCGCAGGTGATCGACGACACCCAGGGGCGGACGCTGGTGGCGGCCGACTCGGCCGGAAAGAGCTCCGGCATCGCCAGCGGAGGCAATGTCGCAGGGGCAAAGGCCGTCGGGCGTCTGATCGCCGAGCGGGCCAAGGCCAAGGGTATCCAGAAGGTGGTTTTCGACCGTGGTGGCTATCTGTACCACGGCCGGGTGAAGGCGCTGGCGGAAGCCGCGCGGGAAGCGGGATTGGAGTTTTAGAGGCATGGCAGCGATACCGGCAGCGAAACGCGTGAATCCGTCGGCCTTGAACCTGAAAGAGCAGGTGGTGAGCATCAACCGGGTCACCAAGGTCGTCAAGGGCGGCAAGAATCTGAGCTTCTCGGCGCTGGTGGTGGTCGGAGACCCGGAGGCCAAGGTGGTCGGTTTCGGGACCGGCAAGGCCAGGGAAGTGCCTGCCGCGATCAAGAAGGGCATAGAGGCGGCCAAGAAGAACCTGCGTAAGATCAACGTGCTCCAGACGACCATCGCGCACACAGTGCTCGGCCGGTTCGGGAGCGGCCAGGTTCTGCTGAAGCCTGCCCCCGCCGGCACCGGCGTGATCGCCGGTGGGCCGGTGCGCGCCGTGATTCAGGCGGCCGGTGTGCCGAACGTACTGACCAAGTCGATCGGTTCCCACAACCCGCACAACGTGGTGCGGGCGACGATCGACGCCCTGGAGCAGCTTCGGGACCGGCAGGCCGTGGCGGACCTGCGGGGACTTCCGGTGGAGAGACTCTGATGGCGCAAGGCAAAATCAAGATCAAGCTGGTGCGCAGCCCGATCTGCGCGCCGGAGAAGCATAAGAAGATCGTGCATGGGTTGCGGCTTCGCAAGATCAACCAGGTCGTCGAGAAGCCGGACACGCCGGCTTTCCGGGGAATGGTGACGAAGATCCCCCACTTGTTGTCCTTGTGCGAGTAAGGAGCCGATTTTCATGAACCTCAGCAATCTGAAGCCTCCGGCCGGTCAACAGCGTCCCAAGCGGCGCGTGGGCCGCGGAATGGGTTCCGGCAGGGGCAAGACCAGCGGCCGCGGCCACAAAGGCCAGCACTCGATCAGCGGCGCGCGGCTGATGCGTGGATTCGAAGGCGGCCAGATGCCGCTGCACCGCCGCCTGCCCAAGCGCGGTTTTCGCAACATCTTCCGCAAGGAATATGCCGTGGTTAATGTGGGACGCCTGGCCCGGCTGGAGGGCGACGCGTTCGATCCCAACCGTTTGATGGAACTCGGCGTGGTCAAGAAGCTGCGCTCCGGCCTGAAGGTGCTGGGGTCGGGAGAACTCACGCGCAAGATCTCCGTCGCCGCGCACGTGTTCTCCAAGTCGGCCATGGAGAAGATCCAGGCGGCCGGCGGCAGGGCGGAAGTGATCGGAGCCGGCGGGAAGTGACCGCGAGGCGCATATGAACAAGTTCTTCGAGGCCGTCGCCAACGTATTCCGGATCCCGGATCTGCGCAGGCGGGTCCTGTTCACGCTCGCCATGCTGGCGGTCTACAGGATCGGCGGACACATCCCCACGCCGGGGATCAATGCCCTCCGGCTGGAGGAGTTCTTCAATCAGAACCAGGGCACCCTGTTCGGCTTCATCGATTTGTTCTCGGGCGGCATGATGCGGCGGCTGACCATCTTCGCCCTCGGCATCATGCCCTACATCACGGCCTCCATCATCTTGCAGTTGCTGACCGTGGTCGTCCCGACCCTGGAGAAGCTTCAGAAGGAAGGCGAGCTCGGCCGCCGCAAGATCACGCAGTGGACGCGGTATCTGACCGTGGGGTTGAGCCTGGCGCAATCGTTCGGCATCGCCAGCTCTTTGCAGGCCGCTCAGGGGAACTTCGTGTTGAATCCCGGCATCGGCTTCATCGCCATGACGATGCTCACCTTGACTACCGGGACGGCTTTCATCATGTGGCTCGGCGAGCAGATCAGCGACCGCGGCATCGGCAACGGCATGTCGCTGATCATTTTCACCGGCATCGTGGTGGGCCTGCCGGGAGCCTTGGGGAATTTCTACATGAACCTGTCTACGGGACAGTGGAACGCCCTGCACGTGATCATCATCATGGTGTTCATGATCGTGGTGGTGGGCTTCATCGTCCTGGTGGAGCGAGGGGAGCGCCGGATTCCGGTGCAGTACGCCAAGCGCGTGGTCGGGCGCCGCATGATGGGCGGCCAGTCCACCCACCTGCCGCTCAAGGTCAACGCCGGAGGGGTGATTCCTCCGATCTTCGCCTCCTCGATCCTGGCCTTTCCGCAGACGTTGTCGCTGGTCCCCTTCGCTAAGAGCAGTCCCTGGCTGATGGGAATGCTGAGCGCTCTGGGGCCTCGCGAGCCGCTCTACGCGGTGTTGTTCGTGGTGGGCATCATCTTCTTCTGTTTCTTTTACGTGTCGATCATCTTCAACCCCAACGAGGCGGCCGACAACATGCGCAAGTACGGTGGCTTCATCCCGGGCATCCGGCCGGGCAAGAACACGGCCGAATTCATGAACAAGATCCTCACCAAGATCACGGTGGTGGGCGGATTGTACCTGTCGGTGTTGTGCCTGATCCCGCAGATCATGATCTCGGGGATCGCCTTGCAGCATTTGCCCCTCGTCGGGGGCTGGATCGACAACTATTTCCCCCGGTGGCTGCTGGACGGCCTGGGGGTATCGTTCTACTTTGGCGGCACGAGCCTCTTGATCGTGGTCGGAGTCGCCATGGACACCGCCAATCAGGTCGAGGCGCAGTTGATCATGCGCCACTACGAGGGTTTCACGCCGCGCTCGGGAAGAATCCGGGGGCGGCGTAGCTAGGGGTCGGACCGGTACCGCATGATTGTGCGCAAGAGCGCTCAGGATTTGGAGAAGATGCGGCGCAGCGGCCTGCTGGTGTGGAAGGTGCTGACCGAGCTGGCCGGAATGATCCGGGAAGGGATCACGACCTTGGATTTGGAGAAGGCTGCGGAGCGGATGATTCGGGACGCGGGGGCCACTCCGGCATTCAAGGGCTACTTCGTTCCGGCGGTGGGGGCCAGCTACCCGTTCGTGCTTTGCACGTCGGTGAACGAGGAAGTGGTCCACGGGATGCCCTCGGCCAAGAGGCTCCTGAAGAAGGGGGACATCGTCTCGATCGACACCGGGGCTTCCCTGGAAGGATTCTACGGGGATTCGGCGGTGACGGTTCCCGTCGGCGAAGTGGACGCCCGGACGGAGAAGTTGCTTCGCGTCACGCGCGAGGCGTTGGAACTGGCGATCGACAAGGTGCGGCCGGGGAACCGCCTTTTTGATGTCTGCGGGGCGGTGGAAAAGCACGCCGTGGAGAACGGTTTTTCGGTGGTGCGGGAGTATGTGGGCCACGGCATCGGGACCAAGTTGCACGAGGAGCCGCAGATTCCGAACTATGTGGACCGCAAGAATGAGAATCCGCGGTTGAAGGAAGGAATGGTGCTGGCGATTGAGCCGATGGTGAACGCGGGCCGGCCGGAGACGCGCGTGCTGGCGGACGGTTGGACGGCCGCGACCCGGGACGGATCCTATTCGGCTCATTTCGAGCACTGCGTGGCCGTGACCAGCAACGGTCCTTGGGTTCTGACGAGGCCATGAGCGAGGATGCCCGCGAGCGCAGGCGGGCGGAAGGGACCGTGATTGAGTTGTTGCCCAGCGCGACGTGCCGGGTAGAGTTGGAGACCCGGGACAGGGTGATCGCCCACATGGTTGGGGCGAGGTCGGCCAATTTCGTTCGCGTCCGGGTGAAGGACAGGGTTTTAGTGGAGCTATCGCCGCACGACCGGACCCGCGGCAGAATCGTGAAGCTCCTCGGGAAAGGGTGACAGCCGTATGAAAGTACGGGCATCGGTCAAGAAGATGTGCGACAAGTGCAAGGTGATCCGCCGGCAGGGCGTGGTGCGGGTCATTTGCGTGAATCCGAAGCACAAGCAACGGCAGGGATAGCAGGAGGATCGTTATGGCGCGCATAGCAGGTGTGGACCTCCCGGTGAAGAAGCGGGCGGTCATCGGCCTCACTTACATTTACGGGATCGGGCGAACCCGGGCGGGCTCCATCCTTCACCGGGCGGGTGTCGACCAGGACAAGAAGGTCGGCGACCTCAGTGAGGAGGAAGTGAGCCGCATCCGCCAGATCATCGAGGATGAGGGCGCCGTGGAAGGCGATCTGCGCAAGGAGATCTCGATGAACCTGAAGCGGCTCATCGAAATGGGATCCTACCGTGGGTTGCGGCACCGCCGCGGCCTGCCGGTGAACGGGCAGCGGACACACACCAATGCCCGCACGCGCAAGGGCCCCCGCCGCGGGACGGTCGCCAACAAGAAGAAGTCGGCGGCCAAGACGTAGCGGGCCGCGGAGAGACCAGGGCTACCAGGGAATCGTATGGCCAAGGCAGCAGCGAAGACAGTCAAGAAGAAGACGTTCAAGAAAAAAGAGAAGAAGGTTGTGCCGAGCGGCGTGGTGTACATCCAGGCCACCTTCAACAACACCATTGTCAGCATCGCGGACCCGGCGGGGAACGTGGTCTCCTGGTCGAGCGCCGGTTCGCTCGGCTTCCGGGGTTCGCGGAAGGGCACTCCCTTCGCCGCGCAGCAGGCCTCGCTCACGGCGGCCAACAAGGTCCGCGAGTTCGGAATGCGATCGGTCGAAGTGCGCATCAGCGGGCCCGGCGCCGGCCGCGAGTCGGCCATCCGCGCCCTGGCCACGGCGGGGCTGGAAGTGCGGGCCATCACGGACGTGACGCCGGTGCCTCATAACGGCTGCCGTCCGCCCAAGCGGAGAAGGGTGTAGGGGCCGGGCATGCCCGGCCCGCGCGGGCGAGGCGGGCCTCGCCCACAGGGATAGGAGGAAGATTTGGCACGATATATCGGCTCGGTATGCCGCCTTTGCCGGCGCGAAGGAATGAAGCTGTTCCTGAAGGGCGAGCGCTGCCACAGCGACAAGTGCGCGGTTGAAAAACGCAATGTGCCTCCCGGGCAGCACGGCAAGGACCGCCGGCCCAAGATCGCCGGCTACGGCCTGCAACTGCGAGAGAAACAGAAGGCCCGGCGCTACTACGGCTTGCAGGAGGGGCAGTTCCGCAATCTCTTCGAGAAGGCGAGCAAGATGAAGGGCATTACCGGCGAGCAACTGCTCGGAATGCTGGAGCGCCGCCTGGACAATGTCGTGTACCGGATGGGCTTCGGTACCAGCCGCTCGCAGTCCAGACAGGTGGTCCTGCACGGGCACGTCCAGGTCAACGGGCGCAAGGTCAACATCCCTTCATTCTTGGTCAAGCTCAACGACGTGGTCGAAGTCCGCGAGAAGAGCCGGAAGAACCCGACCATTCTGGCGGCGCGCGATGCCACCGCGCACGCGCCCTGCCCGAACTGGTTGGACGTGGACCGGGAGAGCCTGCGCGGGCGCGTAATCGGGTATCCGAAGCGCGAAGAACTGGTGCAGATTCAACTGAACGAGCAGTTGGTGGTGGAGTTGTACTCCAAGTAGTGGGAGGGTGTCATGTTCAAAGGTTTTCAGAAGCCCAAGCGACTGGTTGCCAACACGGAGACTCTCACCGATCGGTACGGCATGTTCACGGCGCAGCCCTTTGAGCGGGGCTTCGGCACTACCATCGGGAACAGCCTGCGCCGCATCCTGCTGAGTTCGATCGAAGGCGCCGCAATCACCGCGGTGCGGATCGAAGGCGTGGCCCACGAGTTCAGCCCGATCCCCGACGTGGTGGAGGACGCCACCGACATTATCCTCAACCTCAAACAGGTCCCCTTCAAGATGACCTCGGACAGCGTCAAGACGGCCACCTTGACGGCCGATACGGCGGGCGAATTGCTCAGCGGCCAGATCCGCTGCGACGCCGACGTCGAAGTCCTGGACCGCAACCTGCACATCGCCACGGTCAGCGAGCGCGGCAAGCTCGCGATTGAGATGCGCCTGAAGAAGGGGCGGGGATACGTAAGCGCCGACCGCAACTTCGACGAGGACCTGCCGCTGGGCTTCATTCCCATCGATTCGGTGCATTCCCCTGTCCGGAAGGTCAACTTCAGTGTGGAGGCCGCACGCCTGGGGCAGATGACCGACTTCGACAAGCTGACGCTGGAGGTCTGGACCAACGGCGCCATCTCGCCGCAGGACGCCGTGGGGCAAGCCGCCAAGCTGCTCAAGGACCACATGGCCATCTTCATCAACTTCGAAGAGGCCGCCGAGCCCTCCGAGCTGGCCGGTGAAGGACTCGAGCCCCAGCTCAACGAGGTCCTGAACCGCTCGGTGGAGGAGCTTGAGCTCAGCGTCCGGTCCTACAACTGCCTCAAGAACGCCAACATCCAGACCATCGGGGACCTGGTGCAGAAGTCCGAGGCGGAGATGCTGCGGACCAAGAACTTCGGCCGCAAGTCGCTGAACGAGATCAAGGAGTTGCTCGCCGGTCTGGGACTCTCCTTCGGCATGCGATTCGACAGTCAGGGCAGGCTGGTTGCGCCCCCGGGAGCCGCTTCCTCCCCGGCCGTGGCGGAGCCGGAGGCCGAGGCCGAGCCGGAAGACGAGACCGAGAGCGTGGAGGAGTAAGGGATTCATTCATGAGACATAAGCGAGCCGGATTCAAGCTTAGGCGGGATCCTGCCGCGCGGAAGTCGCTTCTGCGCGGTCTGGTCACCAGCGTCATCGAGCAGGAGCGGATCATCACCACGGTCCCCAAGGCAAAGGCGGCCAAGCCGCTGGTGGACAAGATGATCACGCTCGCCAAACGCGATACGCTCCACACCCGGCGGCAGGCGGCCGCCTTCCTGGAGACCCCCGCTTCCGTGCAGAAGCTCTTCGAGAAGCTGGGCACGCGCTTCGGACAGCGCGCGGGCGGCTATACCCGCATCGTGCGGCTGGGCTGGAGGCAAGGCGACGGTGCCGAACAGGCCATGCTGGAACTGGTGGGCTCGGAGCTGGTCAAGCGCGCCGCCGAACGCGCCAAGCGCAAGGAAGAGAGGATGAAGGCTGTCCGCGAAGGCCGCCTCGAGGGCGAGGAGCCTGCCCAGTAGGGGCCGGGCATCGCACGGCTGGCACGGCCTCAAGAGACACGAACGCCGGCGGGAGGACTTCTCACCGCCGGCGTTTGAAATTCCGACTAGGCCTTTCTGAACCGCAACAGTCCGATCGCCAGCAGGCCCGCGCCCAGCATCACGAACGTCGCCGGCTCGGGGATGCCGCTGTCGTCGTAGTTCATCTCCAGAAAGAGGAACCCGGTCTTCTCGCCGGAATCCCAGGTGAAGGAATCGGCCGCGCCAGGCAGGCTGCTACCGGCAATGAAGCTCGTGGCACTGACCCCCTCGGGAAGGCTGCTAAGATACCAAATGCGGGCCGTCAGCACCGAGCCGTCGCCCAGGGTCACGCCCTCCGAGACGGTCCCGAACACGAATTGGCCGGCACCCGTTGGGGGGAACTGCCCTATCGCGGCGGTCACCGGCACCGTCAGGCTGAACGAGTGGACCACATCCGTTCCGGTTGTGAATCCGATAATGAAGTTGTGCGGGTCAGCAGCTTCACTGGCGACGATGCCCGGGCCGGTCGGGGCACTTGTCCCGTATTCCTGTGCCTGCACGCTGCCAATGTAGTAGAACAGGCTCCCCGGAGAACTGATGGTCTGCGTCGAGGCGCCCGTGACACCCACCGCGGAACAGATGAGGTTGATGCTGGCGGCGTCGCTGGTGCCGCATTCGATGTTGTTGGTGGACAGATCGGGGGTGGTAAAGGTCACACCGGTCGTGAACGTGTAGCTGACAAGCGCCGCCGGAACGGGTGTTGCTACGAAGACGAGTAAGGCTAAGGCCGCTAAGGCCGTCTCATTTCCGCATTTCATATATTCCTCCGCTACGCCCGCAGGCCTTACACCAACGCAAGGATAAGTACGAATATACCGCCCGTTTCAGCGGAAGTCCATGGAGAAACTGGAGGAAATACCATTAGTACTAGAAATTTCAGATCCATTACCGACGTCCCATGCAACAGGCATGCTCTTCAGGTCTGGATGGGGAATGTCACATCAACTGTACACGCGTGTCAGCCGCGCCTGCGGCGCCGCAGCAGACCGATCCCCACAAGCGCGGACCCGATCAACACGAACGTGGCGGGCTCGGGGGTGTCATAGAAGAAACGCGCGTACAGCATCTCCGTGTCGCCGTTGTAGTTCCATTCGACGGGATTGATGGACGATCCGGTCCAGCCATCAGGACCGAAGATCTGGGCCCTCAAGACGTTGCCATCGGCGAGAGTCCAGGAAGTGCTCACACCATTGAAGAGAAACCTCAGGTCCCAGGTGTCGCTGTCGCTGCAAGCGGGCTGCCCCCCCCCGCCACAGGAGTCATTCAGCGCATTGGTGGCGTTAATTGGAATCCGGCTTCCGGAGGGATTCAGCCCGGAAGCGCTGGAAATCTCAATCCACTGAGATGCCAGGTCGTACCACGTGGAATTGTCGAAGCTGTAGTCCAAATTAGAGAATGTCACCCGAAACGTCCGCGCACCAGTTTCCCCCGATTCAATGGCGCCGTTGCCTTCGTTGATCGTCAACGTAGTCGAATTGGTGAGGGTAAAGTCGGTGCTTCCTGCTAGGCCGATATTCCCTGAAGTCTGAAGACCCGCGTAAACCGGAGTGTTGAAGTTGATCGACGTCGTGGCATTGTCGCTACCTAGCGTGATGGCTCCCGTACTGGTGAAGGAGACTCCCCCGGCGTTGATCCTGATGTACACAGCGGATGCGGGCTGCGCCAAGAATACGAAGAAGACAGCCAGGAATGCTAACGCGCGTATAGCCCTCAAAGGTACCCTCCGCCTCACCCCGTGCTTTCTGCGCGCGGGTAAGCTTGTTTTTACCACACTTTGAGGGCACAGTCCAGCGAAAACCAAGGCCTAAAGCCATTTAGAACCAACAGCCTTAGTCCTAGTACCTGCGGTCCACGAGTGTGAAGCGGGTCAAGCCTTAGGCAATCTCCTTCGCAGAAGGCCTAACCCGGCAAGCGCCGATCCGATCAACAGGAACGTGGCGGGCTCGGGCGTGTCGTAGGTCAACTGCAGGTAAAGGTACCTGGTCTGGCTGTTCGCCGTCCAACTGGCGGAAGTATCCAGTGCCGGCGGCGATGTGATGTGTTGGCTCGTGGGGTCGTTGGCGTACTGAGTATTGCTGAAAAGGAGCGTAGCGAACAGGTAATCCTCTTCGGGCGTCGTCGTTACACCCAAAGCCTGTCGCACGGTGCTCATCGTCAGGGTGCCCCAAGCCCCGCCCGGAGTGTAAGTGGCCGGCACGAGGAGGGAAAAGCCGCTGGTTATGTCAGTCCCAAAGGTGAGCGTGAGGGTCCAAGGACCGGCGGCCTCGCCCCCGCTCACCCCAGGATCGTTGGTCGTCAGCGCGCCGATATAGTAGACAAAGCTGTCGCCGTAGTTGGTCAAGGTCTGCGTAGGCGTGTTGGGAAGCGCATCGAGCACGCAAGTGAAGTCGAGTGTGCTCGCGCTCCCCCCACTGCCGACGCAGAAGTCCGTTCGGAAACTGTCAGCTCCCGTGAACGTCGGACCGCTGGTGTAGACGAAACCTACCGCCCCTGCCGGCGTGGCTGTGAAAGTCGCGCATGCAATCGCCAGCGTGAACACATGCCGTCCTCCCACTGGAACCCCCTTTCGGAGCAAGCCTACGCCAATACTATCAGTACCACCAATACCAAAGTCCTGGGACGAAATCAAGGAAAAACTAGGACAAGCGCCACTGGAGAAGCGGGGGATTCTACCCTGGAGCCGGTGGGTTGCTAGGGGGGGTGAAGCGAAGCCTCATGGGGCAGGGGATGGCCACATGATTTTTCTTATCGAAACATACTTGACAAGATTGTGCGCATATTTTATGATTGAAGTGGAGGCAAGAAACGATGGCATTGACCAGGTACAACCCCTTCAGCGATTTGGCCGACTTCCCGGCCGGTTTCCGTTCCTTCCAGGACGCAGTCAACCTCATGTTGAGCGCTCCCCGCTCCCAGCGGCCCTGGACCCCACCGGTCGACATCCTGGAGACCGAGAACGAGCTGGTGATCAAGGCCGACCTCCCCGATGTCGACATGAAGGACATCCAGGTCGAAATCGAGAACGGGACGCTCAGCCTGAAAGGCGAGCGCAAGTTCGAGGGTGAGGACAAGGGCCAGGGCTACCATCGCATTGAGCGCAGCTACGGCTCGTTCGCCCGCTACTTCAGCCTGCCCGATACGGTCGAGCCCGACAAGGTGAAGGCGGACTACAAGAACGGCGTGCTCACGGTGACCCTGCCCAAGAAGGAAATCGCCAAGCCGCGCACCGTCAAAGTGGACGTGCACAATTGAGCCCCGTAGGGGCCGGCCATGACCGGCCCCTGCGTTATGAAATGAGACGAATGGTGGATGGGGCGAACTGCTTCATGTGGAGAACCGGCGCCGAAAGAGGCAGCGCCTTTCTTGGTTTGACTACTCGCTCGCTGGCGCCTACTTTGTGACAGTTTGCACCTCAGGGCGGCGCTGCCTGTTCGGACAGATTGAGAACGGCGAGATCCGCTCCAGCTTGATTGGCGTGGCGGTGGCGTCCTGCTGGGAGGAGATCCCCCGGCATTTCGACAACGTTGTGCTGGACGCTTTCGCCCTCATGCCGAACCATCTGCACGGGATTCTCATTCTGACGGACCCCGTAGGGGCCGGGCATGCCCGGCCCCTACCGACGATTGTTGGGTCGTTCAAATCGCGGCTAGCCGGCGGGCTGGCTCGCCAATTTGGCAACGTGGCTACTGGGAACGCATCATCCGGAACGAGGACGAATTGAACCGCGCCCGCTGGTATATCGACGGCAACATGCTTCATTGGGAGCGGGACCGCGAGAACCCGGCATGGCCTCGTTGTGCAAGAATGGAACTAAGATGAACGGACTGAAGACAGTCATTCTCCTGGGTGTTCTGAGCGGGCTGCTGCTGGTCGGCGGCCAGGCGGTCGCCGGCCGGCAGGGCCTTTACATGGGCCTCGGGATGGCCTTGCTGATGAACTTCATCGGGTACTTCTTCTCCGAGAAGATCGCGCTTTCGATGTACAGGGCGCAGCCGGTCACCGAGACGGAGAACCCGGCGGTTTGGCGCCGCGTGGGGCCGCTGGTCAAGAACCTGACCATGCAGATGGGGCTCCCCATGCCGCGGCTGTGGGTGATCGCGGAGCGCTCGCCGAATGCCTTTGCCACAGGACGCAATCCCTCGCACGCCTCGGTGGCCGTCACCGCCGGACTGCTGGAGCTGATGGACGATCGGGAACTGGAAGGCGTCCTGGCGCACGAGCTGGGGCATGTGAAGAACCGTGACATCCTGATCAGCTCGATCGCCGCCACCATCGCCGCGGCCATCACCATGCTGGCCCGGATGGCCTTCTTCTTCGGCGGCAGCCGCGATGACGAGGACCGCGGAGGCGCCGCGGGCGCGCTGTTCATGCTGATCCTGGCGCCGATTGCGGCCATGCTCATCCAGATGGCGATCTCCCGCACGCGGGAGTACTCGGCGGACGCCACGGCTGCGCGTTATGCCGGAGGCCCGCACGGCCTTGTCAGCGCGCTTCAGAAGCTGGAGCATTACTCCCGGCGGATCCCCATGGACGCCTCGCCGGCCACCGCGCACATGTTCATCATCAAGCCGTTCAGCGGCCAGAGCCTGATGCGCCTCTTCTCGACCCATCCCTCGACCGAGCAGAGGATCGCTCGGCTTCAAGCTCTCGCGTGACCCACTGGCCCGGCTCGACCGTTCGCGTGACTCGCCGGGCACAAGAGCGTGTCGCGTCCGGACACCCGTGGATTTTCTCGAGCGACGTGACCGACCGGGGCCAGGCTGCGCCCGGCGACGCGGTGAGAGTAGTGGGCCCGGGTGAACAACTGCTTGGCACCGCACACTACAGCTCCACTTCTCAGATCTGCCTGAGAATGCTCAGCAGCCGGTTGGAGGCCATCGGCCGAAGTTTCCTTTTCCGGCGTCTGGAGGCGGCTCTGGAACTGCGACGCCGGCTGGTCACCGGCAGCGACGCTTATCGCCTGGTTCACAGCGAGGCGGACGGATTGCCGGGTCTGGTCGTGGACCGCTACGCCGGGTCGGTTGTTCTCCAGGCGCTGAGCCAGGGAATGGACCGCCTGACGCCCGAGTTGGTCTCGTGTCTTCAGGAATTGATCGAGCCGGTCTCAATCCTGGCCCGCAACGACGCCGCTGCGCGCGTGAAAGAAGATCTCAAGCTCGAGGTGAAGGTGCTGGCCGGGCAGGTCCCGGAGCTGGCGACGGTCCGCATGCACGGGCTCACCTTCTACGCCGATCTGCTTCACGGACAGAAGACGGGCATGTTTCTGGATCAGCGGGAGAACTACCTGGCGGCGGCCCGGCACGCGCACGGCCGCGCGCTGGACTGTTTCACTTCCGGAGGCGGCTTCGCCCTGCATTTGGCCTCCCGTTGCGAGAGCGTGGAAACGGCCGACAGCAGCGCCGCCGCGCTCCGCTTGGCCAAGGCCAGCCGCGATGCCAACGGGATCAAGAACGTGCAATTCCAGGATGCCGACGTGTTTGAGCTGCTGGGCCGGTACGACGCGGCGGGGCGCCAGTTCGGTACGGTGGTGCTGGACCCGCCGGCCTTCACCAAATCGCGGGCCGGGGTCGAAGGAGCGGCGCGAGGCTACAAGGAGATCAACCGGCGCGCCCTGCGCCTGTTGGGGAAGGGCGGGGTTCTCATCACCTGCTCCTGCTCTCATCACCTCAGCGAGGCCGATTTCCTGGCGATCGTCGCCGAGGCTTCGCTGGAGACGGGCCGGACGCTGCGTGTGCTCGAGCGGCGGACGCAATCCTCCGATCACCCCATCCTGCTCACGGTTCCCGAGACCCACTATTTGAAATGTCTGATACTGGAAGTGGTTTGACGGAGGCGCTTGCGGCGCGCTATGTTTGAGAAAAGGGCTTCTTCCAGCGGCGCGGTAGCCAAGTGGTAAGGCAGAGGTCTGCAAAACCTTTATTCGGGGGTTCGAT
>JBHGAV010000064.1:0-21592 GCA_041946685.1 Bryobacteraceae bacterium | reverse complement strand
GGAGAGCACGGCGTTCGCAACGCCGGGGTCGTGGGTTCGAATCCCATGCCGTCCACCAAGAATCCCCCCGTCGAATCAACATCTTGCAGACGCGATTTCTCCGTGTGCCATAGGCGTGCCAGAATTCCAGAGATTCTTGCCTGTCGCTGCGTGCTCCACTTCGCGTAGTGCTTCTGGACGATGGCCGGTGAGTCGCCCAGGATGTCCGCGGCGTCCTCGAACGTCCCCCCGAGTGCAAGGATCTCAGTGGCCAGCGTGTGCCGGAAGCGGTGAGAGCATGCGTGGGGAACGCCAGAGGACCTGAACACAGCGGCGAGCGTTCGGGTTGCGTCGCGGATCATGGCCCGCTGGCTCCCATGGCCGCTCCAGAAATAGTAGGGGCAGCCGGGCCCATCGGCGCCTCTCGGTAGCGGCAGAGCCTCCAGCGCGGCCTTGAGGTCCGGGTGCAGGGGCAGCCTCACCACCTTGCCGTTCTTCGTCGTTCGCACGAAGATCTCACCGCCGGCCACGCGGTCTCTGGCCAGCAGGGCCACATCCGAGATGCGCAAGCCGGTGTACCGCAACAAGAGAACCATGGCCCGGGCGCGTAACCGCTCGTAGGGGTAGAGGCCGATCACATCGCACGCAGCGATCATCTTGATGATCTCATTTGGCTCGTAGGGTTCCCGCGGCGCCGGCTTCAAGTTGCGCGGTGTTGGCATGAGGGACGCGCAGTTTCTACGAACCCACTCAGCGTTGAGACAGTACCTGAAGAAGCCCCGAAGGATCTCCAGTTCCTTCACCCAAGTCAGTGTCCCAATCTCGCGGGTCGCCCGGAACGCGGTCAGGTTCTCAAGGTCCACCTCGTCAATGAACTGAAGGCCACGAGCCGCAGTGAAGTCCTCAAAGATGCGAAGGACGCGCTTGTAGTTGCGTTGCGTGCCCGCTGATACGTCCTGTTTCGCTTTCTGGAAGCTCTGTACGGCCTCCGCTATGGGCTTCCGCTTCGGTGCTTCCAGCTGCGGCATCCCTTCCAACTCGGCCAGTTTGCGGAGGGCGCGCCCCCAGTCTCTTGTCTTGAGGGACCTCCGGTATCGGTGGCCGTTCAGAATGCCGTCCGCCCAGATGGGACAGCTACACTTGGCGCAGTTGCGGCCCTGGTTCCGACGGCGGCACGTCTTCAGGTGGCGCCGCCAGGGGGTGAGCATGGGTCTGATTCTACCCAAACCGGCAGTCATCTGGATCTTCGCTCATGGACCCGCTGTACAACGCTCTCGGGAATCCGCAAGGTGACGTAGCTTCGACGGGAGCGGCCAGCTGTTGTGCGACCGATCCGAAGCACGCCTGGTTCGTCGATGAACAGTCGGCGGATGCTGCTCGGGTCCAGACTCCAAAGTTCCGCGAGTTCCTGGGGTGTGAAGTGTCTTTCCATTGCCAAGGTTTGCTGACCCGCTACGGAGGCGGGCGCACTAGTGGCGTGCCGCTCGCGCATCCGGACAAGCTTGGCTTCGGTGAGCACGGTGTCTCTTGTCCCCTACTCCCCCGTCTCGATCGTTGGCGCGTCCAGAATCTGCAGCGGCGCCATCTGCCCAGGTACGTCGAGTTGGAGGATCTTGGGCGTTGGCGCGCTCACTGAGGGCACCATGATCACTACCGCCGGTTCACTGGTGCCTTTGTCCGACCCTCCCTCGAGTTCGCCACTCATGCGCGCGAGCAGTTCGAGGGTCTTTCGGCACTCTCCAGCCAGACCGCGCAGGCCCTGCCAGTTCCCCGCCTTCGCTTCCCCCTCAGCACTCGTCATCGCCCTCTTGAGCCCTTCTAGCAGCATGACCACCTCCTCGTGGATACTCAAGCCACGAGCCTTTGTCACCTGGGCAACTTGATCACGAACCACCGGCCGTAGATGGGCCTGGTGGCGCGCTACTGCTGATTTGGACAAGTGAAACCGGGCAGCGACCGCCCGTGCGCTTTGCCCTCCGATCAAGGCCGAGTCGATGGTTTGTCTATCCTTGTGCCGACAGAGGGAACAGTTCGCCATGGCCATTCCTCCTTCGTTTCTTTTTTGCGTGGCTCGTGTGTGCGTGGTTGCCTAGCAGTCACTGCCACACAACCCCTTGAAGCCCCGTAGCGGGGTGTCCCAGTTGTCCCACTTGTGTCCCGAATCTAGTGTCTCCGCGGCCGTGGCGGGACCGTCGCGCGGGTGTCGGGTTGCCGTGTCAGGGCCGCTTCGGTCGGACAATTTCGGACGATTCGGACGGAGCGGCCCTATTATTCTCCCCATATACCTCTCCCTCTTTTTTGCTCAACGGTCAGGGGTAAACAATAGGGCTGGTGCGTCCGATTGCGTCCGAACGTCCGAGCTCACAGCGACTGCCCTTGTCTCTCCCGTGGCGTTTTTATGAAGTGGGACACTGTCCCACTTCACGATCCGGTGTCCCACTTCTCGTAACCGTTCCCCCATGTGATTGTGATCAAGCGCTCCCGTTCTCGGGTCCCTGATTCACGTGTGAAGTTCACGCAGACGCCGGCGTTTCTGAGGGACTGGACCAGCCGGCGGAGAGCGTTACTCATACCGCGAGCCGTCTGGGGCCAAGACCTCAACTTCTGCTCCGCCATTGTGGCCTGGCTGTTGATCTGCTCCAGAAGACGCTTGGCGGTGCCCTCCCACTGTCCGCATACGGCAGACCTGAGTTGTAGGACGTGCCGCCCGATGGGTGACGCCTCAAGGGTGATAGTGGTGGCTTCCTGTCGATTCTCGGAGTACGAGTCAATGAAATGCCCTTTCGGCCAGCCGAGGGCGGGCTCGGCGGCGGCCACCCAGGTGGCGAAGTCGGCCATGCGCGGGGTTGATTCCAGATGCACGGATCCAAGGTTAGCCAGGGCACCCACGCAGGCGTCGAGCAGATATGCCATTATGGCGGGGCGCTGCTGCTCAAACCTGCCCCAGAGTTCCCGCTCTGGTCGTCGCTTCGACTCAGGGATGGCGGGCAGTCGCACGAGCAAAGACCTGTCCAGCAGGTCGCCGCGCGTCACTATCTCCTCGATGCCGTTGAGAATGACAGGACGCTGAACGTTGATCAAAGTCTCATCCAGGTCGCTGTAAAGCTCACGGGTCGCAAAGCCCCCACCCGTGGAAAGCTGGCAAAGACAATCACTGAGCCAATCGTCCACGTGAGAGATGTTGTCGATCGACATAACCCAGGAATTGGTCGCCGCGATCATCAGGTCGCGCGGGTTGCAGGGTTGCGTGCGAACGGAGACGACGTGTGGGTCAATAAACGACCGGAGCATCCTGGCTAACGTTGTCTTTCCGCTGCCTGCCTCAGAGCAAAGCACGAGGACCGGGAATGGACCCGCCGGCCGCATGGTTGCCATCAGGAAAGCGACTACCAGAGCGTGGTCGTGACTGGTGGAATCAGTGTTCAGCAGTTCCCGAAGATACTCACTCCCGTGAGGGGACCGGATCGGTTTGGGCAGTGGGAGGATCCCTGGGGCGCGCCGGAAGCGGACTGGTGGGCTCGGGTTGATAGCCCAGCCCTCAGAGGTGATCTCGATCGCATCCCAATCGTCTGTCCCGAGATCGATAAAGAGGGAGTCGCCTAGTGATCCAACGCGAGTAAATACTGGGAACTCGGGGCCATCGAACAACGCGCTTGCGGCCAAAACCCCAAGACCGTCCTGGAGACCTTTTGCGGAAAGAGCAACGCGGGTGGTGGTGTAATAGCGCCTCTGGAGGAACTGTCTGAAACTCTTCGACTGCACGGGGTGTATCTCAAAGTGACCCCCGTAGGAGAACCGCGCAAAAGCCGCTCGATCTTGCGAATGGAACAACTCGACATCGCTCACCAGCCGCAACAACTTCGTCGCTTGGCTCTCCCGCTGCGGTCCGTCCGCCGCGCCCGGACGCGGTTGCTCTAGTTCTGGAGGCGGGGCATCCTCATCGCTCGGGGACGGAGGGGGCGGAGCAGGCTCAGCGGTGGAGACGTGCTCCTCGTGGTCTTCCGGTGGTGCGGCTTCCGGCCACAACTTGTAAATGTCGTCCTTGGACTCGATACGCGTAGCCTGTCCTAGCCACCTGTCCACCGCTGCGGCATCCACAGAGGCGGCCTTAACCCAATCCGACACGTCTTTGTGCGGCTCCGGGACGATGGAGGCATACACCTGCTCGGCTATCGAGAGCAGCGATTCTGCCACCTCAGCCGCGTGCTTCCGCCCCGGCTCGTCATTGTCGGGCACGATGATCACGGTCTTCCCCTTGAGCGACTGGGAGTATTCCGACCGCCACTTCCCAGCGCCCATCGGGTTGCAGGTCGCTACGCGCCCGAGGGATCGCAGGGTCTCTACGTCTTTCTCGCCCTCACAGCAGACAACCAAGTCCGATGCACAGACCGCCTCCAGGTTGTAGAGTACCCGCCTGGTGTCTCCAAGTCCCCATTTCCAACCCTGCCCATCCCATCGCTTCTGCCGGAAGTTCTTGGGCTCGAGCCGGATCACGCGGAAGAGGGGGCGGCCCCGCTCGTCCGTGTAGGTGTACTCCGCTGCCACCCGCTCCTGGGGATTATGCCCATTGCGGCGCCCCACGGCGTCATCTACGGCACGCGCGGCGGCACGGAAGTCCAGGCCGGAGAAAGCCATCTCGAACTCGATCATGGACCCGCCGCGGTTGCACTCGCTGTGACAGTGCCATAGGCCGGTTTCGGCCTGGATAGCGAAGGAGTCTCGAGTACCACCATGAAGCGGGCACGCCCCGCGCCACTCCTTCGCGCTCGTCTGCTTGATGCGCGGCGCGCGAACAGCATAATAGCGCGCGACCTCGCCGGGCGAGAACGGGGGGCGTTGCCCAATGTGGGCGGCGTGCGGAGTCCGCGGCGGGGGTCCCTGCGGTGGGCGAGGCTGCGGATCTACGGGCGCGTCGGCGGCTTCCACCTCCACCTCGACCTCCGGCCCAGCCTGAAGGTCGATTCGGGAATCCGCACTTCCTGCCTCTGTTGGGGCCTCACACGCTGGCGGTTCAGACCGCTCGCCTGATGCTGGCTCTGCGGACTCCGGCTCTAACTGCCTCTCGATCGCGGCCTCTTCCGTAATTGAGGGGTATGGCACCGCGGAGTCAGGGAGGGCAATCCCGTCGTGTTCACAAGCTCGCTTCAATAGATCAACCGCCCACGGCTGTAGTGTTGCTCCTCTCCTCGCTTCGTCAAGGAGACACGATTCGTAGGCGTTCATTGCGTCGCTCCTCCGCCCCCGGACAGGCCGCCAAGGGCGCCGCGGATATCGGGTGGCACCGTCAGTTCACGAATGTGCGTCGGCGTCGCCCCAGCGGTTTCGGCCAACTCCCGAAGCACCTGCCACAAACGGCACCAATGGCGCGCCTTAATCGAGAACGTGAATCCCCAGAAGGGCCCGAGTTCGAGCGCCCTCTTCATCCTCCGCGGGTCCAATGGAGCCTCCGCAATCGTCCAGTTTGGGCAGCGAGGGTACCGAACCCAAGGCGAACCGTCGCGCATGAACAAATCGAACGTCCGAAGGCGCCGCAACTGGCGGAATGCTAAGCCGATGACGCGCTGGTTCTCGCGCTCCGCGGCGGTCATTGCGCACCTTCTGCCGGCCGAGGTGCTGTTTCTGACTTCGGGAATGTGGGGCAAGCGGCCAAAAAATCGTCCAGGTCACGTCGCCGGTACACAACGGCATCACCAAACTTTTTGTACACAGGCGGCTTGCCAAAGCGCCGTTGCTTGCGTAGCATCGCGATTGATACCCCGAGGTAGCGCGCGGCATCAACCTCGCGCATGTGCGGGCCGAAACCCTCTTCACTTTGCGTGACCATACCTCTCCTTCTTGAACTCGTAGTAACTGAATCCCCCAAGCCGCCCGCCGGGCCACTGCCCCACGAAGCGCCTCCGTCGTACCTGACTTTGAGCCGCCACAGCCATTCGAAGGAGCTTATTGTCCTTGGGAGGGAGGTAGATGAGCCGCTTCACTTTGGTCCGTGTCCCCAGGCCACCGACCAGTTTCTGACTCACTAGGGCAAGAAACTGGTCACGCTCAACCCACACGGCTGAGCCGCCAAGGCCATGGACACAGACCGGCCACTGGAATGACTCACTGCATCGCAACACTTCACTGGGCCATAGAAACAAGATGCGCCTCCGGTGAACGGTTTGTTCTTTGAGGGGTGGTGGCTATTCAGCCGCGCGCCCGGGCAACTGCCGTGCTGTGGCCGCCATTTGCCACCCATTCGGAGGGCTAAATGCGGGATAATTGCTCCAGAGCAACACTTCGAGCTATTGGAGGACCCCTTTCGGATGTCCCTGGGGTCCAGGACTACTGACATCCGCAATCTAGTTTTAGTATACACAGATTGATATCTGAGTACAACTCAGCCTGAGTCACTCAGTCGCAGCGGGTACCGAAGCGACCCGCGGAGTGCCAAACAACAGGGAGGAAAGTTACCAGTCATGCTCATGCATGCATATTACTAAGTGCCTGTATGCATGTATATGAAAACAAAGGAGGTAGCTATTGACAGACAGGCGCGTTTCGGTGGAATATTCTGGCATGCGCTCCTACAGCGCAGAATCTTCGAGAAGGAGCTTTATTTCATGAGCGCCAGACAGACTTACGCCACCCGGCTGGCGAAGAACTCGCTTGCGGTCGTCAAGCAGTCAGAGTTACGGTCCCTGTTCGCCCTTCAGCGCGAGCTGGATGCCCAGTGCAAGGCGGTCCGCCGCCGTATTGATGCCGGCGCCAACGTCCAGGCCGGCAGGTTGGTCGCGCGCTCCGAAGGCGATGACCCCATTTACAGGGAACCTGTGCGCAATATCCAGATGCTCGGGCTTGTGGTTGCCCCTCGAGCGTGACAGCCAGCGATCATGGGGAGGCTCTGCCAGATCTCCCCATCACCCGTCCTCAGCTAGGGTTCGCTCGGGAGCTTACTGCGAAGCGACGCGCCAGTAGGCAGGAATGTCGCAGAGTCGGGGCCAGCAGCAACGGTACAGCCTGGAGCTGGAGGCGCAAGCGGAGCTGGGCAACATCGGCCCCGAACTGGCGTGGCCACAGGTGGAAGTCATGGTAGCTCAGTGCATGGAGGTTTATTACCAGGAAGCCGAGGACCTGCGGCTCCGAAACAACCTGCCGGTGGACCTGAGGAATCCTCAGGAACTCCTAGGGGCATCAGCCCAGTGCGGGGGATGAACGAACTCCACTACTCGAACGAGAGCCTGAACCTGAAGGACATCCCGAAGCAGCCGCCCCTCAAGGTGCTGGGGGCGGTCCTGCGCATACTGACGTTGAGCGGCCGCTTACAGGCGGGGCGGGGAGACTGAATCGTCGGGGCGGGCGGGTATTGGGCCCTGATCGGATCTGCTCGCAGCCCGCGGCTTGGGTGCATGCCCCCTACTGCTCCTCCACCGGGCCGCCCAGCTCGGGCTGATCCTCCTCGTCGCGGTAGAAGGCGCCGCACTCCCACAGCAATTCCGCGGCACCGCCTGGCGGGATGCGCGGGTCCGACTCAAGCTGAGACTTCAGCTCGGCCGTGCGCTCAGCCTCAGCTCGCACGCTTTCAACCAGCCTTCCAGAGCGCTTCAAGCCGGCGTACATCTTCGGCCTGTGCTCCTTCCAATGGTCGAGTATCTGTTGTTCCAGGATTGTGAGCCGCGGTCTCCCGCTTGCCATATGAGGAAGCCTCCGTTCAGGAGTATACTGCGGACCGGGGCTTCGGCAACCATGCGGTTTCTCTCGTACCTGCTCCTGGGGAGTCTCCTGTACGTTCTCTCCGCGCGAATCGCTCTCGCTTGGCAGGCCCCGCACTGGCCCTTCATGGTGCTCCTTTGCGCCATAGGAGCAGCACTCCAGCTAACCTACACGCGGTGCGTCAATGCCTTCTTCGATGCTATCGAGCTGCCGGACTCGATCCGGAACCGTCTCCGCAGTGACCGGGACCCGGTTCCCTTGCCTCCCTCGTGGGTGTTCGAAAACCGGGAACTGTGGCGCGATCCAGACAGACTCTTGGATGAGATTCAGGCGATCAAGCATGGGAGTCGGTTTACCCACGTGCCGCTTCCGATTCGGTTCGTGGGTATCCTCGCGCGCTCCTGCTTCGTGGCCGGCATCTTCGCGCCGATTGTGGACTGGTTGCCGGTCGGACACTGACTCCATGTCCCGCGTTGATCCCCACGCCGGCCGAGGGGGCGGGCAGCCTGGGTGTGTGTAGTCAGGGCGGGAACCTACGGCGTGAGTTTGGGTCCCATCTGGCGTTTTGGGTGTCGGGGGGTGTTCACTCGGTCTGATCACGGCTGGCCCCCGGCGCCTCAATCGATCTCCCGCTCCAGGTCGTTCCGGTGACGCTCCACGAGGCTGGCCACCACGTCACCGATGCTCACCCGGCCGCCCTCCTTCAATGAACGCTGAAGGGAGACGCGGCGAAGCAGGAACCAAACGTCCCGCGGTATGTGGATTGGAGTGGTCTGGGGTTTCGCTTTCTCCGTCTTCATGGACCTATGATAACCCCACTTGACAAAACGATCAAACGATCATATGATCTAGGTTGCGATAAGATAAAGGTATCGCAACCCAGAAAGGTGGAACGGCCATGGAAACAGCACTTGTGAGAGTTCAGCCGGAGGCCGGCGCCGTGGGGCCGCTCGCGCCAGTGGAAGCGGCAGCACGGGAGTACATCCGGCAGGCGAAGGCAGCCAACACCGTCCGCGCCTATGACTCGGATTGGAAGCACTTCACCGCTTGGTGCGAGGAGCACGGCCGCCAGGCACTCCCCGCTGCACCTGGAACCGTGGCTCTCTACCTCTCCGCTTTGGCGGGTACGCACAAGGCCTCCAGTATCACCCGCCGGCTTTCGGCGATCAGCCAGGCCCACCAGATGGCCGGCGGTGAAGCCCCGGCCGCCGCTGCGGAGGTCCGAACGGTCTTGGCGGGCATCCGCCGCGCCAAGGGGACAGCGCCTCGCACAAAGGCTCCTACGCTCACGGACGATATCCGCCGCATGGTAGCCGCGTTGCCGGCTGGACTCCTGGGGGTCCGGGACCGGGCGCTCCTGCTGTTGGGGTTCGCTGGCGCCTTCCGCCGGTCAGAGCTCGTGGGGCTCGACGTGTCGGACCTCGAGTTCACGACTGAGGGCCTGGTGGTGTCCTTACGCCACAGCAAGACTGACCAAGAGGGCGCGGGCCGCAAGGTGGGGATCCCGCTCGGATCGAATCCGGGGACCTGCCCGGTTCACGCCCTGAGGGATTGGCTGAAGGTTTCAGGCATCGCAGAGGGCCCGGTCTTTCGTTGCGTGAACCGCCACGGTCACGTGCAACTCGGTCGGCTGTCCGGCTATGCAGTCGCGCTGGTGGTAAAGCGGCGTGCGTCTGCGGTTGACCTGGACGCCGCGAGGTACGCTGGCCACAGTCTCAGGGCCGGTCTGGCAACATCAGCCGCGATCGCGGGCGCCTCCGAGCGGAGTATCATGGCGCAGACCGGGCATAGGTCTGTCGGAATGGTGCGGCGGTACATCCGGGACGGCAGCTTGTTCCGGGAGAATGCCGCTGCGAGGGCGGGATTGTGAGATCTGTTGCGGATCTAGCGGGAGAAGCCGGCCCCTAAGCCGCACTACTTAACAGGAAGGGTGGGTGCGCATGCGAAAAATGATCACGTTGATGCTCCTCGCTTCTACTCTGGCTACCTGTGCAGCCGGGGCAGAAAAGAGACGAGAATGGAAGACGGGCAAGGTCCTGGATTCGCAGTCGTCGAGCTACTTCGCGGGAACCAGCAGTTCCACCACCACGTACGGTAAGGGCACCTACTCGGAAGGTACTGAAACAACGCAGCAGGCAAACTACGCCGTCTATCAGGTGTACACGATCGAGGTGGGGGACCTGATCTACGTCGCTGAGCAGCGGTTACGGTGGCGATGGTCGAAGCCAGCGGATTTGACGATCAACGACCCGGTTCAATTGGCGGTGGAGAAGGACAAGATCTTCATCCTCGACGAGAAGGGCAAGGAGCACGAGGCCAGAATCACCAAGCGGACGCGAAAGCCGCCGGCAGGGAAACCTGAGTCCAGCCGGGAACCCTGACTTGCATAGCGGCGGTCGCTCCTCTGCCACGGTTTGCCATTCTGACAAGGGTTGCGGCTGCACCGCGCCCGGAGCCCATTTCCCCCCTGAGTGAACGAGACCTCAACGCGGGTCTGCCCTGCGGGGGCTCCCCTAAGCCGTTTATGCTTGTGTGCCACAGACGTGCCACGGGGTTGCCTATTCAGCATTTTCAGGGCCTCTGGCGCAACGTAGAATCAGCAACTTACTGATCTGGTGTGGGTTTCTTTTCTTCGAATCCCATGCCGTCCACCAGACTCCCCAAAACGTTCATCCACTTCAGGAGCCGCCGGGGCCCTGCCGCCATCCGCCGCGCGTGAAATCCGGGAACTCCACCCGGGACCCGCCGCGGGCGACAGAGAGTTCGCTCAGGGGCGCGGGGGCGCTCCACGCGGCGGCGTCATAAACATCCATGTCCGGCGCCAGCCCCTCCCGCATGCACTGGATCAGCCGGTAGCACATCAGAAAGTCCATGCCGCCGTGGCCGCCGAGTTTGCGCGCCAACTCTCCCTCCCTTGTCCAGAGAGGATCCTCGTGCGCAGACCTGAAGCGGTCGATGGTCTCCCACTCGCCTTCTTTGGTCTCCCCGTCGATGAAGATACGGGGCGGGTAATCGCGAAAGATGCCGCCGGTTCCGGCGATCATGTTGACGCGGTCGTAAGGCTGCGGCGAAACGACGTTGTGCTCCAGCCGGATCATGAGGCCGCGGGCGGTGCGAATCAAGCTGGTGTTCTGGTCGCCGCACAGGTAGGTCTCCTTGCTCCGGGGGTCTGAGGCGTTCAGATGTTTTCTCCGGTAGGCTTGAAGCGACCTGGAGGGCGAGCTCATTGACACCAGCGATTCCAGCCTGTCCCCGCGATGGATGCCCATGTAACGTGCCACCGGACCTAACCCGTGAGTCGGATAGAGATTGCCGTTGCGGCCGATGTGTTCGGCCCGCCTCCACAAACCCTCGTTCGCGGTGGAGAACAAGACCGAGCGCAGATCGTGCAGGTAGGCCGCCGCGCCGTGGGTCAGCTCGCCAAACAGCCCGGCGCGCACCATGTTCAGCACGAGCATCTCGTTGTAGCCGTAGCAGCAGTTTTCGAGCATGACGCAGTGCCGGCGGCTGCGTTCGGAGGCGCTGACAAGATCCCAACATTCCTTCAGGGTCCTCGCGGCGGGCACTTCCACGGCGACGTGCTTCGCCTGCCGCATGGCGAATGCCGCCATCTCGGAGTGCCAGCGCCAGGGTGTGGCGATGACCACCAGGTCTATGTCGTCCCTCCGGCACAGGTTCTCGAAATCCCGGTCGCCCGCGTCGTACAAGGCCGGCGCCGGCTGGCCGTGCTTCTCGACCACCTGTTGCGCCTGGAGCGCGTGTTCCCGCACGATGTCGCAAAGCGCTGTCACGCGGACATGATCGAGAGCAAGAAAGTTGGCCAGCAGATGCGAACCCCGTTGGCCGAGGCCGATCAAGCCGAGGCGCACCTCATCGAGCGGGCTGAACCTCAGGCCCAAGACACTCGCCGCACGCGCCTGCGCCTCGCCCGCAAGCAGGCCGGCTGCCACCGGCGCCGCTCCCAGCAGGTCGCGACGGCTGACTCCAAACGTCTTCGGCAAGTCTTTCACGCCTCCCCCTCTGTTAGAATGCAACATCTGGGAGGGGGAGATTCCGCATGACTCGACGATCCTGGGTGCTTGGAGCCGCGCTCTTCGCCGTCCTGCCGGCGCCCGCGCAACAGAAGGTGACCATCCGCGTGGATGCGGCGGCCCGGATCGGCCCATGGACGGAGGCTTTTCGCTACTACGGTTACGATGAGCCGAACTACACCTACCTGCAGTACGGCCGGAAGCTCGTCGGAGAACTCAGCCAGGCATCCTCGGCCCCCGCGTATTTCCGGACCCACAGCCTGCTGGTGACCGGCGACGGCACGCCGGCGCTCAAGTGGGGCTCGACCAACGCTTACACCGAGGACGCCGCGGGCAACCCCGTCTACGACTGGACCATCGTGGATCGAATCTTCGATACCTACATCCAGGCGAAGGGCAAGCCCATGGTGGAGATCGGCTTCATGCCCAAGGCCCTGTCCATCAAGCCCGAGCCCTACCAACATAGCTGGGCCCCGGATAGGCAGTACAACACCATCTTTACCGGCTGGGCCTACCCGCCCAAGGATTATGCCAAGTGGGCAGAGCTGGTCTACCGGTGGGTCCGGCACTCGGTCGAGCGTTATGGCAGGCGGGAGGTGGAGAGTTGGTGGTGGGAGTTGTGGAACGAACCCGATATCGGCTACTGGCAGGGCACGCCGGAGGAGTACAACAAGCTCTACGACTACACGGCGGACGCCGTAAAGCGCGCCCTCCCGACGGCCCGGGTCGGCGGGCCCGGCACCACCAATCCGGGGTCAGACAAGGCCGCCGCGTTTCTGCGCCAGTTTCTGGAACACTGCCAGAGCGGCAAGAACCATCTCACCGGCAAGACCGGCTCGCCCCTGGACTTCATCAGCTTCCACTCCAAGGGCATGCCCCGGGTGGTCTCGGGGCGCATCCAGATGGGCACCTCCAGAGAGCTCATCAGCGTGAACCGGGGCTACGAGATCGTCGCTTCCTTCCCCTCATTCAAGAAGCTGCCCGTCATCCTCAGCGAGTGGGATCCGGAGGGTTGCGCCGCCTGCTCGGCCAGAATCTACCCGGAGAACGCCTACCGGAACACGGCCCTCTATCCCAGCAACCGGGCGGTGATGCTCAAGCACAGCATCGAACTGGCCGACCGCCACGGCATCAACCTGGAAGGGCTGTTGACCTGGGCCTTTGAGTTCGAGGACCAGCCCTACTTCGACGGCTTCCGATCCCTGGCCACCAACGGAATCGACAAGCCGGTGATGAACGTGTTCCGTATGGCCGGACTGATGCGGGGCAGCCGCGTGAAAGTTACCAGCAGCGGAGCCCTCGGCGTCGACGAGATTCTGAAGAACAGCATCCGGCAGCAGCCGGACATCGACGGCATGGCGACCGTAGCCGAGCGCGAGGCGGCGGTGATGCTCTGGAACTATCACGACGACGACGTCCCCGCTCCGGCGGCCCAGGTCGAGGTCGAGATCGCGGGGCTTCCCCCCGCGGCCGCCCGCGTGCTGGTCAAGCACTTCCGGATCGATGAGACACACAGCAACGCTTACACCGTCTGGCGGGAGATGGGCTCTCCGCAGAAACCTACCCCGGAGCAATACGCAAAGCTGGAAGCCGCCGGGCAGCTCGAGCTGCTGGAATCGCCTTTCTGGGCCGGAGCCGAGAAAGGCGTCCTGCGTCTGGAGTTCTCGCTTCCGCGCCAGGGGGTCTCCCTGTTGAGACTGAGCTGGTAGACCAGGACTACTTCTTCACCAGTTCGACGCGGCGGTTCCTGGCGCGGCCCTCTTCGGAGTCGTTGCCGGCGACGGGCCTGCTCGCGCCATAGCCCGCAGCGGTCATCCTTCCCGAGGCGATGCCGCGCCCGGCCAGCGCCGCGACCACCGCCTTGGCCCGCGATTCGGAAAGCGCCTGGTTGGCGGCGGCCGAACCGACGTTGTCCGTGTGGCCTTCGACGGCGACGTTCAGCGCCGGATTCTCCTGAAGCAGGGCGGTCATCTGCTCAATGATCGGCAAAGACTCGGGCTTGATGGTCGACTTGCCGGTGTCGAACTGGATGCTCAGGGCGATGCGGCCGTCGCGGTTCAGGGCTTCGAGCATCTGGGTCGCGGTCACCTCCTGAGCCATGGCCTGCCTCTCGACGACGACCAGGTCGCAACCTTCGCCCTGATCGAAGGCTCGGATCGCGATCCAGGTCTCCGCGCCGCCGGCCGTGAGCCTGGCGGTGCCCCTGCCCAGGTGCTCGTCCGTCCATACCACTGTCCCGCCGGCCTTTCGGATGGCGTTCAGGTAGTTGCGCAGCACCTGCAAGGCGCTCACGCTGCGCGCGCCTTCCTTCACGTAGTATCGATTCTGGGTCTTCTTGCCCTCCACGCTGACGGTCTTGTCCTCGTCCGTGTTGAATTCGTAGGCGTCGAATTCCGCGTTCTCGCAAGATTCAATGTAGAAGCCGGCCATCCGCGTCAACAGTGGATGGTCCTTGCAGCCGGGCTCGTCCTCCTGGGCTGCAAGTGGAATCAGAAGCAGAAACAGCACGAGGATCGTTGGTAGCGCTGTCTTCATGAGGGTGCTCCTGGCAGCGAGTATACACCTGAGGATCCGGGAACGCGTCTACCTTCCCGACGAGCCGAAGCCGCCCGCGCCGCGCTTGGAGGAGTTCAGCTCTCCTTCTTCCCAGTCGACCTGTTCGTACCGGGCGATGACAAGCTGCGCGATCTTGTCGCCGCGATGCACCTGGTAGGAGCTGCGGCCCAGGTTCAGCAGGATCACTTTGATCTCGCCCCGGTATCCCGGATCGATGGTCGCAGGCGCATTGGGCAGCGTGATCGAGTGATGGAGCGCCAGACCGCTGCGGGGGCGCACCTGGGCCTCGAATCCGGCGGGGAGTTCGATGGCGATCCCCGTACGCACGGTGCGCGCCGCCGCGGGTTCCAACACTGCGTCTTCCAGCGCGCGCAGATCCATGCCGGCGTCCTCATCGGGGCCGTGAGCATACTCGGGCAGGAAAGCGTCGGGATCAACCCTCTGGATTCGCACACGCATGGAACTTAGCTATCATATCGTGTCATGCCTCAGGAACGATCTCGCCGAGTGTTGACGCTCGCCCCCATGCCGCCGGAGAAGTGTGCCTACGCTCTGGCGCGCTACAGCCGCTCGCCCGATTCGATCCGGCAGTCCATCGACTGGGTCCGCTCGCACGACTCCACCAGGTTCCTGGAGCACTTCTACTTCCAGTACGGGCACTCCTCGATCGCCGATCTGGGCCACCTGGTGGTGTGTTTTGAAGGCATCTCCGAGCTGGCGGCCATCGAGATCGAGGATGAGCCGCTGTGGGACGGCCAGGCGAAGTCTTCGCGCTACCAGGATTTTTCCCGCTGCGGCTTCCTCACTCCGCCCGAGCTCTCCCAGGCCGACGCCGAGCGATACCGGACCGCCGCCGAAAGACTGCTGGCCGCGTACAACAAGACCCATGCCGCCGTGGCCAGGCACCTTGCCGAGAGACTGCCCCGGCCGGCGGAAATGAAGCCCGACGCCTATGAGCGGAACATCACCGCGCGCGCCTTCGACGTGGCCCGCTACCTGCTCTTTCTGGGTATCCCCACCAACGTGGGGCAGGTGACCAGCATCCGCACCCTGGAAAAGCAGATCTGCCGGCTCAAGGCGTCCGAGTACTCCGAACTGCGCGATATCGCCGGCGAGATGGCCGCCGCCTGCGCCGGCGAGCCGGGTTGCTGGTGGGACGAGAACGCTCCCCGCGAAGCGGTTTCGCCGACCCTGGCGCAGTGGGTCGAGGCCGATCAGTACCTGCTCGAATCGCGCCGCGACCTGCGGCTGTGGGCGGAGCAGAACCTGCCCGCGCCGGCCGGCACCACTGTGGATGCGGTGGATCTGTTGCGCCCGGACGATGCCGCGGCAGATATCGTTGCCACGCTGCTCTACCCCGTCACCAACCGCCCTTTTCGCGAGCTGTACGAGATGGTGTGTGGCTGGAGCGCCGCGCGCCGGCGCGAGGTCCTCGACCTGGGGGCGCGCTCGCGCACGGATCGGGACGAGCTGTTGCGCGCGTTTCGGAGCGGGCTCTTCGTTTTCGACATCGTCATGGACATCGGGGCGTACCGGGATCTCCACCGGCACCGGCGCTGTCATCAATACCGGCAGGCGTTCACCACTTCCCTCGGGTTCGAGGTGCCCAAGGCGGTCGGGGACGCGGGCCTTACGGGCGAGTTCGAGTCGGCGATGCACGAAGCGCTGGCGACGGCGGACGCCCTGCCGGCTCCGGGGTCGCACTATCTGATTCCCTTCGGCGCCCGTTCCCGTTTCCTGTTCAAGATGGACCTGGCCGAGGTGGAGTACATCTGCCGCGTGCGCACCAGCGTGAAGGGGCATTTCAGCTATCGGGACGTGGCGTGGCGCATGAAGTGCAGGGTGGAGGAGATGGAGCCGGAATTGGGGGCCCTGCTCCAGGCGACTCCGCCTTGGGTGGAGGATCCGCTGCGGCGCTGACGACCGGTGAGTGTCATAGGTCAGGAGTTCATAGATCAATCCGAGTTCACTATGGGGTGGGCATTCCTGCCCGCGGGCCGGCACAGGTCGGCAGGTCGGCTTAGCCTCGCACCTCAGCCTTAACCGTCCTTAATCCCTGATTTCCCGAGGGCGCTTGCGGCGGCCGTTTGTCCTTCGATTTTCTATTGACAAAAGCGACATCTAAGGAGTAAAAGACATATGTCAACCACATAAGTGGGTGACGGCTGTAAGCGCAACTTCATTGTTACATGAGGTGAGCGGACCCTGCTCCGTCGAAGGGTTCGTCATGGCAAGTTGCTCTTGGTGAGAGGGCGTGTGGACAGAAAAGGCGGCTTACGAAGAGGGGAATTGCCGCCACATTCGCTGGATCTTCAACGTTAACTGAGTGCGCAGTTGTTGACAACGCCGAGCAAGTCCGGCGTGAGGCCTAAGTGTCGAGAGTCTTCGGGAGGCGGCTTCCGCCTCGCCTGGGAGGGACAAATGAGGAACAGAATCAAGCATGCCGGGGCGGATGGCATGCGCACTTGGGAAACCGTTTTCAAACTTGCAGTATCCGCGCTGCTTACATTTGCGCTGGCGTCAATTGCAACCGCGCAGAACACGTCGACGGTAACCGGCGCTATTGCCGACGCGTCCGGAGCGGCCATTCCAGGCGCCGCGATCAGCGTCATCAGCGAAACCCGCGGCACCGTGTTTCCGACGACCAGCGGCCCCACGGGAGACTTCATCATCATGAACATACCCGGAGACACCTACACGGTCAGCGTCTCGGTCCCCGGCTTTAGAAAGGTGGAACGTACCGGGATCCGCGTGGTTGCGGGCGATCGCGTCGGTATCGGGACCATCACCCTTGAGGTTGCCAGCACTGACACCACAATCGAAGTGACTGCCCAGGCGCCGCTGCTCCAGACGCAGACGGGCGATCGCGCCACAACGGTCCCCACAACAGCGGTGCAGCAAGTCCCGACCTACATCACGGGCACCTTCTTCGCGCAGGCTGCTCTGTTGGCGCCAGGCGTCAACACACTATACCAAGGCGCGCAGAGCGCTATCATGCCATACCCCAGCCGCTTTGACACCGTTATCAACGACGGCATAAGACAATCCAACGGCCGAACTAATTGGGTGTTAGATGGTCTGGTCATGGTGGACAGCGGCGGCAACCAACCCGGAGTCAACTTGAACTACGATGCGGTTTCCGAGGTCAAAGTGCTGGCAAGCGCGTATTCCGCCGAGTACGGCCGTACGAGTGGGGTGCAGATCGTCGGCATCACCAAGAGCGGCACCAACCAGTTTCACGGAACGATCTACGACATCGAGAAGCGTTCCAACTGGGCCACCAACTCGTGGGTAAACGCCCAGAACGGTCTTCCCAAGCCGAAGACGGACGTACGATGGTTTGGCTTCTCGCTGGGGGGCCCCGTCGGCCGCCCCAACAAGCCGGACCGCAAGCTGTTCTTCTTCATTGCCGAGCAGGTCTCGCCCACCACGACCAAAGGTGCGGTCAACTACATCCGTGTGCCGACCCTGCTCGAGCGGCAGGGCGATTTTTCGCAGACCACTGACAACGCCGGGAACCTCTTTAACCTCATCGCCGACCCGGCTTCGGGGCTGCCCTGCACATCGACCAATCGCGCCGGCTGCTTTCAGGATGGAGGCGTGCTGGGCCGCATTCCCAAGTCGCGGCTCAATCCCATCGGGATGGCGATCTTGAACATGTACCCGGAGCCCAACGTCCAGGGTCTGAACTACAATCTCAAGACCGTGGCGCCGCAGATCACGGCGACGACATATCAGCAGACGGCGCGCCTGGACTACGTCACCACAGACAAACTGCGGTTCTTCGGCAAGTATGTCGGCCAGAATGCGTCGGTCCACAGGCAACTCGGGAACATTCCGGGCTATAACGACAGAGTCACCGTGTGGCCCGGGCGCCCCATTTATTCGGCCACAGTGACGTACGTTCTGAACCCCACTACGGTTCTCGAGGGTTCGGCCGGCTCCACGAGGACTAACCAGGCCGGCGCGATTCCGAATACCATTTACGGGAACCGCTGCGCGCTAAATGACGCCCTGTGCAATTTCCCTCAACTTTTCCCGGACTCACTGAAGATCATCCCTGGGTCATTCCAGGAGAAGGCGCTGAAGGCGACGAATGTCCCTTGGTTCAAGGACGGAGTTGCTCTGCTCCAGCCGCAATACTCGTGGGGAAGCCGCATCGCCAACGCTCCGCCCAACATCGCGTATCCCGGGTTCTTGTGTTGGAACTACACCCTTGACGCCGCCTTGGCCGTCAGCAAGGTCTGGCGCATGCATACCATCAAGGCCGGCTTCCAGTTTCAGAACAGCGTGAAGATTCAGAACCTCGGCACGCAGACAACCGGCACACTTCCCATCGAGGGGGCGATCGACTTCGGAAACGACGTCAACAACCCGCTGGACACCGGGTTCGGGTTCGCCAACGCGGCCATTGGGTCCTTCAAGTCGTACGCGCAGCAAGGCCCGAACCAGATGGAGGGGAGGTTCGTTTACCACAACCGGGACTTCTACCTGGAGGACAACTGGAAGGTCAACTCCAAGCTGTCGCTCAACCTGGGTGTCAGGCTGGTGCATAACGGACCGCAGTACGACTCGCGTGGGCAGATGTCGAACTTCTTCCCCAACCTGTGGAAAGCGAGCGATGCGCCCTACCTGTTCCAGCCGGGTTGCGCCACGGGGGTGGCGCCCGGCAGCGCGTGTCCGGGAGTCGATCGCGTGGCTGTCAACCCGCTCACCGGCGTTTCGCTCGGACGGGGTTCAGCGCCGCTGATCGGTTTCATCGTACCGGATACCGGCAATCCCTTGAATGGGATCGTCGTGGCCGGCAAGGGCATCGAGAAGACAAACTACACCGAACCATTCCTCGTGCCGACCCCCCGCCTCGGCATGGCCTATTCCCCGCGTGGGCAGAACCTCGTGATTCGCGCCGGCGTGGGTTGGTTCATCGAGCGGGCGCAAGGCGATTCGGTTTTCGGCCAGCTCGGAAATCCTCCGTTTGCCAAGCAGATGACCGTATACTATTCGAGCCTGCAGCAGGTGGCGGCAGGCGCCGTGGGCAAGTACTTTGCGCCGCCCAATCTGACCATTTACAAATATGACGCGAAGCTTCCCTCCTCGCTGCAATGGAACATCGGCGTACAACGACTCCTGCCGTGGCGTTCGTCGTTCGACGTATCTTGGGTGGGGGTTTACAACTACAACACCATCGCGTACGGCACCGTGGGGACCACCGCCGGGCAGCTCCCCATGGACCTGAACGCCCCGGACCTCGGAACAGCCTATCAGTCGCAGTACCAGGACCCGACCCTGGGAACAAGTTCCGTGCCGGGCGCCACGTCCGTCAACACCAACTTGCTGCGCCCGTATCGCGGCATCGGCTCCATCACTGCGTCCTGGCCTTACGCCTGGAACCGTTACGACACCATACAGATGTCGATCAACAAGCAGGCGAGTCACGGCCTGAGCTTCGGCGGCAATTACGTGATCGGCCTGCGGAACGTCGGCAACATGCTGTCGCCGCCCCACTTCGAACATTCGGCGGACGGCAGCTTGCGGTGGTCGAGCCTCCAGCCCAAGCTCGATTCGATACTTCGTGATGTTGGCACGCGGCGCCACACGCTCAAGCTTTGGGGCGTGTACCAGATTCCCAAGGTGAACCTGGGCGCGAAGGCTTTGTCCTTCGGGGTCAGCCACTGGCAGCTATCTACCACAGCCCAGGCGGGAACCGGGGTTCCCTATGATGTCACCTACTCGTATCAGACTGGAGGTGGGAACGTGAACATAACGGGCTCGCCTTCCTATGCCGGCCGCATCCGTATCGTGGGGGATCCCGGATCGGGTTGCTCGGGCGATCGGTACAGGCAATTCAACACCGCCGCGTTCGCAGGACCCGGGTACGGCAGCATCGGCGACGAATCGGGATCGTACCTGCTGCGCGGGTGCCCCGACCATCAGATGAATCTCTCCATCAGCCGGTTCTTTGTCATCGGCAAGTCCGAAACCCGGCGATTGCAACTCCGTGCCGATGCCTACAACGTGTTCAACACCGTGACATTCAACGCGTTCCAGACCACCATGGTGCTGTCCAGCCCGGCGAATCCGACGACCATCGTGAACAACCAATACAATGCTGACGGCAGCTTGAATAGGAACCGATTGACACCCGCCACGGCCGGTTTCGGCGCGGCCACGGGAGCGATGGCGATGCGCTCGATTCAGCTTGAGGCGAGGTTCTGGTTCTGACCTTTTCCGGCAGGGGGCCTGACCTGCTCGGGCCCCCTGCCGGGCGACTGGAAGATCCGCTGCGGCGTTGACGTATCGTCAAGCAAACAGGAACGAGTAACCCGGGTCGATTCCCTGCGTGGCAATGAGGATCTCGCGGACGTTGTAAGGGTGCGTTCGCCCGGCGATCGCATTGCGGGCCACCTCGAAGACGTGCTGGATGCTGCGGGCCTCGTCGATGTCAGCGTCCACAAGGTAATCATCCCCGGCTTCGCCGCGGCGAAAGAAGGTGAGCTGGAGATTGCCGTGCTTGTCCATGGTCTTGTAACTGCGGGCGGGGCGGTATCCAGGCGGCGGGGGATGCAGCCGGCCGGAAACTCGCCGGAAGAGGGGGGACTGGGAGGTTTCCTCTTCCAGGGCGGCCCGGGTTCTGGCGAGAATACGGTCCTGCTGGATCTTCACGATTCCGTTGAGGTGGTCAAGGCAGGAGCGGCCGTCACCGAGAAGGGTGGCCGAAGTCTTGGCCGCGAGGTTGAGCAGGCAGGCCAATTGGAGAGGCCGGAGGCCGGCGTAGGCGGCGGGTTCCAGGATGCTGCGCAGGGGAGGGGGGAGAAATTCGTAGGGGGGTGCCAGGACCCGGCGGACCTTGGCGGGCTCGACCGGAAAGGCCAGCTCCCGGGTAACCGTCTGGCCCGGTTTCAGGGTAACGAAGACCTGGCGGGGCCGGTAGCAGTCGGGCGACACAGTGAGGCGGTAAAGCGGGTTGGGATCGCAGGCAATGCCGGTCAGTGTCAATTCGCCCTGGACGCGTTCCCGGTTGCAGTACCGAGTGGCGTCGGAGACAGCGGCGAGTTCCACGCGCACGATGTCCCGGATGCTGTCGCCGCGCAGGTCGGCAAGTTGGAGGGCGAGGTTAGCGAAGGCTGGCATGGGTTCACTCCTGTGCCGCCCGGAGGATATCACGCGGTCACCGGCAGGCCCCGGGACGGCGGGAAAGGGCTAGGCGGGAAGTGCCGTTTTTGGTAGAATTTGGGTGCAGGCGAGCGGCAAGGGCCTGGCTCGTGACTGCACCTCCCGAGGGCGGGAGTAATTCAGTGGTAGAATGCCAGCTTCCCAAGCTGGACGTCGCGGGTTCG
>JBHGAV010000063.1:0-21811 GCA_041946685.1 Bryobacteraceae bacterium | reverse complement strand
TCGCGGAAGCTGCCTCTGAGACCTCTGGCCAGCGACACGGCCGATTCGCCGTACCGGTCCCGGATGCGATCCGCCGCCGAGAGCGCCTTGCTCCATCGCTCGTCCCGCTCCGGTTCAAGAAGGCTCAACTGCCCCGGCTGCTCCTCCAGCGAAGAGGCGTGAACGCCCAGCAGGCGCACCGGGCGGCCGTTCCAGTTGGCGCCCAGAAGCGCCCGCGCCTCGCGGTGAATCTCGGTGTCGAGCTGTGTTCCGTGATCGAGCGTGCGGGCTCGCGTAATCGTCCTGAAGTCCTGGTAGCGCAGCTTGAGCTGGATCGTTCGGGCGAAAAGGCCGTGCTCGCGCAGGCGCCTCCCGACCATCTCGGCTAGGCGCGCCAGCGTGGCCGCGATGCGTTCGCGGTCGGCCGTGTCCTGGTCGAAGGTGTGCTCGTGGCTGATGGACTTCGGCGCCTCCTCCTCGCCGATAGCGCCGTCGAACCAGCTTCCGGCGTCCTCTCCCCGGGCCTTGCCCGCCATGGCGCGTCCCCACTCGCCGAAATGCTCGTCGAGGAAGGACTCGTCCAGCTTCGCCAGATCTCCCACCCTGCGGATGCCGAAGTCGTGCAGACGCTTTTCGGTGACCTTGCCGACGCCGGGGATCTTGCGCACGTCGAGCGGCGCCAGCCAGCGCGCCTCCATGCCCGGCAGCACGAAGAGCACGCCGTTGGGCTTGGCCTGGTCGGAGGCCACCTTGGCGACGAGGCGCGAGACGCCGATGCCGATCGAGCAGTTCAGCCCGGTCTCGCGCTTCATCTTCTCGTGGAGCTTGTGCGCGGCCGCCAGGGGCGGGCCATGCAGCCGCTCGGTGCCCGTCATGTCCAAGTAGGCTTCGTCGACCGAGGCCATCTCGACCTGCGGAGAGAAAGACTGAAAGACCGCGTAGGCCCGGTCCGAGTACTCGCGGTAAAGGTGCGGATGGCCGTCGAGGAAGATCGCCTGCGGGCAGAGCTTGTACGCGGTCCTCAGCGGCATGGCCGAGTGGACGCCGAACTTGCGCACGGCGTAGGACGCGGCCGAGACCACCCCCCGCTGGTCGGGCTTGCCTCCCACCACCACGGGCTTGCCCTTGAGCGACGGGTCCAGCAGCTCCTCCACGGAGACGAAGAAGGCATCCATGTCCACGTGGAAAATGATCCTCATTCCAACCTCGCCGCCAGGACCCGCGGTATGCCCGCCAGGTCGGGCTTCACCTGAACATCCTGCCACACGGGGCCAAGCATGGCGCGAACGTGGTCGCAGGTCTTGAAGCCGAGTTCAACGATCAATGCGCCGCCCGGGCGGAGAACCCGCTCGGCCTCCGCCAGGAGTCGGGCGTAGATCTCCAGGCCGGTCTGTCCGGCGAACAGCGCCACGTGCGGTTCCCAGTCGCGCACCTCGCGCTGGAGACCAGCTTCGTCTGAAAGCGCCACGTAAGGAGGATTCGAGACGACGAGATCCATCGTCCGCGCCCCGAGAGCGGAGGCCAGGTCGCAGGCGATGAAGTGAACCGGCGCATCCAGCCTCGCGGCATTGGCCGCCGCCACCTTGAGGGCGGCGAGGGACACATCCGTGCCCCACACCTGGCAGCCCATCTCCAGGCGCAGTGTGACGGCGATGGCTCCGGAGCCGCAGCCCACGTCGACAACCCGGTGGATGCGGCTGTTCAGAGCCAGCGCCGCTTCCACCACGTGCTCGGTCTCGGGGCGGGGAATCAGCACGTCGGGACTCACCACGAACTCGCGGCCGTAAAACTCCTGCCGCCGTGTGATGTACTGCGTCGGCTTCCCCTGGAGCCGCTCGTGCAGGTAGCGGCCGTAGTGGATCCGGGCCACGTCCTCCAGTTCCGCTTCCGGGTGGCTGTACAAGTAGGAGCGCTCCCGGCCGAGCGCATGGCACAAGAGCACTTCGGCGGTCAGGCGCGGGACCGCGACGCCGGCATCCTCAAGAAGTCTGGAGCCCTGCTGGAGCGCGGTTTGAACCGTCATGGGCGGGAGGGACGAGGGCGGTCTCCTGCTTCAATTTCTCCGCCTGGTAGTAAGTGGTCAGCGCGTCGATGATCGGATCGAGGCGCCCGTCCATAATCATGTCGAGCTGGTGAAGAGTCAGCCCGATGCGATGGTCG
The DNA here is from genome assembly GCA_041946685.1 of Bryobacteraceae bacterium. Lineage (GTDB taxonomy): Bacteria > Acidobacteriota > Terriglobia > Bryobacterales > Bryobacteraceae > JBHGAV01. The sequence goes on along the minus strand of JBHGAV010000063.1, from coordinate 19,672 downwards.
GTGACCCGGTTCTGCGGGAAGTTATAGGTGCGGATCTTTTCGCTGCGGTCGCCGCTGCCCACCATGCTGCGCCGCTCGGCGCCGATCTGGGCTCGCTGCTTCTCCAATTCCAACTCGTACAGCCGGCTGCGCAGCACGCGCAGCGCCTTGGCCCGGTTCTTGATCTGCGATTTCTCGTCCTGGCAGGAAACCACCAGGTTGGTCGGCAGGTGCGTGATGCGGACCGCGGAGTAGGTCGTATTGACCGACTGCCCGCCGGGGCCGGAGGAGCAGAAGGTGTCGATACGGATGTCCTTGGGGTCGATCTGGACCTCGACCTCGTCGGCTTCCGGGAGCACGGCGACGGTGATGGCCGAGGTGTGAACCCGGCCCTGCTGCTCGGTGACCGGCACGCGTTGCACGCGGTGCACGCCGCTCTCGTATTTGAGCTTGCTATAGACCTTGTCGCCGCTGATCAGGGCAATGACTTCTTTCGCCCCGCCGATGGCGGATTCGCTGGTCGAGCTGATTTCGACCTTCCAGCCCTGCGACTCCGCGTAGCGCGAGTACATGCGGAAGATCTCCGCGGCGAACAGCGTAGCCTCGTCGCCGCCGGTTCCGGCGCGGATTTCCAGGACGACGTCCTTGTCGTCGTGCGGGTCCTTGGGCAGCAGCAACAGCTTGAGTTCCTCCTCGAGCCTCGCCAGCTCCGGCTCCAGGCGCTCCAGTTCCTCGGCGGCCATCTTCTGAAGCTCGGGGTCGGCGTCTTCGAGCATGAGGCGGGCCTCGCCGGCGTGCGCGGCCGCCTGCTTCCACTCCCTGTATCTGGAGACGATCTCCGCCAACTCGCTGTGCGCCTTGGCGGTCTTGCGATAGAGGTCGGCTTCGCCGAGCACCTGCGGGTCGGCCAACTGGCCGGTCAGATTCTCGAACCGCGCCTCGATCTCATCCAGTTTCTGTGTGTATTGCATCGGGAGTCCGTCAGGAAACCACGAGCTCGCCGCCCTGCGCGTCTTCGAGAGCCATGGCGCCTTCCAGGGCGCGGATGGCGACGGCAATCTGGTCGTCGGCGGGAGGCTGGGTGGTAATGCGCTGGAGCCAGAGTCCCGGCGTCGTCAGCGCGGCCAGCACCGAGCGCCGGTGCCTGGCTGCGAATCGCACCAGCTCGTAGCTGATGCCCGCGATGACCGGCAGCAGCGCGACGCGGGACACAAACTTCATGAGGAAACCGTCAAATGGCACAAGGGCGTAGACGCCGATGGCGAGCACCATCACGACCAGCAGAAAGCTGGTTCCGCAGCGCGGGTGCAGGGTCGTGAAATCGCGGGCGTTCTCGACGGTCAGCGGCAGGCCGGATTCGAAGTTGTACACAACCTTGTGCTCCGCGCCGTGGTACTCGAAAACGCGCCGGATGTCCTTCCACAGGGAAATCCCGTATAGGAAGAGCAGGAAGATGAGGATACGGAGAATCCCGTCCGTGAGGTTGAACAGGATGCGGCCATTGACGGCCGGAAACCATTTCCCAAGCAGCGTGGCCAGGTAAAGCGGCACGAACTTGTAGAGGAAGATGAAGAAGGCCAGCGAGAAAGCCAGGTTTAGCGTCATCAGCCAGGGAGAAATCTCTATCTGGCCCTTCCCCTCGGCCTTCTCCGGCATCGCGGCGTTCGCCGAGAAGCGCAGCGCCTTGATCCCCAGGTACATGGCCTGGCCCAAGGTGCCCACTCCGCGCAGAATCGGGTACTTGAGCCAGGGATATCGTTCCGAAAGGCGTGCGACGGCCATTTCGTCGGTAATTACCTCTCCGTCCGTCTTGCGGACGGCCACGCAGTAGCTGTGCGGAGCCCGCATCATGACGCCCTCCATCACGGCCTGCCCGCCGATGAGGGTCTCCTCCTGGGCTGCCAAGAGCGGCAGCGTCTGGGTGTGCGCGGCAAGCCGCACAATCGCGCGGATGGACAACGTTATCCCTGCTCCTATGCTCAGTATACCGAAGCGGTTGCTAGACTGAAGGTACAGGGACAACAATGCCTGCGATTTCCCGCCGGAAGGCTGTCGTCACTGACGTCGGTGGTGTCAAGATCGGAAGCGGTCATCCGATCGTCGTGCAGTCCATGACCAACACGGATACCGCCGACCCGGACGCGACTGTCGCCCAGGTGACAGCCCTTGCTCGGGCCGGCTCCGAGCTGGTCCGGGTCACGGTGAACACCGAGGCGGCAGCCGAGGCCGTGCCGCGGATCGTCGCTGCCGTGGAGGTGCCCATCATCGGGGATTTTCACTACAACGGCCACATCCTGCTCAAGAAGTACCCCGAGTGCGCCAAGGCGCTCGCCAAGTACCGAATCAACCCGGGGAACGTGAACATCGGCAAGAAGCATGACGACAATTTCCGCACCATGATCGAGGCGGCGATCGAGTACGGCAAGCCGGTGCGGATCGGCGTCAATTGGGGCTCGCTCGACCAGTCCCTGCTGGCGAGGATGATGGACGAGAATTCGCGCGCAACAGAGCCCCTGGGAGCTGACGAGGTCGTGCGGAACGCCCTGGTTGCGAGCGCCGTCGAATCGGCCGAGGCCGCCGAGCGCTACGGCCTGCCCCATGACCGGATCGTCCTGAGCGCCAAGGTCAGCGGCGTCCAGGACCTTATCGAGGTCTACCGGAAGCTGGCCGCGGCCTGCGACTACCCACTGCACCTGGGGCTCACCGAAGCCGGTCTGGGCGCCAAGGGGATCGTCGCCTCCGTGGCGGGCATGTCCATTCTTCTTCAGGAGGGAATCGGCGACACCATCCGTGTCTCGCTCACCCCCGCTCCCGGCGGGGACAGAACCGAAGAAGTGTTCGTCAGCCAGCAGATCCTCCAGTCGCTCGGCCTGAGGAGCTTCAGTCCCCAGGTCACCGCCTGCCCCGGCTGCGGACGGACCACCAGCACGTTCTTCCAGGAGATGGCCGGGCGCATCCAGGCGTATCTGCGGGAGCAGATGCCGGTTTGGAAACAGCAGTACCCGGGAGTGGAGGACCTGAGGGTCGCCGTCATGGGCTGCGTGGTAAACGGCCCCGGCGAGTCCAAGCACGCCCACATCGGCATATCGCTTCCGGGCACGTTCGAGGAACCCACGGCTCCCGTTTACATCGACGGGCGCCTGGCCGCGACGCTGCGGGGAGACAGCATCGTTGAAGAGTTCACGAGCATCCTAAATAGGTACGTCGCGACGCACTACGCGGCTTAGCCTATGCCACGCCGTTTCCATCTGAGCCAGGCGGAAGCTTTGCTGGGCAGCCTGGAAGGAGACCTGCGCCAGGCCATGAGCCTGCGTGACGACCTGGCCCGGGTAGTTACCGGCCTTGCCGATGTGGCCCGCCACGTCAGCCAGTCCGGAGGGGCCCTGTTGCACCAGGACCAGGTCATCCAGGCGCGGGCGCGCCAGGCCGCGCTCGCCGGCCGCTTGAAAGAGGCGATCGAGGCTGTTCAGGAATACGGTTGCCAGATCAAGGACTTGGAGGCTGGGTTGATCGATTTCCCTACCACGTTCCAGGGCCGGGAGGTCTGCCTCTGCTGGAAGGTTGGGGAGAAGGAGATTGGCTACTGGCACGAAGTGGAAGACGGCTTTCGCGGCAGGAAGCCGATCGACCAGCACTTCCTGGAGAACCACCATGGCGACGCTCCGAATTAGCGGCGCGGGCCGCAGGGCTCTCTACGTTGCCTTGCCGCTCCTGGTCGCGGGTCTGCTTGCCGCTTACAGCGCCCAGCGGAAAGAAGGGGGACAGATGCTTGCGTCCGAAGTCTTGGAAGGCACGGTAAACGCTCCCGAATTCCCCTCTGGGATGGAGTGGCTTAACACCGCCTCGCCGCTGCGCCTGCGAGACCTCAGGGGCAAGTTTGTGCTGCTCGACTTCTGGACCTTCTGCTGCATTAACTGTATGCACATTCTGCCCGACCTTGCCAGGCTGGAGACCAAGTACAGCCAGGAGTTGGTGGTGATCGGGGTTCACTCGGCCAAGTTCGACAATGAGAAAGACACCGCCCAGATCCGCAAGGCGATTCTCAGGTACAGGATCCGCCACCCCGTCGTGAACGATTCCGCCTTCGAGGTGTGGCAGAGCTACGCCGCGCGCGCCTGGCCGACCCTCGTTCTGATCAACCCTGCGGGTAAGATCATCGGGCAATTCTCCGGAGAAGGCGTGTATGAGCCATTCGACAGGGTCCTCTCCCAGGCCATCCCTTACTTCGACAAGAAGGGCCACCTCAAGCGCAGCCCGCTGAATCTGGCGCTGGAGGAGGCGCGGCGGGCCAACACGCTGCTCAACTTCCCGGGCAAGGTTTCGAGCGATGAGGCGGGAGGCCGCCTGTTTATCACCGACTCGAACCACCACCGCATCCTGGTCACCAGCGCCGGCGGCGAAATCCTGGACGTGATCGGAAGCGGAGAAGAGGGCCGCGACGACGGCAGCTTTGAGGAAGCCCGGTTCCGTCACCCGCAAGGCACATTCCTCTCCGGCGGCGTGCTCTATGTCGCCGACACGGAGAATCACCTGGTGCGGGCGGCGGATCTGAAGACGCGAAGGGTCGCTACCGTGCTGGGCTCCGGACGGCAGGCCCCCGGAGCCGGCCGCGGCGGCAAGGGGACCGCGACCGACCTGAATTCTCCTTGGGACCTGCTCGTGCATCAGGGCAAAATGTACATCGCTATGGCCGGAGCGCACCAGCTTTGGGTCGCCGATATCAAGACCTGGGAAGCGCGTCCCTATGCCGGCTCGGGCGCCGAGGAGATTATCGACGGGGAACTTGCCAAGGCGGCCCTGGCTCAGCCTAGCGGCATTGCCACCGACGGGCGCAAGCTGTACTTCGCCGACAGCGAAACCAGCTCGGTCAGGGAAGCGGGCCTGGGCGCGGGCGGAAGGGTAAGTACTCTCGTCGGCGAGGGTCTGTTCAAGTTCGGGGATGTGGACGGCGAAGCGGGCAGGGCGCTGCTACAGCATCCGCTGGGAGTGGCTTGGCGCGACGGGTTGATCTGGGTGGCCGACACATATAACAGCCGTATCAAAGTGATCGACCCCGTCAAGCGGCGCGTGAGCACGGTTGCGGGCAGCGGCAAGAAGGCATTTGCGGACGGGAAGGCGTCCGCGGCGGCCTTCGACGAGCCGGGAGGTCTGGCCTGGTTAGGCGGGAAGCTCTACATCGCCGACACGAACAATCACCAGGTCCGGGTGTACGATCCCGCCTCCAGGTCGGTTTCAAGTCTCGAGCTTAAGGGCCTGGAAAGACTCTCGCAGGGCCGGATGGATCGCTTCCGCGGCCGCATGCTCGACTTGGGAGAGCGCGAGGTGAAGGCGGGCAGTTCCCTGCTCGCGCTCAACATCGTGCTGCCCGAAGGATACAAGTTCAATCTGGACGCACCGTTCTATATGCGGTGGCGGGCGGCGGATGCTGACGGCTTCCGCTTCGCGCTCCAGCCGGACCAGGTCGATTTCAAGAAGGCTGGGTTTCCATTGCGGGTTCCCATCCAGCAGGCCGGCGGGCGCGCAGAGCTGACGATCGACACCGTTGTTTACTACTGCACGTCGCAAACAAGCGCGTGCTACGTGGACCCCATCCGCGTGAAGCTGGCCACGCGTGCGACCGAGGCCGGCGCGGCGGTCACCCTGATAGAGATCCCGGTCAAGAAGCCTGGAATGGGATAGCGGCCCGCCAGTCTGCTAGCATGGGTGTTTGTCAGGCTCTGGGCTCCGTGCAATGGGCGGCTGCAAACCCCGCCAGGTCCGGAAGGAAGCAACGGTAGTGGTTTAGCTCGTGTGCCGCGGATCTCCCAGGGCCTGGCAATTCTTCAATAGCCGGCCCTCATGTACCAGGTCATCGCCAGGAAGTACCGCCCGCAGACGTTCGCCGAACTTGTCAGCCAGGAACACGTCAAGACCACGCTCGAAAACGCCATCGTCCAGAACCGGATCGCGCACGGCTACATCTTTTCCGGACAGCGCGGGACGGGCAAGACTTCCGTGGCGCGCATCCTGGCGCGCTGCCTGAACTGCACCACGGGTCCCACCGCCACGCCTTGCGGCGTCTGTCCCAGTTGCCTCGAAATCGCCGCCGGCGGAGCCCCGGACGTTATCGAGATCGACGCCGCCTCCAATCGCGGCATCAACGAGATGCGCGAGCTCCGGGAGAACGTCCGCTACCGGCCGGCGCGCGACCGCTACAAGGTCTTCATCATCGACGAGGCCCACCAGATCACCAGCGAGGCCTTCAACGCCCTGCTCAAGACGCTCGAAGAACCTCCCGAATGGGTCGTCTTCGTGCTCTGCACCACCGAGGCGCACAAGATCCCCGCGACCATCGCCTCGCGCTGCCAGCACTTCAGTTTCCGGTCGGTCGAATTCGATCAGGTCGTGGCCCTCCTGGAGCGGATCTGCGGACAGGAGAGCATCCAGGCCGACGCGGAGGTCCTGGCGGTGCTGGCCCAGGCGGGCGACGGGAGCGTGCGCGATTCGCTCTCGGCCCTCGATCAAGCCATCGCCTGCTGCGGCTCGGAGCTGAAGGCGGCCGACGTACGGGCGCTGCTCGGCGCGTTCTCGCTCGATTCGCTGGGGCAGGTCACCGAGGCGCTGGCTTCGTCCGACTCGCGGCGCATGCTCGAGGTGGTCGCCGAACTGGAGCGCAACGGCCACAACCTGCACCACTTCTGCCGCGAGCTGGCCGGCTACTTCCGAAACCTGATTGTGGCCAAGATCGCGGGCGCGGACACCCGGCTGATCGCGGCTTCCCCCGCCGAGCGCGAGCGGCTGGCCAGGATCGCCGCCGGCTTCAGCGAAGAGGACCTGACGCGCTGCCTCCACCTGACGCTGGATCTATACGGGGACTTGCAGAGATCCACCCAGCCCAGGCTGCACATGGAGATCGGCCTGCTGCGCATGGTCCAGGCCGGCAAGCTGCTTCCCATCGAAGAGGCCCTGGCGTCGCTCGCCGGAACGCCCGCCGCTCCCAAGCCCGCTCCACCCAAGCCGGCGCCGCAGGCCAAGACCGGCGGCTGGCAGGCGAAACTGCACGCGGCGTTCACCGAGCTGAAGATGCCCTACTCGGCCGACGCCATCCAGCACTCGCAGATCGCGGAAGGGCCCGACGGGCTGAAGATCCAGGTCCCGGCCGAGCTGAAGCTCTCGCTTCGGAACGGCGAACTCCAGAAGGCGCTCAAGCACATCGGCGCGGGGAACACGAAGTTCCAATTGACATTCACCGACGCCCCTGCGCCGCCGCCGCAGGAGACCGCGGCGCAGGTTGATGAAGAGCTCGCCCAGCGGGCGCTGGCCCACCCGGAGGTCCAGCGATTCCGCGAGACCTTCGGCGGCCAGGTCCGCGCAGTCCGCGACCTGAAAGAATATTCCCAGGAGTAGCCATGAAACTACCCGGCAACATGCAGATGATGATGAAGCAGGCCCGCGAGATGCAGGAGCGGCTCCAGGCGGAGATCGCGCAGATCCGCGTGGAAGCCTCCGCGGGCGGCGGCATGGTAACGGTGACGATGAGCGGTCAGAAGAACGTGCTCAGCGTCAAGATCGACCCCGAGGTCGCCGGCGACGTCGAGATGCTCCAGGACATGGTCATGGCCGCCTGCAACGAGGCCTCCAAGAAGGTGGACGAGGGCATCCAGCAGAAGACCAGCGGCTTTCTCGGCGGCCTGGGACTGCCCCCGGGCCTGATGTAGACCATGCCCGACTTTGCCGAACCGCTCGCCCGCCTGATCCAGGAGTTCAAGCGCCTTCCCGGCATCGGCCAGAAATCGGCGCAGCGCCTGGCGTTCCACGTCCTGCGCGGCTCCCGCGAGGATGCCGAGCGGCTGGTCGAGGCCGTGCTCGACGTCAAGAGCAGGCTGGGCCTGTGCCGGGTCTGCAACAACGTCAGCGAGAGTGAGCTCTGCCCCTTCTGCCAGGACCCGCACCGGGACCGCTCCGTAGTTTGCGTGGTCGAAGAGCCCCACAACATTCTGCCGGTCGAGACCACGCGGCAGTTCCAGGGCATGTACCACGTGTTGCACGGGGCCATCTCGCCGTTGCGCGGGGTGGGGCCGGATCAGCTCAAGATCAAGAACCTGCTGGAGAGGCTCGAGGGCGGGGAAGTGCGGGAGATCATCCTGGCCACCAATCCCAACGTGGAGGGGGAGGCGACGGCGGCATATCTGGCGCGCCTGCTGAAGCCGCTCGGCCTGAAAGTGACCCGCATCGCCATGGGCATCCCCGTCGGCAGCGACCTGGAGTTCGCCGACGAAGTGACGATGTCCAAGTCCCTCGAAAACCGCCGCGAGCTGTAGCGTCTAGATCGCGATCACACGAGTTCTGAGATTCTCAAACGCCGGCGTTCCCAGCCCCCGCTTTTCCGCCAGACGCAGGTAGAGCAGATCGTCCGCTTCCAGGTTCCAGTAAGCCTTGGCGGCGTAGGCATCCAGAGCCACCGGGTCTGTGCCCGCGATCAGCGTCTTCTTGAGCGCCACGTCTTCGAGGCTCCCTCCGCTTGGTCCTCCCCGCAACATCACTCTGTAAGCGTCGATGACGGTGAGCGTCGGGCGCGCGAAATCGCCCAGATCGGCCAGGCTTTCGTGGATCCGCTGGTGCAGCCGCTGGCGCTGCCCTCCGAGAATCCCGTACCAGTTCTTGAGGCCCAGGGTGACGCTGGTGAGGCTGTGGCTCTTGGCGATGGGGAGGTTGATGAGCTTGTCTGCGTTAAGGAACGGTTCGAGGACGGGCCACTCCCCCAGCAGGTTGCCGCGGATGTTCACACGGCGGAAAAGGCGCGGCTCGGGCAGCACCACCCGCGCGCCTTCGCTCCTGGCGGCCTCCGCGATGCCGCTGCGCTGGAAGCACCGGTGAGGTTCGTTGATTGAGACGTCGGTGACGATGACCGTCTTCGCGCCGGCCTCGGAACACAGCCGGACCATTTCCGCCACCACCAGGGGATTTGTGTTGGCCGCCTGCTCTGGCGTGCGGTCCCAGGAGACGTTGGGCTTGATGACTACCACATCGCCCCGCGCAATGAACCTGCTCATGCCGCCCAGCTCGGCGACGGCGCGGCGCAGCGCCTGGCGGGGGTTGTCGCCCTGAACCACGGCCATCTCAGGCAGAGATGCGTCTCTCGGGACAGCGTGGCTCTTCTTGATATAAGGAGCGGGCGGCTCCTCCGGGTACCTGCTCCGGCTGCTGAGCCAGAAGCCCAGCCCGGCGGCGCCTGCCGCTGCGGCGCCGGCGCGAAGGACGCGGATCAACGCTTCCCGGCGGCCCACGGCCTCCCCTTCGAGAGCCATAATCAGAGTCTATCAGCCGGCCATGCGGACGCTGCGGGCAGTAATCTTCCTCATTGGGTTCACCTCCGTGACGGCGCAGGTCGTCCTCATGCGCGAACTGCTCGTCCTGTTTTCCGGCGCGGAGATCTCCCTGGGCTTCATGCTCGCAAGCTGGCTGCTGTGGACGGCGGCAGGCAGCGGGCTGGCCGGCAAGATCCGGCCGGGGCGCATTCCCCCTCGCAGGCTGACCGCTGTACTGGTGATCGTTTTCGCCGTGATGCTGCCCGCCACCATTCTCGCCGCGCGCTTCGCCAAGAGCGCTCTCCAAACCGTTCCGGGCGAGATCCAAGGTCCCGGTTTCATCTTCGCGGTTTCGATGGCTGCGCTCGCTCCCGTCTGCATCCTCGGCGGCTGGCTTTTCGCCGCGGCGAGCGCGCTGTGGCGCGAGGAGGCCGGCGCTCGGACCGCCGAGGCAACCCGAAGCGTCTATCTGATCGAAGCTCTCGGTTGGGCCGCCGGAGGACTTGTTTCCGGGCTCGTGCTGTTGCCTCACGCCGGCCCGCTGCCGATCTCGTTTGTGCTGGCGGCACTGAACCTCTGCGCAGCCGCCTGCCTGCTCGCCCGCCGCCGGGCGGCGCGCCTCACCGCCGCGGCCCTGATCGCGGCCGTCTTCGGCGTGTGGCTGATCCCGATTGCTGCGCCGAGCCTGGAGAAGATCTCGCTCGCCCGCCTCTGGCGTCCCTTCGACCTTGTCGCGACGGCGAACTCGATTTACGGCAACCTGGTTCTGGCGAGCCACGAGGGCGGCACGACCCTCTACGAAAACGGCTTGGCCGTGGCCACCGTGCCCGACCTCCAGGCCGCCGAAGAAGCGGTTCACTACGCGCTGCTCCAGCATCCCGCGCCCGAGGCCGTACTGCTCATCGGCGGGGGCGTCAACGGCAGCCTCACCGAAGTGCTCAAGCACCGCGGCGTAAAGCGCCTGGACTATGTGGAGCTCGATCCGGAGATCCTGAATCTTGCCCGCACGCACTTCCCCGAAGCCGCGCGGGACGATCCCAGGGTGCGTGCGCACGCCATGGACGGGCGGCGGTACCTGAAGACGGTGCGCGATTCCTACGACGTCATCATCGCCGGACTGCCGGATCCCGAGACCGCGCAGCTCAACCGCTTCTATACCGTGGAGTTCTTCCGGGAGGCCGCCTCCAGGCTCCGGCCCGGCGGCGTCTTCTCCTTCCGGGTCACCGCCTCTGAGAACTACATCAGCCCGGAGCTGGCTGCTTTCCTGCGCTGCCTCCACCGGACGCTCCGCGACGTGTTTCCGGAAGTGAGCTTCCTGCCCGGCTCCAGCGTCCACTTCTTCGCGTCCAAAACCGGCGGCGTGCTCCTCAGCCGGCCCGGCCAGCTCGTGGAGCGCCTGCAAGCGCGGGCCATTGAGACCAGCTACGTTCGCGAGTACTACCTTCCCTTCCGCATGGCGCCGGATCGAATGGAACAGCTCGCCGCCGCGATTGCGCCCCGTGCGGACACGCCCGTGAACCGCGACCTTGCGCCCGTGGCCTACTACTTCGGCTCGGTTCTCTGGAGCGCGCGCGTAGGCCGGGCTGCCAGCCGGTGGCTGGTTCGTTTGGAACAGGTGGGCTTCGGCAGGACGTTCGCGCTGGCCGGGCTGGCGGGACTGGTTCTGGTCTGGCTGATGCGAAAGCCCCGGCCCGCCGCCGGCTTCTCGGTGGCCACGATGGGCTTCGCCATGATCGGGCTCGAGATCCTGCTCCTGCTTGGATTTCAGGCCGTCCACGGCTACGTGTACCATCAGCTCGCCCTGCTGGTAGCCATGTTCATGGCGGGGATGGCCGCGGGCAGTTGGCGCTCCAAGGACGGCGCGGGCGGCTGGAGGCGGCTGGCCCTGCTTCAGGCGCTGGCCGCCGTTGCGCCGCTCGTTCTCTGCCTTCTGATGGGACGCGGATTGAGCGCGCCGCTGTTCGCTCTGCTGGCCTTCCTTTCGGGCCTGCTGGGCGGCCATCAGTTCCCTCTGGCGAGCCGCCTGTTCTTTGGGGCTGAGAGAGAGGGCGGCGCGGGCACGCTCTACGCACTCGATCTGGCGGGGTCCTGCGTGGGCGCGGTCCTGATCAGCGCGTGGTTCATCCCGCTGTTCGGCTTCTGGCGCGCCGGCGCGGTGATCAGTGTGCTGTGCCTGGCTTCTTCGCTGCCGTCGCTTCTTTGTGCTCTTCGAGCACCAACGCGGTGAAGGAGAAGATATCCGTCCGCTCGTCCTTCCAGCAGTCCCTCAGCAGCCCAGCCTTGACGCAGGTTTGCTCCAGGAAGGTCTCGCGGTCCCAGCCCTGTTCCACGGGAACCTGGGGAAGCAGCAGGCCCTCCCGTCTGCCCTGCTTCATGACCAGGCCGTGCTTGCCCACCTGAATCTCGTTCACGTCCAGAACGTGCCGGAGTGGGGAGAGCACGGAGATCTCGTATTCGAGCAGGCCCAGTTCCTGGGCGGAGACCGGCTGGAAGCGGGAGTCGTTCACCGCGGCAAAGGCCGCGACGTCGCGCACCGTCAATGCCAGTGGCTTAAGCGGAGCCGAATATCCGATACAGCCGCGCAGTTCGCCGTGCTCCTTCAGCGTGACGAACGCGCCCCGCTCCTGCGCCAGCGTCTCCAGCTTTGTGCCCGGATCCCCTGGCATCTTGTGGTTCTTCACCGCATACTCCACGGAACTACGGGCGATGTGGAAAAGCTCCTGCCGCTCCGCCTCTCCCAGCGTGAATCGCTGCTCGGCCGCCGCCGCGCCGGCGCTTCTGTAGATCGCCACCGCTCCATAGCCCACCACCCTGCTGCGATCGCCCGCGGTATCCCCCGAGTTGGCGTAAGCCAGCAGTTTCGCCTGCCTGGCTCCCAGCCGCTCGGCGGCGATCATGGCCGCCACGATCGGCCCTCCGCCGCACGCCTCCCAGACGCGCTCCTCGAAGTTGCGCAGCATGCTGAAGTAATCCCACTCCTCGATTGCACGGAGGGTCTTGCGGTCCATCTTCGCCGCTTCGTCGTAGGGATGGTAATGGGACAGATCGCTCGAGGCGACGATGACGGTGTCCGGGCCCTGGATATTCTTCGCTAGCGCCAACCCCAGCGCGCGGCAGGCTTCGTAATCCTGGCCGCCCATCACGATGGGCACGATCTTGAACTGCCCCAGCACCCGTTGCAGGAACGGCACCTGCACCTCGACGGCATGCTCGGCGCGGTCGCGCCCCGGATTGTGACCTCGGCCCGAGATCTGAATGAGCTTGCTGCTCTTGGCCAGCCTGGCCGCGAAGGCCGTGTCTACCGCCACCTGGCCCAGCGGGGTGGAGTAGGCCGCGCCGTCGTAGATGGCGGAGAACGGGAACGACTCCACGTGGGAAGGCGAAATGATCACAACCCGTTCGACCTTCCTCCCCTTCAGCAGCGCGTAGGAGTGGGCCGCGACTCCTCCCGAATAGACATACCCCGCGTGCGGCGCGACCAGGGCCACGACGTCCTTGATCTCGGGCGGCTTGGCCCTGGCGAGGAAGCCGTCGATCATGCTTGCGAGCTCGCGCGGGTCGGCCGGATAGAACGCCCCGGCGTTGGCCGCGGGCCTGGTCCTGGCCGGCTGCGCCTGGCAAGCCGCCTGCAAGCACGCGAACAGCAGCAGGAAGCAGAGCTTGTAGTGTTTCATGGCAGTCACCCCCACACGCCGGCGATGGGCTGCTGGCAGGACCGGCAGCGGCCCCTGGTCAGGTGCAGCCCGTTGATGCTGTAGCCCGCGCGGTCCACCACCACGCGCCGGCACTTGGGACAGTAGGTCTTCTCGGCCGGATGCCCCGGCACGTTCCCCACGTACACGAAACGCAGACCTTCGGCGTCGCAGACGGCTTTCGCCCGCTCCAGCGTCGTCACCGGAGTCACCGGCAGGTTCTTCAGCAGGTATTCCGGATGGAACTGCGAGAAGTGAACCGGCACATCCACGCCGAGATTCCCCTTGATCCACTTGGCCAGGCTGCGGAATTCCTGTTCCCCGTCATTCAACGTAGGAATCACCAGGTAGACGATCTCCGTCCACACGCCGAGCTTCCGTATCGTCACCAGGGCGTCCAGAACCGGCTTGAGCTCGCCGCTCACCACCTCCGTGTAGAACTTCTGCGAGAACGCCTTGAGGTCGATCTTGATCGCGTCCACATGACGGCAGAGTTCCTTCAGCGGGTCCTGGTGGATGTAGCCGCCCGAGACGACCGCGCTTTTCACGCCTGCGGCGCGTCCGGCGTCCGCCGTATCCAACATGTACTCGTAGAAGATGGTGGGCTCGCTGTAGGTGTAAGCGATCGACCGGCAATCGTTCCGCTTTGCCAGAGACGCCACCTCGCGCGGCGGCATGTAGCGGCTGTCCACCTGCTCCGGCCGCACCTGCGAGATCTCCCAGTTCTGGCACATCTTGCAGTTGACGTTGCAGCCCGCCGTGGCGATGGAGAACGCCAACGTGCCCGGATAGAAATGGAAGAACGGCTTCTTCTCGACCGGGTCGATGTGCGCCGCGCACACCCGGCTGTGGACCAGCGTGTAGTATGTCCCGCCGCGGTTCTCGCGCACGCCGCAGTAGCCGCGCTCCCGGTCGTCGATGACGCACTCCCGCGGGCAGAGCACGCACTTGATCTTGCGGTTCGGCTGCTTCTCGTAATAGCGGGCCTCGACGATGAACTGCGAGTCCGTGGCGGCCATCTCAGACCTCCACGCGCTCGATGCGGGCCGGGTCGTTGGTGCCCAGCCTGTGACTGGCGTCGGCCGCGGTGGCGATGTAGCGGGGCTCGCGTTTCACGTACTTGAGCGGCTTCATACCCACCTCGGCGCGCTTCTCCTCGATGATCCGCCAGCCGACGGTGTCGAGCGCCACCGGGTCCTGCGCCACCAGGACGCCCCCGTATGGCCAGCTCCACTGCGGCATGTAGGTCGGCCCGCCTTCGTATTGAGCGGTGAGCCCGTCGCAAATGGTGAGCCGCACCTTGCCGCGAATCTCCGGCATAGCGTTCACGTCGGCCACGTAAGGGTCGCCCGCGTTGGGGTGGTACTTGTTTGGATTGTGTATGGCGCCGAACATGCTCTTGAGCGCCAGGGTCACGCCGACGATGCCGTGGTCCTTCAGCACGGGAAGGTTGATGACGGCGTCGCAAAGCTGCGTCAGGGTCTTGGAGAGCAGGCTGCCGGCGCTTCCGAACACGGTCAAGTCGCGCTCGTAGCCCAACACATCGTTGCCCATGAACCGTATCCGGCCCGAGCGGCTTGTAGGCCGAAAGCCGGCGCTCTCCAGGTCCTCGTTGAGCCGGTCCCAGACAATGATCTTGTCCTGGCGCACACCCGCCTGCTGGAGCCGCTCGCAGATGGCATCGACCAGCGCCACGCTTGTGGAGCCGCCCCTGCCGGAGAGGCAATTGACCTTGAGGCCCACGGTTTCATTGGGCCGGACGACCTTCCGCCAGGCCTCGAGCGGCGAATCGCAGTTGAAGTACGACTGCACGGCGCGGTCAAGGAGATCGGAGACGCGGGGCCTGGCACTGCGCGCGATGACGACCCGCGACTTGGCTGTCGCGGCCAGCGCCACTCCCGGAATCGATCCGACAAACTGGCGGCGAGTCGTTCCCACCGTTTCCAGTTATAGCACCGCGTTCGACGGCGATGAGCCGCGCATCCCCGCGCTATCCCGCGAGGGTGTACACTGCCAGCTACGCCGGTACTCGTGAGGGCCCCGGCGGAAAGGCTCCTATGAGGATCAGCTCTGCGCGGTTTGCCAGGTGGTTTGCCGCTCTCTTCTGCGTGCTTGCTCTGATGGTGGCCGCCCGCGTGCCGTCGTCCGCGGCCCAATGGGAGGAGGGCAAGGACGTGCCCTTTGTGCCCACGCCGCACAAGGTTGTCGCTGCGATGCTGAAGCTGGCCAAGGTCAAGAGCGGCGATTTCGTCATCGATCTCGGTTGCGGCGACGGCCGCATCGTCATCGCGGCGGCGAAGGACTTCAAGGCGCGCGGGCGAGGCGTGGACTTCAACCCCAAGAGGGTCCAGGAAGCCAACGCGAACGCCCGTCAGGCGGGAGTGAGGGACCGCGTGCAGTTTGTCCAAGGTGACTTCTTCGAAGCCGACATTCACGATGCCACCGTCGTCACCTTGTACCTGTTGTCCGGCGTGAATCTGAAGCTGCGTCCGAAGTTGCTCCGGGAGCTGCGGGTGGGATCGCGGATCGTTTCGCACGGCTTCGACATGGGCGACTGGAAGCCCGACCAGACGAAAGAAGCGGACGGCCGGATCATCCGGCTGTGGACCGTTACGCGAGAGGCTAAAGCCGCCTACGGTGGGGAGCCGCCTCCAACTCGCGCCGGGCCCTGAGCGCCGCCGGAACCGGCAGGGTGAGCGACCGCGCAGCCCCTCTGTTCCGCGATTCGCAGAGTTCTTCCTTGACGTCCGCAGCCAGCAGGCCAGCCTGATGCTCACCGCGACCCATTTCGGCGTAGGCGCGTGGAATCGGAACGGCAGAAGGAGGGAAAGGGTTGGGCGCCTCCCCTGGCAAACGCGGCGAGTCACTGCATCTTCTGCGGCGGCTCGGCCATCGCCCGGCTATGCCTCCGCGCGGCGTGCGCGCGGGCGCCGTTCCCGGCTCTGCCGCCAGGCGGCCGTCGCCACCCAAAGGACCTCCTTCTTGTCGAAGGGCTTCAGCAGCAGGTCGAACCCTCCGGCGTTGAGCACCTCGGCCCACAGGCGTTCGTCTGCCAGACGGGAGGCCACGATGAACGACGGCGGGCACGCGATCTGGGCAGACAGGTGGAGCGCGGCCCTCCAGTCTCCGTCGGTAAGACGGTCCTCGCAGATGACGACCGAGGCTGACTCCTCACGCAGGAGGACCAGCCCTTCCGAGAGAGTGCGCGCGTGCCGCGTTCTCCATTCCGCCGAGCCGAGTATGCGCGCCAGGCTCCGGTGGTCCTCCTCGGATGCGCTGATCGTCAGAATGGCCGGCGAGCTTCCGCCCCGCATGTTCCGGGCGCGATGCGCGGACTGCGGCGACTGCGGGGATTGGCAACCCAAATTGGATCGAGGTGGTTCGTGCATCGATTCCTCTCCTTCGCCACTTTGGGATTGCTGGCCTGAGGAAAGACTAACCACAACAAGCCAGCACTCCCATGCTCTGACGGCTGCCGATCCGCTGGAGGGCTGACGCAAGGCGCGTCAGGAGTTTGCGAACAGGGCCTTTCACCCCCACGGGCAGGCCCCCGGACCCCAGTGCCGTGGCACCGGCCAAGTGTACAAGCGTCCGGGGGCCCCGGCCGGCGACCACCAGGTGGAGCGGCAGGAAGACGGCTCCTGCACTATCGATCGCCAGCGTTTCGGCTACCGCCGCCGGGCTGTCAACACACAGGACCCTGCAAGGCGGGATTGACAGCCCCAGTTGCTCGCGCATCCTGGCGGACAGATCCAGTTCCGCCGGCACGCTGAGGCCTTCACTGCCCAGGCTGTCCCGAAGCCGCCTGAGAGCCCGCTCAAACGGCTCCGGAATCACATACGTTTGCGTGGCCTGCTCCGCGGCGGTCCATCTGTCCGCTTTCAAATCCAGTGGGCGCATTCCCGCTTGCCTCCTCTAGGCGGCATCGCGCATTAACGGAGCCGGACCGTCCTCGTTGTGCGCTGCCTGTTCCTGACAGGCGATGCAGCGTTCGGCTGAGGGAATCGCCGCCAGGCGCTTGGGTGAAATCGGGCCACCGCAGTCTGCGCACACGCCGTAAGAGCCGTCGGCGAGGCGGGCCAGCGCCGAATCGATCTGCTTGAGCCGGCGGTATGCCAGGTGGCCCACGCGCAGCGAGACGAACTGGTCGTGCAGGACGCGAGCCTGATCCTCTTCGGCGACCTTGTCGATTTCAGCCAGGGTCCCCGAACTGGCCTGAAGCTGGCGCCACAGGTCGCGCTTCTCGGCCAGGAGTCTCTCCCGCGCTGCGCTGTAGGGTGTATGGTCTATCGGCTTCGTTGCTCTGATTGCTGTGACGTTCATCTTCGCCTCCTCGGCATATTGCGTGCGCTTTGAAGAATGCACACCGGATGCCAACCGAAAGGCGGTGTGGAATGAACGCCTTGGCAACTCCGTGCCCGACGGCTGCTGGCCGAATACGTGCTGGGTGTCCCAATTGGGACAGTCCCGGCGCCGGTCGAAGAAAATGGGATAATCGTCCTCGGCGAGAATGGCTTCCATCTGGAACAACCCTGGAGAGCGGATCCGCGCTGGGGCCATCCTGCTAATTCTCGTGGGGATAAGCCTCCTGCACTACCTCACCCCCGAGCGCCTGGCCGAATGGCACTACATCTATCAGCGGCTCTTCTATCTCCCCGTGATCTATGCGGCGTTGCACTTCGGCTGGCGGGGAGGATTGGCCACGGCGATCTTCGCCTGGGTCTTCTACTTCCCGCCGTTCCGGCTGACCTGGCGGGACCTGCCGCACTACCTGCTGAGCCAGTATCTGGAGGTGGTCGTCTTCTGCCTGGCCGGCATCCTTACCGGGGTGCTGGCAGACCGTGACCGGAAACAGCGCGAGATGCTGCGGCGCCGGAGCGAGGAGTTGAGCGCCGTGTACCGTGAGCTTCAGGAGAACTTCGAGAGGATGAAGCGCGCCGAGCGGCTCTATGCCGTCGGGCAGTTGTCGGCGGGACTGGCACACGAAATCCGCAACCCGCTGGCCAGCATCGCGGGCGCGGCCGGCCTGCTTCGCAGGGATCGCGTTTCCGAACAGCGGCAGAAGGAGTGCCTCGACATCATCACACGGGAATGCGAGCGCCTCGGCCGCTTGCTGACGAGCTTCCTGGACTTTGCCCGGCCGCGGCCTCCCCGGTTTCAGAGCACGGACCTCAACGAGGTTATCGATGGGGTCATCACGCTGAGTAGCCACGCCGCCGGCACGGGCAGAATCGCGCTGCGGAAAGAGGCGGCCCCGGAATTGCCCCCGATCGAGTGCGATCCGGAACAGCTCAGGCAGGTTCTGCTGAATTTGACGATCAACGCGATTCAGGCGATGCCGGAAGGGGGAGAAATCGTGGTTTCCGCCCGCCTCGACCAGGACCGGGTTCTGCTTCAGGTGAGGGACCAGGGGCATGGTGTGGACCCGGACAACATGGAGAAGATCTTCGATCCCTTCTTTACGACCAAGGAGACTGGAACCGGGTTGGGCCTGTCGGTGGCACACCAGACCGCGGAGCAACTCAGGGGCGTGTTGACCGCGGAACCGAATCCGGACCGCGGTATGACCTTCTCGCTCGCGCTCCCCGTGGACCGGAGACAGCCGATATGATGCGGCCCAGGATTCTCATCGTCGACGACGACGCCAGCCTCCGCAGGGTCATCGAGATGCAACTCGAGGAGGCGGGCTACGAAGTGGCATCGGCTTCCGACGGCAACCAGGCGATCGCCCTCGTCGAGCAAGCCGCGCCTTCCCTGGTGATCAGCGACCTGAAGATGCCCGGCATGTCCGGCATGGATCTGCTCCGCAGATTGCGGGCCGACTATCCCGAGCTGACCATGATCATGATCACGGCTTTCGGGAGCGTCGAGACGGCCGTCGAAGCGATGCGCGCCGGCGCTTACGACTACATCACCAAGCCCATCGACTACGAGGCGCTGCTGTTGGTGGTCAACCGGGCCCTGGAACGGCAGAGGTTACTCCATGAGGTCCAGGTACTGCGCAGCAACCTCGACCAGAAGTACGGCTTCGAGAACATCATCGGGCAGTCGCCCGCCTTGCTGCGCGTTCTGGAGATAGCCGCGCGCGCGGCCCGCAGCGACTCCACCGTGCTGATCCGTGGGGAGACGGGGACGGGCAAGGAGTTGCTGGCCAAGGCGGTGCACCGCAATAGCCGCCGGAAGGACCGTCCCTTCGTGACCATCAACAGCGGCGCCATTCCCGCGGACCTGATCGAGTCGGAACTGTTCGGGCACGTGAAGGGCTCCTTTACCGGCGCCATCGCCCACAAGACCGGCAAGGTGGAGATAGCGGACGGAGGCACGCTGTTCCTGGATGAGATCGGTGAACTGCCGCTTCCGCTTCAAGTCAAGCTGCTCCGTCTGATCCAGCAGGGCGAGATCGAAAAGGTCGGCGCCGGCTCGGCGAGCACCGTGGATGTGCGCATCATAGCGGCCACGCATCGCAACCTACAGGCAATGATCGAAGACGGCTCTTTTCGGGAGGACCTGTACTACCGGCTTGCCGTCATCCCTTTGGAATTGCCGCCGCTTCGCGAACGGGCCGAGGACATCCCGGAACTGGTGCAGCACCTGTTTCTGAAAGCGAAACAGAAACACGGGCGGAACGAGTTGAAGTTTCCCCCGTCGCTGATCCCGCTGTTCGGGTCTTACCGCTGGCCGGGCAACGTGCGGGAGCTGGAGAACGTGATCGAG
>JBHGAV010000062.1:0-22250 GCA_041946685.1 Bryobacteraceae bacterium | reverse complement strand
CGTCAAAGATGTTTTATCAGCTTCTCACCTCAGGGTGCCCCCATTTTTGATCAAGAGCCGGCCCCCCTCATTTCTTCGTGAGGGTCGCAGAGAAGACAACCTGGGCGGGATGACCGAACATGGTGAGCTGGGTGTAAGTGGCGCTCAGGTTGACGACCGGCTTCGATCCCGCCACCGACACCGTACCCGGGATGATGTGGTCGGGGCACCCCGCGATCGACGTCTGCATCGTAAGCGCAACCGATGTTCCGTTGGTCGTGCCGACAAAGGCCCCGTTGGCTGCGCAGCCGAACGGCGTAGGGTCAAACGTCACACTACCGCCTTCGCAGGCGAAGGTGAGAGACGGCACCCCCTGAGCCAGGAGCCAGCCAGTGAAAGCAGATGAACCGCCAGGCGGCACCGTCTCCAGCGCTGCGCTGGATACCAGCGTGATGTTGGCTCCAGTAGCGCTGATTACAGCCGGGGCCATCACCGGCTCCCGGACAGTAGAAATGCACAGCTCCGTTTCCGTGACTGTCAGAGAGTAGGTCCCCTCATATACGTCGGTCATGCTGGGCGTTGTCGTCAGAGGCGAAAGCGTCAGGGGCGTATCCGGCTTCAGACCCCTCATATCCCGGGTCCCAGAGGCAACCTCGACGCCGCTCAGCAGAGACAGCGCGCGCACCAGCAGGCGCTGG
Organism: Bryobacteraceae bacterium; assembly: GCA_041946685.1. GTDB lineage: Bacteria > Acidobacteriota > Terriglobia > Bryobacterales > Bryobacteraceae > JBHGAV01. Next base: position 21,573 of record JBHGAV010000062.1, on the reverse strand, counting down.
TAATCGGTGCCCGCAGCCTGAAGCGGGATCCACACCGTGTAGCGCCCGCTCGGGTCCGAGACGCTCGTGAGAGTTGACCCGCTGGCGGTGAAACAACAGATTTCGATTCCGGCTTGCGGCGAGGTGAGCTGCGATTCTACCGGCAAAGGAGTAGAGCCGGTGGCAACGCCAAACGTACCGGCGGGAGAGCGGCCTCTCACGTCATTCGCTACGGTCGCGGTGATTCCGTCGAGCGTGGACTGGTTGGTGACGTAGAGATCGTAGAAGCTCTTGACAAAGCCGGCCACGGTTGAGGCGGCGCCGAGTTGCGCGACGTTGCCCGTAAGCAGCAGCACCATGTCAATCCCCGCGCTGATCGTATCGGCCGTCGACTCGTTCAGAGCATCATAAGCCACCTTGGCGCGTTCGCCGTTGCGCGTCGCCAGGCCGGCAATCAGGGCACCCATGTTGCCGAAGGCGTGCCCGATCGCGCACATGTCCGACAGGATGGCGGCCATGGGACCGAGCAGTCTGGCCTTCGCGGCAGGAAGGGTATTGAAGTACACCCCCAGAGCGGTAGCGGACGCTTCGGTCATTTCCTTCCAAGTGTTCTGCGGATTCATGGACTCCATCGACGCCTCCAGAAACGCGTTGGCGTCCGTCGTCGATTCCATGATGCGGATCAGATCCGCCGCCGAGAGATTCGCCGCGGCCCGCCCCCGCACCGCGGGCGGCAGTGGGACCGCAGCAAATGTCTGTGAAAGGAAGAGGCCATTCACCCGGTCCATCAGTTCCAGAGAATCGCGATCGAATTGCAGAGCCGTGCCGTCGGCCAGGGTCCCGGCCGGAATCACCAGCGAGGGGTGGGCGGCTACCTGGCTGACGTCGGTGCGGGCGCGATGGACCGCCCTCAGAAGGGCGCTGAGCATGGTGCGCGCCTGCGAGGTGTTCACACTGCCCGGAAGGGTCTGGTAGGACTGGAACTGGTTCAGCCGCTGGCCGATCATGATGGAGTCGAATACCAACACAGCCTCGCTGATCTTGCCTAGCGGGGTTCCGTACTCGCTTAGGGGAGGGAGGTTGCGGATGGCGAGCGTCACCGGGGCCGTCGAGCGCGTTCCCTGCGATATGACGAGAGAGACAGATCCGGCCGCGATCTGTTTGGCCGACGGGTCTACGTAGAGAGGCACGGGCGCGATCAGAGTGCCGTCCGGGCCTGCGCGAATCGGCCGCACGACCGGCGAGAATCCCGCGGCATTCGAGTACCGGACCTGTATGTTCTCGGTTCCGCTCAGGCCGACTACGCGGATCGCCAGCGGTGTCATCGGAAGGAGAGAAGTCGTGTTCAGCGACGCGATGGCGAGCGTACCCGCAGCCGGTCCGGCCGTTCCCGAGATCGCCGCGGTGACCGTGTTCGACATGCCGCCGCCGGCGGTCACCACGATGGGCACCGAATCGCCCGAAGGGGCGCCGCCGGGCACTTCCACATTGATCTGGTTGCAGCCGGTCAGGCCCGGCGCCAGCCCAGAGAAGGTGACCCGGGCCGGCACGGTTCCAATGGTCACCGTAGGAACCGCCAGCGTTTCCGAGAGGGGAGAGGCAGACCCCGGCGCGCCCGTAACCGGCGGATTGGTGACGGCTCCCAGACCGGTGCAGTAAAGCGAGAGATACTCGCCCGGCCGGGCTGGCCGGGCGTTGCGGCCTGGCACGCTGCCGGCAGGGGCGGGCAACACATCCGTCCCGGAGATCAGAATCGCGCCCAGATCCCCCTGCACCTTGAAGCACCCTGGCGCCGCGCCGGTGGCCTGCACCGTCACTTCATTCGACCGCACGCCGTTCGTCACCACCACAACCGTGAACTGGCTGAGGTTGCCGACCTCCCAGGGAACCTGGAAATTGACCTGCCCAGGTGAGACAAAGAACAGGGGCGCCGCAACGCTGTTGACCAAAACCTGAGTATTCCCAAGCGAGGCTGGCAGCGTGGCGCTGGCAGTGGAGTGGACCGATGCCGCGAGGTCCGTCCCGAAAACAGCGGCGATCGATCCCGGCCCCAACAGCGCGGGCGCGGGATCGAAGCTGGCTGCGTTGACCACACCTCCGGCAAAGATCTGGGGTGCCGCGGAGACCCCCGCCGGGGCCAGCGACGGGAGAATGACCAGAGCCAATAAGGTCTTGAAGCCGTTCAAGTTATCTTTCCCAACTGACGGCGCAGCGCGCTCAAAATCAGATGTCGCTGTCCGATTTATTGGCAAATCATATCAGCCTCTTCGCCTCCTGGAAGGTGGCCGGCCGCGGAGTGTAGAATAGGTGATTCCCGGGAGGCCGAAGGTGGAGTCCTGGGCTGAACGCAAGGGGGTCTGACGGGGCGAGCAACCACCTGGATAAGTCCGCGGGCGATGTCCGTCCTTCTACTGGCGCTGTTTTTTCTCGTAGCGAGTTGCTGGAAGCCTCGCACCGGCTCCATGCGGCACTATACCCGGCGCATCCCCACAGGGAGATATCGCAACGATGAATTCTGACGCAGAGGAGATCCTGGCGATCGAACGTGGAGCCTTCGAGCGCTGGGCGAAGGGCGACTTGGAAGGATTCCTGGAGGCCTCGGATCCGGAGGTGGACTACTTCGACCCGTTTGTGGGTGCGCGCCTGGAAGGGCTTGCGGCGCTGCGGGCGCTTTACGAGCCGCTTCAAGGGACCTTCACCGTCGACCGGTGGGAGATGGTCAATCCGAGAGTGCTGGTGGCGGGCGACATGGGTGTGCTGACGTTCAACTTCACGGACCAGATCAAGGGCAAGACTGCGCGCTGGAACACCACGGAAGTCTACCGCCGCACGAATGGCCAGTGGAAGATCATCCACACGCATTGGGCGCTGACGCAGCCGCAACCGGCCGATACGCAAGCGGCAGCAACGTAGTGTCGCGAGGCGCCAGCCTTGCTCAAGCCCCATCTCAGGGCGTAGGGCTTCCTACTTCTTCGGGAACCTGGGATCTGACTTGATCTCCCGGATCTGCAGGATGTGCCGTTGCGCGTGCGTGGAGATGAGCAGAAGCCACTGGTAGGCGTCGCAGTTCTCCCGTTCCACGTAGTGACTGCGGAGGTCCTCCGTGGTTGTTCGCGTGTACTGGAGCATTTCCCGGTGCACTCTGCGAAAGACCTCCAGTCCCGCTTCCAGATCGCGCAGATTCCCCTTGATGTCCTCCGAGGGGATGGCGGGCGCGCGGTTGGTGCGATCAATGCCGTACCACAGCGTGTCGGCGTCCCTAGCGGGATCCGGAGTACCCTTGGGGGGAGCCTTCATCGCCTCGCGGAACTGCCGCCAGTAGATGGGGTCGGTGATCGACAGGTGTTCCACGTTCTCCAGGATGCTCCATGCGCCCGGCGAGGGATGGAACCGAAGCTGTGCGGGGGACAGACCCGAGACTTCGTCGATCAGCCAGCTCCCGGTCATTTCGAGGTGAGCAACCAGCCGCTGCCGCTCCAGAGGTGTCATGGGCGCGGCCTTTGTGCCGAGGGCCGCGAGCAGGAAGACGATCCCAACGAGAGTCAGCTTCACGCGCCACCCTCCGAGCGAAGCTTAACATGGCTCGGCCTCTGTTGGCGGCTGGGGGTGGGAGCGCTAGACTTGTATTTCTGATTACACTGTCTTCGTCTTGGGCGCGGAGTCGTCGATGAAAGAAGCGGACCACGCGAGCGGCGCGCCGGGCAGCGCAAGGTTGCTCCAGCGAATTCACATGCTCTTTGCCTTCATGACCTTGCGGGCAAGGATTCTGGTCTCCTTTATCGTCATCATTCTGCTGATCGGCGGCATGTTCGCGTCGCTGGGCGTCGGCCTGATTCACCGGACCCTGCCGCGCCTGCAAGACATCCTCCCGGTCGACTTGAGCGCGGCTCAGGAACTGTACCGGCAGCACGTCGCCCGCATCGCGGACGCCAGCCGGTTGATGGCGCAGCGGCGGGCCTTGCGGGAGGCCGCGGCACGCGGCGCAGTCGAGGAGCTGGCCGTGCCGATGCAGGCGTTCCGCCAACTGGAGGACCTCGACGTCCTCATACTGACGGACGTTCGCGGCCTGATTCTGTTCCCAGCCAGTAACCGCGGCAAGCGGATTGCCGCCAGGGAAGTGGAGGCGCTTGTCCAGCAAGCGCTCCGAGGCCGGAGGGAGGTCTCCGGGTCGGTGGCGCTCACGAGCGAGGATCTGGCGGGGGAAAGCCCGGAGCTGGCCGAGCGCGCGCGGATCGATGTTGTTCCGACTCCCCATGCCGCCGTGCGCGATCGCACCCGCGACCCGGCGGGATTGTTGTCCATGGTGGCCGTCCCGGTGGCCGGAGACGAAGGGGGGCTTCTGGGCGCGCTCTGCGCGGGGCGGCTCCTGAATCGTCGTAACGAGATCGTCGACCGGATACGCAACAACCTTTACCGGGAGGAGCAATTCGAATCGCGCGACGTGGCCATCGCTTCGCTGTTTCTGGGCGACGTGCGGATTGCCACTACCGCCAAGGCGGCCTCCGGAGAGCGCGAGGTGGGGACGCTCATCTCCGCGGACGTGTACGAGCAGGTGATCCGCAAAGGCGAGCGCTGGGTCCAGCCCGGCCGGATCCAGGATGAGTGGTACCTGACCGCCTACGAGCCGATTCGGGACGTGAGCGGCCGGGTAATCGGAGCCATCGGGTTCGGGCTGTTGGAGCGGAAGTTCGAGGCGGCCGAGCGGCGTGCCATTCAGATCTTGTTCGTGATGACGGGCGTCGCCGTGCTTCTGGCGATCGCCATCAGCTACCTGCTGTCCATTTCGGTCATGCGGCCGGTAAATGCGCTGGTCAGGGCCACGGAGCGGGTTGCGGCGGGCAGTTCCCCAGAAGAGCTCAAGCTGGAAGGAGCGCCGCCCGAGATCGTGACGCTCGGCAATTCCTTCAACAAGATGGCAGCCGCCATCCGCGCACGGGATCAGCAACTGCACAGGCAGACGCACGAAAAGCTGATGCGATCGGACCGGTTGGCCATGATCGGCCAACTGGCCGCCGGAGTGGCTCACGAAATCAACAACCCGCTGGGCAGCATTCTGTTGTTCAGCCGGCTCATCATCCAGCAGGTGCCGGCAGAGGGCCGGGTCCGGGAGAACCTGGACCGCATCGAGAAGGAGACCAAGCGCTGCCACAGCATCGTGAGGAGCCTTCTGGACTTCGCCCGGGAGCGCAAGCCGCTGATCGAGTCGCTGGACGTAAACCAGGTGTTGGACACCACGCTCAAACTCTTCGAGGGTCAGTTTCTTTTCCAGAACATTCAGGTGGTCCGGGACTATGGCGCCGGGCTGGCGGCGGTGGAAGCCGATCAGAGCCAACTGCAACAGGTCTTCATGAACATCATTCTGAATGCCGTGGACGCCATGAACGGAAAGGGACGGCTGGTGCTGGCGACGCGCGAGGGCGAGTCGGCCGGTTTCGTCGACATCCACATCTCCGACACCGGGTGCGGCATTCCTCCGGAGAACCTGGAGCGCATTTTCGATCCTTTCTTCACAACCAAGGGGGTCGGCCACGGAACAGGGCTCGGGCTTTCCGTCAGTTACGGCATCATCCAGGCGCACGGCGGCGACATCAGCGTCACGAGCACTCCCGGGAGCGGCACCACCTTCACGATCTCGCTGCCGGCCACGAGGGGAAGCCGGTGATGGCATCGCGAGGGAAGGTACTGATCATCGACGACGATGAGTCGATGAGGATCGGTTGCGCGCAGACGCTGGAGGCGGCCGGTTTCAGCGTCGCCGCGGCATGCGGCGGCGAAGAGGGGTTAGAGAGGGCGTCCCGGGAATCGTTCGACGTGGCTCTGCTCGACCTGATGATGCCCGGAATGCCCGGTCTGGAGGTGTTGAAGCGGTTGAAGCAGGAGTCCCCCAACTTGATGGTGATCATTATCACCGGCTACGCCACCATCGAGTCGGCGGTCGAGGCCATCAAGCGCGGCGCCTACAACTATCTGCCCAAGCCGTTCACGCCCGAAGCGCTGACGGCGCTTGCCGCAAGAGCGGCGGCGGCGGGAAGGCGGACGCTCGAGGACAGTTGCGTCCGGCAGGAACTGGACCGGCAGATGCTGTCCGACGAGGTGATCGGCCGGTCCGAGCCCATGCGGCAGGTCCTGCGCCTCGTCCGGAAGGCCGCGCCGGCCGATTCCACGGTGCTGATCACGGGGGAGACGGGGTCGGGGAAGGAAGTCGTGGCGCGGGCGGTGCACCGCCTGAGCGCCAGGGCCTCTAAGCCGTTCGTAACCGTCGATTGCGGGACGCTCGTGGAGACGCTCTTCGAAAGCGAGCTTTTCGGCCACGTGAAGGGCGCTTACTCGGGCGCCGTTGAGTCGACCGTGGGGAAGATTGAACTGGCCAGCGGAGGGACTCTCTTTCTGGACGAGATCTCCAACATCAGCGTGCAGATGCAGGCGCGGCTGCTGCGCGTGGTCCAGGAGCGCGAGATATCCCGGGTTGGAAGCGCCCAGAAGAAGAAGGTGGACGTGCGAATCATCTCGGCCACAAACCGCGACCTGCCGCAGGCGGTGCGCGAGGGGAGTTTCCGCGAGGACCTGTACTACCGGCTGAACGTGATTCACATTGCGGTGCCTCCGCTGCGAGACCGGCTGGACGATGTCCCCGCGCTGGCCGCGCACTACATAAGAAAACTGGCCGCGGAGCGCCGGCGGCCGGCGCCGGCGCTCTCCGACGAAGCCATGCGCTTCTTGATGACACACCCGTGGCCGGGCAACGTCCGGGAGCTGATCAACGCCCTTGAGTACGCAGTGGTGACCTGCGAGGGCGACGTCATCGGCGTGGGCGATCTGCCCTACGGACCGGAAGCGGCGGTTCAGCCGTCTCTGCCGTCGTCCGGCCAACTGGAGGATGGGCGCCTGGCGCGCGTCGAACAGGAAGAGATACTCCGCGCGCTCGAGCAGTTCGGCGGGAATCGCACAAAGGCCGCGGAATTCCTGGGCATTCACCGCAAGACTCTGCGCGAGAAGCTCCGCAAGTACGAACTGGAACCTCCGCTCTGAGCCTGGGCGCCGGCACATTTCGCACCAGGACCCTGAGCGGCGCAACTAAAAGTGCCGGCCTGCGGCCCCGCAGCCCACCTCAAAGAGCCTTTTTCGAGTTGTCTCAAGCGCCGAAGATCAGCTAACGCTCTGCGGCCAAAGGCTTTCCCCTCCGACCTGAGCTCCCGTCCGGCGACTGGTCCGCCGGTTGCTCTGTCTGTGACTCGGGGTTCCAGCAAACCGATCCACCGAGGAATGGAGACCATGACAGAGACAACAGCCGAACACGGCCCGCTCGTCGACGTGGTGATGATCGACGACGAAGAGACGTTCACCGAAGGATGCCGGCAAACGCTTGAAATGGGCGGCTATCGCGCCGCCGTGGCCCGCGACGGTCCTCGCGGCCTTGATCTGGTCCGGTCGACGCGGCCGCGCGTCGTGCTGGTCGATTTGAAGATGCCGGGCATGGACGGATTGCAGGTCCTCACCCATCTCTCCGAGACCGCTCCGGCGACGGTGCCGATCGTGGTAACGGGCCACGGAACGGTCGATTCCGCGGTCGAGTCGATGAAGATCGGCGCATTCGACTTCCTGAGCAAGCCGTTCGACCCCGAGAAACTGCTCGAGTCGGTGCGTCGCGGCATCAGCCTGAGCGAACTGCGCAAAACCAAGGCGTCTCCGGCCGCTAAGAAGGCGGAGAAGCCGGAGCCCCCGGCGCCGCAGGACAAGAATGATCTCGTGCTGCGCGGATTGGGAGTGCTCGGTGAAGCCTATTCGCTGGGGATGGAGAAGCGGCAACTGCTGGAGGAGCTCTCCTTCCTGGAGGCGGAAGCCAAATACCACGCCGAGAGCCTCGGCGAAGTCAAACGGAAAGAGCGCGTACTCCTCGACATCCGCCACGACCTGCTGGAAGCGGACGCCATCATGGAGAAGTACGGCTTCCAGAAGGGCGCGCTGATTCAGATCATGCTGGACGTGCAGGAGAAGTTCCACTGGCTGCCGCGCTACATCCTGCACTGGATCACGCAGCGGCTCAATGTTCCGGCGCGCGAGGTCTACACGATCGCGAACTTCTACGAGGCCTTCAGCCTGGAGCCGCGGGGCCGTCACCGCTTCCAGGTCTGCACCGGAACCGCCTGCCACGTGCGCGGGGCGCCGGAGCTGCTTTCCCGCCTGGAGACGACGTTGGATCTCAAGGCGGGCCAGACCGACGCCCGGCAGATGTTCACGCTGGAAACGGTTCATTGCCTGGGTTGCTGCGCGCTGGCGCCGGTGGTGCAGATTGACAACCAGTACCACCGCGATCCCAGCCGGAAGAAGCTGGAGAAGATCATCGAAACCTACGAGAAGCAGGAGGGAATCTCATGCCGCGACTGAACAAGGCCGCCGACCTTGCGGCTCTGAAACTGGAAGTGATGTACGAGCGCCAGGCCAAGCCGGTCTGGGTTACGGTCTGCACCGGCACCGGCTGCTGCGCATACGGGGCCGAGGCGCTGGCCGATAGCTTCGAAAAGGAGATCGAGAAGCGCGGCCTCGGCGGCCTGGTTGGTCTGAGGCGGACCGGCTGCCACGGATTCTGCGAGCGCGGGCCGATGGTTGTGATTCAACCCCAGGACGTCTGCTACCAGCGCGCCCAGATCAAGGACGTGCCCGAGATCCTGGACGAGACGGTCGTAGGCAAGAAGGTGATCGACCGGCTTTTATACGTGGACGAGCAGACCGGCAAGCGAGTCACCCGCTCCGCGGACATCCCCTTCTACAAGCACCAGCAGCGCGTGCTGCTGGCGAACAATATCCTGATCGACGCGACCAACGTCCGCGACTACGTCGCCGTGGGCGGCTACGAGGCGCTGGCGAAGGCCCTCACGAAAATGACTCCGGAGGCCGTCCTGGGCGAAGTGAAGGAAGCCGGGCTTCGAGGCCGGGGCGGCGCGGGATTCCAGGCGGCGGTAAAGTGGGAAACCACGCGCCGCGCCGAAGGCGCACCCAAGTACGTGATCGTCAACGGCGACGAGGGCGATCCGGGCGCCTACATGGACCGCAGTCTGCTGGAGGGCAATCCCCACAGCGTGCTGGAGGGCCTGATCATCGGCGCCTACGCCATCGGGGCGTCCGAAGGCTACATCTACGTCCGGCAGGAGTACCCGCTGGCGCACAAGCACGCGCAGAACGCCATCGAGCAGGCACGGGAGCTCGGCCTGCTGGGTAAGAACATCCTCGGCTCCGGATTCAGCTTCGACGTGAAGATCCACCGCGGCGCGGGCGCGTTCGTATCCGGCGAGTCTTCCGCGCTCATGAGCGCCATAGAAGGAAAGGTCGGCGAGCCGCGCCCGAAGTACATCCACACATCGGAGAAGGGCCTGTGGTCCAAGCCGACTTGCCTCAATAATGTCGAGACCTGGGCCAACGTGCCGTTCATCATCAGCCGCGGGGCCAAGTGGTTCCGGAGCCTGGGCACGGAGGGCAGCCCCGGCACCAAAATCTTCTCGCTGGTCGGAAAGGTGCAGAACAGCGGCCTGGTCGAGGTGCCGATGGGCATGAGCCTGCGCGACATCATCTTCAAGATCGGCGGCGGCCTTCCGAAGGGAAAGAAGTTCAAGGCTGTACAGACCGGCGGGCCGTCGGGCGGAGTGCTGCCGGAGGCGCTGCTGGATCTGCCGGTGGATTTCGACGAACTGGACAAGGCCGGCTCGATGATGGGCTCCGGCGGAATGATCGTGATGGACGAAGAGACCTGCATGGTCGACACCGCCCGTTACTACGTCAACTTCCTGGCTCATGAATCCTGCGGCAAGTGCGTACCCTGCCGGGAAGGACTGCGGCAGATGCTCGCGATCCTGGACCGGATTACGGCGGGTCAGGGCCGCGAAGGCGACCTGGAGCTGCTCGAGGAACTCTCCGAGGTCATGGAGATGGCTTCTCTCTGCGCGCTGGGCCGCACGGCGCCGTTCCCGGTTCGCAGCACGATCAAGTACTTCCGCAAGGAATACGAGGCGCACATCCGGGAGAAACGCTGCCCTGCCAACAGTTGCACCGCGCTGATCCAGTACGAGATAGACCAGACCAAGTGTTCTCATCCGCCCTGCGGCGCCTGCGCTCGCGCCTGCCCGGTGGAAGCGATCCAGAAAGCCGACGGCGGGAACTACCTGATCATCCAGGCGAAGTGCTCCAAGTGCGGGGCCTGTCTCACGGCCTGCCCGGACAGGTTCTCAGCCATTCACAAGGTCCCGGCAAAGCCCGCCGTCTATCAGGTTCCCGTGCAGCCGCCGCAAGCCGAAGTGAGAGCGTGAGAGGAGAAGATCATGGAACTGGTCAACATACAAATCAACGGCAAGACCGTGCAGGCAGCCAAGGGGGCCACGGTCCTTCAGGCGTCCAGGGCCGCGGGCATCGATATCCCCACACTCTGTCACGACGATCGCCTTGAACCCTACGGGGCATGCCGCATGTGCATGGTGGAGGTCCAGAAGAAGGGGCGCACCCGGCTGGTCGCCTCCTGCCTCTTCCCGGTCGAGGAAGGCCTCGTCGTGCAGACCGAGACGGAGAAGACGACACGCATCCGCAAGATGATCATCGAACTCCTCTGGCCCTCGGCCCAGGGCTACGCCAAGCGATACGGCGTGACCAAGTCGCGGTTCTCGACCGGAATGGCGGATTGCAGCCTTTGCGGGCTGTGCGTCCGTTACTGCGCCGAGGTGAAGAAGTCCGGCCTGCTGTTTTTCAAGAGCCGGGGAATCGACCGTCGGCCGGCCCTGGTGGAGGGCTCTCCGCTTGCCTGCGGCAACTGCGGCGAATGCTTCTCCATGTGCACCAGCGGCTGGGTGGTGGCTTCGAGGTCCTAGCCGCGCCCCCGGTTGAGGTTCTTTGATCTCCCGCCCCCTGCCGCCGCGGGTTTGACCGAAACGAGGCGCAGAGACTAAATTGGGAGATTGAATCTCAACCGGCAAGTCAGGGTCGCGGTTTTCGGAGTGTGCATGTTGGGGGCGGGCGCGGCGATATGGCTGACGCGCTCCGCTCCCGGGCACTCTTCCCCTCCCCTCCCCGAGCCGTCCACCGCCGCCATCCGCAAGCTGCTCACGGAAGCACTTCCGATCCACGCCGGAGACAACCTGGCCGGTCTGCTCGCCCGCGCTGGCCTGGATCAGCAGTCCGCGTCCAAGGCGCTAGAGGCGATCCGCGGCGCGTTCGACGTCAGAAAGCTGCGCGCCGGAACCTCTCTGGTCTTGGAACGCTCCGAAGTGGGCCGGATTGAGTCCATCTCATATCTGATCGACCGCGACCATCAGCTTCAGCTCTCCCGCCCCGGTGACGAATTCTCAGCGACGGTGGTTGAGGTGCCCTCCTTCACCCGCGCGGTCACGATCCGCGGCACTCTGAAGAGCTCGCTCTACGAGAGCATGGAGCAGACCGGAGAGCGGGCCGAACTGGCGCTCCAGATGGCGGAGATCTTCGGATGGAGCCTGGACTTCTACACCGACCCGTGCGAAGGAGACGAGTTCAGCCTGCTGGTGGAGAAGCGGGAATACTCCAACGGCCAGCCTCCGGCCTACCTGCGCATTCTGGCGGCAACCTACAATAACGCCGGAAAGCTGTACGACGCCTACCTGTTCCCGGCGAGCGACGGCAAACCTGCCTATTACTCCCGCGACGGAGATGCGCTACAGTCGGCCTTCCTCCGTTCGCCGTTCAAGTACGAGGCCAGGATCAGTTCGCGTTTCTCGCAGAGACGCCGGCACCCCATCTTGAAGATTGTGCGCCCGCACCTGGGGACGGACTACGCGGCGCCGGCGGGGACCCCGGTGCAATCGATCGGCAGCGGCGTGGTAGTGTCGGCGGGTTGGAGCGGCCAGGGGGGCAACATGGTCAAGATCCGGCACGCCAACGGCTACGAGACCATGTATCTGCACCTGTCCCGCATTCTGGTAAGAGCCGGAGAGCGCGTGGAACAGGGCCAGCACGTCGGGCTGGTCGGCGCGACGGGCCTCGCCACCGGTCCTCACCTGGATTTCCGCATGACCAGAAACGGTAGGTTCGTCAATTTCGAGCGCCTGCGGCTGCCGCCGGCGGCGAAGATCGCCCCGGGGGAGCTTGCCTCCTTTGCCGCAATCCGCGACCGGTACGTGGCTCAGATGCGGGAGATTCCAGCCTCCAACCGCCCGGTGATGGCGGGCACGGGAGCCGCCGGGAACACCCGGCTCGCTTTCTAGTGCAGTAGTGGTAACATCTTCTGTCAGCCCCGGTCCGGAGCGTCACGATCATACACGCGGAACCTACAATTTGGTCGAGGGGCTTGTAGCAGGACTGCTTGTAGATGTACCGAACTAGAAAAGGAGGGCAGACATGCTGCCGAACGTAGCGTTACGAAGAGCGCGGCTGGCCGCCATGGGCGCCTTGCAGGGCGCCGCGGCTGCCGCCGCGCCGTCGGAAAAAGAATTGCGCGTGCAGGCGACGCAGGCCTTTGTCGTCCGCGAGCCGGTCTCGCGGCGAGCCTATACCGTGGTCCGGCTCAGGACGTTCTCCGGCGTAACCGGTTATGGCGAATGCGCGGGCGACCAGAGGGCGGAGGTCGCGCGAGCCACGGCAGTGATCGAGCAGCCCGCAACTTCATACCAGGTGCTCGCGAGCCGCCTGGAGGAACTGGGCGGCGTGGGCGCGGCCATAAACATGGCGCTGCTGGATATCGTTGGGAAGGCAGCCAAGGCGCCCGTATACCAGGTGCTGGGAGGGCCGACGCGTTTCAAGGCGAGGGCGCTCGCGCCGCTGAAAGGCGAGTCCGACGCGGCCTTGATCGGCTCGATGAAACAGGCGCTGTCGGCCGGCTACCGGGCCTTCACGGTCCCGGCCCCCCCCGTGACGTTTCGTAACCAGGGGCAGGCCTGGGTGCTCGCCACCCGTAAGAGGTTGGAGGCTCTGCGCAGCGCCGGAGGAGAGCAGGTCGATTTCGTGCTCGACGGCGCGGGCCGCTTCGTGCCGGGGGACGCGGCCATGGCCGCCGCCGACCTGGAGAAGTTCCACCTGCTGTGGTTCGACGAGCCGTGCCCCTATCTGAACCTGGGTGCGGTCAAGAAGATCGCGGGCGAGAGCGTGACGCCTCTGGGCTTCGGCAGGAACATGCGTTCCGGCGCCGATTTCCAGAATCTGCTGCGCGAGGACGCCATTGACGTCATCCGGCCGGACATTTCGCTCAACGGGATCTCGGCGATCCGGCGATGGGCGGTCATTGCCGAGACGTATTACGTCGCGGTTGCGCCCTACCACGACGGGGGACCGATCGCGACGGCGGCGGCGCTGCACCTGGCGGCTTCGCTGCCCAACTTCTTCATCCAGCAGATTCCGCTGCCGGAAGCCGAGCAGGACCGCCGCATGAGGGCGGAGATCGCGGGCGCGGGGCTGGAGACCGTGAAGGACGGTTTCGCGGCGCTGCCAACGGGCCCGGGGTTGGGGATTACGGTTAACGAGGAAGCCTTGAAGAAATACAGGGAGGCAGCATGAGACGGCGGGATTTCTTTGGGGGAATGGCCGGCGCGGTGGCGCTCGGCCGGACCGCGTATGCGGATTGCGCCTGCGCCGTGGGAGAGGCGGAGATGCAGCCTCCTCGCCGCGGCGGCATGGCTGCCGACGCGTTCAAGGATGTCGGGTCGAAGGTGCGCGTCACGGGAATGAAGGCGATCGGAGTCTCGCTGACTCCGCAGTCGGATCGCCCCTACGTCTTTGTAAAGCTGGAAACCAACGTGGGGCTGGTAGGCTGGGGCGAAGGCACCCTGGAGGGCAAGGCCGGCGCAACGATCGCCTGTGTAAACGACTTCAGCGAGCACATCATAGGCTCGGATCCCATGCAGGTGGAGCACCTGTGGCAGATGATGTATGTGAGCAGCTTCTACCGCGCGGGTCCGGTCATGGGGTCGGCGATTTCCGGAATCGACCAGGCGCTGTGGGACCTGCGGGGCAAGATCCTGGGGATGCCGGTGTACAAGCTGCTTGGAGGGCCCTATGACCCGCGCGGCGTTCGCGGCTACTATCACGCCCGCGCACAAGGGCGTGAGCAACTCATGAAGCTGCGCGAGACGGCGGTCGAGCAGGGCGTCACCTGCTTCAAGACCGGCATCCCGGGCTACTACGAGTGGCTCGAACGGCACGCGAAGATCGACGCGGCCGTCAAGCAATTGGCCATGATGCGGGAGGCGCTTGGGCCGGAGATCGACATCGCCTGCGACTTCCACGCCAAGCCCAGCGCGACGGTGGCGTCCGTCATCATCAGGGAGATCGAACCGCTCAACCTGCTGTTCGTCGAGGAGCCTTGCCCGCCGGAGAACATCAAGGCGATGGCCCGGATTTCGAGCCGTTCGACCACCCCCATCGCCACAGGCGAGCGGCTGGTGGCCGCCTATGGCTGCCGAGAACTGATCGAGCAGGGCGTCGTGGACATCATTCAGACCGACATCAACCACGTGGGCGGCATCACCGCCTTGTGGAAGGTGGGCGCGATGGCGGATGCTTCGGGCATCTCCATGGCTCCCCACGCCTGCGAGGGACCCATCGGCGGAATCGCCAGTCTGCACGTGGATGCCGCCATGCCCAACTTCCTGGTTCAGGAAATCTGCGGCGGGGTGACCCCGTCCAAGGAAGACAAGATCTGGGAGGAATGGCTCGGATTCCCGGCCATGCGTATGGTCAACGGGCGTTTCCCGCTGCCCGACAAGCCGGGGCTGGGCTTCGAGCTGACCGAAGAAGCATTGAAGAAGTACCCCTTCGGCGGCACCCGCGCCATGGCGCGCGCCTTCCACGACGACGGCTCGGTGGCCGAGTGGTAGGGCCGTTCTAACTACCCGGCAACTGCGCCATCACATCCGCGCCGGCCGTCACGACGCCGATCCTGGCAGAGGCGCCGTGACGCGCCAGCGCCGTGTCCAAGGCCTCCCGAAAACTGCGGGTCGCCGTGATCCCGATCCTGCGGGCTTCCGCGTCAGTGATGCCGTCCGACACCAGGATTACGTTGATCCGGCGGCGCGTCCGGTCGAACGCCAGGTAGGTGGCGGCGGCTACCTCGTCGGCGACCTTCCCTTCCCTGACCAGCCTTTGCACTTCCTCCGAAGACGTGGTCCCGAAATCGACGAGCTGCTGGTGGTCGGGCGCGATGCCTTCGGGAGCCGGGATCAGCAGTATCAGCGTCCCCCCGTCCTTCACCACCATGCCGCAGTTGTTGACGGGCTTGAACCCCTGCCACAGGTCCCGGTCTGCCGGGTGCGAGCTGGCGACGACAATGTCCGGGCGTTCGGCGACGTTGATGGTGTAGATGGGGCGCGCGATCTCAATCCCCGCGCGGAGAGCCTGGATCGTGTCCCCGGCGACCACCGCCACGACTTCCGAGGAGGCATTCAGAACGACGTTGAGGATGAACTTGAGGCCGCTCCGCACGGCGATCTCCTCCATCTCCCTCCGGACTGGATTGTCCACGTTGCCCAGCGTTTCGTAAACCAGCGGGCCGGCGATCAGGTGAGTCCTGCCGGTGGTCACAGCGCTGGTGACGCCCGGCTGCACCATCTTGGCGCCGCCGGCCCAGCCCGCGTACATGTGCGGAATGATATTCCCGACGGCGATCTTCAGGTCGCTGTCCAGGTACCGGCGGCTCACATGGATGGGGATACCGAGAGGAGTCACCCCCAGATCGGCGAAGTCCTCCGGCTTCTGGGAAAGGTTGACAACCTGGACGCGGTCGAACACATCCTTCCCAACGCGCTTAATCAGTTCGTCGCGGCCCATGGCGCGGTGCGTGCCGAGGGCGACCATGATGCAGATGTCGCTCGCCCCAACGCCGGCCGAGGCGAGTTCGTCGAGCAGGATTGGGAGGATGAGGGTCTGCGGCGTGCTGCGCGTCCCGTCATCGACCAGAATCATGGTCCGCCTGCCGTGCCGCGTCACCAATTCGGCCAGCGAAGGCGAGCCGATCGGGTTGCGCAGCGCCTGCCTCACTGCGCCGGCCAGATCCGGCAAAGGGGGCACTTGCTTTGGCCCGTCGATCCAGGCGAGGTTCGACTCGGGGATTTCGATGGTCGCCGAGTCATGGCCGTAGGGAAGAACAATTTCCTTATTCATGGCAGCGAGGAGAGCATCTCCCGGAGCCTGGGGAAGGTGGTCGAGCCACTGTTGTATACAGGCACCCGGGTTTCCTTCAGGTGCGGCGCCAGCGCCGCCATGGACAACTGGGCCATGACGATGGAATCCACCTTGCTGGAGAGCTTGTCGATCTCCTCCAGCAGAATCGCATTGTGCGTGGCGGCGTCTCCCTTCAGGATGGCCTCGAACGCGTCGGGCCTGAGCACGGTCGTGATCTCGACGTCCTTCTTCTTCTCCCCGGCGATGATCCTGAGCAGCCGCTCGGAGGAAGGAACCGTGGTCGCCAGCGTCGCCAGCATGCCGACGCGCCGGCCCTGATCGACGGCCATCTCCATCATGGTGCGATCGATCTGCATGATCGGCGTGTTGATCATGGGACGGGCCAGTTCGGCGGCGTAATTGAACGTGGAGCAGGCCAGCAGAATCAGGTCCACGCCCGCTTCCTCGAGGTTGTGGGCGTACTGCGCGAACTTGAAGTAGTTGACCTTGGGAATGACGCCGACACCCGCCCTGATGTTGTCGCGCTGAATGGTGTCGTCGCACAGATGCATGACCGCCACTCCGGCGAGGTACTGCTCCAGGAAGGGCTGCACCGCCTTGATGGTAAGGCTGGAAGCATGAATGATACCGAGGGTCGTCTCGTTCAGCGGTCTGGGCACTCTACTCTCCTCTCCCTTCTATCCTCTCACTTCGACCGGCCGGACCACGCGGATCGCAAGGAGGATGATGCAAAAAGCGATGACATGGAACGTGCCGACGATCGCGAATACGGGCACATAGCCGAGCCCCCGGTCCAGCATCCAGCCCACAACCTGGCCGAACACCACGCCCCCCATGGCGCCGCCGAATCCCACCAGGCCCGCCACGGCGCCGACCGCCCGGTGGGGGAAGATGTCCGTGGGCAGAATCATGACCAGGGTGGACCAGGACTGTTGTCCGAAGAATGCGATACTGAACAGCACGATCGCCAGGCTCACCGGCGAGAACGGCACAAAAATGATGACCGGCATCACGGCGGCGCTGAGCCCGAGCGCGAGCTTTCGGGCGAAGTTGGCCGAACGGCCGCGCCGGATCAGCCAGCTCGAAAACCATCCACCGGTGAGGCTGCCGATTCCCGAGGCCGCATAGGGGATCCAAGCGTAGTAACCGACGCTCTTGGTGTCGAAGCCTCGCACGTCATAAAGATACTTGGGCAGCCAGAACAGGTAGAAGTACCAGGCGGCGTCGCTCATGAACTTGGCCGTAACCAGTCCCCACACCTGGCGGTAGGAGAACAGGCGCAGCCAGGGGATGCCGCGCTCCTGCTCCTTGGGCCCCTCGAGCACCTCCGCGATCACTTCGCGCTCATTGGCAGAAAGGCGCGGGTGCCTCGCGGGCGGAAGGTAATCGCGCATCCACCAGATCGTCCAAACGAGGCCCGCAGCGCCGGACAGGAAGAAGACCCAGCGCCAGTTCAGCGTCGCGATCACCAGCGCAATCGCCGGGGGCGCGATGACGGCGCCGACGGCCGTTCCCGCGTTGATGATGCCCATGGCCGTGGAGCGCTCCCGGACCGGGAACCACTCGGCCACCGCCTTGGTGGCGGCGGGGAATCCGCCGCCCTCTCCCATGCCCAGCAGGAACCGGCTCACCGCCAGCAGCGCAAATCCCGTGGCGAGTCCGTGACTGGCGCAGGCCAGCGACCACCACACCATGATGACGAAGAAGCCCTTCCGGGTGCCCAGCGCGTCGATGAGCTTGCCGCCGCCGGCGTACATGAACGCATAAGCGAGCAGGAAAGCCGTCTGAAGCGCCGCGTACTGCGTGTTGGTTACGGGGATTTCCCGCTGGATGGCGTTGATGGCCACCGGGAGCGTCTGGCGGTCAAAGTAGCTTATGGCGATCGCGGCGCAGATGAGCACGGCGATCTCCCAGCGAAGCGAGTGCCGCCCGCTTCGATGGACGGCGGCGGTTTGGGCTGGTCGCACTTGAAGAACGCTCCCTAGTTCCTGCCTGTAGCCGGGTCTGTCCCTGGTACTGCGAGGGGTCCTGCCTCCCCCCATTCCGACCTCAACAGTGTACACTGGCTACTCGTGGAGCAGCCATGACCTTCAATTCGAGTCTCATCGTCTGGTTAAGCGCCGCCTGCCTCGGCGGTGGCCTGTTGGCGCAGCCTCAAGCGCCCCCGTTGACCGTCGCGCCCGTCCGGGACGGCGTGTACGAGGTCAGGGGCGGCAGCGGCGCAAACACCGCTTTCCTGGTTGGCAAGACCAGTGTCACCGTCATCGACTCCAAGATGACCGAGGATTCCACCAAGGCCGTGCTGGCGGAAATCAGGAAGGTCACGCCGCTTCCCATCGGGATGATCATCCTCACCCACAGCGACGGCGACCACGTGAACGGGCTCAACGGATTTCCTAAGGACCTGAAGATCCTCGCCCACGCCAATTGCCGCAAGGATATGGAGGAAGCGTTCCAGGACCCGAAGATGGCCGCGCTCCGGGCCTGGCTTCCTATGGAAACCATCACCGGCGACAGGAGTCTGGACGCTGGCGGCGTCCCGGTGGAACTGCGCTATTTCGGCCCGGCGCACACGAGCGGCGACATCGTCGTCTTCCTCCCCGAACAGAAGATCGCCATCGCGGGCGATCTGCTGTTCCTGGGCCGCGACCCGCTGATCCACAGGCAGAAGGGCGGGAGTTCGCAGGGCCTGGTCAGGACCCTGAATGGGATGCTGTCGCTCGACGCAGACACCTTCCTTTCCGGCCACAACGATCCCATGACCAAGGCTGAGATCCGGAATCTCCTGAGTTCCATCGAGGAAAAACAGGCCAAGGTGAAATCGCTGGCCGGACAGGGTAAATCGCTGGACGAGATCAGGCAGGCGATGGGCGTCGCGGCCGCGCCGGGCGGCCAAGGCGGCCCGCGTTTCCCGAGCCTGGTGGAGATCATCTACCAGGAAGTCACCGCGAAGCAGTAACGGCGAGCAGCCCGCTTGGCTGTCCGAGCCGCTCCAGCAAGTGATCGAACGGTTTCTTGAACTGCCGCACCCCGTCTTCTTCCAGCCGGGCGGCCACGGCGGCCAGGTCGATTCCCGCCCCGGGCAACAAGCCGATGATGCGGGCCGCCTCGCCGGCCCCTTCCTCGAGGCGGGCGGCCGGATTGCCGTGATCCTGGTAGGCCTCCAGGGTTGCCGGCGGCATGGTCGTCACGGTCCCCGGTCCTATCAGGGGTTCCACGTAGGTCAAATCGCTCAGGCTGGGGTCTTTCGGGCTCGTGCTTGCCCAGAGCAGGCGCTGTGGCCTGGCTCCATGCCTCTGGAGATGGCGGAAACGGTCCCCGCCAAACAGATTCTTCGAGGCCTGGTAGGCGAGCCGCGCCGATGCCAGCGCCACGCGGCCGCGGGCCGCCGCCAGCCCCTTGCCCGCTCGCTCCAGCAAGGGATCGACGGCAGCATCGATCCGGCTGACGAAGAAGCTGGCGACAGAGTGGATCCGGTCAATGGGCCTTCCCTCCGCCAGCCTGTCCTCAAGCCCGGCGACGTATGCCTCCGCTACCAGCCGGTAGCGGTCAACCGAGAACAGCAGTGTGGCGTTCACATTGACGCCCTCGGCGATCATTTGCCGTATGGCCGGCAAGCCTTGCGTGGTGGCGGGGATCTTCACCAGCACATTCGGCGTCTCCAGGTGGGACCACAGGGCCCGGGCCTCGCAGACGGTGCCTTCCGTGTCGTAGGCCAGGTCCGGCGAAACCTCCAGGCTGACGTAACCGTCGTCACCGCCCGTACGGTCGTAGATGCCCTTCAGCAAGCCGGCGGCCCGTCTCACATCCGCGATGGCCAGGCGTTCATAAGTGGCCTTGGCGCCCAGACCCTCGCGAGCGGCCCGTTGGATGTCCTCCGTGTAGAGCCCGCCCGCGAGGATGGCGTCGGAGAGAAGCTTTGGATTGGTCGTGATGCCGGTGATGCCGTACTTTTCGACCAGGCCGTGAAGGCCCCCGTCCCAGAGCATCGACCGGTCGATGAAGTCCAGCCACACGCTCTGGCCAAGACGTTGAAGACGTTGGAGGGGGCTAGAAGGCATCAACGGTCTCTGCGGCGACGCGGCCGGGATGTTCGGCGAGGCCCAACGTTCTCAGGATAGAGGTTCCAGCCCCAAAAGGGCAAACAGCCCCCCTTGACCGCCCTCAAAATCGGCGGGTCCACTCTGATCAAACAGCCACGACAGGACGATTATCCTAATGACCTGCCGGGGGACGGCTCTGCGGCGCGAGGGCGGAGTGCCCACCGCTCCTGACTGCTCTGCGGGCTTCCCCAGGCGGGAGAAAGGTGCGGGCTGTATGAGTACTGGACTGATCGCGGAACCGGACGTCAAGTTTTGGGCCCTGCGCGAACTGCCGCCGTTCCCCGCGATTGCCACCAAACTGCTTAGGCTCTTCTCCAGCGATGACGTCGAGATACGCGACGTGGTCGGCCTAATCCGGGCCGACGCGGCGTTCTCCTCCGAGTTGTTGAGGGTTGCCAACTCCCCCATCTATGGGCTGCGGAGCCAGGTCAGCAGCGTGCAACATGCGGTCGTGATCCTGGGGTTCGACCGGCTCCGGTCATTCGCCATGACCATTTCCATGAAGAACTTCCTCAGGACGGCCATGCGGATCGACGTGCTGCGCCGCGTTTGGCGCCACAGCCTCGCTTGCGCTATGGTCGCCGAGCAGCTCGCCCCGCTGTTCTGGAAGAACGGCGACCGCACGTCCCGCGACCGGGCCTATACCGCGGGCCTGCTACACGACGTGGGAAGGCTGGCGCTGTTGGTGAAGTACCCGCAGGAGTATGCCAACATGCTGGCCGTGGTGGCCGAGAATCCTTACGACATGCTCGACACCGAGCGTCAGCTCTTCGACATTGACCACTGCGAGGCCGGAGACTACCTGGCCAAGGCCTGGACGTTTCCTTCCGAAATCGCCGAAGCGGCCGCGCGCCACCACGAGCTGCCGGCCAAGGAAGACGGCGATCTGCTCAACCTGGTGCGATCCTCGGTACTGCTGACCGACTGGCTGGGCTTCGACGTCACCTCGCCCTTGCCCGCGCGCAGCATCACAGAGCTGGAAGTCGTGCTCTCGGAGCCCGCCCGCGCCTGGCTTGAAGTCGACATGGAGCCAAAGCGGGCGGACCTCTGTCAGAAGCTCGATTCTTTCGACTAGCAGATGGGATGGGAAGGGCTGGTCTCCGGAGCGGGCAGCGTTTAAGCTCCCCTACAGTACACACTTGATCGTGCAAAGGAGAGACCAGCCATAACGAATCGCCGCTACGGCAAGGCTCGCCTGCTCCCGGAAGGAAGCTTTTTCCACCCCTACCTCGCGCTCTCGCATCTGGTCGAGGATGCGCACATCGTTGACTGGAAATTCTGATGGAGCCTCTGGAGCAGGCCCAATCCTCGCGAGGAGACTACGGCTGCGGCCGTCGCGGAGCCGGGTTCTGAAAGTCGTATATCGCCT
>JBHGAV010000061.1:0-22663 GCA_041946685.1 Bryobacteraceae bacterium | reverse complement strand
GCTCCCGTAAAACGATCGGAAACCTAAAACTGCCAACACGCAGTTTGCATACGCTGCCTGACTAGCTTAGGCAGCCGCCCCGGCGGCTGAGCCCGCGCGGCAGCCGTACGGCGTCATCTTGCGGGATGGGCTGAAGGCTTCGGTCCGGAGCCGTAGGCCGAGATCAATCGGACTAGGCCGCAGTTGCTCTTGCCGGCTCTGAGGCGGCGGCCGAAACTGCTGAACCGGCTACGCACGTAGGCTCTTCACGGCAGGCTTTCTCGGACGCGGGTTCGACTCCCGCCGCCTCCACCATCCTGGTGGCTCGGCGGGGCGTGTACCAAAGTACTGGTCTTAAAGCCGAAAAGGTCCCGGTCTCCGAGAGTACTTCCGTTCCTCGTTTCGCGGCCCACTCCGCACTACCATCAAGAGTGGGAGGATACTTGGTGATTCTAAAGCGCGCGAGGAGCTCGCGCCCCGCTGATGCAGATCTGCGGGAGTCCTATCGGCAGCGGCTGAATGAGATTTTTGTGTCGGGAAGTTCGAACGGCGACTTCCAGCAACCCCTGCTAGAGCCCGTGACGCCGATGGTTCCGGCCGCTCCGCAGGCGACAGCGCAGCCACCGGCGGTACAGCAGATGGGGCGCGCCCCTGATCCGGCCGGGGCCGTCGTAGACAGCCGGTCCCCCGCCGACGACCCCCTCGGGCAGGCCGCCGAGCAGGTGGCGCGGAGCCTGACTCACGGCCTGGCTGCGATCATGAAAGGCCAGGAGCGCAGCCGCGACGCCGAAGCCGCCAGGCTCGAGACCATCTTGGAGCAGGTGTTGGCGGCCATCTCGCGGATCGACGCGCGTCTGGACAGCCAGGCGGAAGTCATACGGGAACTGAGCGACGCGGTCAACTCCCAGCAGGGCCGGTGGCATGAGTACCGCACTGCCGTGGCGAAGCTCAAGACGATCACGGACGTAGCCAGCCTACCCGTTCATCTGCCCGACAATCTCTAGAAGCCCCCGGGCGGGGCTTTCGCCAGACGCCTCCGAAGCCCTATAATATTGAGGCTGTACTGAGGAGACTGTCATGAACCTACGTGTATTATGTGTATGCCTTGGTGCCCTGCTGATTCTCGGACCCGCTGCGGGTCTTGCCCAGACCCTGGACGAGTCTTTCGCGGCGCTCAAGGACGCGGAAGCCAAGAAGGACGTCGAACTGGTAAAGAAGTTGTCGGCCCAGACCCATGCTCTGGCGACCGAGGAACTCGCCATCGAAGAGCCTGAAGCTGCGGACATGAAGAAGGCGTGGAAGGAACGTCTCGCCTGGGCCCGCGACGTCGATGCGTTCAGTGAATACGCGCTCTACTCCCTGTCCCTCACGGCGGAGCCGGACGTCGCCATCGACCTGCTCCAGACGCTGGAGAAACAAAATCCGAAGAGCCGATATCTGGATGAGGGCGGCTATACCAGCTACTTCGCGGCGCTCACGAAGCTGGGCAAGACCTCCGAAATCACTGCGGTCGCCGAGAAGGGGCTCGCCAATCTGCCCAACAGCGTGGACCTCCTGCTGGTGCTTGCGGATACGGCCATGTCCAAGCAGCAGACCGGCCAGGCGCTGACCTACTCGCAGCGGCTGGTTGCCGCCATGAACAAGGCGACCAAGCCCGAAGGCATGTCGGATGCCGACTGGGGCCGCAAGCGAAGTCTCGCGCTCGGTCACGGCTACTACTACATCGGCATGATCCAGGCACAAAGGAACGCATTTTTCGAAGTGGACCGGAACCTGCGGGCGGCGCTGCCCCACATCCAGGGCAACAATGCCATGCTGGGGCCGGCGCTTTTCGCCCTGGGGGTGGCCAACTACCAGCTCGGCAGGCAGACTATGAACCGGAAGCGGGTGCTGGAGGCGGCCGATTTCAGCGACAAGGCGTCTAAAATCCCCGGTTCGCACGCCAGCGACGCCTATCGCAACGCCCAGGCGATGAGACAGGAAGCGGCGAAGATGCGGTAGCGGCTCGCGCGCGGTGCTTGACGGCCGGAGGACGGGACTGCACATCCGGAACCTAACCCGTGGCAGCGTCCTGGCCGACCGGGCGGAAGTTGCCGACACAAGCCGGAAGCGGCGTGTCGGGTTGCTGAAACATGACAGTCTCCCTTCAGGCCAAGGGCTGTGGATCATCCCGTGTGAAGGCGTCCACACCTTCGGCATGAAGTTCCCGATCGACGTGGTCTTTCTCGACCGGGCGAAGAAGGTTCTCAAGATTCGCGCCGGCATGGGTCCACGGCGCATCTCGTTGTGTCTCCGGGCCCACTCCGTTCTCGAGCTGCCCGCCGGGACTGCGGCTGCGGCGCAGACGCAACCGGGGGACCAATTGGAGTTCAGCGAGGCAGACGCTGGTGCTCCTTGAGGATGCAGCGATCCATCACCACGGCCAGCCCGGCGGCGCGGGCCCGGGCGGCGGCTTCTTCGTGGATCACGCCTTCCTGCATCCAGATCGCTTTGACGCCGATCCGGATGGCCGCCTCAACGATCGCGGGAACGAACTCGGAGCGCCGGAAGATGTTGACGATATCGATCTTCTCCGGCACCGCCTCCAGTTCCGGGTAGGCCGGCTCGCCGAGGACGCTGGTCTCATTCGGGTTCACGGGGATGATCCGGTAGCCGGCTCTCTGCATGTACTCGGACACCCCAAAGCTCGGCCGGCGCTTCTTGCCGGACAGACCTACCACGGCGATCACCCGGGAGGTTCGCAAGAGCGCGGCGATCATGCCCTGCTCAGGCACGCGCTCCTCCCGACACGCGCTTGAAGCGCTGAACCTCGGCGGCGGTCAGCGTGCGCACCTCGCCAGGCTTCAACCGGCCCAACTCCAGGTGGCCGATTCTGACCCGCCTCAGCTTCTCGACCAGCCTTCCAAAGTGGTTGAACATGATCCGCACCTGGTTCTGCCGGCCCTCGATGAGGCGCACCTCGTACCAGGGATTCTCGGCCCTCTTCACCAGGCGCAGGCCGGCAGGAGCCGTGCGGCGGCCGTGCAGCGGGATGCCCTCGCGAAACTGCTCTTCCTCCTCCGGAGCCAGCATCCCGTTGACTTTGACCAGGTACGTCTTGGGCACGTGGCTCGATGCCGCGGTCAGAAGGTGGGCCAGTTCACCGTCGTTGGTCAAGAGCAGCAACCCTTCACTATGGTAGTCCAGCCGGCCAACCGGAAAGATGCGCTCCTTGACGCCTTTGACCAGATCCATCACGGTCGTCCGGCCCTGGGGATCGTGAACCGTCGTCACCACTCGGTCGGGTTTGTTGAGGGCCAGATATACAAGCCGCTTCGGAGGGCGCAGCAGGCGTCCATCCACCTTGACGTGGTCGCGGTCCAGATCAGCCTTGCTGCCGAGGCGGTCCACGACCCGCCCGTTGACCGAGACCCGGCCCTCAAGGATCAACTGCTCGGCCTTCCGGCGGCTGGCAACGCCCGCCCGGGCCAGGATCTTCTGGAGCCGCTCCTCGGACATCAGCCATCCGTTGGTTCCGGCGCCGGCTGACCCGCAGGGGCAGGCTCTGGAGGCGGCGCCTCATCCTCGCCCAGAGCCATGCTCTTGAGCTCCTCGAATTCCTTGAGGGTCGGCAACTCGCTCAAGTCCTTCAGGCCGAATTGTACGAGGAATTCCTTGGAGGTCTTATACAGGATCGGCCGGCCGATCACGTTCTTGCGGCCGGCGGTCACAATCAGCTTGCGGTCCAGGAGCGTCTTCAGAACACCGGCGCCCTGCACGCCGCGGATCTCGAGGATTTCCGGCGCTGTGACGGGCTGCTTGTAGGCCACCACGGCCAGCGTCTCCAGGGCCGCCATGGAGAGTTTCAGGGGTGGCTGGAGCCGCTTGACGAAAGCGCGGATGGCCTCGTGGTGCTCGGGCTTGGTGGACATCTTGTATCCCCCGGCCACCTCGCGGACCGTGAGACCGTGACAGGGACGATTGTACTCAATCACCAGCTTCTCCAGCAGCCCGGCCACGCGTTCGCGCGGCTCGCCAAGGGCGTCGGCGATCTGGTCCGCGGTCAGAGGCTCGTCGGTGACGTAGACGATCGCCTCCAGCATCGCCGTGATCCGGTCTGCGGCATCGCCCTCCGGAGAGGCAGGCGACTCAATCGCCAACTCCTCCAGAGGCGTCAGGTTCTCGATCTCCATCAGTGGTAATCCTTTTCGATGGCCGCCATCGCTTCCCCGGTCGCGAATACTTCGGGGAACTTCTTGTGCCTCTTGATCGCGATGTCGCCGAAGGCGTCCTTCTGCACGAGCACGATAGCCTGCATCTTGACCATTTCCAGGATAGCGAGGAAAAGCGTCACCATGGCGCGGCGGCTGCGCTGGCGCTCCAGCAGGTCGATGACCGAAAGGCCCTCGCTCCTTGGCGTCGCCTCCAGCATCGACCGCAGGGTCTGGATCATCACCGGCACGGTGACTTCATCGCCCTCGATCTCATAGATGGGGCGGGTGCGGGCCCGGTCGAGCACCTGCTGGAAAGTCCTGACCAGGTCGAAGAGGGTGACGGCGAGCTCCGGGCTCTCCGAGTCATCGAGGAAGGACTGGATCTGGGGATTCGACCAGACGTTTTCCTCAACGAGGAGTTTCTGCTGGAGCATCTCGGCGGCGTTCTTGAAGCGCTCGTGCTCAAGGAGGCGCTCGACCAGTTCGCGGCGGGGGTCCTCTTCTGGCGAGATTTCATCGAGGGCGGGGTCGCGAGGGAGCAACATGCGGCTCTTGATATGGATGAGGGTGGCCGCCATGTAGACGAACTCGGCGCCGAGCTCCATGTCGAGCTCCAGGGCGCGCTGCATGTACTCGAGGTACTGCGCGGTGATGGAGGCGATGGGGATGTCGTAGATGTTGATTTCCTGCTTGCGTATGAGGTCCAGCAGCAGGTCGAGCGGGCCCTCGTAGTGCTCCAGGTGGACGTTCAGAGGCGGCACAACTTTCAAGGTTAACATGCGGCGGCGAGCCAGCACCGCCGAAGCGCGAAACGTATTCGCCTTGCCCCTACCCCCACCAGGTTTCGCCGTCGGCGAGGTTGGCCTTCATGTACTCGTCGTTGAGCAGGATGCCCAGGCCGGGCAGGGATGCCACCTGCATCTTGCCGTTCTTGACCACCGGAATGTTGCCCGCCGCTTCCGGTGCCTCGTCAAACCAGGGCCGGCACTCGATTCGCGGGCAGTTGAAGACGCTGGCCGCGAACTGCTGTGAGGCCAGGTTGAGCGCGTAGCCGCTCACGTTGTGCAACGCGATGGGCGTGCGATAGACCGCGGCCATATCGGCGATGATCTTGACCCCCGTGATCCCGCCCGACTGCACCAGATCCGGCTGGAGGCAATCGACGGCCTGGTTCTCCAAGAACGGCAGAGCCTCTTCGACCAGAACGATGTTCTCGCCGGTCATGATGGGAACGCGCGAGGAGCGCCGCAACGCCATCCATGACTCGGAGAACGCGGGCGGGAGCGGGTCCTCATACCAGAGAGGCTTGATGCCTTCCACGGCCTCGGCAACCTTGATTGCGCTGGGAGTGTCGAGCTCGTTGTGGCAGTGAACGATAATGTCGTAATCCGGTCCGAGCGCCTCGCGGGCGAGCTCGAATACGCGCCTGACCTGGCTGGCGGTTTGAGGCCCGATGTCGGGCCTGAACACGCCGTTCGAGGCAAGGATCGAAGGGTGAATGTCGATCTTGAACGCGCGGAAACCACCTTTGTAGTCCAGGCCGCCGAAGTCGCCGGACTTGGCCGAGGAACCTCCCTTCAACAACTGCGCCCGCTCCTTCCATTTCTCCGGACTCAGGTAATCCTTCTGCGCCTCTTCGAGACTCAGGCTGCGGTCCGGCGGCATCAGGTGCGAGTAGGTGTCGATCTCGGAGCGGAAGTTGCCGCCGAGCAG
This sequence comes from Bryobacteraceae bacterium, assembly GCA_041946685.1. Classification (GTDB taxonomy): domain Bacteria; phylum Acidobacteriota; class Terriglobia; order Bryobacterales; family Bryobacteraceae; genus JBHGAV01. Next base: position 16,778 of record JBHGAV010000061.1, on the reverse strand, counting down.
CCGCGAAACCGGCGCGTCGAGGATCTTGCCCGCCAGATCCCATAGGGCCATGTCGATGCCGCTGCACACGCGGATGTAACGCTCGCGCTGGCTTCGCGCATAGAACATGTTCTGGAAATGAACGCGAATCGCCAGTGGGTCCTTGCCGATCAGGCCTATGCCGGGGCTGTTCACGATCGACGCGATCGCCGCGCGGGCATCCGGACCGGCCGCACCCGGGCCGTACCCGACCAGGCCGGCGTCGGTTTCGATCTTGATCAGACCTTGAGAAGTCCCCCGTCTCCTCGGATTCAGCCGCAGACATTTGACAGCGGTGATTTTCACTTGTCCCCGTGCGGGCGCCGCGAGGGCCTCGTAGTGAGCCAGCGCGGAACCGAGGGGCAACGCCAGGGCGGTCTTGCAGAAATCACGTCTTGTGAGTCTCACGTCAGATGACCTCCTCCCAGGAAACTATACTTCAAGGCGAGCCGGAGATCACGCACCGTTCCGGCGGACTGGGTGCTCCAGGGCTATTGAGGCTTCCTTGCTGCCAACGCGGTCTGCTCGGCCAGGATTCGCCGGCGCATGCGTTGGGCCTCTACCCTGCTGAACTGCAAGCCTCCCATGTTCATCCGCCGGAATTCCAGCGTCCCTTGCTTGGGACTCATTATGCCCCCGGCAGCGTGGCTGTTTTCGCCCAGGAACACATGGCCGAGTTCGTGCGCCATGATGTGGCCGAGAGCTCTGGGAAAGTTGGTAGCAGCCCTCGCGGCCACGTCCCGGACGCGATCAGTGTACACATAGGCGTGGCGATCGAGCGTGCAGCCCAATGCGCCCGGGATGCCACTGAACCGGTCGGCCATCGAGCGCGGCAAGAGCCTCAACCATGCCACCGGCTGAGCGATGGCATCGTCGGCGGCGGCGGACCCGGACACCGGCAGCTCCCACCACTTAACGGCTACCCCTGCCTCGCCAAAGATCTTCGAAGCCTGCTCTTCAGCGACGTCGAGCGTTTCCCGCGATAAATCGGCGTAGTTGAGAATCGCAACGACAACCCACGGCCTCGGTTCCGCTGCCCCAACCCCCAGCGCCGATACGCAGGCCAGACCGATGACGGGCAGCACCGCTCGACTTCTTCGCGAGAAGTCTGGACACAGCACGAGTGCAGAGTCACGTGGCACGGTTTCCCCCTCCCGGGCTCCCCGGTCGCTACCACTCAACCGGGAGAGGCCTTGTTCATCCTTCGTTAACGAGAAACCGCGGCGGGAACTACAACAGAATCTAGGGTCTGTTTCTCCTCTACCGGTGCTACAATCGGCCCGAGGACGGGATGCAGCCGCAAGGGGCGCACGATGTCACGGCCCTGCTCAAGGCTTGGGGCGGAGGGGATCGGCGCGCTCTCGAAGACCTTATCCCACTGCTGGAGAGAGAGTTACACGGTATCGCCAAGCGCCGCATGGCGGGCCAGCCAGCGGGCCATACCCTCCAGACCACCGCGCTTCTGAACGAAGCCTATCTGCGCCTGATCGACGCCAAGCGCGCAAACTGGAAGGATCGCTCGCACTTTCTGGCGGCCTGCTCCCAGATCATGCGCCGCATCTTAGTGGATCACGCCCGCGCCCTGCATACCGCCAAGCGCGGCGGCAGTCAGGGAATCCGGCTCGAGGAGGCCTGGGTGGCTTCGCCTGAGCCGGCGGCGGACGTGGTGGCCGTGGACGAGGCGCTCGATGCACTCGCCAAGGTCGATCCGCGCAAGGCGCGCGTAGTGGAGTTGCGCTTCTTCGGCGGTCTGAGCGTGGAGGAGACCGCGGCGGTGCTGGAGATGTCCGCACAAACCGTAATGCGGGACTGGAGTCTGGCGAAGGCCTGGCTGGCTCGTGAACTGAGCCGAGGGAGAGCTGATGGAGCCGGAGCGATGGCGGAAGGTTGAGGCTCTATATCAGACGGCGCTGAGGATGGAGCCTGCCCGGCGCGCCGCCTTCCTCGCCGAGAGCTGCGTCGATGATGGGATGCTTCGGGGCGAGGTCGAGTCGTTGCTCGCCCATGGTGAGCAGGTCGAGCGCTTTCTGGAGGTCCCCGCGGCCGAGCTGCTGCCCCGGACCGGGCGGCCAGCCATCGGCGGACGCGTCTCCCACTACGAGATTCAGGAGAAAGTCGGCGAGGGCGGCATGGGCGTGGTCTACAAGGCCCGCGATACGCGCCTCAACCGCAATGTGGCCCTGAAATTCGTTAAGGCCCAGTTCAGCGAGCGCTTCGAGCGCGAAGCCCGGGCCGTCGCCGCATTGAACCACCCGCATATCGCCGCGCTCCACGATGTAGGCGAACATCAAGGCGTACCGTACCTGGTCATGGAGTTCGTCGAGGGCAGGCCGCTGAAGGGCCGCCGCCCGGTGAAGGAAGTCATCGAGTACGGCATCCAGATCGCGGATGCTCTGACCGCGGCGCACGCAGCGGGGATCGTCCACCGGGACCTGAAACCGGCCAACATCCTGGTGACGGACAAGGGCTCGGTGAAGGTCCTCGACTTCGGCCTCGCCAAACTGAGGGAAACCGGGGACGGAGGAGACGTTTCCGCCGTGCTGACGGGCGCAAGCGCGGGGACGCCGGGCTACATCTCTCCGGAGCAAGTGGAAGGCAAGCCGGCGGATTCCCGCAGCGACATCTTCGCCTTCGGCTGCGTGCTGTATGAACTGGCGAGCGGCCGGCACGCCTTCGAGGGCGGTTCGGTGAGCAAGGTGCTGGCGGCCACAGTGGGTCAGGAACCCAAGCCGCTTGCGACAGTCCCGGTGGAGCTGGAGCAGCTCATTCACCGCTGCCTGCGCAAAGACCCCGAGCGGCGGCTGCAACACGTCGGCGACGCACGCATCATCCTCGAGGAGATCCGTGAACCGCCTGCGCCGACGCGGTCGCCGCGGAAACGGACGTCGGCGAGGTTGCTCCTGCCCTTGGCCGCGCTCCCCCTGCTGGCCTTGGCTGCCCACCTCTGGCTCACGCGGAATGACCACGGCGTTGACTTGGCCAGCCATAGACTCACCCCTTTCGCTACTGCCCTGCCGGTGCAAGGAGCGCCCGCCTGGTCTCCTGACGGCCAGAGCATCGCTTCTGGCGGGGGGGAGGGCGCAGGTCCCCAACGACTTTACGTCCAGAGGTTGGATGGGTCGACGGCGCTCCTGATCGCCAAACTGGGCCTTGCCGGACCGCCTTCTTGGACTCCGGACTCCCGCTGGCTCTACTTCGTTGGGGTCGGCAGCCTCGCTGGGTCCGGCAGGCTTTGGAAGATCTCCGCAGTGGGCGGTGAACCTGCGCTTGTGCAAGGCGACGCTGTTCGTGTCAGCCTGTCCCCTGACGGTCGCACCCTGGCTTTTCTGCGCCGCACGGCAGACCCCCCGTCGGCAGGAGTGTGGGTGGCGTCGCCGCCCGAGGACAAGCCGCGGCCTTATGAGCCGGCTCCTTTCAAGGCCGCCATGTTCCACAATGCGCCTTGCATCCATTTCTCACGTGATGGCCGGAAGATCCTGGTAGCCGCCAACCCCGATGGCCGGGAGGAGCAGGTGTGGCTGCTGCCGTGGCCGGCCGGGCCGCCGCGCCGCATCTTTCCCGCAATGCCCATATTGGGAACGCCGCAGTTCTCCTGGATGCCGGACTCGCGGCATGTCATCTTCTCCCGGACTGCGAATCCCTCCCAAGCGTCAGGGCTGTTCATGGGCGACGTCGATACCGGCAGCTACTGGCCGGTCTTGGCCCAGGAACGTGGGGCAAGTGCTCCTGCAGTCTCGCCCGACGGCAAGAGGGTAGTGTACACGTCAGGCCTCGGGCATCACGATGTGGTGGAAGCCCCGCTGGATGGCGGTCCGGTACGGACCCTCCTCGGCAGCCTTCGAAACGAGGTCATGGCCGCTTTCTCCCCCCTTGGCCGGGCAGTGGTCTACGTTACGAACCGGCAAGGTGGTTCCGGAATCTGGATGGAGGACCTGGCCCAGCAGCGGGCGTGGCCGCTAGTATCGCCTTCTGAGTTCCGTTCAGCTTCCGGCCCAGTCCATTCGTTCATGACGCCCGTGCTCTCTCCGGACGCCCGGCGCGTGGCATTTGTGGCGCACGACGATGCTGGCCCGCGGCTTTGGGTAGCCGGCGTGTCGGGTCCGGTGCCGATCCGGATCACGAGCGAGGAAACAAGCGAGTTCGCCCCTACTTGGTCACCCGACGGCCGGTTTATCGCCTATGCAAGGGTCTTCGGAGGCAAGGGCGTGCTAGCAAGAGTGAGGGTCGGGGGTTCTGAGCCGCCGGTAAATCTGATCAACGAGCAGATCAGTCCAGACGCGCTGCCCGAGTGGTCCCCCACCGGCGAATGGATCGCGTGCGCGGACTACTACAAGCCCCGGCTTACGCTGGTGAGCCCCGACGGGAAGAAGATGCGATTTCTTCCCGGCGAGTCCGCGCCGCTGGCCTGGTCGCGGGACGGCAAGATCATCTACCAGGTGCGCAGGAGCAGCCAATGCGTGCTGGTTGCCATCGACGTGGCAACCGGCCATGAGCGCGTTGTCCGCGAACTGGGCGATTTGAGGCCGGCCAGTCCATCCAGTCCTGGGTTGCGCCTGAGCGTGGCTCCGGACGGCAAGAGTGTCGCCTGGTCGGTCAACCGCGCGCGCTCTGAACTCTGGATTCTGGACGGCCTCCGCACCCCGCGGCCGTGGTTCCTCCGGCTGCTGGGGATGCGGTAGGGAATAGGCAAGGAGCGAGCAAGGAGGAGGCAGATCATGCCGTTTCACTCATTCAGTTCGCAAGTCTTGCGACATGTCATCGCTGCCTCAACGCTTATTGTTTCGGCGCCGGGTCAGACTTTTTACGGCTCGATCGTCGGAACGGTGAGTGACGCGAGTGGCGGCGTGGTGCCGGGTGCTACGGTGAACTTGACCAATAACGGTACGGGCGAGCGCCGGACGGCCAGCACCGCAACGGATGGAGCCTACTGGTTCGTCAACTTGGTTCCGGGCGTTTACAGAGTGGGTGTCGAACAGGCCCGCTTCAAACGTTACACGCGTGAGCAGGTCGAGGTGAACGTCGAGGCCGCGGTTCGCGCGGACATTGTCTTGGAAGTAGGCGAGGTGAGCCAATCGGTCGAGGTTACCTCGGAAGTGGCGCTGTTGCAGACTGAGAATGCCTCGCTCAGCCAGGTCGTTGCATCCCGGTCGGTGGAGGAGTTGCCTTTGAATGGCCGCAATATCCTGAACCTGGTGGCGCTGGTGCCGGGGGTAGTACCGCAGGGTAGCAGTGAAGGCAGTCTGACCGGAAAGAACGTTTTCGCCGCAGGGAACTACCAGATCGGCGGGGGTCTGGCGAATCAGAGCGCCACCCTATATGACGGTATCCCTGTGAACATTTCCTATGGAAACGCGACCGTCCTGGTGCCCAGTCAGGACGCTGTCTCCGAGTTTCGCGTGCAGACCAACAACCTCAGCGCCGAGTACGGCCGCTTCACTGGTGGTGTGATCAACCTGGCATCCAGGTCCGGCACCAACGAGTGGCACGGAGGGGTCTATGAGTTTCTACGCAACACGCACCTGAACGCATCCACCTTCTTCGGAAATGCGACCAACCAGGGCAAGGCCCCATTTCATCAAAACCAGTTCGGCGCCAACGGTGGCGGGCCGATCAGAAAAGACAGAACGTTCATCTTCGGAAGCTACGAGGGCTATCGCCAGCGGGAGGGGGTCCTGTTCTCCTTCACAGTTCCGACCGCGGCCATGCTGGCCGGCGACTTCTCCAATCGCCGCGACACATCGGGCGCATTGACTCCGATCTACGACCCCGATACCCAGTGCGGTGCTTACGACAACGCGCCTTGTTCCTCCTCCGGCCCGCAGCGTCAGTTGTTTCCCGAGAACAGGATTCCGAAAAGCAGGATCCATCCCGTATCGAAGAAGTACATCGAATTTCCGTATTGGGGCAAACCAAACGTTGCCGGCTTGCCGTACACCGAACAGCAGAACTTCGCCAAGAACGCCGCAACCGGCGGGAACAACGACCAGGTGAATATCCGCGGCGATGAGAACGTGAGCGAGAAACAGCATCTCCTGGCACGCTACACCCGGTGGAAATCGGCCAACCAGCAGGTTGACATCTACGGCAATGGACTTCTTGCGACCGACCCGTACGCCCCCGAGTGGTTTGTCACGACTCAGGGTGTGTTGGCGGACACGTATTCGCTCAACCAGACGACGATCTTCGATATCCGGCTGGGGTTCACGCGGTGGTTCTACGACAGAACTCCCGGCACAGCGGGGATCGACATCCCGGAGGCAACAGGACTGCCCAACTACTACAATCAGCTTGACGAACTCCGTGGCCTAACTGGGTCAGAGACGATCCCGGCCATGCGGCCTACAGGCTTTAATGCAGTCGGCACCGCAATGGTGTATGGCGTCACCAACAGCTACACGATAACGCCGAGCCTGATCAAGATTGTTGGGCGTCACACCCTCAAGATGGGCGGTGACGTGCGCCGTATGGACCTCAACTACTATCAGGACAACAATGCAGGCGGCCAGTTCAGCTTCAGCAATCTGTACACTTCCCGGAACGCCTTGAATGCGGGCGCAACAGGGGACAGCTTCGCCTCCTTCTTGCTGGGACTTCCGGCGAGCGGCAGCGTTCAGACTTCGCTTTTCACGGCCACGGGACTACACTACCAGGGGTATTACTTCAACGATACTTCTCAGGCCACCAACAAGCTGACCTTGAACCTGGGCTTGCGCTGGGAGATTCCGGGACAATACACCGAACGATTTGATCGCCAGACGACTTTTGAGCCGGGCATGGTCAATCCCGTGCTTGCACAGGCAGGTATCAAGGTCAACGGGGTACTGGTGCTGGGGGCGTTTACGCTGGTCAACACCCCCGATCATCCGGAGCGCGGTTTGCGGCCGGAATACTGGCATTTGCTTGCGCCGCGGGTCGGAATCGCATATCGCCTGTCAGATAGAACGGTGATTCGAACGGGCGGAGGCATGTTCTTCATTCCCGCCGACGTCGCTTTCGCAGAGGGACCGTGTCAGTCCGCAGTCACCTACATCACCGAAAACATGGTGTCAACGATCGACAACGGGACTACCTATGTGAACACGCTCACGAATCCCTATCCCAACGGCTGGCTCCCGGCGCCGGGACGCGACCCGAGTTACCAATACATGCTTCTGGGCCAATCTCAGATCCGCTCGCCTCTGAGAACAGAGAAATACGGCTACACGTACCAGTGGAACTTCTCGTTGCAGCATCGGCTTCCAAGAGACGTTGCCTTTGAGGCTTCCTACTCGGGACTGCGCGGAATGCACCTTTTCAGGGGCAATGCCTCCATGCAACGCGACGTTCTCCCAGGGCAACTCCTCACGCAGATGGGCGCGAGTCTGCGGGATCAGGTTGCGAACCCGTTCTACGGTTTCATCGAGACTGGCACCCTGGCCCAGAAGACGGTGCAGCGGGCGCAACTGCTTCTGCCGCACCCGCAGTATCAATCGCTGTACGACTTCGGCGGTTACGTGGGCGACACCAACTACCATTCGTTGCAGATGAAGGCGGAGAAGCGGTTCGGCGGGGGAGGCATGCTGTTGGCCTCCTACACCTTCTCGAAATCGATCGGCAACGCGGAAACCTTCTCGAGCTGGCTCGAAACAGGGGCGAGCGGAACGGGAGCCGCCGCCGTCCAGGACTACAGCAATCTGAAGGGTGAACGTTCTCTTTCCAGCTTCGATGCGCGACAGCGCCTCACGATCAGCTACGTGCTGGATCTTCCGGTCGGCAAGGGAAAGAAGTTACTGCCGGACGTGAAGGGCGCTGCCGACAAGCTCGTATCAGGCTGGGGCATTAACGGCATGTCCACCTTCCAGATGGGTTTCCCGCTGGGCCTCAGCGCTACGCCGATCGTGTCCATGAGTGCCTACGGAGTGGGCACGCGGCCGAACGTCGTAGCGGACTGCGATAAAACTCTCGATGGTCCGGTGCAACAGAGGCTGAGCCAGTTCTTCAACACGGCGTGCTTCTCAGTGCCTCCCGCATATACTTGGGGTGCCGAATCCCGCACGGATCCCAACCTGCGCGGCAACGGGATTAACAACTTCGATTTCGCTGTCTTCAAGCGAACATCGATCACGGAGCGCTACGGACTCGAATTCCGGCTGGAGACGTTCAATCTGTTCAACCGGGTGAAGTTCTCTAATCCCGGCACCACTGTCACCACGGCTGCGGCCACGACGTTTGGCCGGATCACGGCCCAGGCGAACACCCCGCGGCTGCTCCAGCTTGCCCTGCGGCTCAGGTTCTGAGCCGCCAGGCTGTGTGGTTCCTCCGGCTGCTGGGGATGCAGTAGCCCCAGCTTGATCTCCTTCCACGTAACTGGGCCGAAATGCGAGCCTGGCTTCGGCGCGCATCCGGAAGAGCGTGGTAAAATCAGCCCCGCTATGGCTGAAACAGATGGAAGGCGCAACCGCCTGGCCGCCGCGGCGGCTGGTTTGCTGCTGGGCGCAGCCGCAGTGCTGCTCGCTCAGAACAACGTAGTATTCCTGTGGCCCGACGGCGCTCCGGGGTCGGAGAACTGGACCCAGAAGGAAGCCGCGTACAAGACATCCTCGGGCCAGACAGAGCTGCGCAACGTGGTCAAGCCGAGCATCACCCTCTATCTTCCGCCGGCAGGCGACGCCACGGGCACCGCGGTGGTGGTAGCACCGGGTGGAGCATTCCGCATACTGGCCTGGGAGAACGAGGGAACCATGGTGGCGGAGTGGCTCCAGCGCCACGGCATAGCCGCGTTTCTTCTGAAATATCGACTGGTTGACACCGGAACGGATGAGGAGTTCGCCCAGGCTCAAGCCGCCATGAGCGCTGGGATGGGCCGCGGACGCGGAGGAGCCGCAGCGGGCCGGGGTCCCGACGCCGCCCGGGGGCGCGCCCCGTCGCGCGGGGGCATCCCGACCATGGACAACCCGGTTGTCGGCATGTCCGCCACGGATGCGCTGAAGGCAATTGAGACGGTGCGGGCGCGCGCCGCCGAATGGCGAGTCGACCCCGCCAAGATCGGCATCATCGGGTTCTCAGCCGGCGGGTGGGCGTCCGTAATGACGGGTATCCAGTACACTTCCGCCAACCGGCCTAACTTCGTCGGCGCAATCTACGCCTGCTGCCTCAACCCCAACAACAGTCTGAACGCGACCAACATCAAGATCCCTGACGACGCGCCGCCGATCTTCATTCTTCACGCCTACGACGATGGCATATCCGCATCCGGCCCGGCTTTGTTCCAAGCCTGGAAAGCCGCCAACAGACCCGCTGAGCTGCACACGTACGCAGCCGGGGGCCACGGTTTCGGGATGACCAAACATGGCCGTCCGACCGACGGATGGATCGAGCGGTTCACCGACTGGCTCCGCTACCAGAAGTTGCTGAAGTAGACGCCACCTCAAGTACTTGAAGCCGACGCGCGCGGTTCTGTGCCGGGCTAGCGCAGCAGCCAGGGCTGATCGGCAAGGTGCTTCTTCAGCCCGTCCTCGTCGATCTCAAAGCCAAGTCCAGGCTTGGTGGGGATGGCCACATGCCCGTCGACCACCTTGAACGGCTCTTTAAGGATATCAACACCGCGCCAGGAGCCCTCCCAGCCCTTCATGCCGGGATCGCCGATGCCGCGGTCTGTGGTTTCGATGGCGAGGAAATTGGGCGTGATTGCCCCGAGCTGCATCGCCGCCGCGAAGTTGATGACACCCTGCGCGTTGTGCGGAGAGATCGTCCGCTCGAACGCCTCGGCCATGGTGGAGATGAAGTGCGATTCGGTGATGCCGCCCGCGTGGGTCAGATCGACCATGAGCACCCTGGCGGCGTCCTTGACCAGGATGTCGCGGAACTCCCACCGGGTGTAGGCGTCCTCTCCGGTGGCGATGGGGATGAAGGTCTTGCGCTGAATTTCCGCCATGTCATCGAAGTTGTGGTTGTTGGCGTGGATCTCATAAAACAGCAGGTTGTGCGGTTCCAGCGCCTTGATCATGTACATGTTCTGGCGGTAATCGACGCCGCCGCCGTGATAGATCACATCCACGTTCGGACCGACGGCTTCCTTCATTTCCAGGAAAGCGGCGACTTCGGCCTGGAGACTGGCGGGAGTTCCCCTCATGGCGCCGGATGGCCTCCTGGTCTTCACGCCCGACCAGGAAAAGCCACTCCCCTTGATGGCGGTATATCCTTCCTCGCGGACCTTCTTCAGCAGCAGCTCGGGCGGGTCGTTGTTCATAGGGTCCCAGTACACCCGGACGCGGTCGCGAACGGGGCCCCCGAGCACTTGCCAAACGGGTAGCCCCAGCGCTTTGCCGAAGATGTCCCAGAGAGCGTGATCGAGGCCGCTGATGGCGCTGACGCGCACCGACCCCCCGCGATAGAGTCCCTTGTACATGCGGTCCCAATGCCTGACGATCTGGCGCGCGTCCTGCCCGACGAGGTAGCGGGCCAGGTCGTGGACTTCGGCGGCGACGGTCTCGGACTTCCCCTCAAGGCAGGGTTCTCCCCAGCCGACAATACCGGTGTTGGTGGAGATCTTGACGAAGACGGAACGCGGACAGACGTAAAACGTCTCGATCTTGGTGATCTTGATGGGCTCCTTCGGATCGACCGCGGCGGCGGCGCCTGGTCTTGCGGCCGCCAGGGCGCCGAAAGCCCCTCCCAGCATGGAGCGGCGGCTTACGCCCGAATTTGGCATCTCGGTAGTCCTCCTCTCATAAACGGCTCTCGCAAGTCTACCAGAGGAACCCACGCTGCGGGCGCGGCTGCATCGAGCCCGGGAGCACACGTCTTCTCCCGGTCGGCAGCGCGCGGAGGGAATGATCAGTTGCCGCCGCGGCCGGGGCCGTAATCCGGAGTCCAGCCGGTCGGCTGGTCGTCGGACCGGTTGACCAGCACGGCATGGATTTCCTGAATCCAACCCGACTTGATGGCAAAGAATTCCCCCACAAGACGGTCATGCGCGATCGACGAGGTCCGGCCCTCTGCGTCTGCCTTCATCCCGAATCGCACGATGGACAAAACGATCCCGCGCTCCTCGTCCACCACCGGGTAGCGCCGGTCCCAGAGGTTGCGTCCGACGAGGTCGCCCTTCTCAAAGCTCAGCGCGGCCGACTGGTACTGGCCGTCGCGGACCATGCCCGTGGTCTGCAGGCCATTCTCGAACCGGCGGCAGTCGGGCAACAGGCGGGCGGGGCGGTAGAGCGGCGTTCCGTTGGTCTGGAAAGCGCGCCAGTAGCCCTCCGCCGTGCCTATAAGATCGTAATAGGAATCGCGTTCGACCTCGCGAATGGAGAGCTGAAGCGAGGACGACACCTCGCGCAAAGCGTCGGGGTCCCAGAGCTGGTCCGCCTCGCCCTTATTGCACTTGATTGTCTCGATCTCGGTGATCTTGCCGTCCATCACCTTCAGGCGCAGCATGAACATCGTTTTCGATCCGTCGGCGTTGCTGATCACCGCCTCAGTCCCGGTATCGCCACGCCGCACGTTGACGATGTCCCAGCGGTAGGCAGTTCCCTTTACGCCCTGCCAGAAGGTCCTGGCCAGCGGCATGACTTCGCCGTTGGCCGTAATCTTAGCGTTCGCTGCCAAGGGCAAAGCAGACGGATTGTTGGCCGCCAGCGCAGCAAAGTAAGTATCGATATAGCCGGTCAGGCAGGCTCGATCGCAGGCAACTTGGGCCTGGGCGCCAAGAGCAGTCACGGCTGCAATGACGGCCATTCTCGTCAAAGACATGATATCCTCCTCCCCTAGTTTGCACTGCGCTGCGCCGCACTGGCGAATCGCCGCCAGCGCTCGATCCGGGGCAGCCGTGGCGGCCCGCAATGTGTAGCCGGGCGCGGTGCCGGGGGGCGTCCCTCCAGGCGAGCGCCGCCGCAGGGCCATCCCGGGCTGATGTCAGTATTTCCGCCGGGGAGGACGCGGGGCGCCGGTGAAGACCAGGGTCACATCTACCGTGCGGGAGGCGTCGTCGATCTTGACCTCGGCCTTGGTCTTGCCCAGGTTGTCGAACACCCCATCCTCGCGGATGCGTTGGAGAAAAAAGTCCGGATACTCGATGTCGTACGGCGCCCCCGGCTTGAGGGTCCAGAGGCGCTTCACCTCCGCTTCGCCGTCCAGGTCAAGACCCCGGATGGTGAGGCGTCCGAACTGATATCGGGGTCCAGGCTCGACCGAGACCACAAGGTCCACTATCTTCTTCTCGTCGTCAATGGACCGCTCGGAGCCGGTCTCCACCTTCAGATACCCTGAGCGGCGGACCCGGCTCTTGATCCGTTCGATCGCGGCCGCGATCTCGGAGAAATTGGCGATCTCGCCGGTGCGAAAACCGGCCACCTTGCGCAATTCCTGCTCCGGCAGATCCTCGCCGGAAAGGCGCACAGTACCGAGGTTGTAGACCTCACCCTCGGACACCTCCACGGCGACGGCCACCCCTTCCACGTCCTGCGACTTTGCGGCCTCGATCCTGGGAAAGGCGACGCGGATTCTGCCCCGGGCCTCGTAAAGAGGGCGGATGCTCGCGTCGAGGAAATCCCGAAAGCCGGATTCGGTGTACGGGGCACCGACGGCCACCGGCGCAATCGCGGCTTGAAGCACGTCCGTCGGAAGGACGGTATTCCCCGAGAAGCGGACTTCGGCGACCACCGGAGGCGGCGCCGAGGGACCGAACACCACCCGCATGCGGTTCTGCCTGTCGGCCAGGAGCTTGCCCGCCACGGCGGTCTTGTCGCCGCGCGAAGCCATTAGTGACTCGATCACCCCGGTGAAGCGGTCAAGGACCTGGCGGGAAGCCGGTATGTTGTCGCGGAAAAGAGGGTCGGCCGCCTTCAGATGGGCGAGCAATTCTTCCGGAGATGCGCTCAGCCGCTCGAAGCCGATGGGGTAGACCTCAGCGATTTCGGAAACCTCGAGAGTAGCGGCGATGCCCTTCCCCGAAGCGGATGGTTTGAAGCTGTAGCCGGCGGAGCCGAAATAGCCGGTAGCCATGAGCCGGGCCCGCGCCGACTCGAACTCCTCCCTTCCTGCGAGCTGACCGAGCCTGAGGCCGGCCGCGCTGAGAACTTCGGCCTCCGAGTAGATGCGGTTGCCCTCGACGGCAAGGCTCTCTATCGGCCAGCGCGTTGGCGGCTGGAGCAAGAGGAGAAGCAGCAGAGGGATCATTCTTCCTTCATTGTAGGGCGGCTGCCGGGGGCGGAACGTTTCCGCCACTCCGCCAGCGCGAGAATAGCGAAACCCGCGGCGATCAGCCAGCGCAGCCCCACCGTCCAGGCCGGTGCGCCGAGCAGGCACGCTCGAACGCCGAGCAGGAGGAAGCCAATCGCGATGCACATGTACCAGGCGGCATACAGCCGCAGGCCGAACTTGGGCAGCCTGTATCGGATGGACACACCCGATTGTACGCCTCCGTCACAGCCGGTTTTTGGGGTACGCTGTCCAGAAGCAATGCTCCTTGACGGCTTCAACCGACGCGAGCGGGCGGTGTTCCGCAAACTCACCCGGCCCGACAAGATCCAGCGCTTCCTGGATGATCTGGCGTATAACAAGGAGCGCGGCGGACCGACGTGCCACTCCCCGAGGCGGGTGCTCGAACTGGGCATGGCGCACTGCATGGAGGGCGCCCTGCTCGGCGCGGCGGCGCTCCGCGTGCTGGGTCACCCTCCGCTGCTCCTCGATCTGGAAGCCGTGCGGGACGACGATCATGTGCTGGCCGTCTTCCGCGAGCGGGGGTGCTGGGGTGCGCTGGCCAAGTCCAATTACGCCGGCCTGCGCTTTCGGGAGCCGGTCTACCGCACGCTGCGGGAGCTTGCCATCTCGTACTTCGAGCACTATTTCAACTTGAAGGGCGAGAAGACGCTCCGGCGGTACTCGCGGCCGGTGAATCTCCAGCGGTTCGACCGGATCGGCTGGATGACCTCAGGAGAAGACGTCTGGGAGATCCCCGAGTACCTGGCCGGCATCCGCCATACTCCGCTGCTGACGCCGGAGATGGAACGCTCGCTCAGCCGGATGGATGCCCGGCTGATGGCGGCGGGCCAGGTCGGGACCGTAAAGTAGAGATCCTACCTGCGCGGGCGCGCCAGATAATTGCGCCAGCGGCGCTCGGCGCCCTCGGCGTCGGCGGTGCACCGCCAGTAGCGGCGGAGTTCGAGGAACTTCCGCCGGGATCGTGCGCCGAGCAGGGCTTCGATCCTCACGCGCTCGGGAGCGGTTTCGGCCAGATGCGCGGCAACGAGTTTGGTGGCCGTCGCGTAGTCGCTGATGAGGCCGAGATAGCCTTGAATCCGGCGCAGTTGGGAGAGCAAACGGCCCAACCCCGGGCCGTAACAAGGCTGGAAGAGCTCCAGCGTGTAGCGGAGCGCCTTCGTTGCCAGACGGAAGCGGTGCAGGGCGGCCGGAAGCAGGGGGCCTCCCAGCAGTTCCCTGCCTGCCTCGAAGTAGGCGCACACCGACCCGGGGAGCACACCTCTTGCGTTCTGGGCCGCGCTCAAGGATTCATCCCACCGCAGGTTCTTCATGTGCGCCTCAGAAGCCGAGCCGGACACGCCATTTCTTCTGGATGTTCTTCCTCTTCCAGAGCCTCAATTCCTTCAGCAGTGCCTGCTCGGCGCGGGCTCTCTCCTCGGCAAGCACTTCGAGGAGCGGGGCGCCGGAAGGGACCGCGGCCCGGCGCAGCAGATCCAGCGCGACGTCCCGGTTGCGCACCTCGGACGCCAGATCCAGCATGGCTTTCAGCCTCTGACGAACCTTCCGCGCCCCGGCCTCAGGGAAGAACTGGCGGAACGCCCGGAGGCACTGGGTGAGCCGCCGGATGGAGACGCGCAAGTCGTGGACGGCGTCGGCGCTGGGCAACATCCCCGCCCGGTTGGCCTGGAAGGCGGTCCTGCGGAGCAGATCGGCGGCCTGTCCGACGGCATAGTCCCGCATCAAGATGCTCGCTTTCAAGCCGCGCCTGGCCGCCGTCTCCATGAGCTATCCCCCCTCACGCACAGCCACAAGCGGCCGCCCGTAAACCTGCTGAAAGATCTCGGCGGCCTGCTGTGCGGCCCAGATCTCCAGCTCGATGCCGTCGGAGGAATCCAACCGGATCGTCACCCCACCGTCCCGAATCTGGCACCTGATGGAGCGAACCGGCTGGCGGTGGCTCCGGTCCAATCCATCCGCCAGCCGCAGCAAAGGCAACAGGAGCTTCAGGGTCCGCTCCTGCTGCTGATCCAGGCTCTTCAAACCCTCGTGGTGTGGGGCCGGCAGCGACTTGCGGTGGTACCGGCAAAGATTGGCGATCAGCTCTCTCTCAGGGCCGGTGAAGCCAGGCAGATCCGAATTACTCACGACATAATAAGAATGCTTATGGTGGCTCGCGTCGCTAATATAGTGGCCCACGTCGTGCAACCATGCGGCCGCTTCCAACAGCCTTCCGGATTCCATGGGGAGCCCGTGGATCGGCTGGAAGGTGTGAAACAGTTCGCGAGCGAGTTCGGCCACTTTTCGGGCGTGGCCGGCCGGCACGCCGTACCGGCGGCTGAGCCGCTGCACTTCCTTAGCCTGGTCCGAAGTGAGTTGCGCACGCTCCTTGCCCACGCCGCGCGCCGCAAGGTCGGCGATGATCCCGTCCCTGACGCCGGCGGCGGAGTAGTAGAAAGAGCGCAGCCCGAAGGTCTGGAGAACACGGGCCAGCACCGCCACGCCGGGAACTATGATCTCCGCCCGGCGCGGCCCGATGCCGCGCACCTTGCGTCTGGCGGCCAGGTCCATGGTGCCGAGCCTGCGCAAGAGAGCGCGCACGCGGGGAGCCGGCACCCGAAGGCGGTCCGCGTCGTCACGTCTTTCGCGCGCCACCCCGCCGACGGCGGAGGCAACGGCGGAGGCTGTCGCCGACGTGGCGATGCAACGAAGCCAGCCGCCGGCCCCCAGACGCCGAGGCGCCCCGTCCAGTTTCTCTCCGATGTATGCGTCCATGCGGTGAAGCTGGTCCGGCGTAGGAGGGTCGCTGGCCAGAAAGACTTCGCGCAGGCGCACCGCGCCCAGCGGTTTGGACACGGCATCCAGCATGTGGCCGTTCCGGCTGGCGATCAACTCGGCGCTTCCGCCTCCTATGTCCAGGATCAGCACCCTGCCGTCCGGAGGCTGTGGCCACCTGGATTGGACGCCGAGCTGGACCAGGCGCGCCTCCTCGCGGCCCGAAATCACCTCGACGGGTATCCCGGCAGCGGAGGAGGCGAGAGCGAGGAACTCATCCTGATTGCGAGCATCCCGGACACTACTAGTGGCCACGGCGCGAACACCCGCCACGTCCAGCGACCGGTAGCGGGCAGCCATGCGCTCCAGGACGCTGCAGGTGAAGGACGCGGCCTCGCGGCCGATCCGGCCCGTGCGATAGACGCTCTCGCCAAGTCTGGTCACCTCGCGGTCCGAGGCGAGCACCCGCACCGGCTGATCCGGCGCAACTTCGGCCGCTTGCATGCGGACGGAATTGCTGCCGATGTCGATGGCCGCATAACGGGGCATACAATGTCTATAGTAGTAAGTTCACGAATGCGAAGCACACTTCAGTTGTTACAAAACCGTTACAGCGGCAGGCTGATCGTGGTGGAGGGGATCGACGGATCCGGTAAGTCCACTCAGTTGGCGCTGCTCAGCCAGTGGTTGCGGAGCCAGGGGTACGCGGTGGCGTTCAGCGAGTGGAACTCGTCACCCCTAGTGCGGCAGACGACGCGGCGCGGCAAGAAGAAGGCAGCGTTCACGGCGGCGACCTTCAGCCTGATCCACGC
>JBHGAV010000060.1:0-22819 GCA_041946685.1 Bryobacteraceae bacterium | reverse complement strand
TCCCCCATCTGGGGCATCACCACGTCGATCATGCTGCCATCTCCATTTCGCGCCCAAACACCAGGCTGAAGTTGCGCGCCAGCGCCCGGACAACCTCCTCCCTGCCCGCCCGGCAGCCCAACTCCGCCATCGAAGTCACGGGCATCCGAAGCCCGCAAGGAACAATGTACTGAAAGTAGCTTAGATCCGTGTCCAGGTTCAGGGCAAATCCGTGCGAGGTGACCCAGCGGCTGATGTGAACGCCGATGGCGGCCACCTTCTTGCCGTCCACCCACACGCCCGTCGCCCCGGCGATGCGCCCGGCCGAAATGCCGAAACCGTCCAGCGTGTCAATCAGAACCTGTTCCACCGCGCGCACGTAGGCCGAAACGTCACGCTTCCACTGGCGCAGATCGAGTATGGGATAGCCGACGATCTGGCCCGGCCCGTGGTAGGTGATGTCGCCGCCGCGGTCGGTGTGGTGGAAGGCGATGCCGGCGCGGCGCAGGACTTCCTCGCTGGCGAGCAGGTGCTCGGCGCGGCCGTTGCGGCCAAGGGTGATGACGTGGGGGTGCTCGACGATCAGCAACTGGTCCGGGACCAGGCCCCGCTTGCGCTTCTCGACCAGGTCCTGCTGCAACCGGAAGGCCTCACTGTATTCCATCCGCCCGAGGTCGTGCAGCTCACAGCTAGGCATTGATCGCCAGTCCGTACACGGCGTTGAACGCCTCCCCCACGGCCTCGGTGACCGTGGGATGCGGGTGAATCGTGCTCATGAGCGTTTCGACCGTCGCCTCGGATTCCATGGCGGCCACAGCTTCCACGATCAAGTCCGTCGCGGCGGGCCCGATGATGTGCACGCCCAGGATTTCGCCGAACTTCTCCTCGGCCACGACCTTCACGAAGCCGTCGTGGCGGCCCAGGATGGTGGCCTTGCTGTTAGCCAGGAAGGAGAATTTGCCGACCTTCACGGCGTAACCTCGGGCTCGCGCTTCGGCTTCCGAGAGGCCCACGCTGCCGATCTCCGGCTCGGTATAGGTGCATCCGGGGATGCGGTCGCGCTTGAGGGGCCGGACCGGCTTTCCGGCAATGTGGCCCACGGCGATCATGCCCTCCATGGTGGCTACGTGCGCCAGTTGCGGCGTGCCGGCCACGACGTCGCCGATGGCGTAGACGCCCGGTTCCGCCGTCTGCTGATATTGGTCCACTTTGATGAAGCCGCGGTCGAGCTCGGCGCGGGTCGATTCCAGACCGATTCCCGCGGTGTTCGGCTTGCGGCCCACCGCGACCAGGAGCTTCTCGGCCTCGATCGTTTCCGCCTTGCCGCCCGGCAGGGCCAGGCTGAAGGACACGCCGCTGTCCGTCGTGTGAAAGCTGTCCACCCTGGCGCCGGTTTCGACGCGGATGCCGGACTTCTTGAAAAGCCGGTGTAGTTCCTTGGAGATCTCCTCATCTTCGACCGGGACGATGCGGGGCAGCATCTCGACCACGGTCACCTTGCTGCCGAAGCGATGGAAAATAGAGGCGAACTCGACCCCCACGGCGCCGGCGCCTACGATGGCGAGCGACTTGGGGACCGCGGTGAGGCTCAGAATCTCGATATTGGTCAGGATGCGCTGAGAGTCGGGGGCTAGGCCCGGCAACATGCGCGCTTCCGAGCCGGTGGCGACGATCACGTTGCGGGTTTCGAGGATCTTGATGCCGTCTTGGCCCTGGACTTCGACCTTCCCCGGGCCGGCCAGCCTGCCGAAGCCCTTGATCCAGTCGACCCTGTTCTTCTTCATCAGGAACTCGATACCCTTGGCGTGCTTGGCAACGATCTGATTCTTGCGCTCGATGACTTTGGCAAAATCCAAGCGCGGGTTGTCGCAGAGGATTCCGTGGTCCTGGCCGTGCTTCAGTTCCTGCCACAGGGAGGCGGAGTGGAGCAGGGCCTTGGTGGGGATGCAGCCGACGTGGAGGCAGGTGCCGCCGAGTTTGGGGTCCTTCTCGACGAGGGCTGTCTTGAGGCCGTACTGGCCGGCGCGCACGGCGGCGGAATAGCCCCCCGGGCCGCTTCCGATGATGACGAGGTCGTAGGGCATCGTCCTCATGTTAGCATCCACGCCGTGACAAGCGCCGTGTAAGCCCTTTATAATGAAAGGACCGCCCGATTGCGGCCACCGGCCGCCACAAGCAGATCATGTTTGAGAACCTCTCGGACAAGCTGCAGCGGGTTTTCAAGAACCTGCGCGGCGAAGGAAAACTGACGCCTGAGAACATGGAGCAGGCGCTCAAGGAGATCCGTGTCGCCCTGCTCGAAGCGGACGTGCATTTCCGGGTGGTCAAGCAGTTCATCGAGGCCGTCAAGCAGAAGGCTATGGGCGAAGAGGTCCTCACGGCACTCTCCCCCACCCAGCAGGTCATCAAGATCGTCAACGAGGAGCTGGTGCGGACCCTCGGAAGCCACCAGTCCAGGCTGCGCTTCTCCAACGATCCGCCCACGGTGATGATGATCGTGGGACTGCAAGGCTCGGGCAAGACCACCACGACCGGCAAGCTCTCACGCTGGCTGAGCCGCAACGGGCATAGCCCGCTGATGGTCTCGGTGGACGTCTACCGGCCGGCCGCCCGGCAACAGTTGAGCGTCATTGCACGCGAGACCGGAATGCCGGTCTACGAGGGCCTTCCTGAAGAGAAGACCCCCGGAGAACTGGCGCGCGGGGCGCGCCGCGAGGCCATGCAAACCGGACGGGATGTCGTGCTGGTGGACACGGCGGGACGCCTCCACATCGACGACCAGCTCATGCAGGAGCTCGAGGAACTGCGGGGGCTGCTGGGGCCCACCGAGATCCTCTTCGTCGCCGACGCCATGACCGGCCAGGACGCCGTCAAGAGCGCCGAGGAGTTCCACAAGCGCCTGGGGATCACTGGTGTGATCCTGAGCAAGATGGACGGCGACGCGCGCGGCGGCGGAGCGCTCTCCATCCGTTACGTGACGGGGCAGCCGCTGAAGTTCGTGGGCGTCGGCGAAAAGTTTGACGCCCTGGAGCCGTTCTACCCGGACAGAATCGCCGCGCGAATCCTGGGGATGGGCGACGTGCTGAGCCTGATTGAGAAGGTCGGACAGCAGGTCGATCAGAAACAGGCGGAAGAGACGCAGCGGAAGATCCTGGAAAACGATTTCACCCTCGAGGATTTTCGCGATCAGTTGAGGCAACTGCGCAAGCTGGGGCCGCTGGAGTCCATTCTTTCCATGCTCCCCGGCATGGGGCAGCTCAAGAATCTGAAGGGCGTGAAGGTGGACGAAGGCCAGGTGACGCGCGTGGTGGCGATCATTGACTCCATGACCCTGAAGGAGCGCGCCAACCACATGCTGATCAACGGCTCGCGCCGCCGCCGGATTGCCCGCGGCAGCGGGACGTCGGTGCAAGAAGTCAACCAACTGCTGAAACAGTACGCGCAAGCGCGTAAGATGATGAAGAGCCTATCCGGCGGCTTCATGGGGAGGCGGCTGGGCAAAATGATGTTGCCCGGCATGTGAGCCCGCAGGCCCGCAGGATGCAGGGAGTGTGAATAGCATGCTGATGATTCGACTGGCACGGTTCGGCGCCAAGAAGAAGCCGACCTACCGGGTGGTGGTGATCGAGAAGGAGAAGGCCCGGGACGGCCGATTTGTGGAAGTGGTAGGATCCTACAATCCCGTGTCGCGTCCCGCAACGGTGACGCTGAAGCACGACAGGATCGCGCACTGGATGAAAGTGGGAGCGAAGCCGTCCGACACCGTGGCCCGGCTGTTGAAGAATAATCCAACCCCGCCGGTTGAGCCCGCGGCGGTGTGAGTTTCGGGGCCGCTGTTTTCAGCCGGAGTGCTATCATCGAAGCATAAAGGAGGCGCAGGGTGATGGGGATGAGAGATCTGGTAGAAGAAATAGCTAAGGCTCTTGTCGACATCCCGGATCAAGTTACCGTGCGTGAAGTGCAGGGCGAACAGGTGACGGTTCTGGAGTTGCGAGTGGCACCAAGCGACCTCGGCAAGGTGATCGGCAAACAGGGACGGACGGCACGGTCGATCCGTACCATCCTCGGCGCGGCCGGAATGAAGCTGAACCGGCGTTTTACGCTGGAGATTCTGGAGTAAAGGACCCGAGTGCCGCCGGAGGCTCCCGGAGAGGAAGGCTGGATTGCGGTCGCGCGCGTGGTTGCTCCCAGGGGGAACCGGGGCGAGGTGGCCGCTGTTCCGCTGAGCGATCTGCCGGGGCGCTTCCAAGAGCTTAGGGAAGTATATCTGTGCGATGCCGGCGCGACTGGGCAGCAGCACCGCCGGTTTGCGGTGGAGGAGGCCTGGGAGCATCGCGGAAGAATTGTACTGAAGCTTCGGGGCGTGGAAACGATCTCCGAGGCCGAGCGGTTGCGTGGTTGCGAGGTGCGGATACCGTTGGCCAGCCGCCCCGAGTTGCCCGCCGGTGAGTATTACCAGTCGGACCTGGTCGGCTGCGAGTTGATCGAGCGATCCAGCGGCCGGCGCGTCGGGCGCGTCAAGGGCTGGCAGCAGCATGGGGGCCCGGCGCTGCTCGAGGTGGAAGGAGACGGCGGCGAAGAACTGCTGGTTCCGTTCGCGCGGTCGATTTGTGTGGAGATTGACGCGCCCGGCAGGCGAGTCCTGGTGGACCTCCCCGAAGGGCTGAAGGACTTGAACCGCTGATGGTGTTTCATGTTCTGACCATCTTCCCGGGCTTTTTCCGGGGCCCGCTGGAGCACGGGGTGGTGGCGCGCGCGGCGGAGGCGGGTAAGATCCGCATTGAGGTTCACGACCTGCGGGACTGGACCAGCGACCGCCACAGGACGGTGGACGACAGGCCGTTCGGTGGCGGTGAAGGCATGTTGTTGAAAGCGGAGCCGGTGTTTCGGGCGGCGGAAACGATCTTCCCCGAGCGCCGGCCGGGGCAGAGGATCATTCTGCTTTCGCCGCAGGGCCGGTTGTTCGATCAGGCGGCTGCGCGCCGGCTGAGCGAAGCCGAAGAGCTTCTGCTGATTTGCGGCCGCTACGAAGGAGTGGATGAGAGAGTCGCCGAGCACCTGGCGGACGAGGAAGTGTCCATCGGCGACTACGTATTGAGCGGCGGGGAACTGGCCGCCGCGGTGGTGATGGACGTCGTAGCCAGGCTGTTGCCGGGCGTGCTCGGCAACGAGGACTCCGCCGTGAAGGAGTCGTTCAGCGACACCGGCGGAGGGCCGGCCGTGCTGGATTGCCCGCAGTACACCCGGCCGGCGGAGTTTCGAAGCTGGAAGGTGCCGGAGGTTCTGCTCGGAGGGAATCACGAGGAGATCCGCCGGTGGAGGCAGGAAGCGGCCCTGGCGAAGACGGCCCGGCTGCGGCCGGAGCTGCTGGAGAGATGCAGAAGTAAGGTGGCAACATGAACAACCCCGTATTGACGAAATTCATTAATAAGAAGAAGAAGGGCGACATCCCCGAGTTCCGCCCCGGTGACAGCATCCGGGTCCACGTGAAGATCAAGGAAGGGGATAAGGAACGCCTCCAGGCCTACGAAGGCACGGTGATCGCGCGCAAGAACACGGGCATGGGCGAGACCATCACGGTCCGCAAGATCAGCTTTGGGCACGGGGTGGAGAGGATCTTCCCGCTGCACGCGCCGGTGATCGACCATATCGACCTGGTAAGGACCGGAAAAGTCCGCCGCGCCAAGCTGTACTACCTGCGCGAGCGCAGAGGCAAGGCCGCCCGGCTTCGCGAACGGGAATAGTCTTGGAAACCGGCCAGCAGGGCCGCACGCGGTGCGACGCCCGTTTCGAGCGCGCCCTCGCCAGGCGCGGGTACGCCGCGATCGCGGGATTGGACGAGGCGGGACGGGGGTCGCTGTTTGGCCCCGTTTTCGCCGCCGCCGTGGTGCTCCCGGGGGGGGCGCGGCTCGACGGTGTCCGCGACAGCAAGCAGCTCGCTCCGGCGACGCGGGAGAAGCTGGCAGGCGAGATCGCTTCGCGCGCCGCGGCGTGGTCGGTGGCGAGCGTGGACGCGGCGGACATCGACCGGATCAACATCTACCAGGCCTCTCGGCTGGCCATGAAGAGGGCGGTGATGGGTCTGGCGCTGCCGCCCGATTTTCTCCTGGTGGACGCGATGAGCGTGGACCTGCCGTTGCCGCAGCGTGCGTTGATCCGGGGCGACGCCCGCTCGCAGACGATCGCCGCCGCTTCGATCCTCGCCAAGGTGCACCGCGACCGCCTGATGCGCCAGTGGGACGAGGTCTATCCGCAGTACGGCCTGGCGCGCTCGAAGGGGTATGGAACGCGCGAGCACCTGGCGGCGCTCGCCAGGTTCGGGCCCACGGCGCAACACCGGCTTACTTTCGAGCCGGTGCGCGAGGCGCTGGGGCTGGGCCAGATGTCTCTGGAATTCGGGGCTGCGGCGGGGGCGGGATGGTGCCGCCACTAGATCCGGACATGGGGACGGGCCAATTCCCGGCAGGCGGCACGGAAGGAGCGGAAAGACGCTCCGGGCGAGCGCGGCGATGGGTTGCCGGTCTGATGGTGGCCTTTGTTTACACATTGCTCGGGACCGTGCTGGTGCTCCTGCCCTGGCTGCCGAACTGGGACCAGAACTATTTCTCGGGTTCGAGCCGGGGCTGGTACTCGCTATGGATGAACCCGTACTTCCGCGGCGCCGTCAGCGGGGTGGGAGTCTTGAATCTGTGCATTTCGTTCCTGGAATTGATGCAGCTCATGCGGAGGGGAAGACGCTGAGCGCGGCCGTCGGGCGGGCCGGGAGCGGTTCCAGGTAGAATGGAAGTTGGAGAGGTGGTTGTGGAAGAGCAATCCCAGGCGGTAGCGGACCAGAGCCGGCAGAAGCCTCATCCGCAAAAGGAGCAACTGCGGAATACGATCGCGGAGTGGACGGTCACCATCATTCTGCTGCTGTTCGGGACAACCACGCTGGTGCAAGCCTTTGTCATCCCGACGGGTTCGATGGAGGACACCCTGCTGATCGGCGACCACCTGCTGGTGGACAAGCTGGCCTATGCGCCGCCGGGCCCCATCAGCAGGTACCTGCTCCCCTATCAGCCGATCCAGAGGGGCGACATCATCGTGTTCCGGTACCCCATGGACGTGAGTCAGACCTACGTGAAGCGGGTGGTCGGCATACCGGGGGATCGCATCCGGATCGAGAACAAAGAGGTCTACCGGAACGGCGTGAGGCTGAATGAGCCCTACGTCTACCACAAGACGGAGTACATCGACTCCTACCGCGACAACTTTCCCGGAGAGCCGAACACGCGGATTTCGGACGCCGCCCAGGACATGCTGGAAAAGCACGTGTCGGGCGGCGAGCTGGTGGTGCCGCCCGGCTGCTACTTCGCCATGGGCGACAACCGGGACTCCTCGTTCGACAGCCGGTACTGGGGCTTTGTGCCGCGGGAGAACATCATCGGCAAGCCGCTGATTATCTACTGGTCCTACGACGCTCCCACCGAGCAACTGGCTTCGTCTTCGATCAGCCTGGATCACGCGCTGGACCTGGTCCAGAACTTCTTCACCAAGACGCGCTGGCGACGAACGTTCCGACTGATCCGAGGACACCACTTCAGCCGCTAGATGGCCTTCGAAATTCAGCCGCTAAGAGAACTGCTGGTCCGCCCGGCGATCCCGCGGGCGCTGGCCCGCATCGAGGAACTGGCCCACAACCTGCTTTACGCCTGGGAGCCGGCCATCCGCACGGTCTTCCGGCGCCTGGATCCGGCGCTGTGGAAGGCCTGCAAGCGGAATCCGGTGCTGATGCTGGGGCGCGTCTCTCAGGAGACGCTGGCGCGAGCGGCCGCCGACACGCGCTTCCTGGCCCTGTACCGGCAGGCCTGCGAGCGGTTCGACGCGTACCTGCAGTCCCATGCGCCTGAGCAATCCGAAAAACTGGTCGCCTACTTCTCCATGGAGTACGGTCTGGTGGACTGCCTGCCCATCTACTCGGGCGGACTCGGCGTGCTCAGCGGCGATTTCCTCAAGGCCGCCAGCGATTCCGGCCACCCGCTGGTCGGCGTGGGACTCCTCTATCAGAAAGGGTATCTGGATCAATTCCTGAATCCCGACGGCTGGCAGCAGGAGCGTTACCCGGTCAACGACTTCTACACCCTCCCGCTGAATCCGGTGACCGACTCGAGCGGCGCCGACCTCAAGGTGAGCGTCCAATTGCCGAGGGGCCGGGCAGTCGCGCGCGTGTGGCGCGTGGATGTGGGGCGCGGCAGGCTCTTCCTGCTCGACACCAACATCGAGGACAACCACGATCCGGAGTACCGCGAGATTACGGACCGGCTCTACGGAGGCGACACGGTGACGCGTATCCAGCAAGAGATTGTGCTGGGCGTGGGCGGGCTGCGCGCGCTGAAAGCGCTCGGGCTCCACCCGACCGTGTTTCACATGAATGAGGGCCACTCGGCGTTCCTGGCGCTGGAACGCATCCGCGTGCTGATGAAGGAGCAGGGACTCAACTTCGACGAGGCGCTGGAGGCCGCCCGCTCCAACAACGTCTTCACCACGCATACCTCGGTCGCGGCGGGCATCGACCTGTTCGATGCCGATCTCATGCGCGAGTATTTCGGCGAATATTGCCGCGAGGCCGGGATTGAGTTCGAGCAGATGATGCGCCTGGGTCGCCGCAATCCGAGGGACACCGGCGAGCGCTTCTCGATGGCGCTCCTGGCCATCAAGACTTCCAGCTATCGCAACGCGGTCAGCAGGCTGCACCGGACGGTGTCGCAGGAGATGTGGTCGGACCTGTGGCCCCAGTTGCCCGTCTGGGAGATCCCGATTACCTCGATCACCAACGGCGTTCACCTCAGGAGCTGGCTCAACACGGACTTGGGGGAGCTGTATGACGAGTACCTCCCGCCGGACTGGCGTGACGACTATGCCAACCCCCGGACCTGGCAGGCGGTGGACGAGATTCCGGATCACGAGCTCTGGGAGGTTCATAAGCGGCGAAAGCGCCGGTTGATCGGTTTCGTGCGGGAGCGGCTGGTGGCCTGCGCGGTGGCCAGGAAGGCGCCGGCGAGCGAGGTGCAGCGCATGTCGGAAGTGCTGGACCCGGACGCCCTGACCATCGGTTTTGCGCGGCGGTTCGCCACTTACAAGCGCGCCACGCTCCTGTTCCGCGACATCGCGCGGCTGCGGCGCATCCTGTGCAACGAGAAGTGCCCGGTGCAGGTCGTCATCGCGGGCTTGGCGCATCCCAAGGACCATCCCGGCAAGATGCTGATCCGGGAGATCGTGCAGCTTTCCCGCGAGCCGGACCTGTTCAGGCGGCTGGTGTTCTTGGAGGACTACGAGATGCAGGTGGCCCGGGAACTGGTCCAGGGCGTGGACCTCTGGCTGAACAATCCGAGGCGCGGCGAGGAGGCCTGCGGGACCAGCGGCATGAAGGCTGGGGTGAACGGCGTCATCAACCTCAGCATCCTGGACGGCTGGTTCGACGAGGCGTATGAGCAAAGCGGCGGCTGGGCCATCGGCGACCGGGAGCCCTACTCGGAGGACCAGGACGAGATTCACGCGCGCGCCATCTATTCCCTTCTCGAGAACGAGATTGTGCCCATGTACTACGAACGCGGCGCCGACGGGGTCTCCGAGGAATGGGTCAAGAGGGTCAAACAGTCCATCAAGCTGACCAGCCAGGAGTATAACTGCCAGCGGACGATGGCGGAGTACATGGCGCAGCTCTACGACCCCGCCCACGCCGCATGGCTGGAGACCCGCCGCGACGGCTTTGACAAGATACGAAGGCGGTTGGAGTGGAATGCGGGTATCGAGAGGGTGTGGGATCGGGTCCGGATCGTCGAGACGGCGCACGGGCCGGACGGGACGGTGATCAGCGGACGTCCCATCCAGGTGCGGGTGGCGGTGGACCTGGCCGGGCTGGCTCCGAGCGACGTTCGGGTCGAGGCCGTGGTAGGGCGGGTGGGTCCCGGCGGAGGGCTGGCGCAGGCCGAGGTGCTGGTTCTGCCGGCCGTGGAGCAGCACGATTCGACCTACGTATTCGCCCGGGAGATACTGCCGCGCCAGACGGGCAGGATCGGCTATGCCGTGCGCGTGGCTCCCAACCATTTTGACGATCCGCTGACCCGCCCGTGCTCGTCGCTGCTGAAGTGGGCCACGAGCGACGGAGCCCGATGAGGTTGACCCGGTCCATAACAGTTGTGTGAGAGGGTGGATTCGGAGCGGAATCCGTGGTAAATAGGAATTTGAGGTTCGGGCTGCCGTGGGAGGCCGACTGGGGTCTCCGCCGTTCCTGCCAAAGGCTGCCGTTTGTGGGCAGCATGCTGACCAGGCTGGAAGCATAAAGTAATTGGCGAGCCCGGCCGATAACCGACTCGGATAGACCGGGGCGGGCCGTCAGAAGAGAACCTACCGACTGGGTGAAGACTCCTGGAGCCGGTACAAGGCTATGGACAGCGATCGCAAATACAAACAGCGCGGGTACATGGATACCGGCTGGGACAAGTCCCAAGACGACCGCAAGCCGGACGACCGCCCCAGGCAGCCGGGGCCGCGTCTTCCTCTGGACGTGACCGGGCCGCGACTGCCGAGGCTGGTTCAGACCATCGTGGCGGCGCGTTGCCACAGTTGCGCGGCCACGTTGCCGCCGGATACAGACTTCAAAGGTAACTGTCCGAAATGCAGCGCGCCCCTGCACTGCTGCAAGCAGTGCGCCCACTTTGATCCCTCCAAGCGGTTCCAATGCGTGAAGCCGATTCCGGCAAGAATCGCGCCGAAGGACCAGGCCAACCAGTGCGAGTGGTTCGGCCCGCGCGTCACGGTAGCCAGGGATGCCGCGCACGGCACGCCCGCAACGTACGTCGATTCAGCTCCGGCGCCGCGCGGCCCGAACGAGGCTCGCGCCGCCTTCGACAACCTCTTCAAGAAGTAAGCTCCTGGAAAGACTCATACGCCGATGACTACTGCCGAACTAATTGGTTTAAGGAAGTTCCGCCTGATCGAAGCAGATGTGCCGGAACCCGGACCGGGCGAAATCCAGCTCCGCGTCCGAGCCGTCGGGATTTGCGGTTCCGACATGCACGACTTCTCCGAAGGACGTGTCGGAGACGTGGAATGCAAGTACCCGATGGTTCTGGGGCACGAGCCGACCGGTGTCGTGACCAAGACCGGGCCGGGAGTGACCGGCTGGGCGGCGGGGGACCGGGCCGCCCTGGAGCCCGCCGTTTACTGTTACCACTGTGAATTCTGTCTGTCGGGGCGGCACAACATCTGCCAGCACATCCGTTTCCACAGCTCACCGGCCGACCCCGGCTTCTTCCGCCAGTACGCGACCCTGCCGGCATCGAATGTGCTCCCGCTTCCCTCCGAACTCGGGTTTGAGGAAGGCACGCTGTTTGAGCCGCTGGCCGTGGTCGTGCACTCGATGAAGTTCGCCTCCATTCGGCCCTTGGAGACGGCGGCCGTGTTCGGCGCCGGCCCGATCGGGCTGATGACGGTCGTGTTGCTGAAGATCGCCGGCGCGGGGCGGGTGTTCTCGATAGAGCCGGTGGCCCACCGCCGCGAGATGGCCAAGGCGCTGGGCGCCGACGAAGTCATCGATCCGGCCCAGGCCAGCCCCTGGCAAGAGATCCTGAAGGCGACTGGAAAGCGCGGCGTGGACGTGACCATCGATTGCGCCACCAGGGACGACACGCTCGATCAGTGCGTGTCGGCCACGCGCAACGGGGGCCGGATGGTGATCACAGGCATCCCGGTCGAGATCCGGGTGCCGCTGCAATGGCACACGGCGCGGCGCAAGGAGTTGACCATCTACAACGTGCGCCGGAGTGTTCACGAATCGGAAGCGGCCATGGATCTGCTGCGGCACTACCCCACCCGTTTCGCGCCCATCCTGACTCACAGCATGCCGATGGAGAAGGTCCAATCCGCCTTCGAGATGCTGGAGCACTACTCCGGCGGCGCGGGCAAGGTGGTCATCCAGCCGTAGCGATCGCCCCGGGGGCTTGCTCTACCTCAGCGCCGCAAGCTTGTTGAGGCCGTCCAGGTAGGCCTTCACGCTGGCTTCGATCACGTCGGTGGAGGCGCCGCGGCCCATCACCCGGCGGCCGGCGTGCTCCAGGTGCACGGTGACTTCGCCGATCGCCTCGGTGCCGCTGGTGACGCCCCGTATCTCATAGCGCAACAGCCGGGCCGAGCTTCCCGTGACCTGAAAGATCGCCTTGCAGGCGGCGTCCACGGGGCCGTCGCCCACGGCGGCGCCCTGTTTCACTTCTCCCTTGACGCGCAGCCTCACCGTAGCGGTGGGAATGGCCGCCGTGCCGCTGTAGAAGTGCAGGTACTCAAGTTGGTAGGTCTCGGGCACGGGATGGAACTCGTCGTGGAGAATCGCGACCAGATCCTCGTCGAAAACCTCCTGCTTCTTGTCGGCGACAGCAAGGAAACGCTGGTAGGCCTTCTCCATCTCCTCCTGAGCCAGCGTATAGCCGAGCTTCTTGAGACGGTCTCGCAGGCCGTGGCGGCCGGTGCGGGCCGTTAGCACCACGCGGCTCTCGGAGAAGCCCACGTCCTCCGGACGCATGATCTCGTAGGTCTCGCGCTGCTTTAGAAAGCCGTCGACATGGATGCCGGAGCTGTGCGAGAAGGCGTTCCCGCCGACCACCGCCTTGTTGGCCGGAACAGGCATGCCGAGCATGTCGGCGACCAGCCGGCTGGTGCGGTAGAACTCCCGGGCGTCGATGCGAGTATCGACTCCGAAGTAATCGCGGCGGGTGCGCAGGGCCATGACCACCTCCTCCAGCGCCGCGTTTCCGGCCCTTTCGCCGATCCCGTTGATGGTGCCTTCCACCTGGCGGGCCCCGTTGCGCACGCCGGCCAGCGAATTGGCCGCGGCCAGCCCCAGGTCGTTGTGGCAGTGAACGCTGATGGTGGCCCGGGCGATGTTGGGCACGTTCTCCGTGATCGAGCGGATCAGAGCGCCGAACTGCTCTGGCACCGTGTACCCCGTGGTGTCCGGGATGTTGACCACGGTGGCCCCGGCGTCGATGGCCGCCTGGAGGATTTCGAACAGGTAGGCCGGATCGGCGCGGCCGGCGTCCTCCGCATAGAATTCGACGTCGTCGGCATACTTGCGGGCGAGCTTGACGGCGTCGACCGCCATCTTGACGATCTTGACCTTCTTCTCGGCGAGGGTCGCGCCGTACTTCTCATCCCTGAACTTGCCCGCGATGTGGATGTCGGAGACTCCGATGCCGGTGTGGATGCGCGGCCGCTTGGCCTTAGCCAGCGCCTTGCCGCAGGCGTCGATATCGGCGGCCACGGCCCGGGACAGGGCGCAGATGGCGGGACCTTGGATCTCCTGCGAGACGAGCTGGACCGCCTTGAAATCCTCGGGCGAGGAGGCGGGGTAGCCGGCCTCAATGACATCGACGTTCAGCCGCGCAAGCTGGCGCGCGATGGTCAGTTTCTCGCTGCTGCCAAGCCGGGTGCCGGCCGCCTGCTCCCCGTCTCTCAAGGTCGTGTCGAATATCGCAACTTTGTTGGGCATATCAGTCTCCCGCCTGGGCCTCGCCGGCCGTCGTCTCATCCATGAAGTAGTAGCTGATCATATGAAGCACGGCGAGCTGCGCCTCCTCGGAGCGTCCGATGTGGGGCATGGGGATATGGATATTCAACTGCCCCAAGGGGGCCAGCCTGCCGCCGTCGAAACCGGTGAGCGTGAGCGTGCGGCAACCGATGGAGTTGGCGTACTCAACAGCCCGCACGACGCTCATGGAATTGCCCGAGCCGCTCAGGCCGATCACAATGTCCCCGGGCTGAGCGAAGTTCTTGAGCTGCTCGACAAAAGCCGTCTCGTAGCCCACGTCGTTGGCGTAGGCGGTGATGGTGGGCACCGAATCGGTTAGCGCCTGGATGCGGAAGCGGGCCGGCCTTCCGTAGCTGGCGCCCTTCAGCACCTCGCAGGCGAAATGGGAGGCGTTCGCCGCGCTGCCGCCGTTGCCACAGACAAAGATCTGCCGTCCGGCGGAGCGCGCTTCCGTGAACCACCGAATGGCCAGTTCAACCTTGTCGAGAGGGATGGACCCGATGGCCTTCAGTACTTCCCGTTGGTATTGTTCGCAATAGCTCACGGGCGGTGCGCCTCCTACTGAGGGAACAGAGCGCTCAGCAGCTCCTGGTGGCAGAGGAAATTGGGAACGATGAAATCCGCCCCCACGCCCACCAGCCGCTTACGCTTCCACTCGTCCACCTGCCGGCACTCCGGCTCGGCGGTGGCGACGCCGACGGCCACGCCGCCGACCTCCTTCACGTTCTCGATCTCGACGTAGCCGTCTCCGAAGCCGAGAAAATCGCCGCCGCGGCAGCCGCTGGAGGCGATCACCCGCTGGATCAGGATCTTCTTGGAGAAGCTCTTGTAGTCGTCCAAGGCCCCGAAGACGCCTCCGCCGAAGTAGCGGTCCACATCGAGCAGGCGGGCTTCGTCGCGCATGAATTCCTGGTCCGTACCGCTGGCCAGGTACATGGTGAGGCCCATCCCGACCAGCGCCTCGATGAAGGGGCGCGCCCCGGGGACGAGGTACTTCTCAGGGGGCACCTTGCCGCTGCGCAGCTCTTCCAGGCGGTGGCGGATCTTGTGATGAAGCCGGGCCAAGTAATCCCTCTTGTACTCCAGGGGATCCAGAGGCTTGCCGCCGCGAATCTCCACCTGGCGGGCCAGCTCGATCATCTGATACATGGTCTGCTTTCCGGTGAGCCGCGCGACGAAGTCTTCCACGATGGAGGTAAGTTGCTCTTCGGATTCTCCCGTCTTCAGCTCCGCCAGGATTTCGACCATCATGGGGACCATCACGTCGACCCAACCGGAGCGGATGAGGGAGACGGTGCCGTCGAAGTCAAAGAGGACGAAGCGCGCGCCTGAAGCGCAGACGCCCGGCCGGATCTGCTCAAGCATTCTTCACTATTGTGACACGAGCCCGCCGGCCAGCCGGTCTCATGGCCAGTACTGCCACTGGCCCGCCAGGATGACATAGGCCGCCAGGCAGGCGTTGGTGACGGCGTGAGCCACAATGCAGTCGGCGAGACTGCGTGTTCGTATCATCCACCAGTTGTAGACGATGCCGGCGGCGAGGCCGACGTCCCAGTACTGCCCGTGCTCGCTGGCGAACAACAACGCGGTGATCCAGAAGGCGCGTGCCGCATAGGCGCCCAGAGGGATCTTCGAGAAGTCGGGCGAAATCAGATAGCGCATGAGCCAAGCCCGCCAGAACAGCTCCTCGATGAGCGGGACCAGGCCGGCCGATCCGAGCACCCGCCAGAGCAGGTACGCGAGACTGGTCTGATTTGCCGCGGGGACGGACGAAGACGCCCCTAAGGGTAGGTGGCCCAGGAACATCCAGCGCGAGCGATAGGAGGGCCAGAGCAGGTCGGGGCCGATCCAGACCACGAACACCGCCGCGCCGATCAGGAAGCTGGCGATCCACCGGGACGCGTTCAGGCGAACGAGGCTTCTCGACCAGCACAGCAGGGCGACAGTCACCAGAACCACGCGGAGGGGGTACAGGACCCCTGCGTGCGAGGGGAAGTAGGAGGATACGGCCATGAGCGCCAGGTAGAGGACAAACGGCGCCAAGTAAGGCCACGAGGGGCTTCCCACTCCGAGCCAACGCAGGAGAGACTTCAACGAGCGTCCCCCGCCCTAGCCAATCCGCCGCAGCAGTTCCCGG
Organism: Bryobacteraceae bacterium; assembly: GCA_041946685.1. Taxonomy (GTDB): domain Bacteria; phylum Acidobacteriota; class Terriglobia; order Bryobacterales; family Bryobacteraceae; genus JBHGAV01. The sequence continues at coordinate 7,142 of JBHGAV010000060.1, read as the reverse complement.
ATCTTCCCCTCATCGTCCTTGGAGGGATTGTTGCGAAGCGCGGCCTCGAGTTCCGTGCGCGCCTGCGCCTTGTCGCCGCTCTGGAACAGCGCCATCCCCCGGTGGTAGCGGAACGAGGCGCGCGTAGGCACCTTCTTGACCAGATCGTTGTAGATCTCCAGCGCATTCGGGGTCAGTTGCTTCTTCAGGTAGATCCAGCCCAGAGTGTCGGAGACTTCCGGCGACTGGGGCAGCTTCTGTTTCGCCCTCTGGGCGTAGGTGAGAGCCACGTCCAGATCGCCGCCCTGCTCGGCGATCACGTAGGCAAGGTTGTTGAGGGCGATCGCGTTGTCGGGCTGAAGCCTCAGGATTCTCTCATATTCCACTTTGGCATCGGCCTCGCGCCCGGTTTGATGCAGCAACAAGGCCAGCCACACGGCGGCATCCGCACTATTAGGCTGCAACTGCTTGACCCGCCGGAAACCTTCGATGGCTTCCGGGATCTTGCCCATCCTTCGGTAGGTCTCCGCCAAGCGCAGGTGCAGGTCCGAGGATTCCGGCTCCTTGGCGATCATCTTGGAGTACAGATCGGCTGCGGTGTCGTACTTCTTGGCCAGCACACTGATGTTGGCGAGGGCCAGCCGGAGCTCACGGCGGTCCGGGCTCTTCGCCAGCTCGCTGGAGAGCAGCCCCGTGGCCCTGTCGAACTGACCTTGGGCGGTATAGACTTCGGCCAGGCCGATCTCGCAGATCAGGTCCCGCTGGGAGTTCTCCAGGCACTTGCGAAAGACGCCCTCGGCCGTGCTGAAGTTCTTCGCTGTCAGCTCCAGCAAACCCAACCGGAACTGCGCCTCGCTGGAACCTGGATTCGCCCGCAGAATGTTTTGAAACTCCTTGCGGGCGTCGTCCAACTTCCCCATCCCTTGAAGAGCCAGCGCGCGCATGATTCTGGCCGGCTGGCTGCCGGGGCTGATGCCCAAGGTTTCGTCCGCGAGCTGCAGAGCCTGCGCGTGCTCGCCGCGGGTGAGATTGATCTGCAACAAGGCAAGCCTCGGCGCAAGGTAGTCGGGCTGCATGTCCACGGCGGCGCGGAACTGCGCGCGCGCCAGATCGGTATCGCCCCTGAGCCAGTAAGCCCGCCCGAGGTTATAGCGCACCACGGGATTGCGGGGGAGCTTGCCAACCACGGCCTCCAGTTCGCCGACGGCCTGCTGCACCTGGTTCCGGTTTCCCGTCTCCAGCCATAGCGACGCGCGCAGAGCGAGGCCGACCGGGTCGTTCGGGTGCTCCTTCAGGATCTCCTTGTCAAGCAGGGCCAGGGCCTGGTCCCGCTTCCCCTGCAGGACCAGCACATCGGCGATCTTGCGCTGGAAGTTCAGCCGTTCCTCCTTGCTGCCCCCCAACCCGCCGCTGTACAACTCGATAGCCTTGTCGAACTGACGGAAGGTCATATAGAAGTCGCCGCAACGTTCGCGCCCCTTGGGGAACGTCTTGGTGTCGGCCATCACGGCCTGGATGACACGGTCGGCCTCGTCGTGCTTGTTCAGCATGAAATAGTGCGCGGCGAGTTGGAGGCGGTAATCGATCACGCCCGGATTGTCCTCCGACTTCCGTCTGCGTATCCGCTCGGCTTCGGCCGGTTGATTCCGTTTGATGTATTCGCCGTAGAGCAAGTCATAGGCGGACCCGTTGGTCTTGTCCTTCGCGATCAGATCCAGGACAAGCTTCTCGGCCTCCGGGAAGCGGTCCTTCCTGATCATCACCTGAGCGTGCGCAAGGGTGAGATTGGCATCCATCGGCTTGATCTTGGCGGCGGCCTCAAAGCGCTCCAAAGCACCGTCCAGGTCGCCGCTACGCCAAGCCAGATAGCCTTCCAGGCGGAGGCGGTCGAAAGAGCCCTTGGGTAACCGTCCGAGGAAGTCCTTGTAGCCCGTCTCGAACGCCTTCGTCCGCCTGGGGTCGCTCAGGTATGCCAGTAAATAGATGTCGGACAGCTTGGTTGTGGCATCGTCCTTGTCACGGCCCGGCTTCATAAGTTCGAAAGCCCGGCGCAGGGATCGCTCGGCCGCGACGATGTTGTTGAGTTTGAGGTAGGTCAAGCCAAGCCGGTAGTAGGCGTCGCCGTAGCGGACATCCTTCTTCAGGGCGCTCCGGTACATGATGGAGGCCTCGCTGTACTTGCCCCTGTCGAAATAACGGTTCCCGCTTTCCAGGTACTTCCGCTTGGCCACTTCGGGGTCGCGGCTGCACGAGGCTCCCACGAGCAGCACGGCGACCAATACGAACAAACAGCGCGTCTTCATGACCGTTCCCCGCAACCAGTAGTCCAACAATGACATCATATGACAAGCACCACCCGGAATCGAGCGAAGCCCGTGCTGCAATGCGGTTAACGGCTCCGGGGTCGAGCCTATGAGTTGGCTGGAACCACGCGCGAGGGTCCGTATTGAAGCGGGTCAAGTTCACGTGTGGAGGGCAGAGTTGGACCTGCCTCGGCCGGAGGTGGGGAGGCTGCGCGAGACGCTCTCGCCGGATGAGTTGGATCGCGCCGCCCGGCTCCGAGTGCCCCAGGTTCAGCTTCGGTTCACGGCCGGCCGGGCCATCCTGAGGGACATTCTGAGCCGATACCTGTGTTGCACCCCGTCCGCGATTTCGTTCGGCTACCGCGAGCACGGCAAGCCGTTCCTGCTCCCGATTCCGGGGGGAGAGCGACTCCGGTTCAACCTCTCCCACTCCAACGGCCTGGCGCTATACGCCGTTTCGCTCGCCGCTGAAATCGGGATCGACCTTGAGCAAGTCCGCCAGGACAGGGACCATGAGAAACTGGCGCGGCGGTTCTTTGCGCCGCAGGAGGCCGAGGCGCTCCGCGCCCTGCCCCCCGAGCAGCGCGTGGCCGCGTTCTTCGATGGGTGGACCCGCAAGGAAGCCTACCTGAAGGCCCGCGGTGAGGGCCTGGCGATCCCGCTCGCCTCATTCGAGGTGTCTCTCGATCCCGGCAGACCGGCGGAGTTGTTGAGCGTGCAGGATGATCCGGGCGAGACTGAGCGCTGGTCGCTCCTGGCCCTGGATCCGGGGGCGGGCTTCGCGGCGGCCCTGGCCGTGGAGGGCCACCCCGCGGAGATCCGTCTGTGGCAGTGGCGCACCGCCAACAAGGGCTGAGAATTCGGATTCGTTTCCGCCACTTGCCTATACATGGAGGCATGCCGCGCGCTGAGGCCCGGTCTCGCCTGGGCAGCGATCCTGTCCTTGCTGGCGGCCGCGCAACCTTTGCCTGCGGCCGACGGCGGCTGCGGGGCCGAATACGTGGGAGGGACGCTCGGCCAGCTTGGCTCCCGTGTCTCGGGAAAGATCCACATTACCGACCCGGAGGTCCTTCTCTTCGAGACGAAGAAGGCGGGGATTGAGATCCCCTACGACCGCATCAACCTCCTGGAGTACGGGCAGCAGGCCGGGCGCAGGTACCTGTTGGCGTTGGCGATCTCCCCGATACTGCTGTTCAGCAAGTCCCGCAAGCACTTCCTGACCGTGTCCTTCAAAGATGTGGCGGGGCAACAACAGGCGATGGTGTTTCAGGTTGACAAGCGCGATGTGCGCGCGGTGCTGGCCGGTCTGGAGGCCAGGACGGGACTCAAGGTCGACTATCAGGACGACGAGGCGCGGAAGGCGGGAGGCGGGTGAGCACAGCATTCTGGCTGGGAGCCTGCCTGTGGCTCGCGGCGGGACCGCAGGGGACAAAGGACGGCGTCATCGAGGGCGGGGCCGCGCCGGCGCTGCACGAGGTGACCATTACGCGCTTGCTCGAGATCCGCCGCGTCTACGTGGACCGGCTCGGCGGCGGCGAGGCGGCCGCCCACATGCGGGACATGATCATCTCCAGCCTGCAATCCACCAAGCTCTTCGTGATTACAGAGAATGAGGCGCGGGCTGACGCGTTTCTGCGCGGGTCGGCGGAGGATCTTATCTTCACCGACACCTTTGCCTCCAGCGACAGTTTGAACGCGCGCGTCTCGGCGGGGACCGGGTCCAACCCGGACCGCACGGTAGCGGATCGCCGCAGCCGCTCGGCCTCGGTGACCGTGGGGGAGCAGGAGTCGACCAGGATCGCTGAGAGGAAGCACGAAGCGACAGCCTCAGTTCGGTTGGTGGGCAAGGACGGCGACGTTCTGTGGTCCACAACCCAGGAAAGCCTCGGCGCAAAGTTCCGAGGCGCCAGCGCCGATGTGGCGGACAAGATCACCAAGCAACTGGTGAAAGACTACGAGGCTGCCAAGAGGTTGCACAGCCGCGGAACTCTGCCCGAGGACTGATGAGGGCACGCCCTATCCCCATACGCGTCAGCACCCACCCCTATTTGAGGAGGCGCCTTATCCGCAAGAAAATTATGGACAAAATGGTGCGATTCTTCCTATACTATAGATAACCAAGTGCTATAACATTAGCATCCCCGGCGACGGGGCCCAGCCCGTCGCCAGCCCCTCTGAGTGGAAGCCCTGCGGACCCAGACGCAGGGCTTCTTGTTTTGTTGACGACTTTCCCGACGCTCCCCGTTCCGCTAGAGTAGATTCTGTCCGATGTCCAACCTTCGATGGCAGAATGTACGCCCGTACCAGGTGGTGTTGCCGGTCTGTCTGCTAGCGCAGGCCGCACTCCTGATGACGAGACTCGATCTCCTGCCGGTATGGGGAGATGAGTATTTCACGCTGAGAGCCGTCTCAGGTTCCTTCGGGCAGACAATCGGAGCGTATGCCGCCGATGGAATCAATCCTCCGCTTCATGCTCTGCTGGTGAAGCTCTGGCTCTTGATCCGCTGGCCGCTGGAAGAGGCTGCGGCAGCCCGGCTGCTGTCGGTTCTGTTCGCGCTGGCTTCAACAGTCGCGATCGACCGGCTGTGGCTGAGATCTCTCGGCGAACGGGTGCGCCTGTGGTTCCTGCTGCTTTGGACGCTTTCTCCCTGCCTCCTGCTCTATGCGCGCATGGCGCGTTCCTATTCGCTGCAGGTTCTCGTCTTCGCGGTGGTCCTCAGGGCGGCCGTGGAGCTGGTGCGGGAGCCGCGGTTTATTTGGAGAGGCCTGGCCTTCTCGGTTGGCTCCGCGTGCCTGCTGTACGTCCACTACCTTCCGGGCCTGGCGCTGCTCTTGGGCGTCCTGTCTGCCTTGGCCTGGCGCGCGATGCGAGGGCCGCGGAATGAAGCCGTCAAGACCGCCGCGGGAGTGTTGGCGTTGGTGGCTGTGGTTTACGCGGCCTGGCTGCCGCATCTGGTGGGCACGGTGGCACACATGATGCGAGCGGAAACGCCCCGGGTCGAGGGAGGCCTCAAATCGGAAATCGTTCGCCTGGGGTACTGGCTGTTTTCCTTCTCGCTGGGCGAAACGCCGCCTCTATGGGTCTTGATCGCCGGCATGCTGTTGCTGCCGGCCATCCTGTGCCTGATCTGGATGGGGGCGAGGACACGTCCGGAGTGGCTGGGCGTTCTGGCGGTAGCCGCACTGGCGGGCTACGCCGGGGCAGCCCGCTGGGTCGCGTTCGTCTTCACCCCCGGGCGCCTGCTGTTCCTGTTGCCCTTCTTCCTCATGCTGCTGGCACTGGGGTTGGCGCAAAGCGGGCGAACGGGCTGGCTGGCGGGCGGGGCGCTGGTGTGCCTGTCAGGCTTCTCGATCGGCAGCTACTTCAACAAGACGGAGTTCCTCAACAAAGGCTACCTGCTGCCATACGAGGAGATCGCGGAGATCGTCACCGCCGGCAGCGCGGGCCGCCCGGCGGCGCTTCTCGCCGACACCTGGAACACGGATCCCGCCCCGCTGATAGACGCCGCTCCCAAGGACTTGAAGGTGATCCTGGTCTCGCGCGAGAGCACCGAGGCCTCGGTGCGAGAGCAGCTCGCCAGTTCGCGGGCGCAGGTTGTCTGGTACTTTCGCAGCACGCATGACACTTCGCCGGGCCGCGTCAACCGCCGCCTGGAGCAAAGCCTTTCCGAAGCTTGCCTGGTGAGACGGCATGACTTCGTCCCCTACTCGCACCGCGACCGGCTAATGATGGAGGCGCTCGGCTGGCAGGAAAGGCCCACGCACCTGGTTGCGCTGCTGGAAGCTGCGTGCCCCGCCTTCGGGGCTGGTCCCGGCGGGGCCAGCCCCAGCACTGGGAAGCCTTAGGACGGTTTCACTTGAAGATTGTTGGTCACCGAAAACACACCGGGGACCGTGTTGGCGGCGAGCCCCGCGATGTTCTTGTCCATCTGGCTGGCGACCACGCCCTCCAGGGTAACTTCACCGTTGCGCACGATGATCCGAATCGGCGGATTGGCTCCCAGGTTGTAGCGAAACAGAGCCGAGTTGCCGTAGATGGCCCGCAGCTCGGCCAGGCGGATCCGGTTGTCGAAAGGCGAGAGCGGCAGCACCTGAATCTTGTTGTCCACGGTCCTCACGCCGGGGATGCGCCGGACCACGTTCTCGGCCTCGCTCTTCAGCGCAGGCCAGCTCACCTGCCCGCTGAGCGTGACGGCGTCTCCGGTGACCTGAAACGCCAGGTTGTCGAACACGTTGTAGTAGGGGAGCATGATCAGCTCGTGGCGCACCCGCTCTTCCAGTGTCTGAGGCGCCTTCGACGCCAGCAGAAGGGCGGGCGAAACAACCACGGCCATTATCAGCCCCATCAGGATGCTCTTTCGCGTGGTTCTCATTGTCTTGCCCTCCTACTCTTTGATATGCAGTATGGGGGGTACACGTTACGGCGTCTGGGCGACTTTACATGAACTTGACCACAGTGGCCGAAATGCCTCACGTCTGGTGGTTGTTTCCAGCCGCTCTGAGTTGCCGCAACCCGGCGAGGATCTGGTCGAGCCGCAAGAGAACCGCGTCCTCTCCCTCCTTTGTCGCCTTGGCCTTGCGGACCATATGGAAAGTCCCGCCGGGCTCGAGGACGCAACGCTCCACCTGGTCCAGGCTCTGAAACCCCTGGCGGTGCGCGACAATCGTCAGCTCGGATACGGACATTAGCTCTTTGGCCAGAGCCCGGTTGTCGATCTTGCCGCCGTCAATCAGCACCTGCGGCGGGCCTTCCAGCAACTGGTCCAGGCGCCTGTGGCGAAACACAAACCGCACGACCAGGTAGTACTACTGTGTTATAAACAGAGCATTTTGTAGTAGAATTGTCCTGTGGGAACCAGC
>JBHGAV010000006.1:0-114361 GCA_041946685.1 Bryobacteraceae bacterium | reverse complement strand
TGTGTTAGGCGCGCCGCCAGCGTTGATTCTGAGCCGGGATCAAACTCTCGTTTGATCTTTTAGAGTCAATCGCCATTTCGCATGTACTTCTTGTTTTCGCGAACTCGACTTGTGCGTCCAACCAGATTGTCAATGATCTCTGCGGACGTCCAGGTATCCAACAGGAAGCCCAAATCGCCGCCGGCCTCGAAAGCCGTGTTGAGCGCAAGCCGCCTTTGCCGCGAGCACGCGTGCCGACAAGCCTTTGCTCAAGAACTCTTGGGAACTCTAAAGAACCTCAGGAAGTCAACCGGCAGCCGAAGCCGCCGGCGCTACTCCAGTGCCTCTAGAACGTCACCGTTACCAGATTGTATCACTCTTCCCACGGAGCGCGCAAGTGCCTCCCTGGCAATTTCGAGCGCGCCCCCACACGCAAAGCGTATGGGCAACGGTGAGTTAAGGATAGCAGATGTCCACGAGTTTGGCAAGGGGGTCCCGGATGGACCGTCGTCGAAATGTGATCTGTCCTGTGGAATTCACCCATGATGAGTCGGCTTTGAGGCCCGGCGGGCCCGAGACGCTGTTTGGGGGACTGAGACCCGGCAGTACTCGGCCGCCGAGATGGAGCGGATGGTGAGCCTATACAGGACCTGCCGTTGAAGGCGATGGCCGAGCCTGCCACTTGGGGAGCAGGCAGGTGCGGGCGGGCAGTTAATCGGTTACATGCCGCGCTTCGAGCAGCCTTGGCGGTCTCTTTGGTTCGGGCCTCGAAAAAAGTGGGCACCGGCGGCGGGGGTTGGGTGTAGAATCGGGGCGGATCTGAGGGTGGGATTTTCCAAGTGTCCATTTCTCTTATGCCAGGAAGGAGGGCAGTCATGGCTCTGCGACGGAGCAGAGGAAGGTGTGTATTCTTGCTTGGGCTCGCAATGGCTGCGATGCTCTATGCCCAAATCAGGTCGGGGACGATCACGGGCTCGGTGAGGGACGCGACCGGGGCGGTGGTCCCGAGAGCCGAGGTCGTTGTCACCAACCAGGACACGGGCATCTCGGACAAGACCGTGACCAACGAGGCCGGGCTGTTCACGGTTCCCTATCTGCAAGCGGGGAGCTACACGGTGACGGTCACGATGGCGGGCTTTGCGCCGTTCCGCCAGAGCGGCGTGACACTATCCACGGCCCAAACAGTCAGGGTGGACGTAGAACTCAGGCTGGGCGCCGTCGAACAGACGGTCGAGGTTTCGGCCGGAGCGCTGCAAATCCAGACCGAGAGCAGCAACGTATCGAGCGCCGTGCAATCGGAGGCGATTGCGGCGATACCCAACGTGTCTCAGAATCCGATCTATTACGCGATGCTGCAAGCGGGCGTGCAGCCGCGCAACGCGACCGCCGATACGACCGGGACCACATCGTTCGGGATCGGGATCGGCGGCAGGCGCCAGTGGTCGGCCATTGGAATCAACGGCGGCCGGGCTTTCACGAGCGACATCCAACTGGACGGCCTGCCGGTGATGGGAGGCGGGTACAACGAAGCCTCCGTTGTGCCTAACACCGAGGGGCTGCAAGAGGTCCGTGTCATCAGCAACAATTTCACGGCCGAGTACGGACGGGGTCAGGGCGTGGTTTCCATGAGCACGAAGTCAGGGACAAACGAGTTTCATGGCCAGGCGTCCTACACGATTCGCAACGAGGCACTCAACGCCAACACGAACTCCAACAACGCGAACGGCATCCGAAGGCCGCCGTTCAAGGTCAACGAACTGGGCGGTTCACTGGGCGGTCCGATAATCCGGGACAAGCTGTTCTTCTTCAGCAGCTACCACTTCCTGCGATTCAACCGCGGCTCCACCAGCCTGCTGACGGTGCCGACGGCGCTGGAGAAGGTTGGCAACTTCAGTCAAACCAACATCCGCGATGCGACGGGGGCCGCGGTTCCGGCCCAGGTGTTCGATCCATTCAACATCACGCAACTCGGCCCGGACCTCTACCGGCGGGCGCCGTTCCCTGGAGCGATCCTGCCTAACCCCAGTCCGCAGGGGTTGTTGATGTACAGCTACTACCCGGCGCCGAACCGGACGCCCGACGATGCCTTCCAGACCAACAACTTCTCGGCGTCGATTGTCCAGAAGACGCGGCGGCACAGTCTGAACAACCGGGTGGACTACCGAATCGGCAAACACTCGATCTACGGCAGCGGGGGAATCGCCTATGGAAAGATCACCACGCCGCGTCCGTTCGGGAAGTCGCCCTTCAACGGCGCCCCAGGCCTGACGAGCGACCGCAACCCATACGGCCAGATTGGCGACACGATCGTGCTCACCAACACGCTGGTGCTGGACGTGCGGTACGGCTTCACGAGGATCAACTCCAAGCAACTGGAGGGCGACAAGAGCGGGTTCACGGACTACGATGCGTTCGGCATTCCCAAGAATGTCCAGTCCATCATGGTACTGCCCGGCTCAGCTCCGATTGTGTCGATGTACAGCGGAGGAGTCGGCGGCGGAAGCAATTGGACGGCGATTTCGGGTGGAGGTTACGGCACCAAGTACGAGCGGCAGATGAGCAACTCACTGACGGCCAGCATCACCAAGACCCGGGGAAGGTGGACCCACAAGGCGGGCGTGGAGATGCGCAACCTCCTCTCCAACTACAGCGATCCGGAGCAGTGTTCGGCAGGACTCCCCGGGCGGTCAACCGGCGGCAACTTCACCTTTGAGTACCTCACGGCGACCGGCGACGTGGCGGCCCAGAATACCACGAACGCTCAGAAAGGGGTGAACGGCGCGGGAATTCTGACCGGCGCCGGGATGTGGTACGTGCGGCAGAGCACGAACCTGCTGGCGGCCCTCGGGCAAAGGTATTACGCCCTGTATACCCAGAACGACTGGCGCGCCACCAGCAAACTCACCCTCAACCTGGGGCTGCGCTGGGACCTGCAACCCGGGCCGACCGAGCGATTCAACCGGATGTCCGCGTACGACTTCACCAAGGACAACCCGTTTGGAGTAAGGGGCGCGCTGGCGTTCGTGAATACCGCCGGGTACGGCCGCAATCTGTGGGAGACGCAGTACAAAGACTTTGGCCCGCGCTTCGGCGCCGCATACCGGGTGACCAACACCTTTGTCATGCGGGGCGGGTTCGGCGTCACCTACCTGCCCACCAATACGGGCTACTACTCCGGAGCGCAGGACTACGGCGTCACCCCATTCAACACTGGAACAAGCGGGCAGGTGTACGGGGCGAACCTGAACGGGTTGCCCATGCGTTTCACCGAGCCGGCCATCATTATCGGCGGCGTGGGCGCGAATCCCGCGGCACCCGAAGTCTATGGCTGGTCACAAACGCAATTCAACCGGTATCTGAAGAACGGGCGCGCGATGCAGTGGAACTTCTTCCTGGAGAAGTCGCTGTCGAGAGCATGGTTCGCCTCGGTCGGCTACAGCGCCTCAAAGAGCGACCGGCTGATCAACGGTCATATTCCCTTCCAGGGGATCCAGAACGTGCCCGCTTCCACGCTGGCCGCCTGGCGCGAGCAGTACATCGCAAGCAACGGCACGTTGAACCCCGCCACGCAGCAGGTGCCGAATCCGTTCCAGCCGACGAGCGGAGCGCTGCGGAACTTCGCAGGCCCTCTGGGGGCGAGAACCATCTCAAGGTATGCCACGCTGCTGCCGTACCCGCTGCTGTGGGCGACGGACGCCTCGCGCTCGGCCACCATCAACGACTCGAACGGATTTGCCAGTTATCACTCGCTGCAACTCCGCCTGGCTCATGCGTTTTCGAGCGGACTACAGGTTGACGCGCAGTACAACTGGTCCAAATCGCTGGACTACACCAACACCGTGATCGAGGACACGCAGGGTTTCAACACAGGCGGTTCCCTAAACAACATTGCCCCCACCAGCGTGATCGACCTTCTGAATCCGAACAACAACCGAAAGTACAGCTTCTCCGACATCCCTCACCGGTTCGTGGCGACGGCCGTCTATGAGCTGCCTTTCGGGTCCGGCAAGCGGTTCGACATGGAAAATCGCGCGATACGGGCGGTTATGAGCGGCTGGCAGATCGGGACCGTTCTGACGCTGCAGAGCGGCATGCCTCTGACCGTCTACGGCGCTGCGGACGGTGCGGCGATCGTGCGGCCGAACCGTCTCTCGGGCGTGGCGGTGGAGGTGCCGGTGGAGCTGCAACGTTGGTACGACGGCAAGACCACCGTGACCTTGCCCAACGGGCGCAAGATCACACCCACCAAGAACACGTTCCTCAAGTACTACTCGGGCGCCTTCGAGGGTCTGACGGTAAAGACGCCGAACGGCGGAACCATGCCGGACGTGTTCTGGGCGGGAACCTCCGCCCTGAGCTACGGAGACATGCGCGGTCCCGGGCGCGCCAACCTGGATATGAGCCTCCGGCGGAGATTCGCGATCCGCGAAGACATGTCCATCGACTTGTCGGCGGACGCTTCGAACGTGCTCAACCACACCCAGCTCAGCGGGAATTACAGCGGGAACATGGGCAGCACGAATGTGGTGACTAATGCCTCGAAGGGTCTGCTCCCCGGCATGGGAACGAGCGATACTTTCGGGACGATCGGCGTGACCACGTTCGACCCGAGACAGATCGTTCTGCGGTTACAGTTCCGGTTCTGAAGCAGCAAGGGCAGACGGCAAAAGACCGCCGTCTGCCCCACCTCAAGGAACCTTAGGAAGTCATCCCGCAACCGAAGCCGCCAGCGCCACTCCGGTGCCTCTAGAAGGGGTTGACCGATCCCAATTCTTGCGGCTCAAGAGCGGCGATCTCGGGGTACAATCGTTGGAGTCCGCGATGCGTGAGAGAGAATGCCGGGCAGAGATCTTCGCCCTGATGCTTGCGGTTATCGGCTTCGCGGCTCTTCGGGCGACCGCCGCCGAAGCCTTGCCTCCCTACTGCGGCGTGGCCGGAGCGCAACGCTACCTCGCCCCTTCGGTCACCATTCCAGCGCCAGCGCTGGACCGCGGCACATTCATCACCGTCACCAGCACCTCGGACGAGTTGAACGGCGACTCTTCCAGCGTGAGAGCGCTGCTGGCCCGTCCCGGACCGGACGGGATCTCTCTCCGTGAGGCGGTGGAAGCGACGAATCACGACCGCGGCGTCTGGCAGATAAGCTTCTCGCCTGCGCTGAAAGGCGCGACTCTCCGCAACCGCGGGCTTTGGCTGATTGGCGGCGATCTCACGATCAACGGCGACGTGGACGGCGACGGACAACCCGACGTGACTCTCGCCTCGGTCGAAAGCGGTGATGACGCCTTCTATATTGTGTCTGGGGACAACACCCTCCACGCACTCGCCTTGCAGGGCTACTCAACCGGCGTGCAGATTGTACGGCCCTCATCGAGGTTCGGACTGCCACCGGCAACCAATACGACGTTTCCCAACATCACCGTCAGCAACACGGTGATGACCGCTATCAAGGGGGCGGGAGTCCTGGTGTTCCCCGTCGTCGGTGAGATGGCCACCAGCCTGGGGAGCCCCGCTCTTACAACGAGGAACACCTGGGACCACATCTCGATTGTGGGGAACTCCATCTCAGGTCCGGAGAGAGCTATCGAGGTGACGCTCACCTCCACGAGCGGCGACCGGCTTCAGCACACCATCATCGCCAATAACACGTTGCGCCCCGCCGCTGGCGGCCGAGGCGTCAGCTTCGGCGGAATCGGCGTCGGGCTTGGATCGCGCGACAACACGGCCGTGGACACGCTAATCGCCAACAACACCATCGAGGTCGTCCGTCCCGAAGCGGCAATTCGAATCGCAGGCGGCGAGATGGGGGCACAATGGAACCTGATCGACGGCTTGCGGGTGATCGGCAACACCATTCGCATTTCCCCACCAGCCGTGGAGCAGGTACACCCGACCGGCTTGTCGGTCATGGCCGGCGACGCAGCAACGGATTTCCAGATCCCGGACTTGAAGCCGATCCAATACGCGGACAACAACGTCATTCGGAATCTCGAGATTCTCGGCAACCGTTTTGAGGGACCAGCCTCTCAGGCAATTCAGATCGCAACGGCGTGCTGCGGAAATCGGGGCAACGTGATCGACAATCTCTCGATCATGGGCAACGTGATCGCAGGTGCGCAGTATTTCGGTGTGCTGCTGGTTGGCGGGAACAGCGGTGATTACTACAGCCGGACCACGGCTGGCAATCAGATCTCCAAGGTTCAGATTCAGGCCAACAGCATTCAGGTGGCTCCGGCATTTCCGCGCTGGCCAGACTATCTGGTAACAACCGGCGGCATACAGGTCTGGGGAGGATTCGAAGAGCCGGAGAATACCATCAGCGATGTCTCGATCGCTTACAACGACGTCGACACGCCCCTGTTGGGGATCGGGATCGTCGGCGGCTGGGGAGAGACCAGGTCCGCAGGCGATCATAACGTCGTGTCCGCTGCTGAGATCTTCTGTAACCGGCTTCGGTCGCCGCCGGCCACTGTCGCGGCCAGGTACCCGGGAGTTAAGGGAGTACACGCCACGGGAGGGTTGCTGAACGCGAAGGGCAATCGCGTGGAGAGACTTCGCGTGGAAGACAACCTCGTGGCCGGAGCACTCGGTGAAGCCTCATTCTGGGCCGACGTGGGAGGCGGCGCCTCGGGCAACATCATCGAGATCTCGAGGGCCTCCCCAGCATCAAGTGGACCGCAGATTGACTCCGGTGGCGTGGTGAGCTCCGCCCACTTCCGGCAGCGCGCCGTTGCCCCGGGTTCATTGGTCAGCCTTTTCGGCAGGTATCTGTCGGCTACTGCCGTTGGGGCATACCATGCTCCCCTGCCTCTCGAATTGAGCGGGACGACCGTCCGGTTTGACGGGATCGCCGCTCCCCTGCTTTTCGTCTCGCCAACTCAGGTGAACTTGCAGGTTCCATGGGAACTCGCCGGCAGGCCGCAGTCGGTGGTGACGGTGACCGTCAAGTCCGTCGCCGGTCCACCGGCCACAGTATCGCTGGCGCAGGCCGACACCGGCGTCTTTGCCATCAACATGCCGGAAGGCGGGCAAGGCGCCGTCGTAGACATGAACGGAAGACTCGTAGACGAGCGCTTCGCCGCCGGGGCGGGCGACTGGGTACAGATCTACTGTACGGGGTTGGGTCCGGTCACCAACACCCCTGCCAGCGGCGAGGCTGGCAGAGACTCCCCGCTGTCGGAAACCGCCCTGAAACCCACGGTTCTTGTCGGGGGGACTCCTGCAGCGGTGACGTATTCCGGGCTTGCTCCAGGCTTTGTAGGCTTGTACCAAGTGAACGCCCGAATACCTGCTGGGCTTGCCCCCGGCCCCAAGCTGCCTCTGCTCGTTGTTCAGAACGGCGTGCTTAGCAACGAGGTCACGCTCGCGGTCAAGTAGGCGCGTTCTCCCTGTTTCGGCAAGGGAGAGCAGGCGAAGAAGCAGCGATCCGCACAGCCGGCGGTTCTCGCTCAGCCGTGAATCCTGACGCCCACCTTGGCTGCAACCTTACGGATGTAGGCGTAAGCCTCGGGGTTCTGATCCGGCGGGAAATGCTCCGGGAGGAAAGCCCGCGGCCACGTGAGGCGGCTGGCGCGCACCAGGTACGTTTCGTAATCCATGCTGCCGCGTCCGGGGCAGACCTCCTGGACCCAGACGGTCTGCGTGTGAGGCGCGATGTAGGAATCCTTGGCATGGCAGCCGTAGATGTCCTCGCCGAGCAGGTCGAAGCATTGGTTCAGTAGTTCCGTGGTGTGGAAGTGGTTCGCCAGGTGGACCATGTTGGTGGGGTCCAGATTCACCTTGCAGCGCGGGTCGCCCACGTCCTCGATGAGATTGCGGTGCGCCACCGGCCCGTCCAGATTGGTAGTGATCTGGGCCTCCATGCCAAGCACCGCCTTCATGCCCGCCGTATCTTTCAGGATCTGCCTGATCCCGCTCACGGTGAGCTTCCAGGTTTCCAGCGTCCAGTTGTCGGGATGGACAGCGTAGTTGTCGGACCACTTATTGCCTTCGGGATTGCGGCTGCCAGTGACCGTGCCGACCATGCGGCAGCCGATTCGTTCGGCGAGTTCGAGGCACCTCGCCAGATACTTGAGGTTCTCCTGCCGCTCGCCCTCGCCGGTGTGAAGGATGTTGCGGTAACCGCCGACTTCGAAGATCTCGACGTCGAACTCCTTCAGGGCGGCGCGCAGTTCGCCGAACATCGCCTCGGTGGCCTTCTCCCAGACTTCCAGGCGGGTGACCGAGGAGGTGAGCCCCTGGCTGCGGAGCGCCTTGACCGCATCGCCGATGCTCGCCGGACCCTCGCGAGGGAGGGTCAGGCTACCGGCGAGGCGGATGGGCGTGGAGCCGGGCTTGAGGTCGCGGACCAGGTTTCTGCTTGGCCCCGGCTCCCAGAGGGGCGCCCGGCCGGGGCCGCCTGACGGCTGTTGCCGGTTCTGGGCCGCAAGCGCAGCGGCGGTATTTCCCACTGCTGCGAGTACGCGACGACGCGTGATACGGAGAGGCATCTGCTGTTCTCCTTCATGCCGGGAGCTGGCCGGTCTTGATGAGGCTGATGACGCTGCGCACAGTCTTGAAATCGTCGTCGAAGCCGCCGTGCGTGGTGCTGGCGGAGGCAGGCCCGGGCGAACTGAACACGCGCACATTCGGCAGGTCAAGAAGCCCGCTGGAGTACTTCTCCATGCCGAGAATAGGCGTGCGGACGCCATTCTCGAACGATTCAGAGACCAGGTATAGCAGGGAGCGGCCGTAGCCGAACAACGCCTTGCAGGTGGGATCCTGCTGCTCGGCGGCGTCGGAAAGCTGGAAACAGTTGAGGCGGCGCACGGCGCCGTCCTTCACCGATTTCAGCGCGGTCGCCTTGAAGGCATCGACGGTGACGGCCGCCGCGAGGAAATTGACAGTCTCGAACCTCCAGCCGCGCGCCGTCAGTTCCTGAATAAGGTAGCTGTGGACAATGGAGCCGGCCGAGTGGCCGATGAGGTGGAGACGCACCCGGTGCGGTTTGAAGTAAGGAGAATGCGAGGCGCTCTTGTAGAGAAGCACGCCGCCGCTCGACTCGGACTGGCTGATGCTCTGCGCATTCTGTTTCATCTCGCCCCAGACAGCCGAGCCGGCGGGCGCCAGCGCCCGTTCGAGCCGCCGGTTCCAGAAGCGCTTCAACTGGTCGATCAGGCCGCCGGCGGGCCTGGGCAGGCCGGAAACGATGTCTTCAAAACGGTTTTTCAGGGTGGACCACAAGTCCGTCTCCCACATGAAGAAGATAGGGAGAATCTTGGCTTCATAGAGCGCCGGGATCCAGCGGGAAGCCGTGCGGGCGGCAGCGTCCTCGTCGGTCAGGCCGCCGTGGGCGTAGATGGCAACGTCAACCGGATCTGAGGGCCTCAGACCCCAATTCTTGCTCGCCGCCTTCATGTGGATGGTCACCAGGGCGTCCAAGTCGCCCGGCTGAGTGCGAAACGAGCCACTGGAAGAAAGGCGGCCGTTGTTCTCCATGTTAATGACAAACGGGGAGATCTCCCGGGCTTGCAGGACGGCGTCGGAGGAGACCAGCACCCTGCCCGCCTCGACGCGCAGGGACAGGGAAGCGGCGATCTGCTTGTGCTGTTCGGTGACGACGCCGAGCTGGGCGACCCAGCAATCCATGGCGTTCTCGATCCAGTCTTCGTAGGTGAGACGGGCGAGCCCGCCGCTGCCCCACACCGTGCCCCATGAGTTCTGGATAATGAACCCGCGGCTGTCGTAGCCGACGATGACGAAGGCGTGGCCGCCCTCCTCGGGGGAGACCGGCTCCTGGGGGATTGTCCAGTAGTCGCCGCGCGGCGCCTCCGCGCCTGCCCCCTTCATCCAGCCGTCGTGACACACTGCGCTCACGTAGAGGATACCGACCTCATTGAGCGCCA
Source organism: Bryobacteraceae bacterium (assembly GCA_041946685.1). GTDB lineage: Bacteria > Acidobacteriota > Terriglobia > Bryobacterales > Bryobacteraceae > JBHGAV01. Next base: position 104,498 of record JBHGAV010000006.1, on the reverse strand, counting down.
CGTGCATGTCGGTCACCGAGCGAGTATCCACGCGGTAGTAGGCGCCTAGGGGGCGGTTGGCGGCATCCAGCCACCAGTCCTCGTGGGGCACGGAAGCGGCGGGCGGCATCTCGATAGTCTTCCATAGGTCCTGGCGGCAAACGCCGTGCTTGTACCAGCCCTTCATGGCCCCGCGGAGGCTGGAGCCGGTGTCTTCCGCCGACCCGGGAAACTCGTCGTAGCGGCGGGCCATGGAGTAGAGCATGAAAGGCGAAACAGGGGGAACCGCGGCGGCGCCGGCCGCCCGCTGGCGCAGAAGGTGATGGACTACACTGGCGAGGGCAAAGCCCGTGCAGGCGCTGGTCTCACCCTGGTTCATGACCGGTAGCTTGATGCTGGGCTTGAGCGAGGGCGGCGGGAGAACGGCGACGGCGGGCATGTAGGGCCGGTCGCGCAGATCCAACTTGTCGGGAACAACGTTACGCTTCGGAGGAGCGGAGCGAGCGGACTTTGGTTTCTGCATCCCCAGTGTCTCCTTTGGGGACAATTATACTGAGTCTCTGCCCAGCTACAGCTCATTGGAGGAGTTGCCCGCGAAGGCAGGTCAAGCACAGCCGCTCCGAAGTACAATACCGCCTCAGGAGGTGCCATGAACCGCAGATCGTTTTTGCGCACAGCAATGGCGGGCGCGGGGGCGAGCTTCACTCTTCCGCGCCTGGCTCAGGCCGCCCTTCCCAAGGCGAAGATCACCCGGATCCGCTACTACAAGACTCCAACGGACGCGGCCGGGCGGCCCAACACGCAGCAGCCGCTGTTCAACCAGAGCACGCACGTCGTGGTGGTCGAAACGGACGCCGGCCTGATCGGCATCGGCGAGGGCGGCTCGCGCGACACCATGCAGCAGGCCGCCGGGATGCTGATCGGCGAGAACCCGTTCCAGATCGAAAAGCTTTGGCAGATCATGACCCGGAGCTACTTCTACCCGGCGGGCCGCGAGAGGCTGCACGCGATCGGCGCGCTGGACGTGGCACTGTGGGACATCAAGGGCAAAGCGCTCGGGGTGCCGTTGTACGACCTGTTGGGCGGCCTGACGCGCGACTACGTCGAGTGCTATGCGACCTCGTTCCCGAGGCAGGGCGACGAGCGGGAGACCGCGCGCGCCTGCATCGAGTTCGGATACGCAGTCTATAGGATGGGCGTTACCGGCGGCAGGATCTTCGACCGTTTCGCGGAAGTCCAGCGCACGTACGAGGCGTGCAAGATGGCGCGGGAAGGCGCGGGCAAGGACGGCGCCTGGGCGGTGGATTACCACACGCGGCTGGACCTGTCCGACGCGGTGGCGCTCAGCACTCCGATCGAGCCGCTGCGCCCGTACTTCGTGGAGGACCTCATCCGGTCGGAGAACGCCAGCATGTACCGGATGCTGCGCAGCCAGGTCAAGGTGCCCATCGCCGTGGGAGAGCAATTCGGAAACCGCTGGGACATCAGCGAACTGATCGAAGACGACCTCATCGATTACGCGCGGGTCACGGTGCCGAACACGGGCGGCATCACCGAATTCCTGAAGATCGCGAGCCTGTGCGAGACCCACTACATGGGCCTGATCCCCCACTTCACCGGGCCGATCTCGGAGGCTGCGATGGTGCACCTGTGCGGCATCTACCCGGGTCCCGCGCTGATGGAGATGCTGGGCAGGGGCGACCGCAGTTGGCCCTACGTCACGCAAGGATACGATTTCCGGAAAGGGAGAATGTATCCTGTGCCCAGACCGGGCATCGGCGTCGCGGTGGACACCAAGCAACTGGAGTTGATACTGGAAGTTACCGAGCGCTACGCGCCGATGCCGATGAACAACCGGCCGGACGGAACGCCGACTAACTGGTAAGGAGCAGACAGGGGCGGCTGATCCCGCCCTCACTTTGATGGCGAAACATGTACTGGTCACCGGCCTGGGCTTCATCGGCCGGCACGTGGTTGGAGAATTGAAGAAGCGCGGGTGTTCGGTAAGCGCCCTGGAGCGGAAGCCGGACGTGGAAGAAGCCCTCGCCCTGGGGGTGCGTCCCATCGTGGGAGATGTTCGCGACGCCGACCTGGTGAGCCAGATCGTGCCGGAATTTGACGGCGTCATCAACCTGGCGGGCCTGCTCGGCACGGCGGAGATGATGGACGATCCGGTGCCCGCCATCGGAACGAACATCGTGGGGGCGGTGAACGTATTCCAGGCATGCCGGCGGGCGGGAAAGCTGGGCCGGGTGGTACCGTGCGTGCAGATCACGGCGGCCAACCACTTCATGGATAATCCGTACTCCATCACCAAGAGCACGGCCGACCGCTTCGCGCGTATGTTCAATTCCGGCCATGGGACGGACATCCGGATCGTGCGGGCGCTGAACGTCTACGGCGAGTGGCAGAAGAACTTTCCGGTCCGCAAGGTGGTGCCCAACTTCATCCATGCAGCCCTGGAGGGCAAACCGTTGAAGGTTTACGGCAGCGGGGGCCAGATCATGGACCTGATCTATGCGGGGGATGTGGCCCGCATCCTGGTGAACACTCTGTGGGCGGAGTCGCCGGGCGACATCATCTCAGCGGGAACAGGGCGGCCTCTGACGGTGCTCGAGGTGGCGCGGACGGTGATCGAGGCGGTGGGGAGCCGCTCGGAGATCGTTCACGCCCCGATGCGCGCGGGCGAACCGGAGCACAGCGTGGTGGTCGGAGAGCCGGAGACCCTGCCGCAGATCGGGATCGACCCGCGGGAACTTGTCCGGTTCGAAGACGGCGTGCGGACGACGGCTGCCTGGTACCGGCAGAACCGCGACTTCCTGGTGTGAGGGCTCAGCGAATAGTCCCATCAGCGCGCTGATACCCGAAACGGCTGTGGCTGAGAGTGCTTGCCGTCCGGATTGCGGACCCTAACCTGGATGACGCCCGGCGCCGCATAGGCGGATGGAGGGACAAACGCCGTCAGGAAGGTCACGTCCCGGTAGACGGTCTCAAGCTCCAGCGAGCCGAACAGGATCGCGCAACCGGGTAGGAAATTCGAGCCGCGAATCCCGATGGCCGAACCGCCTTCCGGCTGGACATTGAAATCACGGCCGGCGAGCGTGCCCGAGGGATAGACCGTTCCGATAACCGGCGCGGGTCCCGCGGTGGAGACCACGGTGAACACCAGAGGATTCGACTGGCGCCCGTCGGGCTGGTCGATGACGACCTGGTAGCTGCCGGGGACCGCGTGGAGCGCGTCGGGGACGATTGCCGTGGCCTCAGTGCCGTTTCCACGCACTTCCGTAGGGAGCACATGCGGCCCGATCCGGACGCGGCATTGTGGAGTGAGGTTGCCGCCCCGCACGCCGAGGGTCGACCGGCCCCTGCCGTCGGCAAAGAACGGCTTGCCGGCCGTGACCGTCGACGGGTTCAGCTCCGTGATTGTCACTGCGGGAGGCATCTCCCTGCGCTCGCGAGTGCGCACGCAGCCGCACAGTACAAACGGCAGCAGAAGCGCCCAGGCCCGGCGTCTCATCGGCGTCATTGTACCAGCCGGAAAACGGCGAACTTGTCGTCGGCGTAGACTCGTTCCGTACCCGGCACCGGCGTGTAGGGATGCGCGAGACCGGAAATGGAGAGCCAGTCCCCGAACTGCTCAGCCGGCTTGGCGGCGCGCGCGTGCGAAACCAGAAGGTAGTCGAAACCCGACCGGCGGAGCCTCGCCAGCATGTCCTCCAGGCTACGAACGTCGCGCCCCAGCCACGGGTAGCTGAACTCGCCGAACCAATCCCCGTAGCTGGCGCTGCGGATATGGAAACGGGAGTCCTCCGAGAAGAGGAGATAGGTTCGCGCGGAGGGCGGCGCGGCCTGATTCAGAGCCCGCACGGCGCGGTAGTAGGAAAACTCAGTGGCGAGCAGAACCTCCCTGTCCGCATAGCGGACGGGCGGCGGAAAGCCAAAACGGAAGGCGGGGCTGGTTTCCAGACCTGCCTTGGCGGCGAAACAGGCAACCGCCAGAGTCACGAGGAGCGCGACGCGGCGGCCGACACGGAGCGCTGCCAGCGCCCACACGAAAAGGAGCGCGGCGGGGGGAAGCAGAGCCGAAAGATAGCGCATCTGCTGGCCGGTCCAGAACCAGAAGAATGTGAATGCAACGGCGGTGGTCAAGAGAAGCAGCGCTTCCGGCGGCAGGCGCCGGTGCCGGAGTATCAGCAACAGCAGCAGGCCGGCGAGCAGCAGGCCGGGAATTCCGAAAAGGAATTCTTCGCCAAACGCAGAGGGCGGAGCGGCCACCATGCGCCAGGGGACGAGCAGAAGGTCGGCGATACCTCGTCCCAGACCGTATGTCGCGCTGATGCGGAAGAGCGCCGCCGTGTCGGCATTCCCGGAGAGAAAGAACGGGTAGAGCGGACTTCCCGTGTGGACCCAAGAGCGAATCCACCAGGGGAGGCCGCAGAGCGCGACACCGCCGGCAATCGCGAGGGAGCTCTTGAGCGTCCGGAGGAACCCGCGCTTTGCCACAACGCCTGCTACTGCGAGACCCGCCACCAGCGCCGCCGCCATCACCAGGCCCTGCGTCTTGGAGGCGGCCGCCAGTCCGACCAGAAGCGCGGCGGCCCACGGCCAACCGTTTCGCCGCCTCCGAATCGTGTGGAACAGCAGGGCGGCCCCGGCCCCCAGGAAAGCTGCCAGCATGAAGTCGGCGTACTCGCTCTTGGCAACGAAGCAGAAGACCGGGGATGCCGCCGGCAGCAGAGCGGCCGCGGCGCTCAGGTGTTTCGCGCGCATTTCTCGCGCTGCGTAAAGGGCGAGCAGCAGCAGAATCAGCACGAACTCCAGGTTGACCAGCTTCAGCAGACACTCGTCACCGAGCAGAATCCAGTGCCTTAGGTAGAGGATCGACGCCAGATGCGGCTGGGCGTTGAACCGGATCCCTCCGTGGTAGGGGACGCCACCGGTATCCAGGTAGAGGCGAGCCGTGCTCATGTGATAGAGCCGGCTGTCGAATTCGAGGACCGGCATCATCAAGTCGAAGACGTGCAGGACGAGCAGAGGCAGGAAGAGCAGGGCGAGGACCAGGTCCAGCCGGCCGGGACGCAATCCGCGCAAAAAGGAGAGCGCCCAGGGGAACGCCCCTAAACGGAGGAGGCCGACGGTCCCGGCCAGTCCCGCCGCGACGGTGATCCCGACCACCACGGGTGTCCGAATTCCGCCAAAGAACCCCGCCAGGAACACGAGCAAGCTGGCGATGCCGCCGCCCAGCGCAAGACTGGCCGCCGCCCGGAGCATCGGCGGGACGTAGTCCTTGGGGGATTTCAGGAGCCACCGCAGCAGCAGAGCACCCGAGAGAAAATCGGACGCGAATACGAGCAAGCTCAGCGCGAGCGCCTGAAATGTCCAGCGCGCCAGCAGCCACCAGGAGAAATCCGGCGCCGACACCCGACTCCAGAGGGCGGGCGCGCCCTCCATCCACGCCTCAGGCATCGTCAGAAGGTGAGATAGATCCACCAATCCGTGGCCTCAGAACTGAAAATACACGAACGGGACGGTGATGTCGGTGACGGCGAAAAGCTCCAGGCACAACAGCATCGCGGCGAGGCCGGCGGCGTAGGCCCAGGAAGGACCGGCCGCCAGACGCTTGAACCATCCCAGTTTCTCCTCCGCCTGCGCCGCCACCAGTGAGCCGACCAGCAGAGCGATCTGCCAGGAGTTAAGCAGGCAGACTCCCGGAACGCCGCTGAACATCTGCTTCAGCACGTGCGCCGCATCGGAAAAGGCCGCAAGCCGGAACAGCGGAGCTCCCATCGCAAAGACGAGGAAGGTAAGAACCACGTGCGCGGCATGCAGATCCACGACCCCTGCCCCCGCGCGATGCCGCCTTCGCCAGACCCGCCACATCCGCTCCACACTCAGCAACACTCCGTGGTATGCGCCCCAGAGAATGAAGTTCCAACTCGCGCCGTGCCACAAGCCGGCCAGCATCATGGTGATCATGAGGTTGCGGTAGATGGCCGTTTCTCCGCGCCGGCCGGAAGCCAGAGGCACGTAGATGTAGTCGCGTATCCAGGAGGAGAAGGAGATGTGCCACCGGCGCCAGAGTTCCGTGATGCTCGCCGAGAGAAACGGACGGTTGAAGTTGACCGGGAAGTGGAACCCCATGAGCTTGGCCGACCCGATGGCGATGTCGGTGTAGCCGGAGAAATCGAAATAGACCTGCAACATGAAGGCGATACTCGCGCTCCAGGCGGTGAGGAATCCGGGCTGGCCCGCGAGATGGTTGAAATAGGAGTCGCTCACGATGGCGAGCTGATCGGCAAAAGCCATCTTCTTCACCAGGCCAAGGGCGATCATCAGAATGCCGGTTGCCCGGTCTTCCACCGATGGCGGACGCCAGTTGTACAGGTCCCGAAAGAAGACCCGCGCGCGGACAATCGGGCCGGCCACAAGCTGCGGGAAGAAGCAGATGAACAGGGCGTAGTCGAGCGGGTCGGTGACCGGCTCTTGCTCTCCGCGATAGACGTCCACCACGTAGGAGATGCTCTGGAGGGTGTGGAAGCTGATGCCGAGCGGCAGCACGACGTTGAGCATGAACGAGGAGGGGTTTAGACCGAACAGCGACGCCGCATTTCCGGCAAGGAAGTTGTAGTACTTGAAGAAGCCGAGGAACGCCAGATTTGCGGATACGCTCATCAGCAGGAGCAGCTTCCTGCGCTCGGGACGGACGCCGCTCATCCACCGGGCGGCCACGTAATCGATGGCCGTCAGCGTAAGGAGAAAAGGGAAGAATTTCCAGTTCCAAGCGGCGTAGAACCCGTAGCTGGCCACCACCAGAATCCACTTACGGACGGCGCCGTGGGTGTAGTAGAACAGCATCAGCACCAGCGCGAAGAAGAGGAAATACTGGACACTATTGAACAGCATTGCGCGCGACCCGATACGGCCCCTGCTCTCGCGACAGTCGAGCCACAATCTGTTCTGCCATCATTCTCGAGAACAACTCGCTTCCCTTCACGTTCAGGTGCAGCGGGTCGATGAAGCAGTCGGTCCTTTCCAGCGAGTCAAAGGTATGCTCGTCCAGCAGCACGACGTTGGGGCGCGCCGCCAGCTCTCGTATCGAGCTGCTGCGCTTCCGTACGAGCCATCCCGGGCGCACCACCGGCCCGCGAGGGAGCCGGAAGAAGACCACCCGTGTTCCGGTGCCGCGATAGTGGTCGACGATTCTTCCGAACCACTTCCGGCGGTACTCGGCAAGGCGCCCCGTTTGGGGCGCAGGCGCCCTCAGAAGGACACTGCGGAACATCTCCTGCTGGGCAGTCGTAACGCCCGCGGGGTAGGTGATCTTGCGAGCCGCCCAATCGACGCGCAACCCTTCGACACTGCCCTCTTCCCCCTGGTAAGCGCCCACCCAGATTCCGTAATCCCGATGGTAGAGCCGGGCTGTTCTCCAGCGCGCGTAAGGGGCCAACAAGAAGGAATGGAGGTCATCTTTGTATACAGTGCCCTTGAAAAGGGTGCCGCGGAGTGCCACCCAGCGCGGGTACCAGCCGGAAAAGGAGAGCGGGAAATCGAGCACATCGGTGAGCCGCAGGCGGCCTATCGCGTAGCGCAAGTCGGCGAGGGAGTCCGCCGGGTCCTCGGCCCGGTCCTCGTCGTCGTAATCATCCACGGGCAGAAGAATGGCGGCAAAGCGCCGTGCGTCGGGATCGAGGTCGCGCAACTGGTAGTACCAGCAGCGGGGCGAAGTCCCTGGCACGGCGACGCTGGAGAATTCGACGCCGTAAGGGGCGCCGATTCGGGTAGCCGGGCGCGGCAGGAATCCCATACGCGAATCCCCGAAGGCCAGCACCTGTAAGGCCGCCGCCCTCGCGCGGCGCGCTTCCACGAGGTGCGTGATCTCGACACTGCCGGTTGTGGATTGGGGATCGAGGACCGAAAGGTACAGAGGGCTTCTGAAGACGGCCGCATCGATCAGGAACAGCGCGAGTAGGGCGATGACCACTGCCATGGCCGGCCGTCCTCCCGTGTGGCGCACTCTTACGCGCAATCCCCGCATGCAGACAAATCACTCATGATATCCCGAACGATCACGGCTCTGTAGGGGGAGAAGCTAATAAACGAAGCCGCCGCGGAAGAACATGTATCCCAGCTTTCGCCCGTCTCCCGGCGAGACCCAGTACTTGTCCAGGGTAGTCTCCACCAGCGCGACCCCGTCGTCGCGCAGCAGCTCGGGCGGCACTGTCCGCTCGAATGAAAGATTGCCCAGGACGTGGTAGCGCTGCCGGCCCAGTTCCCTTCCATTCATCCGTACCGTCAGCTCCACGGGCGCCAGCGCACGGAAGATCTGGTCGAGGAGCACGAATTCCAGCTTGAACCGGACGCCCGGGTGCGGCGGCACATGGAACAGCATCGCAGGCCGGTCGAAAGTCCAGCGCCAGACAACCGGTTCCAAAGGCCCCTGGATATCCTCGAGCAAGTGCCTCACGGCGCCGGGCTGGGAGGAATCCACCCAACTTCCGGTAACCCGGACACCGGGGTTGCACTGCGGTTCCCCCACAAAGCCGAGTCCGTTGAGAACGGCGAGCCGCTGCCGCGCGTCCGGCCCGATGTCAGCGAGCACGGCTCCTGCGACGCGATCGCGGAGGATCTCGCGCAGGCCGAGGCTGTCAAGCCGGTCAGACTGCTTGTCCTGCAGGTAGAAGAAATCGGCGCGGCATGTCTGCGCACCCTCGACCGATTCCGAAAGCCAGCCAACCTCGCGCAGCCGCCGATAGATCTCCAGACTTGGCGTGAGGCGCTGGTCGGCGGCGACAAGGATCCGCTCTCTGCCCTCCCCCGCCCTTCGCTTCTCTAAGGTATCTACAACTCGGCGGGTCGCGGACTCGAATCGCCAACCCCGGTAGGAGTGCAACTGGAACTGGAGGGCGAAGTTCAAGAGCAGGAGGGAGGCAGCCGCCGTCCCCAGGGTAACAAACGGCCTCGCGGCCGCGCCCTGCGCCCAGAGCCAGGCCAGAAACAGGGGGCATACGACGAAGATCAGCGGCTGGGTGAACGCCAGGCCATCCGCGGTGAAGTAAGGTTGATGGCGGAACCGCGGTTCCAGCCACAAGAGCAGGAACGTGAGAACGGCTGCGGAGGAGAAGAGCGCCAGCAGCCGGTCCGCCCGACCCTGCCCGCTGCTGCGCGCTGCCAGGCACGAAGATGCCAACAGCCCGGCAAACGGAACCCATCCGAGCCGGGCAAGCACACCACGGACCCCATCGAGTGAAGCCAGGTGCGTTGGGGAGTAAAGCAGGAACGCAGTGGTCAGATCCTTCACCCCATCCAGATAGCGGGGCGCCCCACGGCCGCCGAAAGCCGGAGCCAGCGAGTAGGATGGCAACCACAATAGGACGGTGGCCGTTACCACGCTCACCACGCAGAAAGGCAGGGCGTCGCGGAGAAGGAACCCAAGTGCTTCACGCCCCCCACCGGTCCGCAGGCGCGACAAGGCACCCACCACGGCGATAACGACCAACAGAGCCGCGGCGCCGAACACCTGGTGGAGATCGAAAGCGGCAGCCATCCCCAGCGCCATCGCGGCGCCGATAGGAATGCGCGCGCCGTCGGCCGCCCAGCGCGCCAAGTAGTACGCTCCGAGGGCCCAAAGCGCCAACCCGAAGCTCTCGCCTCCCGCCTTGGAACAGGAATCGAGAACATACGGATTGAGAACGTTCAGCAGGAGCGCGAATAGCATCCAAATCGAATCGCCGAACAGCAGGCGGCATAGCAGGAGCACGGCGAGGAAGTAGAGCAACCCGCCCGCAACCGCAGGCAGGCGCAGGGTGAACTCGGAGGGTCCAAAGACGTGAACGGCGGCCTTGCTCAACCACGCGTCGGGAGCGGCCGCCCGGTGCCCGGTGTTTCCCGCACTGCCGACCAGTTGCCCGTGCGTGGCCCATTCGCCTGAAGTGAACGACTGTGTCGCCGCCCGGTACACATTCGTTGCGGCCAGAAAGCCGAGCACCACGTACGTCAAGAAGCGAATGAGCGCCGCGCGGCGCATACGGAGCACAGTCATGAGGCCGAGGCGGCCGCGTCGGGCGGCTCGTTCATTGACAGCAGATCTCTTCTACGCATCGTTACCCCTTCAAGTCGGAAACCGCCGGCGGCGCGACAGCCAGGCGGAGTTACGCGCCCTTGACTCCGGTGTTCGATTGTACAAGAATCTCAGTGACGTCCTCATGCTCCGGGCCAACGCCGGATCCGGAAGACGCACGGCCGCAGGGGGCCGTGAAGGAGAAGCCGATGGACAAATCAAGCGACCAAGAGCAAGGTCGGACAGCACTTAGCCGAAGAGGATTCTTTGGGACCGCCGCCGCGGGAGCAACCGGGGCCGCGATGCTGACCGTCCCCGCAGAGACACAGGCTCAGAAGCTCGTGGAGAGCGACCTGGTCAAGGTGGTTCTGAACGTGAACGGTGTGGACCACACGCTGATGGTTGAGCCCAGGTGGACCCTGGTGCATGTGTTGCGCGACCGGCTGGGCATGACCGGCACCAAGCCGGGCTGTGAGCGCGGCGAGTGCGGCGCCTGCACGGTGCTGATCGACGGCGTCGCGCGGTACTCCTGCATGACGCTGGCGCTGGAGGCCGCCGGAACAAAGATCACCACGCTGGAAGGACTGATGCAGGGCGAAAAGCTCGGGCCCGTACAGGAGGGCTTCCGCCTGGAGGACGGCTACCAGTGCGGCTTCTGCACACCCGGACAGATGATGGCAGCAGAAGCGCTGCTGAGCAAGAATCCCGACCCGAGTGTCGAGCAGATACGCGACGGCATGAGCGGCAACCTGTGCCGCTGTGGGGCATACGCGCACATCTTCAAGTCAGTTCGCCGGGCTGCGGAACTGAAGAAGGCGGGGAGGTGAGTCATGGCGGACATGAACCCAAGACCGTGGGGCGAGACGAAGGTAGTCGGCAAGGCCATCCCAAGGATCGACGCCGACGAGAGGTTGAGCGGCAAGGCCGTCTACCCGATGGACGTGATCCTGCCGGACATGCTATATGCGGCCACGCTGCGCTGCCCTTACGGGCACGCCATGGTCAAGAAGGTGGACATCTCCAAGGCGCTCAAGATGCCCGGCGTGCGAGCCGTGCTCTCGGACGCCGACCCGGAGGCGAGGATCTCCTGGTATGGGGGGCCGGGCGGCCCGGCTTCCAGCCGGCTGTTCGATCCGCACTGCCGGTTTGAGGGCGAAGAGGTCGCGGTCGTCGCCGCTGAGAACCCACAACAGGCCTGGGACGCGGTGGCGGCGATCCAGGTGGAGTACGAGAAACTACCCCACGTCACCAACATGGCGGACGCCATGAAGCCCGGCGCGCCGAGTGGCCACCAGAGCGGCAATCTCTCGGGACAGGCTTCCACGACGGCCCGCGGAGACGTGGACAAGGGGTTCGCGGAGGCGGACGTCGTCCTGGAGGAGACTTACGGCACTCCCTGCCAGATACACACGACCCTGGAAACGCACGGGTCGGTGGCCAAGTGGGACGAGGACGAATTGACGGTTTGGGACACGACACAGGGGGTGTTCTCAGTCCAGAGCACGCTGGCCAGTTCTTTGAAGCTGCCCTTGAGTAAGGTTCGGGTCATCGGGCACTACATGGGCGGCGGCTTTGGCAGCAAGCTGCAATGCGGCAAGTACACCGTGATGGCCGCGCTGCTCGCCAGGAAGACGCGCAGACCGGTGAAGCTCTTTCTGACCCGGGAGGAGACTTTCCTGTGCGTGGGAAACAGGCCCGCCCACTCGATTCGTGTGAAGGCCGGCGTCAAGAAGGACGGGACCCTGACCGCCCTCCAGATGACCGGAACGAACGAGGTCGGCGGATACCCCGGGAGGGACTCGGCCGCGTACCAGTTCCTGGATCTGTACAAGTGCCCGAATGTGAGGGTGACCGAACAGTCGGTGATGATCAATGCCGGACCGAGTCGTCCGTTCCGTGCCCCCGGTTTCCCGCAAGGCAACTGGGCGCTCGAGCAGATGATGGACGCGCTGGCCGAGAAGATCGGCATGGATCCGGTGGAATTCCGGCTGAAGAACATCTCGATGGTCTGCCAGGCCCGTGGCAACAGGCCGTACACATCCAACGGCCTTCCGCAGTGCCTGACCGAAGGCGCCAAGGCCTTCGGCTGGGCGGAGGCGCGCAAGCGGCCCAAGGGAACCGGGCACATTGTCCGCGGCGTGGGAGTAGCCAGCGGCATGTGGGGATCTCCGGGCGGGCCTCCGTCGACGGCGATCGTCCGGTACTACCCGGACGGCAGCGTACACCTCAACATCGGAGCGGCGGACCTGGGAACCGGGACAAAAACCGTCATGGCCCAGGTGGTTGCCGAGGAACTGGGCGTTCCACTCGAGCAAATTGAAGTCGAGAACGCGGACACGGGGACCACGCAGTACACCGGGCCCAGCGGGGGCAGCAAGACCGTGCAGGCCGACTCTCCGGCAGTAAGGGCGGCCGCGCTGGAGGTGAAATCCAAGCTGCTGGCGATGGCGTCCGACCAGTTGAAAGTTCACGTCGATAATCTCACGCTGTCGAACGGCGTGATCACGGGGCCGGGCGGCAACCCGAAGATCCAGGTGGGCCAGCTCCCGGCCCTGCAAACCAACCGCGTGCTGGTGGGCGTTGGAGTGCGCGGGCCGAACGTGCCGGACAAGGAGATCCGGCCGTTCTCGACGCACTTTGCGGAAGTGGAAGTGAACACGCGCACCGGCGAGGTGAAAGTCCTGCGCATGCTCGGGGCGCAGGACAGCGCACGGGTCATGAACGTGTTCACTTTCAACAACCAGGTGATCGGCGGCATGACCATGGGCATCGGCTACGGTCTGATCGAAAGACGCATCATGGACACGGCTACCGGTAAGATGGCCAACTCCAATTGGCACGACTACAAGATTCCGACCTCCAAGGACGTTCCGGCGGACATGAGCGTGGTTCATGTCGACCTGAAGGACCACGAGGCTTCCACCACCAGCACCAAGGGACTGGGGGAGCCGGCCACGATCCCGGCGGCAAGCGCGATCGCGAACGCGTTCTATAACGCCACGGGGGTTCGGATTACCGACGGGCCGATCACGACAGCGAAGGTCCTGAGCGCGCTAGCAAAGAGAAAGGGACGGGGGTGAGCCATGATGCAGAGATTCTCCTATCAACGTGCGGCATCGGTTAGAGAAGCGGCCGCCAGCAGCGCCAGGCCGGGCTCCCGGATCATGGCCGGCGGTACAGATCTGTTGGGCTGCCTGCGGGACGAGATCTTCACCGCGAGCACGGTGGTGAGCCTCAGCGGCGTCAAGGAACTGAAAGGGATCAGCGACCGGCCGGGAGGCGGACTGCGAATCGGCGCCATGACAACCCTCACCGAAGTGGCCGAGGACAAGCGGGTCGCAAACTCGTTCCCGGTTCTGGCCCAGGCTGCGGCCTCGGTGGCGAGCCCTCAACTGCGCAACCAGGGGACCATTGGAGGTAACATCTGCCAGCGTTCCCGCTGCTGGTACTACCGCGGCGGTTTTAAATGCCTGCGTAAGGGGGGGGACGCGTGCTTCGCGGCGGCCGGGGAGAACGAGTTCCACTGCATCTTCGGCGGCGCTCCGTGCTTCATGGTTCACCCGTCGGACGTAGCGCCGGCCCTGATGGCGCTGGACGCCAGGGTGACCATCGTGGGGAGCAGGGGAACGCGGACCATACCCATCTCGTCGTTCTACGTCCTGCCTGAAAAGAGCGTGACGAACGAGACGGTACTGGCACCGGGCGACGTCGTCACGGAGATCTTGCTCCCTGCGCCCGTGGCCGGGGCGAAGAGCATGTACCGCAAGGTCCGCGAACGGGGCGCGTTCGATTTCGCGACCGTGGGCGCGGCGATTTACCTCGCGGTCTCCGGCGGCAAGGTCGGCTCGGCACGCATCGTGCTCAGCGGCGTGGCTCCCGTACCGTGGCGCTCGGCGGAAGCCGAGAAAGCTGTGGTGGGCAACAGCCTGAACGCAGCAACGGCAGCCGCGGCTGGCGAGGCGGCCGTGAAAGGCGCTTCCCCGCTGGAAAAGAACGAATACAAGGTTCTGATGGTTCGCGGCGTGCTGGAAGAGTCACTCGCGGCGTTGGCCTGAGGAGAGGATTGACCACACCCGAGGAAGCCTGGGCCATCCTCGGCGATCGCGTGCGCCCCATGAAGGCGGCGGCGGTCCGGCTGGAGGCCGCGCTGGGCCGCTGGCTCGCCGAGGACGTTCGCGCCGACCGGGAGCTGCCGCCTGCCGACCGTTCCGCCAGGGACGGATATGCAATCCGCCATACGGATCTCGAGCGGGAGCCTTGTGTGCTGCGGGTTGCCGGAGAAGTTGCAGCGGGGAGCCCGGAGCGCCCCCGAGTGACCGCGGGGACGGCGGTGCGGGTGATGACCGGGGCGAACATCCCGCCGGGCGCCGACACCGTGATCATGGTCGAGCAGACCGAAGAGCGCGAAGGTCTGGTTACAATCAAGAGTCAGGAAATGCGAGGGGCGCATATTCTGCGGCGGGGGGAGGATTCGCGCAAAGGCGCTGTCTTGCTGGCGCGCGGCTGCCGCATCGGCGCGGGCCAGATCGGCGTCCTGGCGGCGGTGGGCATGGCGAGCGTGAAGGTACACCGGCAACCTCGGGTCGCGGTCCTGTGCACGGGTACGGAACTGCGCCGGGTTGCAGACCGCGTGCGGGCGCACGAGATACGGGATTCAAACGGCCCCGCAGTGTGCGCCGCGCTTGAGCAGTGGGGATTCCCCGGAGTCCATTCCAAACTGGTGGCTGACCGGAAACCGGCGCTTGTGGCCACCCTTCGCCGCGCTTTGAGCCGTCATGACGTGGTGTTGTTCACGGGCGGGGTTTCAGCCGGGGCCTACGACTACGTTCCGGACGCGATCGAGGCAGCGGGGGCGAAGATACGTTTTCACAAGCTGAGGATGCGACCGGGGAAACCGACGCTATACGCGACGGCGCCGGGCGACCGGCACATCTTCGGGCTTCCCGGGAATCCTCTCTCGGTGTTCACGGCCCTGCACGAGTTCGCCCTACCGGCGCTGCGCCGGCTGGCTGGATGCAAGTTCGAAGAATGCCGGGTGTCGTACCCGCTGCCCCTGGCCGAAGGGGCGCGGAGCGAAGGCGGCTGGTTGTGGTGCAAGGTGGCCCGTCTGGAACGGGGACCGGCCGGGTTGTCGGTGCGTCCGGTGCGGTCGGCCAGCAGCGGCGACCTGGTGTCGGCGGGTCATGCCGACGGCGTGATCCTGCTGCCGCCGGAGCGGACGCAATTCGCGGCCGGAGAACTGGTCGAGTTCCGGCCCTGGAGACCGCTGCCATGACGGGCCCCGTCTCGCTGCGGGTTTCGGTGACGGATCGTTGCGCGCTGCGGTGCGTGTACTGCGCGCCTTCGGGCCACGCGACAAGGCGAACCTGCGGGGACGGCCTTTCGTTCAAGGAGATCGCGGAGTTCTCCGGGCTGGCCGGAAGGTTATACGGCCTCAAGAAGATACGGATCACGGGCGGAGAGCCCCTCATTCGCCCGGAGATCGAGAGTCTGGTTGCGATGCTGGCCGCTCAGGGCACGCCCGACCTGGCGTTGACGACCGATGGGCAGCGCCTGGCGGCGACGGCCGAGCCTCTGAAGCGGGCCGGCCTGCGGCGAGTGAACGTAAGCCTGGACAGCCTGGAGTCGGCGACGTTCGCATCCATCACGCACGGCGGGGTCCTGGAGAAAACGCTCGGGGGAATCGAGGCGGCGCAGCGCGCCGGGCTTGCGCCTGTGAAACTCAACATGGTGGTGCTGCGCGGCATGAACGATCACGAGCCGCCGGCCCTGGTTCGATTCGCGATGCGGCACGGCTGCCAGGCGCGGTTTCTGGAGTTGATGCCGATCGGGGAGGCGGCCGCGCGCTTCGAGGAACTGTTCGTACCGAGCGCGGAAGTGCTGGCCAGGTTGGAGACGGAGTTCCGGCTCACGCCGCATCCCACCGGCCCGCAGAACACCAGCAGGGACTATGTGGCCGAGGATGGCAGCGGACGGAGAGCGATCGTCGGATTGATCTCTCCCACGACCATGCCGTTCTGCGCCGGCTGCCGGCGGCTGCGCCTGACCACGGAAGGCGTGCTGATCGGCTGTCTGGGGCGCAACGAAGGTGTCCCCCTGGCTCCTCTGCTACGAGCGCATCCGGGACCGGACGTCCCGGCGCTGACAGCGGCCATCGAGCGGGCGCTGGATACGAAGCGCCACGGCAGCGAGTTCGTCCAGCCGAGGGCCATGGTTGGGATCGGGGGCTAAGCGGTGAAACTGAGACACGTTTCTCCGAGCGGCAGGGCCAGGATGGTCAGCGTGGCGGACAAGACACCGACAAGACGCACGGCGCGGGCCGAAGCCTGGGTGAACGTCGGGCCGGAGATTGCCGCCATGTTGCGGCGGAGCGGAAGCGTCGCCAAAGGAAATGTGCTGGAGACGGCGCGTCTGGCCGGCATCCTGGCCGCCAAGCGCACCGGCGAGCTGATCCCGATGTGCCACCCGCTGGTGCTGGACGTCGTGGAGGTCGAGGCGACGCTGGACGGAGACCGGGTTCGCCTGGAAACTCTCGTCGCGTGCGAAGGAAAGACCGGCGTAGAGATGGAGGCGCTGACGGCGGCGTCCGTGGCGGCGCTGACCGTGTACGACATGGTCAAGTCGGCCGGCAAGGGCGTGGAGATAGGACCGGTGCGGCTGCTGGAGAAAACCGGCGGCAAGAGCGGAACCTGGCGAAGGGAGAACAAGTCGCGTGGGAAGAGTTGAGGCGATTTGTACCGGCGCTCAGAAAGGCCAGCGGAAATCGCCGCAGCCCAAGGCCACGTTCATCGCCGGTCATGGAATCGAGGGCGACGGCCACGCGGGACCCGGACACCGGCAGGTCAGCATCCTGGCCGCCGAGGACATCGAGACCATGCGGCAAAGCGGCCTCCCCGACCTGGCCTTCGGGGACTTCGCCGAGAACCTGGTGGTGGCCGGGGTGGATCTCGGCGCGCTCGGGCTGGGCAGCCGCCTGCGCTTGGGCGCGGAAGCTGAGCTGGGAGTCACGCAGCTCGGCAAGGAATGCCATAGCCGCTGCGCCATCTACTACCAGGCGGGCGATTGCATCATGCCCCGCCTCGGAGTGTTCGCGAGGGTGCTCCGGAGCGGGACGGTCGCGGCGTGCGATGAGGTGGAGATTGTGGAGACGGTGCCGCGGATCCACTTTCAGGCCGTGGTGCTAACGGTCAGCGACCGTTGCTCGCGGGGTGAAGCCGTGGACACGGCGGGGCCGGCGGTGGAGCGGCTGCTCACCGGAAGGCTGCCGGTCCACATCTATGCGGCGAAGGTGGTCCCGGATGAACTGGACGGGATCGCGAAGCTGCTCGAACACTACAGCGACGGACACTCGATCGACATGATCGTCACGGTGGGCGGGACGGGATTCGCCCCCCGCGACGTCACGCCCGAGGCCGTCGCCAGAGTCATCCACCGGCCCACGCCGGGGCTGGATGAAGCGATGCGCCGGGCGTCGCTGGAACTGACGCCCACGGCCATGCTCTCGCGCGCGGTGTCGGGCATCCGAAACCACACGCTGATTGTCAGCCTGCCCGGCTCGGAGCGGGGAGCGGTGGAGAACCTCCAGGTCATCCTCCCGGCGCTGGAGCACGGCCTTGCGAAGCTCCGCGGCGATCCTTCGGATTGCGGCAGGACGGAGCAGCGGGTCTAGGTGTCATCCCATAGGTGGACAGCGTTGCTGGGAGCGGTTCTGGCTCTGTGCATTGCCCGGCTGTGGCTGATGCCGCTCGGCTCCAGCTTCTGGGTGGACGAGATGGTGACAGCGCTGGTGGTGCGCCACGGGCCGGACCATGCATCGCTGAGCGTGGCGCCGCAGGTCCCGGCGAGCATCTACTACGCGCTGCCGTGGCTTTCCGAGAGGCTGCTCGGCTTTTCCGAAGTCGCTTACCGCGTCCCGTCGGTGTTGGCCCTGGCTCTGGCGCTGTGGCTGATCGCACGCATCGCGGCGAGATTGATTTGCCCCGACGCCGGCTGGCTGGCGGCCTTTGCCTGTCTCGCGCTCAGGGGTTTCAACTACCAAGCGGCGGACGCGCGTCCCTACGCGCTCGGAACGTGCCTGGCCGCCGCGAGCCTGTGGTTCCTGATCCGCTGGTTGGACACGGCCGAGTGGCGCGAGGCGGCGCTGTTCGCGCTGACGGCCGCCCTGCTATGGAGGGTCCACCTGATCTACTGGCCCTTCTACACGATCTATCCGGTGTACGCAGCAACGAGGCTGTGGCAAAGGGACACTAAGGTGAGCTGGCGGGCCATCGCGGGCGTGATGGCGCTGGTGGGGGCGTCGCTGATCCCGGTGGCGATCACCGCGCGCGCGCTCCTCAGGGACGCGGAGGCGCACGTGATCGTGCCTCCGCCGGCCGTCAAGGAACTGATCTACTCGCTGAAACTAGGCCTGATGGCGACGCTGTGCGTGCCGCTTGCGATCCTGAGCCGCGCGCGGAAGTGGCCACGCGGCGCGCCGTGGCCGGCCTGGGGCGCTCTCAGCCTGATCCTGGGGTGGTGGGTGGTTCACCCGCTGGCGATCTACGCCTTCTCCTGGCTCACGGGCAACAGCCTGTTCGTATCGAGGTACCTGTCGGTAGCGCTGCCGGGAGCGGCGCTGGCGGCGGTCACCGCCGCATCGCTCTTCCTTCCACCAAGGCTCTGGAAGCCGTCAGCGGCGGTGCTAGGCGTGGGCGTGCTGTTGCTGCTGGGCCGGTGGGGCACGATGTGGCCGCCGCACCACAACTCGGACTGGAGGTCGGCGGCGCGCGCGGTGAATGAGTTGCAGGCCGAGGAGCAACTGCCGGTCGTCTGCCCCAGCCCGGTGGTGGAGGCGCAGCCGCCGGCTTGGTATCCGGATTACCCGATCCCCAGTTTCATGTACCCGCACCTAGGCGTGTACGCGGTGCAAGGCCGGTTGTACCGGCTTCCCTTCAAGGAGTCCCCGGAGGGGCAGGCGTACGCCCGGCAGACGCTGGAGCAGGACCTTATCAAGGCGGGGCGCTTCATCATCTACGGCGGCGCCGGGCAAGCCGGCTTCTGGCGCAAGTGGTTCGCGAGCCATTATGAACTGGCCGGCTGGCGCTGGCGCCGTGTCGGGCAGTTCGGCGACGTCTACGTAGTGTTGTTCGAGTCGGCCGGGCTGTAGCCTTCCCCGCGGCGCCCCGCGATTCAACTCACCTGGGTTTTCTCACCGGGGGTTTGACTGGACCTGTCAGCACGGCCCTTCCCCACGTCGAGTCGTCGTCCGCCTTGCCGTAGATGAGCAGGTGCGCGCCGTACGATCCACCGTCGGGATCGGTGTGGACGATCTCCAGGCCGTACTCGTCACCGATTCTCGGCGGCCGCCATTGGGGATCGCTTGCGCCGAAAGTCGGCGCCATCTCCACGCGGGCCTCCAGGATGAAGTCGCCTTTTCCCGTCTTCCAAGGGTCCAGACGGACCACATAATCGACGCTTTGCGCGGGCAGCGGCTCTTCTATGTAGCTCTTCTCGGTGTTCCCGTGCCTCCACCAGGCGCCGTGCGGGGGCTTTGTGGCATCGGCAAGGAAACAGAACGCATTATCTCCCCGGCCGAACTTCTTCCCCGTCGCACGCCGCGGCGCCTCGATGAACCAGCAGATCGCGTCCTTGAACATCCAACGCTCCGGCGCGGGCTTGGGATCCTCCACGTCATGCACGTTGTCGTGGACTTCGGCGCCCATGTAGAGGTACTTGTCATCCCAAGCCGTGTAGTAGCGAGCAGCCAGGTCCTCCTCGATCGACGGTTCATTCCCCTGGTCGGTCAGCCGGTTGATGGAAGGGTCGTACCACGGCGAGCGCATCACCCGGAACAGATCCCATACTCCGTCGTTGAACGCCAGGTACTTCCATTCGGCAAGATCGCCGTCGATCACCGGAGGTTGCACCAGACGAGGTATGGGCAGGGGTCTTGCATAGCCGTCCTCCCAGCCCGTCTGGGCGAAACACATCATTGCTGCCAAGCCAATCGTGATGGAAAGAAGTCTCATGCGCGTTGCTTCCCTACCCCAAAGTCACCAGTTGTTGTCGGGGCTAGCTCCAGAGGCGGTCGTTGATGCGTTCCTTGATGTCCCACTGGGGGGTGGGCTCGAAGTAGGCGGGGTCACGCATCTGCTTTTTGATCGCTTCCTCGTTGAGGGTAAAGCCCAGCCCGGGACCGTCCGGCACTTTGACGTAGCCCTTGTTGACAACGGGCTTCTCAACGCCGTCCACGATGTCGCCCCATTCCGGCCGGTCCACCGCGTGGTTCTCCAGAACGAGGAAATTCTCCGTGGCTGCCGCGCAGTGCACGTTCGCAAAGAAACCCACCGGAGAGCTGGCGTTATGCATCACCATGGGCACTCCGTACTCCTGGATGGCGTCTCCGATCTTGTGTGTCTCAAGGATCCCGCCCGAGGTCAGCAGGTCCGGCTGGAGCATGTCCACCGCGTGGTTCCTGGCCAGTTCGAGGAAGCCCTCCTTCAGGTAGATGTCCTCGCCGGTCAGCGTGGGGGTCTCGATGGCGTCTGTGATTTTCTTCCAGAGTTCCGTGTACTGCCATGGAATGAAGTCCTCCATCCACGCCAGGTTGTACTTCTCGAAGGCCTTGCCAAGCCGGATGCAGGAGTTCACCCCGATGTGCCCGAAGTGATCCGTGGCAATCGGGACCTGCCAGCCCGCCGCCTCGCGCACCCTCGCCATGTAGTCGCCCATCAGGGCGATGCCCTTGTCTGTGAGTTCCAGACCGGTGAACATGTGCACCGTGTTGCCGTTGATGTCAGCACCGGCGGGATAGACCATGGTGCCGGGCGTCTTCTGGATTAGATTCACTCCCACGTCGACCTTGAAGAACGTGAACCCGTCCGCGATGCGGCGCTGCATGCGCTCCTTGAAGGTCTTCTCGTCGGCCGCCCCCGGGGTGTCGCAGTAGACGCGGATCCGGTCGCGGAACCGGCCGCCCAGCATGTTCGAGACCGACATATTGAACGCCTTACCCGCCAGGTCCCACAGCGCCACCTCCACCCCCGACACGCCGCCCCCCTGCCGCGCGTGGTAGCCGAACTGTTTGATCTTCCGGAAGATCTTGTCCACGCTGCACGGGTTCTCCCCCACCACCAGGCGCTTCAGCTCCAGCACCTGATAGCGGGCCGCCCCGTCACGGTTCTCGCCGTACCCCGAGATGCCCTGGTTGGTGTCGATGCGGATCAGTCCGCTGCCGAGAGCAGCCATGCGCATGTCCGTGATCTTCAGCTCGGACGGCTTGCTCGCCGTGTTCACATTCTGGAGGGCCGCATCCAGGGTCTCGTCGGCCCAAAACGCAGATCCCAGAGCTGCGGCGGCGGACTTGAAGAACGAACGCCGCCCGACAAGGTTCTTCACAGACTGTTTCATGGCTTTTGGGGTCTCCTCAGCGAGCCATTCTCGTCCAGGCGCAGCCCGGCGCGCAAGCCGCCGCTTTTGACTGGCACGGCGGCATCGGGCAAACTGGAGCAACGATGATCCGCAAAGTACTGCTTCTCAGCCTGCCGGCGCTCGCGGCCTTCAGCCAGAGCAACCCGCTTTACATACAGTTTTCGCCCTCGACGGTGAAGGGTGCGCTCTACAAGCCGGACGCCGGGCCGGCGCCGCACGTCGGGGTGTTGGTCGCCCACCGGACGGCCAACTTCTTGGGCACTCTTGCTTGCACGGAACTGGCGGGGCGGGGCTACCTGGTGCTGTGCATGAATCCCCGGTCCGACAACAGCGAAGCGGAGGTCCGCTGGGAGGAGAACGCCCTGGACATCCGGTCGGGCGTGGAGTTTCTGCGGATGCGGCCCGGTATCACCAAGGTCTTGCTCTGGGGGCACAGCGGCGGGGGCCCGACGATGACCTTCTACCAGGCGGTGGCCGAAAACGGCGTGTCCTACTGCCAGGGTCCCGGGAAGCTGATTCAGTGCGGAAAGAACCTCGTGGGACTGCCGCCGGCGGACGGGATCATCCTGGCCGACGCGCATCCGGGCAACTCGGTGAACTCGCTCAGGAGCATCAACCCGGCGGTCACCAACGACGCGGCCATCGTGAACCAGAACCAGGCGCCGCAGATTGATCCGTCGCTCGACCCCTTCGACCCGAAGAACGGCTACAACCCCAAGGGCGCGTCCACCTATTCGGAAGCGTTCAAGAAGCGTTACTTCGCCGCGCAGGCGAAGCGGCTGAACCGCCTGATCGACCTTGCCACCGAGAAGCTGAACGCCATCGACAAGGGTGTCTACCGGTATCCGGACGATGACGTGTTCCTGGTGGTCAAGGGAGGAGGGGGCCGTTTGATGCAGCTCGACCCCAGCATTCATCACGGCACGCTCAAGCCGCAGAAGCTGCTGCGCAACGATGGAACCGTTGTGAACGAGATCGTCGAGAGCGTGCGGCGGCCGGACCCGTCGCTTCCCGCGACGGATGCACGGTTCAGCGGCGGCACGCGCCTGCTGACGATCCGCTCGTTTCTGAGCGCGAATGCGACCCGGGCCAAGGACTCGATGGACGAGATCGACTGGTGCTCCAGCAACAATTCCGTGCCCTGTGCGCTTCAGTCGATCTCGGCGCCGCTACTGATCATGGCCATGGGAGGGCACTACTTCATCCGCGACAACGAGATCCACTTCGACCTGGCCAAGAGCAAGGACAAGGATTTCGTGGTGATCGAAGGAGCCGTGCACGGCTTCACGCCCTGCACGGCTTGCGAGCAGACTCCCGGACAATACTCGAACTCGGTGAAGAACATGTTCGATTACGTCGGCGGTTGGATCGACAAAAGGTGGCCGTCACTCGTTCCGTAATGTGACCATGGGATCGACGCGCATGGCGCGCTGGGCCGGCAGGAAGCTCGCCATCGTGGCCACGACCGCGAGAAACACGGCCGCAGCGAGGAAGGTGAGAGGGTCCGACGACGAGACGTTCACGAGCAACCCTTTGACGACGCGCGCCGCCGCCAGAGCGAGGAAGCCCCCGGCGAGCAGCCCCGGAATCACCAGCAGAAGGCCCTGCACTAACACCTGCCGGAGCACGTCACCCGGCTTGGCGCCCAGCGCCATCCGGATACCGATCTCACGCGTGCGCTGGCTCACCGCGTAGCTCATGACGCTGTACAGGCCGACGGCCGCGAGCAGGATTGCGATGGCGCCCAGCACCCCGAGCAGGCTTGCCGCCGCACGCTGGGCAAAGAGCGAGCCGGCCGTGGCCTCGCTCAGCAGCCTCGCGCTGAATAACGCATCCTGGTTGAGCGATAAGGCCTCCTGGCGCAGCACGGGGATCATCAGCGACGGATCCCCGGCGGTCTTCACGAAGATCGAAAAATTGAGGCCGGGCGCGAACCACTGCCGGAACGGAATGTAAAAGAACGGAGTCGGCCTTTCGATCGGGGTGTGATATTTGCTGTCCTTGACCAGCCCGACAACCGTCATCTGGCGGCGCTCGCAGCGGATCTTCCGGCCGATGGGGTTCTCTCCCCGGAAGAACCTCCTGGCGAAAGTCTCATTAACGATGATCACGTTGGGTGCATCGGGAGAATCCAGTTCAGTGAACTCGCGGCCTTCAAGCAGCGGAATTCGCAGCAGGTTGAAATAGTCTGGGGCGACCGTGGCACGGTGGATCATCATCTGCTCACCCGGCGCGGGAGAATACCCGTCAACAGAGATGTCGTGCCAGGGAGTGGAGCCGGTACCCGAGGCAGTCGACATTGGCGTAACGTCCGAGTAGGTAACGCCGATCACGCCGGGCTTCGATTCCAGCCGCGCACGGAGGTTCCGGCAGAAATCGTGCTGTTCCACAGCCGAGTAACCAGCGTTCGAGAGATAGAACTGCGCGACTAACGTATTGGTCCGGTCGAAGCCTGGCTCGATGCCGCTGGCGTTCCTGAAACTCCGATAGAAGAGACCCGCGCCTATCAGGGCTACCATGACCATCGCCATCTCGGAAACCACGAGCAGTGCGCGGAGCCGGTGCGATCCGGAATCGGCGTCGCCGCCACGGCCGCTCGCCTTCAGGCTCTCGCTCAAGCCGGAGCGCGCCGCAAACAGAGCCGGAACAGCGCCGGACAGCAACGTCGCCGCGACGGCGCAGAGGAGCGTGAAGCCGAAGGTCGGGAGGTTGACGCGGCCGCCCAGATCCAACGGAACGTCCTTGATGGGAATCAGCGACAGGAGCGATTGCCCGATCCAAAGAACCAGCACAATGCCTACCACCACGCCCCCGGCGGCGAGAAGCAGAGTCTCGATCATGAGCTGCACCGCCAGACGGGGACGCCCGGCGCCTAGTGCCAGGCGGACGCCGAACTCCTTCCGGCGGGAGACGGCGCGGGCCAGCATAAGATTGGCGACGTTTGCGCAGACGACGAGCAGAAGCAGCACCGACAGAGCCATCAGGACGCGCAGCGGCTGAAGCAGCATGCCCTGCGCCCCGAGATGCCCTTGCCAGAGCGGTGTCACGGTGAGATCGATCCCCCGATTGGTGGCGGGATAGAGATCGGCGAGGCGCTTCCCCAGCGCGTCGACTTCCGCGCGCGCCTGCTCGATGGTGACGCCCGGCTTCAAGCGGACGACCGTGGAGGTCTGGTCGCGCGTGCCGCGGTAGCGCAGGGTGCCCGTGCCGGTGCCCATCGCCGTGGCCATCGTGGAGGGAAGCCAGACATCGTAGAGGACTCCCGCCGTAGTGCCGCGGAAATCCTGCGGGGCCACACCAATGATGGTAAAGTCGTGGCGGTTTAAGCGCAGCTTCTTACCTAGCACATTGGAGTCGCCTCCGAATCGCGACCGCCACATGCCATAGCTAAGCACGGCGACCGGGGCGCCACCTTCCTCGCGGACCTCTTCAGGAAGGAATGTCCGTCCCAACAGGGGCTTCACCTGGAGGAGATCGAAATAGTTGGCCGAGACGAGTTCCGCCCAGGCGCGCGACGTCTTTCCGTCGGCGCCCACGCTGAGAGGAGTGAAGCGCCCGAGCGCGACCCCCGCGACAAGCTTCAACTTGTCCCGGTAGTCCAGGTAGTCAAGATAGGAAGTGTTGACCAGGTACTCTCCAGCGGGCGTCACGGTCTCGATGAGCGCAAGCCGGCCCGGATCGCCGACTCCCGGGAAGGGGCGCAACAGGACGGTGTCGATCCAACTGAACACCGCGGTGTTCACCGCAATGCCCAGGCCGAGCGTCAAGACTACAACCACCGTGAACCAGGGGCTCCGCTGCAGAACACGCAAGCCAAACAGTAGATCCTTCATGAGGGTGGGCATAGTCAAACTAGGGCATGCAACTCAGACACCATCGTAAGTACTTGAAGACGCGGGAACCGGTTAGCCGAGGGCTGTCCGTTTGTGGGAAGAACTGTCCGGCGGCGGGACTCGTCCCCCTCACCGGCCGGTCCGAAACAGCAGCGGAGCGAACTGGTTCAGGCAGCGGCGCCAGGTTTGGAACTCGTGCACCGTGCCTTGCGACTCGTAGTAGACCGCCTTGATCCCCGCCTTTTCGAACAGGCCGCGCAGCTCCCGCTGCCGGCTAATGAACCGCTCCTCGTTCGTGCCGGCGCCGAACCAGAACAGGTGCAGGCGCTTGTTGAGCGCGGCGCCCTGGGCGAGGATATCGTCCAGTGGCTTGGACGCGCCCAGCGGCGCGCCGCTGAACATGCCGAGGTGAGAGAACACATCGAGATGGGTGAGGCCGATCTGGAACGTCTGCATGCCCCCCATGGACAACCCGGCCATGGCGCGATGGTCGCGGTCCGCGATGGTGCGGAACTTGGCGTCGATTTCCGGAATGACCTCTTCGATCAGCATCTGCTCGAAGGCCGAGAAGTTGCGGGCGCCGCCCGGGCCGCGCGCTTGGGTCTCGCCGGGCCGGGAGGCAAAACCGTTGTTCATGACGATCATCATGGGCACCGCCTTCTTCTCCGCGATCAGGTTATCCAGGATGAAATTAGCAAGGCCGGCATGGGTCCACTCGGCTTCGTCCTCCCCGGCGCCGTGCTGTAGGTAGAGCACGGGATAACGGGCCTTTAGGTTGGCATCGTAGTCCGGCGGAGTGTAGATGTACATTCGCCGGAAGGTCTGGGTCACCTTGCTGAAGAACCAGTATTGCCGAACCTGGCCGTGGGGCACGGGCTTGATGGCGTAGTAGTCCTCACCCGAGGCGATTCCCTCGTAGCCCGTCTTGATGCCGTTGCTGTAGTAGGGTTCGCTTCCTGGGTCTGTCACTTCCAGTCCGTCAACGATGAACATGTGGTACTGAAAGCCGACTCCCGGTGGCGTGATCACCGCGTTCCACACGCCGTCCTTGTCCTTCTGCATGTCATAGACTTTGTCGGTGGCGATGATGCGCACCTGCACCAACTTGGCGCCGGGCGCCTTGAACTGGAACCAGACCCGGCCGTCGGCATGGACCTTGGGGAACTCGGCGAGGCGATGCGTCGTAGCGGGTTTGGTCCATCCTGCGGTATCGGCTGGCGGCTGCGCCCAAGCGAGGGCGGCCAGAACCACTGTGGGTAAGAGCTGTTTCATGAGAGCGTTTCCTCCGATCGGCACTTCGATACAGGCATGATACCTTACGGAGCGGGCAACAGACTCGCGCTCTCCGGCGGCCGGCAATCGCCGCATTCACCTTCGTTCCCGTCCGTGCGGCGCGCAGGAATTAGCAGCCCATTGAAAACAGGCGGCTTTGACAATCGATGAAACATTTGGGCTTTGCCAGCGTCCTATGTGTGTATGGAGGAGGCGAGACAGAGCGAATACAGGCGGCTAAGAGCGGAATACGACGCCGCCTACGCTAGATTGTGCGCAGAGCAGATCCGGATAGGGGAAGCGGACAACCAGGAACCCTTCTACCAGGCGCTGGCCGCTTACCGTCAATGCCGCGACAGGCTGGCGCGCTTCCTCATCCTTCGCCCGCCGGCGCGCGCGCGGTACGGGCGAAGCTCGATGCCCGCTTGCAGCGCAGCAGATCAGAACGACAAGACCGCCTTCCGGCCCTCAGGGGCTTGTTGACGGACCGTAGCGCGAGATCCGGTTAGAACTTCGCGTCTATGCGGCAGGCTGCGGCTCCGCCGCTTCCGGCTCGGCCAGGGGCCGCAGACCCTCCCGCTCCTGGCAGGGCACGCAGTAGCGCGCCCAGGGCAACACGCGCAGGCGCTTAGGCGGGATGGGCTCGCCGCAGGCGAGGCAAGTACCGTAGTCGCCCGAGCGGAGCCGGTCTAGAGCCTCATCGATCAGCCTCAACTGCTGATAGTCGAGGATGTTCAGGCTGAGGGAAATGAACTCGTCGTGAGAAACCTGCGCCTGATCCTCTTCGGCCACCCTTCCCATGGCGGCGACGGTGTCGAACTTCACGTCCAGACTGGAGAGCAGTTCCGCCCTCCGGGCGAGCAGGCCGCGACGGTAGGTCTCACCTGGACTGGTTCCTTGTGCCTCCCTGCCTCTCCTCATGCCGTTGACTCCCTGCCCGCCGCCGGCCGGCAACGCCGGCCCGCAAAGGCAGACCAATAGAACGTGCTAAGGAATTATATAAATTCTCAGGAAAAATGCAAGAGAAATGTGGAAATTCCGGCTTCTTGTGTCCCTATTCGCTCTTCAGGGAACGTTCCATCAGCTCGCGGACCGCTTCCCGAGGGGACTTGCCGTGCTTCAGCATTTCGAACATCTGCCGTGTGATCGGCATCTCCACGCCGTGACGCCCGGCAAGCTCGACGGCTGCGTAGGCGGTCCGGACGCCCTCGGCCACCGAGAGCGTGGAGGCGAGGATTTCGTCGAGATTGTGACCGCGGGCCAGCTTGAGGCCGACCGTCCGGTTCCGGCTCAGCTCGCCGGTGCAGGTCAGGACCAGATCGCCCAAACCTGCGAGTCCGGAGAGCGTTCGCGCCTTGGCGCCCATGGCCACGGACAGCCGGGTGATCTCGGCCAGACCGCGCGTAATCAGGGCTGCCATGGTGTTGTTGCCCAGCCCCAGACCGTGGCAGACCCCGGCTCCGATGGCGATCACGTTCTTCAGCGCGGCGCCCAGTTCCACTCCCAACAGGTCCGAATTGGTGTAAAGCCGCAGAGTGGGCCCGGAAAGAGCCTCCTGGATCTTCCGTGCCACGCCCAGGTCCGTCGAGGCGATCACCACCGCGGCGGGCTCCCCGCGAGCGACTTCCCGGGCAAAGGTCGGCCCGGAAAGGGCGGCAATGGAGGGTTTGAAGCGCTCGCCGACGACCTCGCGCACCACCTGGGACATGCGAGCCAGGCTGCCCTCCTCCAGGCCCTTGGTGGCGCTCACCAGGATCATGCCGGGTTTCAGGTGCGGCAACATCCGGGAATACAGCCCACGCGCATGATGGGACGGCATGACCCCCATCACGAGGTCGGCGGAATCCAGCGTCTCCCCGAGCTCCGTCGTCACCGTCAGGTTGGAGGGGAGCCGGAATCCCGGCAGGTACAGGTCGTTTTCCCGCAGGCGGGACATGCGCAGGGCGAGGTCTTGTTCGTAGACCCACAGCCGCACCCCCGAAAAGCGCGGAGAGAGCACGATCGCCAGGGCCGTACCCCAGCTTCCACCTCCGACGACGGCCAGATTTTTCATTTGTGGCGTCCTCCGAACGAGAGGACGTGTTCGGTGCCCGCCCGCAGCCGCTCCAGGTTCGATTTATGGCGCCAGATGATGAAACCGCCGGCCAGCAGAGCGGCGGCCAGCACGTATGCGGAACGGTGCGAAATCAGCCACACGGCAAGCGGCAAGGAGCCGGCCGCCAGGATCGATCCCAAGGAAACATAGCGAGTCACGGCGACGATAACCACGAATACCACAAGAGCGGCGGCCAGGGGCAGGGGTGCGAGACAAAGGAAGGCCCCGACGCAACTGGCGACGGCTTTGCCCCCTTTGAACTTCAGAAAGACCGGAAACGCGTGCCCCGCCATGACGCTGAGCGCGGCAAGGCTCATCCAGAACTCGGAGCCGTCCGTCAGGCGCGCGGCCAGCCACACGGCCAGATAACCCTTAGCAATGTCCAGAAGGAGGGTGGCCGCGCCAGCGGCCCGCCCGGCAGTACGAAGGACGTTAGTGGCGCCGATATTGCCGCTCCCCGACGAGCGCACATCGGCGCCCGTGCGAAGCCTCACGAGCAGATAACCGAACGGAATCGCGCCCAACAAGTAGGCGAGCAGCAGGGCGATCAGAGGATTCATCATTTGGTGAAGACAAACTCTTGGAGCTTGCTGTAAACGGACCCGGAGGGGCGGAGCTGGCTCTCGTAAAGGCAGAAACGATCAACCGTGAACTGTCCGAACTCCACCGATGGGAGAGAAGAGACCGCGTCGCGGAGCCGGTCCAGCGGCGCCGGTTCCTTAATGCGCGCCAGGGTCAGGTGGGGGGAGAAGGGACGGTCCTCCCGGGCAACGCCGAGCCTCGTGAGAGCCAAGTCCGTGTCCCGCGCCAACTCTTCGAGCAGCGAGCCGGCTTCCACGCCGGCCCAGAACACGCGGGGTGCGCGCGGATTTGGAAACCACCCCAGGCCGCGAATGGCAACGGCGACAGGCGCGCGGCCTGGCACTCCCCGTAACGCGGTGGCCAGTTCTTCCAGTCGCTCGGCGGGCCATTCACCGATGAACTTGGTGGTGATGTGCAAGTTCCCGGCAGCGCTCCACTTCAGCCGGGCCGAGGGCCGCAGCCGGCCGATCAGGGCGGCGAGCCGATCCCTGACGTCCTCCGGCAAGTCAATGGCAGTGAACAGCCGCATCGCATTCCGCTGGAGAGGGTGCTACCCTCCATACGGTAGCCATTGTCGAAAAAAACGTACGCAGATGCAAACCGTGACGTAATAGGGCGCAGCTTCTATGAGCGGCCGACGATCCAGGTGGCTCGTGCCCTGCTGGGCAAGATTCTGGTTCAGGGCAGCGCGGCCGGGAGGATTGTCGAAGTGGAGGCGTATCTCGGCCGCGGCGATCGCGCGGCTCATGCTTGGCATGGCTTGACCGAACGAACCCGTGTCTTGTTCGGGCCGCCCGGACATGCTTATGTGTATTCCATCTATGGCATGTACGAGTGTCTGAACGTGGTGGCGGAGCCGGAAGGGCAAGCGGGCTGCGTTCTGATACGGGCGCTCGAGCCGGTCGCCGGGTTGGACCTGATGCGGCGGCGGAGGCCCGGCGCCCGGCGGCTGGAGGATCTGGCCTCCGGTCCGGGCAAGCTGACCATTGCCATGGGAATCACGCGGCGGCACAACGGCGCGGATCTCACCCGGGGGGCGCTTACCATCTGCCGGCCCGACCGGGAGGAATACTTCGAGATTGAGGCGACCCCGCGCATCGGGATCCGCCACTCGGCGGATTGGCCGCTGCGGTTCGTGATCGCCGGAAGCCGTTTCGCGAGCCGGACCGGCAAGAGGTCAGCTAATCCACTCGACGGGCTGGCGCGCGGCGGCCAGAGTCTTCTGTAAAGCCTCCAGGCCGGCCTGCACCGCCGGGTCCGCGCACTGCCGGCGAATTTCGTCGCAGAGGTTGTCCACGGCGGTAGCCGTGGCGTCGATCGGGTCCGCTCCAGCCGTGTAGCTCCCCAGACGCTTGCGAAGCCAGTCCAGCCTCGCCCCGTCGCCGGCTCCGGCGAGCTTGCCCGCGGCTTCCTCCAGCTCCCCGCGGAAGGCGCGATCGAAGTCGGCTTTGAGGTCCAGATCAACATAGTCGGGAAGCAGGTGTGCGCTGGAGGAGAGCTTGTAGCCTATCCTCCCGATGCAGTCCTCCAGGACGGCGGCGCCAAGTTGTCGTGCGAAGGCCGACGCATCAGAACGCGCGCCGGCATCGGGCATGCGATCTCCTCGCAAATCGACGTAGACTTTCGCCTTCGGCTCGGTGCCGCTGGGGCGGACTACGATCTGGGCACAGCTCAGCCGGAACACAAGGAAGTTGCGCGCCTGCCGGTCGGTCTCGCTGAGCAGGGGCCCGTGCTTCTCGCTGAGCAGGTCAAGATACTCGACAACCGGGAGCCCTGCGAAGGCCGCCGGAGGCTGCTCGCGCAGCGAACCCATCATTGTGGTGAGCAACCCGGCTCCCCGGATGCCCCGCATCACGATGGAGCGGGCAACGCTCCTGCAATCGCCGCACTCGGCGGTGAGTCTGTCCAGATACTCGGGCAGGTTGCCGCCCTCCGCGCGCAGCTTGCTGAGCAGTTCGCACAAGATCAGCGCCGCTCCGGCCGCGTCCTTGTCGCGGATATGAGGTGTCAGCAGGAAGCCGTGACTCTCTTCCGCGGCGAGCACCAGGTCCGCCGGTGAGGCGGTCACCTTCCCGTACCGTCCTTCCCGCTCCAGGCTCAACAGAACGTTGGCGATGTACTTGAATCCCACCAGCAGGTCGCCCACGATGGCGCATCCCGCCTTCGCGGCGATGGACTCGAGCATCTGCGTGGTCACCAGCGTCTTGACTAGCAGCCCTGTACGCTGCGGACCTCGGACGCGGTCCGCCACAAGGTAGTAGGCGAGGATGGCCCCGATCTCGTTGCCGTTCAGGTAGCGCCAACTGCCGTCGGAAGCCTTGGCATAGGCGCCGAGCCGGTCCGCGTCGGGATCGGTGCACAGCACCAGGTCCGCGCCGGTCTGCTTGGCGTGGATCAAAGCCGGGCGGGCGGCCTCCGGGACTTCGGGATTCGGCAAGCGGAATGGAATGGAGGCAAACGTCCCGTCGAAGTTCGCCTGGGGACCGAAAAGCTCAACGTCCACGCCGGCATTGCGCAGCACGTCCCCGACGGTGGAGTCGCCGGTCCCGCACAGGGGGCTGTACACGACCTTGCCTCGCGGCGGCACGGAGCCGGAAGCCAGGGCGAGGTTGAGCGACAGGTAGGACTGGTGAACGCTCGGGGGCATGGGCCGGATCAAGCCGCGGCCGGCCGCTTCCTCGAATCCAAGCACTCTGGCCTCCTTGATGTTCTGCATGAACTCGGTCATGCGCTGATCGGTGGGAGGGACGTCCTGCGCTCCGTGCTCGTTGAAGAATTTGAATCCGTTGTCGTCCGGATGGTTGTGAGAGGCGCTGACGTTCATGCCACCCAGCGCGCCGAGGTGCCGGATCGAGAAGGAGAGCTCGGGCGTCGAGAAGTAGGCCGGAGCGGCACCCACGAGCGGGGTCACGACCTCGAAGCCGTTGGCGGCGTAAATCTCGCACGCCCGGATCGCCAGCAGACGGGAAGTCAGGCCGAGCAGCGGGTGGTTCGGCCCCAGGAATCCATATGTCCCCGCCAG
Organism: Bryobacteraceae bacterium; assembly: GCA_041946685.1. Classification (GTDB taxonomy): domain Bacteria; phylum Acidobacteriota; class Terriglobia; order Bryobacterales; family Bryobacteraceae; genus JBHGAV01. The sequence continues at coordinate 72,249 of JBHGAV010000006.1, read as the reverse complement.
GTCCGAGAAGCAGCGGGTGTCGTAAGCCACGACAACCAGACCGCCGGAGGGTCGCGTGGTCCGAAGGTAGTTGCAGTGTCCCTGAACCGAGAGCGCCACGGTCACCGGGTTGATCCGGTTCGGGCCGTATCCGACGCGGCCTCTCCTGCCTCCTGTCCCGAACGGGATGAATTGATAGAAGGAATCCAGGAGCAGGGGAAATTGGCCCGCATCGACATGGGCGAGCAAAGGCTCGCGGAGGGGCTCGCAGATCGGATCCCGGAGCCAGTCCTCGAACATCCCGGCGGCCGTTCCCACCAGCGCGCGATCATCGGAGAGCTTCAGGAACTGCGCCTCAAGCTCAGGGCGGAGTGTCTTCCAGTCAACAGTCATGGCAATTCGATTTTCAAAGGATTACGGAAAGTGGCGGGCAAGCCGGCCCGCAGCCGCCCACAAACCCGACGATAGCCGTTCGGCGGACGCGTGTCAACGAGGAGAGCGGTACGGGCCTAGGTCGAGAGACCACCGCCTGCCCCGCTCACCAGGAACGCCACCAAATTCCAGGCTACCAGGGCCGCGTAGAACAGGTTGACGCGCGACAGCAGCCTGCTCCGGCCGCCCCGCCAGCAGTAGCCGGCAAGCAGGAGCGCCGCCAGCTTCGCCACCAGCAGCCCGCCGAGCGGTGAGCCGGCACCGGCTACCAGCAGCCGGACTAAAGGGTTGACTTCTCTGACCCCGCCCGAGAGGAACACCAGCGTGGACAGCACATCCAGGATCTGAAGGTAGACAAACTGAGTCAGAAGAGTCGGCATCCGGCCATGAAATTTCTCTCCAAGAATAGGCGGCCGGACGCGCCCTGTAAATACCAGACGGTACCATTGCGGTACTAAGGCCCGGCGAGATCAGTTACGGCCGGCCATGTCCCTGACCCGTCCCGCAAGGGGCTTGACCAGGGAGCCGCCGCATATCGCGACCCCGGTTTCGAGCAGAGCCGCCAGCAGACTGGCGAGCACGGAGTAGACCACCTGTTCGTTAACCTGCTGCCGGCCAGCCACCTTGAAACCGGCCGGAATCTCCTTGGAGACTTGCAGCCGGATGGAATTGGGGAGCGGACGGCCGCTGGAGTCCCTCTGGTTCGCCATGTAGATCGGCGTCTGAAGCACCGCGCCCGTGTGGCCGTCCACGTAGAACTGGCAACGGCTGAACCAGCCCAGGTTGGCAGGCTCGGCGGCGTCGAACAAGAGCAGCGGCGATTCCCTGCCCTCCATCCGGAGCTCGGCGAGGACGCTGCGCTTGCCGTCGGTCACTTCACACGTGAAGCCGACCTGCCGGGCTATCTTCGCAATCAGATCAGGATCGAGCTCGAGGCTGATCAACTGGCGGTCGCCGGCCTGGAGAACCTGTACCATCCCCACTATTCTACCCGCCGCCCGGCCGATGGTTCGAGCGCGCGGGCGTACGCATCGTAGTCCGTGCGGGAGAAGAGCACGAAGACTGCCTCGCGCACGGAGGTTTCCTGCGTTTCAAGATGCGCGCTCACCTCCTGAATGGCAATGGCCGCCGCTTGGGGGACAGGATAGCCATAGGCGCCGGTGCTGATCGAGGGGAAGCTGATGACGGCGACGCCGCGCTCGGCGGCCAGCCGCAGGCAGGCACGGTAGCAGGAGGCAAGAAGCTCCGGCTCTCCATGACCTCCGTCGCGGTACACGGGGCCTACGGCATGAAACACGTACCGGGCGGGGAGCAGGCCGGCGAATGTGGCGACGGCGCTACCGGTGGGGCAACCGCCCTGCGTTTCCCGGATCCGATCAAGCTCACGCATGATGGACGGCCCCCCGGCGCAGTGAATCGCCCCGTCCACTCCTCCGCCTCCCGCGAGCCGGGAGTTTGCCGCGTTGACGATCGCGTCGGAGGCGGCCTGGGTGATGTCCCCAACCACCAGGCGCAGAATCTTCCCGTTAGAGAAACGTTTCTCCATGCCGCTATAGTAGTAATACATGGTCGCGAAGAGAAACCCCTCCCAGGCGATGGTGTTTTTCGACATCGACGGAACGCTCATCCGCCGGGCGGGGCCGGCCCACCGGGAAGCGCTGATCGAGTCAGTCCGGCGCGTGACCGGCCTGGAAACCAGGGTGGACGGCATTCCGCTGCACGGGATGCTCGACCCCGAGATTCTGACGGCGATGATGCGCAACGCCGGCGCTTCGACGGCGCTGGTGCGCCGTGCGCTGCCCCAGATTCAGAGGCACGCGCAAGCCATCTATGTCCGCCGCTGCCCGCGGCTGGAGCGCAAGGTCTGTCCGGGGGTCCGCCGTCTGCTGAACCGTCTCCGCCGGGCGGGGACGCCGCTGGGGCTGGTGAGCGGAAACTTCGTGCGGATCGGGTGGAAGAAGGTCGAGCGCGCGGGACTGAAGCCCTATTTCCGCTTTGGCGCTTTCGCAGGGATGGGGAAGGATCGGGCCGCGCTGCTACGCCTCGCCATCAGGGAATCGAAGAGCAGGGGATGGATCGACGGCCGGACGCGCGTGGCCTTGATCGGCGACACCCCGCGGGACGTGGCGGCAGCCCAGGCCAATGGAGTCCTCGCCGTGGGCGTGGCGACCGGATTATCCAGTTACGCGGAACTGGAACGGGCACGCCCCGATATACTGCTGGAAGACCTTCGCCAACTCGACGCCGAACGACTCCTGCATTCATGAAGACGAGTCATCCCCAGGAAGCGCAGACCCTGCCCGTCCGGCGGGCCCAGGTGGAGTTCCACAAGTTCGCGTCCCTGGGCCAGCCGGAACGGGTGCTCCGCACGTACGCCGAGGAGAACGACCGGCGGCGTGGCATCATCCGGAAGCACATCGACTTTATCGGGCCGATGTCGCCGTTTCTGGAGATCGGGGCGAACGCGGGCCACACCAGCTACATGCTGGCGAACGATTTCGGAGCCGACGGGTTCGCGCTCGATCTTTCGGCCGATGCGCTGCGCTATGGCGTGGCGCTCCGTGATGCCTGGGGTTTGGAGCGGACTCCGGTGAGGGTCGCGGGCGACGCCCTGAACCTCCCCTTCCGCGACGGTTCGCTGCGGCTGGTGATGGCGTTCCAGATGCTCAGCCAGTTCATGGACATCGAGCGCGTGTTCCTGGAGGTGAAGCGGGTGCTGGCGCCGGGCGGCGTCTTCTTCTTCGCCGAGGAACCGTTGCGACGGATGCTCTCTTTGCGCCTCTGGCACGTGCCTTATTACGAGGCGATGAAGCCATGGGAGCGGAAGCTCCAGAGTTGGGGGTTGCTCGACTTTCTCATCCGGGACGTGGTGGGCACCGGGCAGGAGGAGAGTTTCGGCATCCGGCAGAACCACAGCCTGGACCTCAAGGGATGGCGAGGCTTGATCGAGAAGCACTTCGTGTCCCATCGCTACGAGATCTTCACGCCCGAATGCATGGGGGTGGAGAAAGCGGTCAAGCGCCTGGCCATCCGGATGGATCCCCACCGCTCCGTCTGGAGGGCGGCCAGGCTGCTGGGAGGGACGCTCTCCGCGCTTTGCCGAAAGGAAGGGGATCCGCCGGCAAAGGAGCCGGGCCTTGAACGCTTCGAGACCTTGCTGCGGTGCCCCGACTGCCATGGCGCTCTCGCCCGCGACGAGACCGAGACGCTCGGCTGCGCGTGCGGCTACCGGGCCCCGATTGAAGGTGGGGTATACAACCTGCTGCCGTCGGCGGACAAGCGCGAATTGTACCCTGGAGAGCGCGCCGACATCATCGACTTCTCCGTGCCGGGACACGAGAAGGTGCTCCTCGAAGGCTGGCACGGCGTCGAGGGGGTCTTCGGCAACAAGTACCGGTGGATCGGCCCGCGGGCCAGCCTGCGCCTCGTGCCTCAGTCCGCCCTTTCGCAGCGGCTCCGCATCCGCGGGCACGCCTCCGAGCGCTGCTTCGAGCAGGGCCGGCCGGTGCGGCTGGAGGTCAGCTCGAACGGCCGGAAGATCGGACGCTGGACCCTGGAGCGAAAAGGGCTCTTTGTGCTGGAGGCCGATTTGCCGGACGCGCCCGAGCACACCGTGGTGATCGAGGCCTCTCCGTCTTGGCAGAGCCCGCCCGACACGCGCGTTCTGACCGTCAACCTGAGTCTTGTCCGCCTGATCGAACAGCCCTCAAGATCCTAGTCCATTTCCCTGAACTCGCCCGGCGCCGGCTGCGTAATAGAACGTGAGGTGCTTCATGCGAACCAGACTCGCCCTCATGGCTGTCCCATCCTGCTTTCTCCTGATGGCGGGATGCGAGTTTGTGGATTTCGGAGACTCCTCGCGGTACCAGGAGGACTTCCACGAGAGCCACGCGATGAAACCCGGCGGCCGGCTCTACCTGGAGAGTTTCAACGGATCGGTGGAAATCGCCGGCTGGAACCAGGATTCGGTCGATATCAGCGGCACTAAGTACGCCAGCTCGGAACAGATGCTGCGCGCGCTCAAGATCGACGTGGCAGCTTCCGGCGATTCGATCCGGATTCGCGCGGCACGTCCCTCCGACCGGTGGGGCAACATGGGCGCTCGTTTCACAATCCGGGTCCCCCGCAGCACGGCGCTCGAGCGGATCTCGACCTCTAACGGCTCGATCACCGCCATCGACATCGACGCGCCGGTGCGGTTGCATACTTCCAACGGGAGGGTGAATGTCGAGGGCGTCCAGGGCGCGCTGGACGCCGAGACGTCCAACGGCTCCATCCGCGCCGCCGTCTCCAGCGCGGGCGACAACCAGCCGGTCCGGCTTCACACCTCAAACGGAAGCGTGGATCTTTCGGTCGAGAAGATGGGGCGCAGCGATATCACAGTGAACTCCAGCAATGCTTCCCTGACGGTGCGGCTGCCCGATGGGATCGCGGCGGACGTCAGCGCCTCGACGTCGAACGGGTCGATCACCAACGAATTCGAGGAAGCGTTCCAGGGCCGCTCCGACAAACGTCGCCTGGAGGGACGGATCAACGGAGGCGGGCCGAGGCTGGAACTGCACACCTCCAACGGGCGGATCAGCCTCCGGAAGATGATGTAGTCCGGCGCGCGCTAGCGTAGCTTACGCGAACATCTCCTGCGCCCGGATCAGGCGGTCCCGAACCTGAACGCCGTTCGGGCACTGGACGGCGCAGGAAGAGCAGTCGCCGCAATGGACGTCGCGGATCTCTTCCGGCAGCGCCTGGAAGTGCTCGCGGCCTAGAGCGAACTGCCCGTAGAAGTCGCTGTAGGAAAGGTACCTGAGCGTGTCGGCGACGGGCACTCCCTTAGGGCACTGGCCGCTGCACTGGTGGCACATGCGGCAGTAAAGGGGACGGATTTCCTCGTTGAGCTGCGCCAGGAGCTTCTCGTCCGCCGGACCGAACTTCTCCGACATGGCGCGGAGATTCACCTCGAGCTGGTCCATGTCGGTCATGCTCGGAATCGTGGTGCTCATCAGGTCGTTCCGCAGCACCCATTTCAAGGACGCGAGGAACTTCTCCGGAGGAGCCGCCGGAGGAGGCGGAGTGGCCGGAGCGCCGGGTCCGCGGCCGCCGCGGCCTCTTCCGGCCGACGCCGGCGCCATGACTTTCATCGCCACCAGGCCGATGCCGGCATCCTTCAGCCGCTTGTAGGTCGCGTCGTTGTTGGTCCCCACGGTGAAGTTGAACGTGCTCAGGATCACGTCGAAAACGCCGGTCTCGAGCACGCGGTCCACGATGTTGTTCGGATTGTGGGTGCTCGCGCCGATGAACCTGGTCTTGCCGGCTTTCTTGGCGGTCACCCAGGCGTCCACGCATTCGTCGTTGATCCGCCCGGCGTCGTCCCGTCCGTGCATGTACCAGATGTCGAGATGATCGGTGCCGAGTTCCTTGAGGCTGGTGTCCAGGTGCGCCAGCGCCTCGGCCTTGGTCGTCGCCTGGGACTTGCTCGACAACACGACTTTGTCGCGCGATCCCTTCAGGCACGCTCCCACCATGCGCTCGTTGTTGCCTTGCTGGTAGCCGCGCGCGGTGTCGAAGTACGTGATCCCCATGTCCAGGGCGCGGGAAACGACGCTGGCATCCGAGGTGATCATGCAACCGAAGCCGACGCTGGTCACCTTCAGGCCGGTCTTGCCCAAGACCCGGTAGGTGGGTGTCACGGCGGCCGCCATCGGCGCCAAGCCTCGAATAACCGCTGGCCCCGGCACGCTCGTCGCAGCCAGGCCCGCCGCCGGCAGGCTCAGGCCCGTCGCGAGAAAGCTCCTGCGTGAGGAATTGGATTTCATTATGTCCCTCCTAGGATATTCGGACCGATATCTCAGCAACAGTCAACTCCATTCTGCCATGAACGCGATCCGAAGAAAACGGCACACTGTGGTTCTACGGCACGCCCGGCGAGATCCTCAGCGCGTAGGCGTAGTCGCAGGGGCGCTCGGAGGGCAGCTCGATCACCAGCCCCTCAGCCGCTCGCGTCCACTTCACGGCCGTCTTGGACCCGAGGAGCTCGACGCGCCCGTCAGGCTCCGACGCCAGGGACCTGATCACCAGCCGGCCGTCCTGCGGCCAGGCCAGAGCGATCGCATAGAGTGTGTTTCCCTTGGTTGTGAAACGGAAGTCCGCGCTGGTGAAGGCGGAGCGCTCGGTGTCCTTGAAACTGCCCGCGACCACCTGGGTCGGCCCCTCGCCATAAGTCCTCCAGGGGCGGGTACCGTAGATCGCCTCGCCGTTGACCTCCAGCCAACGGCCGATCTCGCGCAAGATCCGCTGGGCCTCGTCGGGTATGGTCCCGTCCGCGCGGTCCGATGTTGAGCAGGAGCGCGCCGTTCTTGCTCACGATGTCGACCAGGTCATCGACGATCGAATCCGGGCTCTTGAACTCGTCGTTTTCGATATAACCCCACGACTTCTTGGAGATCGAGGTGTCCGTCTGCCAGAATTGCGGCCGGATGGCTTCGAACTGGCCCCGCTCGATATCGAGTACCGCCGCCTTCTCGGGGAAAGAAGCGTTCTTGTAGTTGATGACCGGTTCCCGCCCCCACTGGGCCGTGCGGTTGTAGTAATAGGCGGCGAATCGCCGCCGGTACGGCTCGAAGACCGGCTGCTCGATCCACCAGTCGAACCAGAGGAGCTGCGGCCTGTACTTCTCGACCAGCTCGGCGGTGCGGGCCAGCCAGTCGTCCAGGTAATCCTGGCTCGGCTGGGACTCGTCCCCGAAGCCGGTCTTGCGAGGGAAGGCCGGGCCGTAAAGGCCCACGAAGCGCGGCTCCTTCACGTCGGACGGGAACTGCATCCCCCCTTCGAAGAACCACCAGTGCTCGGCCCGGTGGCTGGACGCCCCGAAGACCATGCCGTGCCTCCGGATCGCGCCGGCCAGCAGTCCGATCACATCGCGGCGCGGCCCCATCTTCACCGCGCTCCAGTCGGTCAGGCTGCAATCGTACAGGGGAAAGCCGTCGTGGTGTTCGGCCACGGGCACGACGAACTTCGCCCCCGCCTGGCGGAACAGAAGCGCCCACCGGTCCGCGTCGAATCTGTCCGCCGTGAACCGTGGGATGAAGTCCTTGTAGCCGAACTTGGCCTGGGGGCCGTATTTCTTGACGTGGTACTGAAACTCGGGCTCGGTCTCCAGGTACATGTTACGGGGGTACCACTCGTTCCCGTGGGCCGGCACCGAATAGACCCCCCAATGAATGAAGATGCCGAACTTGGCGTCCTGATACCACTCGGGAACCTTGTAGTTGGTGAGTGAGTCCCAGTCGGCGCGGAAGGGCCCCCTGGCGACGCCCCGGTCCACCCCTGCCAGGATGGTCCGCAGCCGCTGCTCGTAGGTCTTCTCGCCGGCGCAGCCCGTCAGCATCAGGAGCCCGCCCAGCGTGAAAGACGCAAGCCTCGTGTGTCTCATGTCTCGGACAAGCATATCCGATCGGGTTTCCGCCTACAATGGAGACATGCCTGACGCCCGGCTTCGCGGCATCCTGCCAGCCGTCATCACTCCTTTTCGAGAGAACGAATCCATCGACTATTCGGCATGGCAGAAGCTGCTCGAGCATCTCATCGCGAACGGGGTACACGGTCTGTTTGTCATCGGCGGGGAGGGGGAATTCTTCACCCTCTCGGAAGAGGAACGGACCGTCGCCGCGCGGTTCTGCGCGCAGACCGTGGCCAGGCGGGTGCCGCTGTTCGCCAACGTCGGATCGGTGACCACCGCGGAGACGGTGCGCCTCGCCAAGGCCGCGGAGGCCGACGGGGTCGACTACCTCGTGGTCGTCACTCCCTACTACCTGAAGCCGTCCGCCGACGAGCTGTTCGAGCACTACTCGGAGGTCTGCCGCAGCGTGCGGCTCCCTGTGCTCGCCTACAACATCCCGGAGCGCACCGGAATCGAGCTCACGCCGGCGTTGCTCACGCGGCTGACCGAGGCGAATGAAAACCTGGTTGGAATCAAGGATTCCAGCGGCAGGTTGGAGCTGATTCCTGAATGGAAACGGGCCGGGCTGGCCGTATTCATGGGTCGGGATCACATGGTCCTGGACGGGCTGCGGATGGGGTGCGTGGGCGCGGTGACCGGCTGCGCCAACGTGATTCCAAGGGCCTTCGTGGATCTGTACGACGCTTACCAGGCCGGGAACCTGGAGGAGGCCGCCCGCCTGCAAGCCCTGGTGGAACCGCTGCGGCAGGCGTTCTCGCCGGCGACGTTCCCCTCGGTGGTCAAGGAGGCCATGAATATGGCCGGACTGAAGGGGGGACGCTCGCGGCGTCCGGTGGGACCCATGCCGGAAGAGGCCCGGACCAGGCTGTCGGCAGTGCTGGCCAAACTGAGGGAAGCGGGCTACTTGCCCGCGCCCATATAGGGGGCAATCGCCGGGCTTGCCCGGCGCTGGGAAATGAAGACCAACCGGTTGGCGCGCCAGAAGAGTCCCTACCTGCTGCAACACGCCCACAATCCCGTGGACTGGTTCCCGTGGGGAGAGGAGGCTTTCCGCAAGGCGGCCGAGGAAGACAAGCCCATCTTCCTGTCGGTGGGTTATGCCGCGTGCCATTGGTGCCACGTGATGGAGCGGGAGTCCTTCGAAGATGAGGGTATCGCCGCCCTGCTCAATGAGCACTTCGTTCCGGTGAAGGTGGACCGCGAAGAGCGGCCCGACGTTGACCGCGTCTACATGCTGTTCGTCCAGGCGACCACGGGAAGCGGAGGCTGGCCCATGTCCGTCTGGCTGACTCCCGAGTTGAGACCGTTTTACGGAGGCACCTACTTCCCGCCGGAAGACCGCTACGGGAGGCCGGGCTTGCGCCGCGTGCTCCAGCACGTCGCGCAGGCATGGAAGGACAGCCGGGACGCGATCATCCAGCAGAGCGGGAGCGTCCTGGAGGAATTGCGCACGCGCGTCGAGGCGGGCCAGTCGGGCGGCCGGCTCGATGCCCGCCCGCTCGAATCCGGCTACAATTTCTTCCGGCGGACATTCGACAGGGAGCACGGGGGATTCGGCCCGGCGCCCAAGTTCCCTCAGCCGTCGATTCTTCGCTTCCTCATCCGGGAGCACGCGAGGACCGGGAACCGGGAGGCGCTGGACATGGTCCTGGCGACTCTGGGTGCGATGGCCGGGGGCGGCATTCGCGATCATCTTGGCGGCGGCTTCCATCGCTATTCGGTCGACGAGCGCTGGTTCGTACCGCACTTTGAGAAGATGCTCTACGACCAGGCGCAACTGGCGGTGGTCTATCTGGAGGCGTTCCAGGTGACCGGAGAGGAATCTTACGCGGCGGTCGCCCGAGACATCTTCGAGTACGTACTCCGCGACATGACCAGCCCCGAAGGAGGCTTCTACTCGGCCGAGGACGCCGACAGCGCGATCGACCCATCGCGGCCTCAGGAAAAGGGGGAAGGCGCTTTCTACCTCTGGGAAGCTGGCGAGATCGAGACCCTGCTGGGCCCGGCCGGTGCCGTTGAGTTCTGCCGGGTCTACGGGGTGGAAGCGGCAGGGAACGTGACCCACGATCCCCACGGCGAGTTCACAGGAAAGAACATCCTGTTCGAGGCGAACGAGGCGAAGGACAGGGAATCACTCGCCGCGTCCGGCCGCAGACTGCTCGCGGCCCGCTCTGCCAGGCCCCGTCCTCTGCTCGACGACAAAATCCTGGCCGCGTGGAACGGCCTGATGATCTCGGCGTTCGCCGTGGGCGCGCAGGTGCTCGAGGAGCCGGCTTACCTTGCGGCCGCCCGGCGGGCGGCCGAGTTTGTGCTGGCCCGCCTGTGGGACCCCGCCACTCGCACCCTACGACGCCGCTATCGCGAAGGAGAGGCGGCAATCCCCGGATTCGCGGCCGACTACGCGTTCGTCGTGCAGGGCTTGTTGGATCTCTACGAGGCCTGCTTCCAGGCGGAGTATCTGGAGAAGGCCGTGACGCTGACCGAGCGGCAGATCGAGCTGTTTGCCGACGCCGGGCGCGGCGGCTTCTACGCGGGATCCGGAGAGAGCCGCGACCTCGTGCTGCGTCTGAAGGACTTCGACGACGGCGCCGAGCCTTCCGCCAACTCGGTGGCCGCGATGAATTTGCTGCGGCTCGGCGAAATGAAGGAAAGACAGGATTTCCGGCGACAGGCCGAGAAGGCCCTCGAATCGGCGGCGGCCCGGTTGCAGCAGGCGCCGGCGTCCATGCCGGAGATGCTCGTCGCGCTGGGATTCCACCTCGCCACGCCGAAACAGATAGTGATCTCGGGAGAAGCGGAAGCAGAGGATACCCGTGCGCTCTTGCGCGCCGTGCGGCGGCGGTTCATACCCAACAGGGTCCTGCTCGCAGGCGAGGGGGACCGGTGGCCGCGAATGGGCAAGGCCACCGCCTACGTGTGCGAGAACTACGTCTGCCAATCACCCGTGACAACGGTGGCCGAACTGGATGAACTGCTAGAATAGGGCCATATGGAAAGACAAGGAGCAGTGACTCTGAAGGGGAATGCGCTGACTTTGATCGGGCCGGAACTGAAGAAGGGGGATCGCGCGCCCGAGTTCGACGTGGTGGATACAAACCTGGCCGCAGTCAACTTGCAGCAGACTGGTAAGTCGGTGAGGATCATCAGCGTGGTGCCTTCGCTCGACACACCGGTGTGCGACGCGCAGACCAAGCGCTTCAACGATGAGATTGCCAAGCTGCCGGGCGTCGAGGTTCTGACTGTCAGCATGGATTTGCCGTTCGCCCAGAAGCGCTGGTGCGGGGCCTTCGGGGTGGACCGGGTCAAGATGCTCTCCGACCACAAGAACGGCTCCTTCGGCGCTGCTTACGGCACTCTTATCAAGGAGTTGCGCATCGAGAGCCGGGCGATCTTCGTGGTGGACAAAGATAACATACTGCAGCACGTCGAGTACGTCAAGGAAGTCACCGACCACCCGGACTACGACGCGGCCCTCAAGGCGGCGCGATCGCTCTCTGCCTGAGCCCGGCGGCCCATCGTCTACTTCGCAGTAACCGGAATCGTTGTAAAAGCCAAAGGGTTAAAACGCAGCCCCAGCACGCTGATCTGGCCGGCCGCAGCCGTGCGAAACTCGACCGTGCCCCGCCGCTGAGCTGTCTGCGCCAGGCGTGAAGGCAGTTCGAACGAAGTGTGCCCCAGTGCCGGCAGGGGAATTTCCCCAGTCCCAATCACCAGCCCGGCTTCGTCCCGTATCGTCGCCTCTATTGTCACAGGCTGCGTCGAGAGGTTCGCCAGCGCCACACCAACGACCATGCTGTCGGTATTGTCGAACCAGAGGACGTAGGAAGCCGAACTGCGCGTCTCCAGCGGCACAACCGCTTCCTGGTCGTAGTCGCCCGACTTGGACCCGAAGATGGCGAAACCGCTCACACTTCCGTCGGAGACCAGTTGAGCCCAGCCGACCAGCGTCGGCCCGCTCTCCGATCCGCTGCTGACGATGGTCAACGCCGCGCCCGCCTCCAATGTCCGATCGAGCGTCGAGGCCACAACCGGGCTTAATGCCGGCGACGCAGGGAAGCTGAGCGGAAGTTGTAGCGGTCTCCCGTCGTTGTCGAAGAAGTTCAGCCGGGCCTGCGCAGGGCGGGCGCTTGTGTTCTGGAGCACGAAGGTCGTCTTCCAGGCTCCCCCCACCGCCACCTGAGCCATTGATCCGACACTCTGCATCGTGGTCCCGGTCACACTTGCTTTGAGCGGCGTGAAGAAGTTGCGCGCGTCGGAGTAGCCGTAGTAGTTCGCGCCCAGTTGCAGTTGGACCGCCTCGGGGGGAATAGTCACATCGACGGGACCGTTGCCAATCTTAAATGGAGTGCCAACAATCTGTCCGCGGGCGTCGGCGAACGTGCCCACAAGCTGCATCAGGTAGATGGGATAGCTTGCCGGATTCATGTACCGGCTCGGAGCGTAGATCGTGGTTGTCCCGTATGGCTGATTGTTCGTTGGGGGGTAATTCCGGTATCCGTTCGCATCCACGCAGGTTCCCACGCTGACGGTCGTTCCGCCGCACCACATGCCGGAGTCGTACTTCACGGTGAGAACGTCGCCGGGCTGGAATGCGAAACCGTCCGCGGAGCTGAATATAGTGGGCGCGCTGTAGCCGCCCCCGTAAGGATAGTCGTAGTTCAACGAAAGCGTCACCGCCCACGGGCCTGAAGACGCGTTGACTTGCTTGGTGACCGTGACTCGGTCAGCGGCCAGGGCGGCATCGACTGCCACCAAGAGCAAGATGGAGAGGGTGAAGCTTCCGGTTCGGCGCATCGTGCCTCCTCATTCGTATCGACCTATTCTATCCCCATACCAGAAGGGGAGGCGCGCCCATGGCTGGAACGGGATCGGAAGGCAACGCATTGTGACTTGACACCCAGCTAAGCCTAACCATATCATTAGGTTTGCCCGAGGATCGGGTCCGCTTGCGAGCGCCCGTTGCGCACCACCGTTCGGGAGGAGGCTACCTTGATCAAGCTGGATATCATCAACGAGGTCGTCAACAAGACAGGGATCACGAAGACCAAAGCTGAGATGGCTGTCGAGACCGTCTTCGAGAGCATGAAGAGGGCGCTGGGCAAGGGAGAGCGCATCGAACTGCGGGGTTTTGGGATCTTCAATGTCCGGCCGCGCAAGACCGGGATCGGGAGAAATCCGCGCACCGGCGCCGAGGTCGCCATTCCTCCGGGCAAGGCCGTGCGCTTCAAGCCGGGCAAGGAACTGCAGTCCCTGTAACTTCGTCTCCTCCCGAGGCCAAAGGGTCGTAGCGCCGTTTGCCTGGGATCAGAAGGGTCCGTGCATCCCGAGGAATACTCGCAGGAAACAGCCACTCCGCAAGGGTCCGATGGACGGGGTCCCGGGCTTTGGAGGCGGCGTGCCGGGGCCGGAACTCACCGTTATTGGCTGCACATCCTTCTCCTGCTGCTGACCCTCGTGTCCACGACGGCAATCGGAGCCCGGCTGGCCGAGAACTTCAACACCAACCGGCCTGCCGTGTATCTGGCCGAGGACGTGACGGCTTACCGGAACCTGCTGTCGCGTCCCGAAAGCTGGTTCAGCGGGCTCGCCTTCTCGATCACGCTGCTGGCGATCCTGTTGGCCCACGAGATGGGCCACTTCACCGCCTGCATGCGGTACGGGCTCGACGCCAGCCTCCCCTACTTCATGCCTTTCCCCAGCATCATCGGCACCCTGGGCGCATTCATCCGGATACGTTCGCCCATCTATTCGCGCCGGGTGCTGTTCGACGTGGGCATCGCCGGCCCGCTGGCGGGTTTCGCCCTGACGCTTCCCGCGGCGATCGTGGGCATCGCCGGCTCGCGGGTCGTGCCCGGGATCGCCGCCATGGGGGACCTGCAGTTCGGAACGCCCGCGCTGTTCTGGTTGCTCCAGACCGTGCTGCACCCGGGCGTGGACTTCGCCGACCTCTCGCTCCATCCCATCGCGCGGGCCGCCTGGGTCGGCGTGTTCGCGACCGCGCTGAACCTGCTGCCGATCGGCCAGCTCGACGGCGGTCACATCATGTACGCCTTCTTCCCCGCACGCCACCGGTTGCTTTCCATGATGTTCACTTTGGCGCTGGTGCCCCTGGGTCTGCTCTATTGGCCCTGGCTGCTGTGGGCCGTGGTGCTCTTCTTCTTCGGTCTGCGCCATCCTGCGATCTACGACTCGGGCGATCCGGGTCGGCAGCGCAGAATGCTCGGCGTGGCGGCGCTGGTCATTTTCCTGCTGTGCTTCATGCTGGCGCCGGTTGAGACGTCGGGAGGCGGGTGAGCACGTGAACATCTCCGCCACCATCATCACCTTGAACGAGCAGGGCAACCTCGGCCGTGCCATCGAGAGCCTGCGCTGCTGCGACGAGGTGGTCGTGATCGACAGCGGCTCAAGCGACCGGACGGTGGAGACCGCGGCCAGGCTGGGGGCGCGCGTCGTGGAGACACCGTGGCGCGGCTACGCGCGCCAGAAGAATTTCGCGGCCGAGCAGGCCGCGCACGACTGGATTCTCTCGATCGACGCCGACGAAGCGCTCAGCGAGGCGCTCGAGGCCGAGATCTGGAGAATCAAGAAGCACGGAGCCGAGTTCGACGCTTACACCATGCCCCGCATGGCCAAGTACCTGGGCCGCTGGATCCTTCACTCCGGCTGGTATCCGGATCGCAAAGTGCGCCTGTACGATCGCCGGAAGGCCCGGTGGATCGGCGAATACGTTCACGAGTCGGTCAAGGTCGACGGCAGGGTCGGGCATCTCCAGTGCAACCTCCTGCACTACACCTTCGATTCGCTGAGCGAGCACCTGAAGAGCATGGACCGCTACACCACGCTGGCGGCCGAAGAGCTGCTGGCGCAAGGGCGGAGAGTCCAATGGGAGGACCTGGTGATCAATCCCTTCTGGACCTTTGTCCGCACCTACCTGTTTCGCGCAGGCTTCCTGGACGGCGTGGAAGGGCTGACCATCGCCTTCATGGCCGCGGTCTACAACTTCCTGAAATTTGCGAAAGCACGGAACATGTCATGTTAGAGACGGTTTTGGCCCTCGTCCTCGGGTTGGTGATCGGCAGCTTTCTTAACGTCTGCATTCACCGTATGCCGCGCGACCTGTCCGTGGTGCGGCCGCGCTCGTTCTGTCCGGCGTGCGAGAAGAAAATCGCCTGGTACGACAACGTACCCGTCGTAAGCTACCTGGCGCTTGGCGGGCGCTGTCGGCACTGCCGCGCGCGAATCTCCCCGAGATACCCGATCGTGGAGGCACTCACGGGCGCGCTGTTTCTGGTGACGGTTGGAGCACTCGGGGCGGGACTAGCAGCCGTGAAGTGGTGCCTGTTTCACGCCCTGATGGTCGGTTTGATTTTCAGCGATCTGGAGGAGAGAATTCTGCCCGACGAGTTCACGCTCGGCGGCACGGCGGCCGGGATCGCCCTGTCGGCCTTCGTGCCCATGCCGTTCGGTTACGCGCAACTGCTGCTGGCGGCGTTTTCGAGCGGGCGCTGGCTGTCAGTGGCGGAGTCGGTCCTGGGGGCCGTGGCAGCCAGCGGGCTGTTGTGGATGGTAGGTGCGGCGTACAAAGCCGTGCGCCGCAAAGAAGGTCTGGGGCTGGGGGATGTGAAGATGCTGGCGCTGGCCGGCTCGTTCATGGGTTTTGTCGGGGCTTTGCAGGTGCTGGTCCTGGCGTCGCTGGTCGGCTCGGTCACGGGCTTGATCTACATACGGATTCGTAAGAAGGACCACGCGACCTACGAGTTGCCGCTCGGCACGTTCCTGGGCGCCATGGCGATCGTGCTCGCGCTGTGGCAGTCGGTGAGGGGAGGCTGATGTGACTGGAAATAAGGGAACTCATACTTCATGCGGAACTTGTATCGGATTCATGCGCTGCTTGCCGCAGCCGGAGCCATCACCACGGCGGCCGGACAGAGCGGGGTGGGGCCGGAGCGGTTTCGGCCCACCGTAACGCTGCAAACCGGCTTCGCGCCCACGTTTCAACTGAACCTGGGAGGCACGTTCGGCGACGGACCCGCGTGGCAGAACCGCGCCATCGTGGATTTCGTGAACGTCGCCGCCAAGGGCGACGCCGTCACCCTCAACGGCTGGATGACTATCGATACTCCCAGCCGCCGCCGGGACTGGATCGCTGGCGCCGGCTACAGGGCCCCCGCCTGGCAGATGGGGCGAGGCTCCCTGACGGTCACCGCGGGGTGGCAGAGGTGGCTGTTCCCCTCTGTGCTGTGTGGCGTCCGGGATCACCTGGTGGCGCTGAACGGTGTCTACCGGACGCGATGGAAGCTTCCCATCACCGTTACCGCCGATCACTGGGTGATTCTTAAGTCTCCATTAAGAAAGGGGAACCTGACCCTGGTGCAGGTGAACGTCGCGCACCAGTTGCACGAAGGACGCGGCTACAAGCTGGTGCTCCGTCACGGGCCGTCCACCAGTTACTCACACGAGTTCTGGGACCGGCCCGGCTGGCGTGTGTTTCGCTACGGCGCGTCGGTGGCGCTGGAGGCCAAGCGGTACACGCTGGAGGCTGGAGTGAGGCAGCAGGCCGGCATCGCCCCGCGCGTTCCGGACAACACCTACTGGACCGTGTTGCTGACCCGGCGGTTGTAGGGCAGAATCGAGGTTGCACGGAGGGACCGGCAACTGCGTCAACATTCCTTGAGGGCCGTGAAGAGAATTGCCGTTGTGTGCCTGTGGACGTGCCTGCCGTGCCTGGCGGGGGAGGACATCATCCTCACCACGGGCTTCCACCTTCGCGCCGACCGGCATGAGATCTCCGGCGGCATGATTCATCTTTACCTCGGCGACGCCACAACCATCTTCCCGCTGGAAGCCGTAGAGGCCGTGGAGCCGGATGACTACGTCCCACCCCCCGTCGCCAAGCCGCAAGCCCCGCTCGCGGCCGTGGCTGCCGATCCCAGAGAATTGGTGACCCGGGCCGCTCTGCGCAATGGCCTGCCGCCTGACCTCGTACACAGCGTGGCTCAGGTGGAATCCGGGTACCGTCAGGATGCCGTGTCGCCCAAGGGCGCCGTGGGCATCATGCAATTGATGCCGCAAACGGCCAGGGGGCTCGATGCCGACCCCGCGGACCCCGAGCAGAATGCCGACGCCGGGGCCCGCTACCTCCGGGAGTTGCTCTTAAAATACGCCGACGATCCTTACCAATTGCGCAAAGCCCTGGCTGCCTACAATGCCGGGCCTGCGGCCGTCGACCGGTACGGAGGCGTTCCTCCCTACCCCGAAACGATCGAGTACGTCCGCCGGGTCCTCGAACGCCGCGGCAAACTTGCCCGCTAACAAAATGCTGTGGCAGGAGTTAGCTCTGCTATAATGAGAACGATAGGGGCTTGTGCGGCCCGTCGGTGCGCCGCGCGAGAGCCCGAGGGCCTATGAACTCTCGCTTCAAGTATTTCATTGTCAGCACGTCGGCGTGTCTGCTGGTGTTGCTTCTGGTGGGCGCACATCTTGGCAGAAGCGCCTCCACCGGCGATGCTTACCGCCACATGGCCGTGTTCACCGAGGTCCTCTCCCGGATTAAGAGCGACTACGTACAGGAGCCGGACCTGAAAAGCGTGACTCTGGGCGCGGTGAACGGGCTGCTCGAGGCCGTAGACCCCTTTGCCAGCTACCTGAACGCCGACCAGTACAAGCAGTACCTGCGCGAGAAAGACACCAGCAAGGGCGACGTGGGCCTGGTCCTCTCCAAGAACTACGGTTACGTGGCCGTGGTGAGCGCACTGGCAGGATCGCCCGCAGATAAGGCCGGAATCACGACGGGTGACCTGATCGAGAGCATCAAGGGAGTCGCCACGCGGGACATGCCTCTGGCTTACGCCGAACTCCTCTTGAAGGGCCAACCGGGCACGGACATTGAGATCTCGCTGCTACACATGCCCGATCCGGAACCTCAGAAGGTGTCTCTGACCCGCAGCCAGGTGATCATCCCGCCGATCACCTCGCGCATGCTGCCCGACCAGATCGGATATATCCGGCCCGAGACTCTCACCCCTGGCAAGGCGGCGGACGTCGCGGCCGCGGTCCGCACCCTGGAAAGGCAAGGGGCCAAGGGATTGGTTCTGGACTTGCGGCAGTGCGCCACGGGCACACCGGAGGAGGGTGTTGCCCTCGCGAACCTCTTCCTCGACAAGGGTCTGGTGACCTACCTTATGGGACAGCGCACCGCGCGTCAGGACTTCCGGGCGGATCCCGCCAAGTCCGTGACGCGGCTGCCGCTGGTGGTGACAACCAACCGCGGTACGGCCGACGGGGCGGAAATCGCCGCCACGGCGCTGCTCGACAACAAGCGGGCCGAAGTCGTCGGCGCGCGCAGCTTCGGGGACGCCGCGGTGCGCCGGGCAATCACTTTGGATGACGGCGGGGCGCTCATTCTCTCCGTCGCCAAGTATTACTCCCCGCTCGGCAAGGCCATCCAGGACACCGGCGTTGTTCCTTCGGTTCCATACGTCGAGTCCGAGCCGTATGCGGAAGTCGATGAAGACGCAGAGCGCCAGCCGCTAGCCCCCCGGCCGCAGGTGAGACCGGAGGACGATGGTCTTGTCAAGAAAGCGGTTGAGGTGCTGGCCAAGGGGCCGGGCGCGCCGGCTGACAAGGCTGCGTCCGACTCGCCTGGAACGCCCCGGCGCGAGCCCCTGATTACTCCGGTGAAGTAAGCCTACCATGCCTTTATACGAGTACGAGTGCAAGAAGTGCGGCAGTGTTTTCGAGGTTCTTCAGAAGGTGTCCGACGCCCCGTTGACGGTCCACGATGGCTGCGGCGGCCGTCTGGAAAAGCTGCTCTCCCCGCCGGCGTTTCAATTCAAGGGAAGCGGCTGGTACATCACCGACTATGCCGGTAAGAGCGCGAAGGGGAAGGCCAGGGATAGCGCCCCCCCCGGCGAGAGCAAGTCCGGCGACGGCAAGTCCGGGACAGACGGGAAGCCGGCGGCAGATTCCGGCTCTTCCAAACCCGTCGCCAAGACCAAATAGAATGCCACGGCCATGAAGCGGGCCCTCGTTGTCTTCGCGGTGCTTTCGGCGCTCGCCTGGGGACAGTCGTACAAGCCAAGTGAAGCCAACCGGCAGTCGCGGGCGTGGTTTCAGGACGCCAAGTTCGGGCTGTTCATTCACTGGGGCGTGTACAGCGTCCTCGGCAACGGGGAATGGGTGATGAACAACCAGAAGATCCCCATCTCCGAGTACGAGAAGCTTCCGGCCAAATTCAACCCCGTCGAGTTCAACGCCGCCGAGTGGGTCTCGATGGCCAAAAACGCGGGGATGAAGTACATCACCATCACCAGCAAACACCACGACGGTTTCGCCATGTTCGCCACCGGGCAGAACAAGTGGAACGTCGTGGACGCGACTCCCTGGGGGCAGGACCCCTTGAAACTGCTGGCCGATGAGTGCCGGAAGCAGGGTCTCAAACTGTTCTTCTACCATTCGCAGCTCGATTGGCATCACCCGGACTACTTCCCCCTGGGCCGGACCGGACATGCCTCCGGCCGCCCCGCATCCGGCGACTTCAATCGCTACCTCGACTTCATGGACGCGCAGTTGCGGGAGTTGTTGACCAACTACGGAGAGATTGGAGGCATTTGGTTCGACGGCATGTGGGACAAGCCGGACGCCGAGTGGCGGTTGCAGAAAACCTACGGACTCATCCATCAGTTGCAGCCCGCGGCCCTGGTAGGCAGCAATCACCACCTCAAGCCGTTCGATGGAGAAGATTTCCAGATGTTCGAGAAGGACCTGCCGGGGCAGAACACGGCGGGCTTCAACGAAAAGTCCGAGATCGGCACGCTTCCGCTCGAGACTTGCGAGACCATAAACAACTCCTGGGGATACAACGCGAACGACAAGAGGTTCAAGTCAACCCGCGACCTGATCCACTACCTGGTTCGCGCCGCAGGCCATAACGCGAATTTCCTGCTGAACGTGGGGCCCATGCCCAACGGCAAGATCCAGCCCGAATTTGTCAGCCGACTGGCGGAGATGGGCGAGTGGCTCAAGCTCAACGGCGAGGCGGTCTACGGCACGCGCGGCGGTCCGTTCACTCCGCGCAGTTGGGGCGCGGTGACCGAGAAGGGCAACAAGGTTTACGTTCACGTCCTCGATTGGCGCGACGAACTGCTTGCCATCCCGGCGATCCCCAACGTGAATTCCGCGAGCCTGCTCAGGGGCGGCCGGAAGGTCGACCTTCAGAACGCGCGCGGCGGAATCCTGCTCCGCCTGCCCAAGGAGCGGCCGGATCCCGTCGACACAATCGTCGTGCTGGAGCGGTCTAAGTAGGGAGGTCGCCCTTGTACCGTCTGTGCCTTGCTCTGTTGCTTGTCGCGCTTCTAACCGCGCAAGCTCCGCCGGAATGGCCTAAGCTGGCCTTTCAAGTGGACCCGGCATGGCCTGAATTGCCGGAAGGCTGGACCTTTGGAGAAGCGGCGTCGGCGGCAGTGGATTCCAGGGAGCACGTCTTCGTCAGCCACCGCGGGCCCCATCCCATCATGGAGTTCGATGCCCAGGGCAAGTTCATTCGGGCTTGGGGCGACGGCATGTTCGCCCGCCCGCACGGGCTCAAGTTCGACCGCGATGGGAATCTGTGGGTAGTCGATGACATGGGACACATCGTGGTGCGGATGGATTCTCGCGGGCAGGTGCGCATGGTGCTGGGACGCAAGGACCAATCCGGGGAAACACCCATCAACTTCAACCGGCCGACCGACATCGCATTTGCTCCCAACGGGGACATGTACGTCACCGACGGTTACGGGAACTCACGTGTGGTGCAGTTCACCAAGGAGGGCCGCTTCGTCCGCGCCTGGGGGAAGAAGGGCGACGGTCCGGGTGAATTCAATCTCCCGCACGGCGTGGCCGTCGACGGGCAAGGCCACGTCTATGTCGGGGACCGCGACAATTACCGCATGCAGGTCTTCGACGCCGACGGCAAGTTCCTCGCGCAGTGGAAGCACGTCGGCTCGCCGTGGGGCGTCGCTCTGACCCCCGACGAGCAAATCCTGATGGCGGACGGGTACAACAACCGGATTCTCAAGGTGACGCGTGACGGCAAAGTCGCCGGCCAGCTCGGCAGTTCCGGCAAGCTCCCGGGCGAGTTGGACTACTGCCATCATCTCGCCGTCGGCCCCAGCGGCAGCATCTACGTGGCCGAAGTGAAGAACTGGCGCATCCAGAAGTTCAGTCCGGTGCGCTGATGAGCAACACCGGACTGTCGCGCCGTGAGTTGTTTGCGCTCGTGGGCGCGTACCTCCTGCGGCCCAACATCGCAACTGCCGAGTCGCTTGATCCTTTCGCCACCGGCTGGGCGCCCTCGGGGAAGGGACTTGCCATCAGCCCCGACGGCCGCACGGCCTACGTCGCCTTCTCTTTGGACGACGGCGTCATCGAAGTCGATCTGGCCAGCGGCGCCACGGGCGGCTACGACGTCTCATCCGCTGGGCCCATGCTCTGCTCCGAAAAGATCCTGCTCACCCCGGACGGCCGCAACCTCTACGTCGCCAACAATGGGACCGAGAACATACTCTCCATCGACGCAGCCAGCAAACGGGTGCGCGGTGTCCTGGATATTCCGCCGAGTTACGGCGATTGCCTGACTTGCCTGCCGGACGGGTCGAAGGTCTACGTCGCCGGCACCAGCCTCTACGAAATCAACGTGGCCGATGACTCCTTTCGCCGCATGCCCCCCGGCGGCATCTGCTTCCGCTCGGTTGCGGCATCGCGGCGGGAACCCGGCGTGATCTACGCCCTCGGCGAGCGTGCCTGCGGCGGGCGCCAGGGACAGGGTCTGGTCCGTTACCGCGTCCCCGAGGGCAAGGTATTGCTCGAGCGCGAGCTTCCGTACGACGTTTGGCATGCCGGCGTCCCATCAGCCCGCCTCATCCTCTCCGCACAGGAGGATATCGGCTACCTCGGCACGTGCACGATCTCGAATGATCGGGGCTACGGGAAGCTCTATGTCCTCGACCTCAAGACGCTGGAAGTGACCGCTTCTTGCGACATCGACTACGGCGTCACCGATTTCGTCTTGCGTGAGGATGCCCGCCGCATCTACACCATCGGCTTCTGGTCCGGCGGGTCCGCGCCCGGCCGGTTGCCAGTCACCGAATGGGACACCGCCTCGCGAGCCGTGAGCCGGCAGATGTTCTTCAACAAGTGTTCCGACCTGCGGGCAATTGCGCTTAATCCCGTCGATCCCGGCATCGCCTGGTATACGGAAGGCGACCACAACGAGATCCGTGCGGTGGACCTCGCCAGCGGGGGAGAGTTGGCGTCCTGGCGGTTCAGTCCAGCCAGCACTATCGGCCCGTATTCGTTCGCCACCGCCGGATGGGAGACTATTGTGGGCGGACAAGCGTCGGGACGGCTTTTCCGGATCGATATGCGCACCGGCATGGCGCGTGAGCTCAGGGGTCCTCTCGGCTCTAACCGCGGCGGTTTCTATTCCGGCGGCCAACTGCACTACCTCAAGCCCGATCGGATCGTCACCTACGACCCCGATCAGGAGACCGTCGTCCGCGAATTGCTCTTCGGCCTCAAGTTCAATCCGCTGTGCGGGACTCCGGCCGGGGACGCGGTCGCCTTCGTAGACTCTATGCCCGGCAGTCCCCCCAACCTCGTGGTAGTGGACGTTGCTTCGGGCCAGCCTCGCAAGGTCATCCCCCTGCCCGCCTTGCCGGTGGGACACCGCGTCATCGTGTCGCCCGAAGGGAACAAGGCTTATCTTCCCCTCGGGACCATGCAAGGTCCCGCGCGCATCCTGGTGTACGATCTCCCCTCCTGGGACCTCCGCGCGGAAGTCGTCCCCACCACTGCCACGGATTGGGAAAGTGGCAATACGAACTTCAGCGATGGCGTCTTCGATGCCAGGAACCGCGTCGCCTACATTCTCGGCTTCACGCGAGTGTTCCGTCTCGACATGGACTCCGATCGGCCTTTGGATTCTCTCCGCCCGGCAGACAGCCTTGCCGCGATGAACCGCCAGAATGGCTGGGGCGGTAGCGGCCTCTGCGGAATCCGGTTCGGCGCCGGGAACCGCCTGCTGGTGGCCAGCGGCGACGCGCACACGGTCTACACCTACGACCTGTCGGCGAAACGCTGGCTGCCGTACCTGATGAACGCGCGCGGCTATTTCCTGACCGACGGCACCGCCTCTCCCGACGGCCGTTTCTTTTTCACCGCAAACACCAGATCGGATTCTGTCTCGATGTTCGACGTCTTCCGCGGCCGCCTGCTCCGCGTCATCGACCTTCATGCGCCGACGCAAAATCGTCTACTGCGCGCAAACGTGGTCAATGCCGCCAGCCTTCTCGCCGGCCCCGTGGCGCCGGGCGAAGTGATCACCATCTTCGGCGCCGGCCTCGGCCCGGAAGAAGGTCTGACCGCGGATCAGGGTCCCGCTGGTGTGCGAGTCCTCTTTGACGGCGTCGAGGCGACGCTCTTGTACGTGCAGTCGACCCAAATCTACGCGAGGGTGCCGGAAGGCGTCACCGCCCGCCCCAGCGTGCGCTTGGCCATCGACTACCAGGGGCAAGTCACCGAGGAACTGGAATTGGGGACAGCCGAAAGCGCCCCGGGCCTTTTCACGTTGTATGGGACGGGCGCCGGCCCCGCCTTGGCACTCGATGGCGCCAAACGGGTGGTGACCGAGGCCAATCCCGCGGCTCGTGGAAGCCTGGTCACTCTCTTCCTTACCGGCGCGGGCCGAACCGGTTCTTCTCTGCCCTTGACCGCCGCCGTCGGTGGTCTGACCGCGAACGTCGAGTTCACCGCGCCGATGCCCGGATCTTTTGTCGGCGTCCTCATGTGCGGGGTGCGGGTCCCACGGGACGCGACGCCAGGACCCGCGCAACCCGTGCTTGTGCGATCAGGTGCCCAAGCTTCTCAGCCCGGCGTAACGCTAGCGGTCGCCTGACGACTACGCCGTATGAAGGCGAAGCCGTAGACGGCGAGTGCGATCGCCAACCCCGCCGCGGCGTCCGCCAGATAGTGATAGCGGCCGTACACCGTCGCCGTCGCGATCAGGATCGCCAGCACGAGCAGGAACCTCCAGGGCCACTTCCTTTCCGGCAGCACATACCTGAGCGTGAAGGCGGCGGAGAAGGCGCCCGACACGTGCGCGCTTGGGAACACGCTGGTGTGGATACCGTAGCTGCCGAGCATCGCCCAGTTGAACCGCCGGAAGACCGTCACGTAGGAGGGGAAGTCCTCACCGGGAAAGACCGCGCGCGGCGGCTCGGAGGGGAAGTAGGGAAACAGCGCGTACGCGCACAGCACCGAGAGGGCGAAGGGAAACAGGAAACGGTCCGCCCGGTCCCTCTTGCCGTAGGCGTACAGCACCGCGAGAGCGATGAACGGCGTCGCATAGACCAGCGTGTAGGAGATTTCCAGCAACGAGGGAACGACCGGGTCCACCGCCTCGATCATCGTCTTCACGCCGAGATCGTTCAGGAAGAACTTATCCCATCGCACCCACACACGTTCCAGCCCGTAACTGTGCGTCGCGGGCGCCAGCCACCCCATCTCGCGGTAGGCCAGCATGATCAGCGGCATCGGATACCAGTCCCTCAAGACACCCAGCAGCGGCCGCCTGCGAAGTGAATCCGCGTAGGCCACCAGGAAGTAGGCGGCAAGGATGGTTGCGTTCAGCCACAGGGTGACAGTGGGTATGGGGTCCTTGGCAGGGAGAACACGCGCCAGCGCCGCGACGTAAGCGAAGTAGGCGATCAGGACCCATTCGGAACGCCGAATCGCAATGGAGCCCACACCCGCGCCTAGGTCTTCTTCAGCGCCTCGTTCATTGCTCCCTGGCGATAGCCCTGAAGGTCCAGGGCGACGTAGTGGAAGCCGAGGTCCTTGAAGATCGAGGTCAGCCGGCGCGCCATCTCCATCGTGAACGCCTTGGGCATCTCCTCGGGGGCGATTTCGATCCGCGCCAGGTCGCCGTGGAAGCGCACGCGGAACTGGCGGAATCCGAGCGCCTTGACGGCCTCTTCTCCGCGCTCGATGGTCTTCACCGTTTCCACCGTCACCGGCGTGCCGTAAGGCACACGGGAGGCGAGGCAGGCGGCCGCGGGGCGGTCCCAGGTGGGCAGGCCCGCCAGCCGCGACAATTCGCGAATCTCCGCCTTGCGCAGGCCGGCTTCCACCAGCGGAGCTCTCACGTTGCGATTGGCGGCGGCGTTCTGGCCCGGCCGGTAGTCGCCCAGGTCGTCCACATTCACTCCGTAGATGATGTGCGGGATGCCGCGCTCGCGGCCCACCTTTTCCAAGCGCTGGAACATCTCGTCCTTGCAGTGGAAGCAGCGGTCGGGGTTGTTCGCCGCGTAGAGCGGATTCTCGAACTCGTAGGAGGTGACGTACTCGTGACGCAGGCCGAAGCTCCGTGCGAAATCCTCGGCGTCCCGCTTGTGGGATTCCGGCACGGATGCCGAGTCCGCCGTGATCGCCAGGGCGTTGTCTCCCAGGGCTTCGGCCGCAGCCCAGGCGAGGTAAGCCGAATCGGTGCCCCCCGAGTAGGCGACAATCACTTTGCCCAACCCGCGTAGAATGCCGAAAAGTTTCTGCTCTTTCTCCCGCAACGCCACCGGATCGAGCGCCGCAACGGCGTTTCCCAGCCCCACAAGAGCACTCATATCTTGAATTATATCGTTACTGAAGTCCCAGATCGGGCTGCGCGGCGCCGTTGTCCTGTCCGCCGTTTACATCTTCCCTGGGAATCACCGAGGCGGCGGCCACCCGGTCGTTCTCTTCCATGCGGACCAGCCGCACGCCCTGCGTGGAACGCCCCGCCTGCCGGATCTCGCCGGCTTCCAGCCGGATGATCTTCCCTTCCTGGGTGATGATCAGGACATCGGAGTCCTCTTCGACGCCCAGCACGCTGACCACTCTGCCGGTCCGCGACGTGGTCTTCATGTTAATGACTCCCTTGCCGCCGCGGCGCGTCAGCCGGTAGCTCTTCAGGGGAGTGCGCTTGCCGAAGCCGTTTTCGGAGATAGAGAGCATCAGCCCATCCTCCTTGACCACCTCGGCGGCGACCAGGTAGTCGCCCTCGGCCAGGTCCATGCCCCGGACGCCTCGCGCCGGGCGGCCCATCGCGCGGACTTCGTTCTCGGGAAACCGGATCGCCTTGCCCTCGCGCGAGGCGAGGAACATGTAGTCCTCGCCGGTGGACAGGCGCGCGGCGATCAGCTCGTCGCCTTCATCCAGAGAGAGCGCGATGATCCCGCGCGACATGGGGTTGTCGAACTCGGTGACCGCGCACTTCTTGATCACGCCTGCTCGCGTCACCATCACGATGAAGCCAGCCGCCTGGAAGTCGCGCACCGTGAGGAACGCCTTGACCGTCTCGTCTTCCTGCAAATGGATCAGCCCCGAGATGTTCTTGCCCTTGCCGCTGGTGGCGGCGTCGGGGATCTCGTAGACTTTCAGCCAGTAGACCCGCCCGCGCGTGGTGAAGATCAAAAGGTAGCTGTGGGTGGAGGCGATGATCAGGTGGTCCACCACGTCCTCGGCCCGCGTGCCCATCCCGATGCGGCCCTTGCCTCCCCTTTGCTGCCGCCGGTAGCTGTCCACGGCGGTGCGTTTCAGGTAGCCGCCCCGCGTCACCGTGACGGCCACGTCTTCCACCTGCACCAGGTCTTCCAGCCTGATCTCGCCGGTGTCCTCGATGATCTGGGTGCGGCGCTCGTCGCCGAACTCTTTCTGAACTTCGCGGAGTTCCTTCACGATCAGGTTGCGAAGAACCTTGTCCGATCCCAGGATCTCCAGGTATTCGGCAATCTTCCGCTGGATCTCGGCGAGCTCCTCCAGGATCTTGAGCTGCTCCATGTTGGTCAGCCGCTGGAGCTGCAATTCGATGATCGCCTGCGCCTGCCGCTCGCTGAGGTCGAAACGCGTCACCAAACCGTCGCGCGCCTCCCTCGGCGTCTTGGAAGCGCGGATCAGCTTGATCACCGCGTCCAGGTTCTCCAGCGCTTTCTTGAAGCCGAGCAGGATGTGCTCGCGCTCGCGGGCCTTGCGCAGCAGGTATTCCGTCCGACGGCGCACTACGTCCACGCGGTGATCGATGAAGCGCTTGAGCACGTCGACCAGGCCCAACTCCCGCGGCTGGCCGTTGACGATCGAAAGCATGATCACGCCGAAGCCGATCTGCATCTGCGTGTGCTTGTACAGGTTGTTGAGAATCACCTCGGCCTGCTCGCCGCGCTTCAGCTCGAAAACGATGCGCATGCCGTCGCGGTCGCTCTCGTCCCGGATCTCGGAGATGCCCTCGATCTTCTTCTCGTTGATCAGGGAAGCAGCCTGCTCGATCAGCCGCGACTTGTTGACCTGATACGGGATCTCCGTCACGACGATGGCTTCGCGGTCCTTCCCGACATGCTCGATGGCGGCCTTGGCGCGGAGCTTCAACTGGCCGCGGCCGCGCGTGTAGGCGTCCACGATGCCCTGCCGTCCGAGGATGAATCCGCCCGTGGGAAAATCCGGCCCCGGCACCATGGTCAGTATCTTCTCGAGCGGCGTGGCGGGATTCTGGATGAGGGCGACGGTGGCTTCAATCACCTCGCTCAGGTTGTGCGGCGGGATGTTGGTCGCCATCCCCACGGCGATGCCGGACGAGCCGTTGATCAGCAGGTTCGGCGCGCGCGTGGGGAGCACCTCCGGCTCCATCTCGCTCTCGTCGTAGTTGGGCCGGAAATCGACGGTTTCCTTGTCGATATCCTCCAGCAGCGTGCCCGCGATGTGCGACAGGCGCGCCTCGGTGTATCGCATCGCCGCGGGCGGGTCGCCGTCCACCGATCCGAAATTGCCCTGCCCGTCGATCAGCGGGTAGCGCATCGAGAACGGCTGTCCCATTCTCACCAACGCGTCGTACAGGGCCACGTCGCCGTGGGGGTGGTACTTGCCGAGAACCTCGCCGACAATCTTGGCGGACTTGCGCGTGGGGCGGTTGTAAGTGAGCCCCATCTCGTGCATCCCGAAAAGAATGCGCCGGTGCACCGGCTTGAGCCCGTCACGGATGTCCGGCAGGGCGCGCCCGATGATTACGCTCATCGCATAGTCGAGATACGACCGGCGCATCTCGTCCTCGATGTTGATCGGGATCAGGTTCTTGGTGGTGTCCCCTCCCAGCGGCAACTGCGTGGGCGGGCCGCCCGGAGGCGGAGTCTGCGGGGAGTCGGGGCGTTCCGAATCGGCCAAAATTGCTCCTTGAGCACGGACGCTTCCGTTCGCCTCCTGTTCGCCAGGGAACAGAACCGTCGCTAGACCTTCTATTCTAGCAGAAGGTAGTGATAGATAGGGGAGTTATCCGACCGCGGCGCCGTTACCAGCGAGGGGGGCGCCGGGAGCCGCCCCGGCCGCCTCCGCCACCGCCGCCTCGGGGCCTTCCGCCGCCTCCGCCCCCACCTTCGCGCGGGGCCTGAGGACGGGCTTCATTGACGACAATGGCTCGTCCCATGAACTGCTTGCCGTTGCAGGCGCGGATGGCGGACTCGGCCGCCTCCTGGTTCTCGATCTCGACAAAACCGAAGCCGCGCGCCTCGCCGCTGAACCGGTCCCGAACAAGGCTGACGCTGTCCACGCTCACGCCCGCCTGTGAGAACCAGTCCTGGAGATCCGATTCTGCTATCTGGTAGGGAAGGTTCCCCACGTACAGTCTCATTTGAGTATCCAGCTCCTCTTCCGCTCAGCAGCGCGTCATCACGAACCTTACACGCGCGCGCCCGCAGCCGCCTCCTCACCTTGACA
This sequence comes from Bryobacteraceae bacterium, assembly GCA_041946685.1. Taxonomy (GTDB): domain Bacteria; phylum Acidobacteriota; class Terriglobia; order Bryobacterales; family Bryobacteraceae; genus JBHGAV01. The sequence continues at coordinate 43,616 of JBHGAV010000006.1, read as the reverse complement.
TTAGCATGAACACGCGCCTGGTGAACTGTGCCCAGCCGGCCAACCACGTCAGCTTCGGGCATGGAATCGAGGGGCGTCTGCGCCGGCGAGATACAATAGCCCCCATGGGGAACGAGAAGGGCGGCGGGTCGGTCCGCGTGTTGATCGTCGACGACGAGGAGAATCAGAGGCAGGGACTGGCCAGCATGGTGGCGGCCTGGGGCTACCGGGCCGAGACCGCCGCCGACGGCGAGGAAGCCCTCGAGAAGCTTTCGACCCAGCCCGCGCAGGTCATGATTACGGACCTGATGATGCCGCGCATGGACGGTGCCGAGCTATTGCGCCGCCTGAACGCCCAGGGCGGGGCCCCCGTCACCATCGTCGTCACGGCCTTCGGCAGTCTGGAAACCGCGATCTCCACCATCCACGAACTGGGCGCCTTCTGGTTCATGGAGAAGCCGATCCAGGCTCGCGCGCTGCGGACCCTCCTGGAGCGCGCGGTCAGCCAGAGCCGTCTGGCCGAGGAGACCGAGCGCTTGCAGCGGCAGTTGAGCTACCAGGGTACGCTCGGGGAGCTAACGGGACGCTCCCCCGCCATGCAGCAGGTCTTCTCCCTCATCGGGCAGGTCGCGCCGAGCAGGGCCGTGGTCTTGATCACGGGCGAGAGCGGCACGGGCAAGGAGATCGTGGCGCGCACGGTCCACCGGCTGAGCCCGCGCCGGGACGGGCCGTTCGTCGCCGTCAACTGCGCCGCCATGCCCGAAACGCTCATGGAGAGCGAGTTGTTCGGGCACGAGAAGGGCGCCTTTACGGGGGCCGTGGAGCGCCGCGCGGGCTGCTTCGAGTTGGCGCAGAACGGCACCTTGCTGCTCGACGAGATCGGCGACATGCCTGTAGGAACCCAGGCCAAGCTGCTCCGCGTGTTGGAGGACTCGCACGTGAGAAGACTGGGCGGCAAGTCGGAACTCGTGGTCGATGTAAGAGTGATCGCCTCCACCAACAAGCGGCTTGAGGAGGCGTTGCAGAAAGGACAGGTGCGCGAGGACCTCTACTACCGCCTGAACGTGTTCCGCATCCACCTGCCGCCTCTCCGGGAACGAAAGGAGGATATCCCCGCGCTATGCGAAGTCCTCCTTCGCGACATCAACCACAAGCACGGGTGCCGGGTCGCCGACCTTGCCCCTGCGGTCATGGACGCGTTCCAGCGCCACTACTGGCCTGGGAACATACGGGAACTGCGCAATGTGCTGGAGCGCGCGGTGATCATCGCCGGCGAGGGGACGCTGACGCCCTCTCACTTGCCGCAGCGCTTCGGAGTGCCGGCCCAGGGCCCCGTGGAGAGACTGGCCGGCGACCCGTCCTCTGTTGTGCTGCGCGTGGGAGCCTCCGTGGATGAGGCCGAGAAGGCGCTGATTCTCAAGACGCTGGAACATACCAGAAACAACAAGACGCGCGCCGCAGAGATTCTTGGGATCAGTCTGAAGACCCTGCACAACAAGCTGAAGGAGTACGGCTCGGCCGAGGCCGAGCCTTAGGCTGATGTCACTGAAAACGCGCCTGCGGGTTTCGATCGTAGCGCTAGTGGTGAGCGTGGTGCTGGCCCTGTCGGCGCTGAATCTGTACAGCGTGGCTTCGGCGAAGTTCGGCGACCTCACCGAGCGCGCCACCGCGACCGCGCAGCAGGTACAGACGATGCTAGTCCAGAGTCTTGCCCGGCAGACCAGCGACGTGCCCCCGCCCGCTTCCCTGGCGGAGACCAAGGCCCTCTGGGCCGGAATCATCGAGAGCGACCAGCAGTTTGCGGGACTTCTCCAGGACACGCTGGCCAGCTCCCGCACCATCCTCGAGATCCAGGTTGTGGGAGAGACCGGCCGGATCCTGGCCTCTTCGGACCCTTCCGGCGCAGGAACAATTGCCAAGCCGCTCCCCAGCCTTGCCAACTGGAGCGGCAGGGGCCAGTGGCGGCAACTGGTCGACCTGTTTCGAGGCCGGCAGGACTACGCGGTGGTGATGCCGCTCGGCGTGGCCGAGCAGGCAGAGCCGGTATTCCGGATACGGGTGATCTACTCGTCGGTGCTGCTGCGCAACACGCTGACTCCGCTGGTCCAGCAGTTGGGCGTCGCGCTGTCGATCTCGTTTCTCGCGGCCATCGCCCTGGCCGTCCTTGTCTCCAACATCGCCTTCCGGCCCCTGGCGCGCGTCAGCGATGCCATCGACCGCATCGCGAAGGGCGAATCGCCGCTGCCGACGGGCCCGGGAAAGGAGGAGCCGAAGGAGGTGGCGGCCCTGGAGAGCAAGCTGCAAGTGCTGGGGCAGCAGTTCCGGGGTGCGCGGCAGGACGCGGTCGAACTGCGGGGAAACATCGAGCAGCTCCTGGAGCGCCTCGAGGAGGCTGTCCTGTTGTTCGACCGCGACAACCGCCTTATCATGGCCGGCAGGGCCGTGGAGGGTTTGCTCGGAAGGGGGCGGTGGGAACTGATGGGAAGATCCCTGCAAGACCTGTTCCCTCCTTCCACGGCCCTGGGAGCCGCAGTCAGCGGGGCTGTCGGCTTTCGCCGGCCGTTGAAGGACTCGCTCGTTGCGCTCGAGCGGGACGGTCATCCGGCGACGCGTCTGCTGGTGAACGTGGAATTGCTGGAGAGCTTCCCCGGCCGAGACCGTCTGGGGACGCTGGTAAGCCTGCGCGACGCCGAAAGCCGGCGCGAGATCGGGACCCGGTTGGACCTGTCGACAAGGCTCGCCGCCATCAGCCGCCTCACCGGTGGGGCAGCTCATGAAATCAAGAACCCTCTGAACTCCATCGCCCTGCACGTCGAGGTTCTCAGGGCTCAGATCGGAGACCAGGTGCCGGAAGCTTCGCGGGAGATCGACGTGATCTCCTCCGAGATCACCCGCCTGGATCGAGTCGTCAAGACCTTCCTCGACTTCACCAGGCCGGTGGATCTTCAACTGGCGCCAGTCGACGCGGTGGAACTGGTGCGCGAACTCGCCACGCTGGTGACTCCTGAGGCGGCCAAGCAGGGCGTACACCTCGCGCTCGACTGCGACTCCGGCCCGGTCACGCTGGAGGCGGATCGCGATATGCTCAAGCAGGCCGTCCTGAACGTGGTGATGAATGCCGTGGAATCGATGAAGACCGGCGGGCGCCTCGGCATGAGCGTGAAGCGGGTGGGACCGGACTGTGTGATCCAGGTCTCCGATCAGGGCGCTGGGATTCCAGCCGCGGTCAGGGAGAAGATCTTCAACCTCTACTTCACCACCAAGCAGCACGGTTCGGGCATCGGCCTGGCCATGACTTTCAGGGTAGTCCAGTTGCACAATGGGAGCATCGACTTCGCGAGCGAGCCCGGCAAGGGAACGACGTTCTGGCTGCGTCTCCCCGCGCGGCAGCTCGCCACGCCGGTAGGAGCCGGCGAAGCATGAGCATGACTACGGTCCGGGCCGCCCTTCTCATCGCGCTGCTGCTCCCGGCCCTGAGCTCTTGCCGGTTGTTCCGTAAGTCGAAGCCAGCACCTCCGCCCGCCAAGATCCCCGCGCAGACTCAGCCGTCGCCCGCCCCGCCGCCTCAACTAGAGCCGCCGCCTCAGCTTTCCCCGAGCGCGGAAACTCAGGAACCGGCCGGCCTGCCGGGTCAGATCACAGAGCCTCTTCCACCGCCTCCCCCTGAGGAGAAGAAGCGTCCCTCCAGGGCCAGTCCGCGCGCTCCCGCGCCAGCCGAGTCTTCAGCACCGGCTCCCGCCGCCCCTGCTCCTCAATTGCGTCCGATGCTGACCGCGGCCCAGCAGCAGGCGCTGGAGCGATCCATAACGGATCGGATCGCACGCGCGCAGAACACCCTGGCCGCGCTTGCTGGGAGACGATTGAACAGCGAGCAGGAGGATCTGGCCGGGCAGGTGCGGACCTTCATTCGCCAGGCTGAGGAGGCCCGGGCCACAGACCTCCTCAGGGCGAACAACCTTGCCGAACGGGCGGAAGTGCTCGCCGCGGAACTGGCCAAGAGACTGCGGTAGCGGCTGGGCACGCGGCCCGGCAGACCTACATTCCTAGATCAGCGGCGTAGATCTTGACCTCAACCCGGCGGTTCTCCTTGCGGCCGTCACGGGTCTTATTGTCGGCGGCGGGATTCTCTTCTCCGAGGCCGAGCGTCTGAATCCGGAACAAGGGGACCTTCCCTTGCACGGTCAGGTAGCGGACCACCGCGTCGGCGCGCCGTTGGCTGAGCCGAACGTTCGTCTCAGGATCCCCTGTGGAATCCGTAAACCCCTGCACCTCGATGGTATAGCGCTTCATCCCGCTGACTTTGGACGCGACCGCGTCGAGCTTCTGCTTGGCGTCGTCCTTCAGCGCGGCCATGCCGAGATCGAACAGCACCGTCTCGGAGCTGACCAGCTTGAAGTTGTCCAGGTTCTCAACCTTGGTCCCCAGCGTGCCGACACTGCGCTCCACCTCACCGGCTCTGGCCAGTCCCTTCTCGCCGACTCCGCGCGCGGCTGCGGCATCCTTGATTCCGATCGCGGCCTGTTCGTTGGCCCTTGCGGCTTCCCGGGCGGCGGCTCCCGCTCGGTCGTCGGCGCTCTTGGCGCGCTCGTCGACCCGCGAGACACCCTTTTCAAGTTCGGCGATCGAACTAGCTTGCTGGGATGTCGTCTTGTCCAGATCGTCGACTTTCTTCTGAACCGGGGCTACAGTCTCCCGGACGAACTTCTTGGTTGCGCAGCCGACGCTGGCGGCAAAGGCCGTGGCGACAGCGAGCGCGAGCATTACGCCGTTTAGGCGCTTCATATTCACATGTCTCCTTTGATGTTGCATCAATGGTGTTGGAACGGGCAGAGAGTGGTGATCCCTGGCCCCCGCTCTGTGCCGACCTGCCGGCACGATGACGACCATCTGTCTGGTCATTATATGCTGATCCGTGGCGGCCGCACAGCCTCGCTGCCCGCCGGCCCTTTCGGCCGCAGCCCGTGCACTTTCTTCACGAGGATGTGAAAAATACCCGAGGCTGCTCCACATCTCATTGTTCCTCAAGGGTTTGCACCAACCCCCACTGGGGGTTTTGCATTCTTGGTTCCAGTTGTAGAATGGTTGAGGTAAAGGAGTAAGGAATGTCCCCGACTACATGGGCGATGGTGGCATACGCCGTTGCAGGCGGCCTCGCACTGATTATCCTTTTTCTTTCGGGCCCCAAGGCCTGGTATTGGCACGTGCTTAGCGGAGTGGCAGCGCTGGCGATCGGCCTGATGCCGATCCCCCCCAAGTACAACACCACGGCGGTGAACATCCTGATCGGTTTCTGTTTTGTGTTTATGTTACTGTGGGCGGTGGCATCGCCGTTCGTGGGAAGGCGCCGGCGGTCCGCGTAGCATAGCAGCATTCAATCCCGAGAATGGTTCCTGGGGGGGGAGTGCCCCCAGTGCTGCTAGAATGAGTGTTTTGATTTCTTGCCTGGAGCGTCTCTGTGAACCAGAATTCCAAGTTTCTGCTTTCTGAACAGCAGTTGCCCTCCTCCTGGGTGAACGTCCTGCCGTCACTTAAGGAGCCGCTCGCGTTGCCGCTGGATCCGGGAACGCTCAAGCCGATCGGTCCGGAGGCCCTGACCCCAATATTCCCCATGGGCCTCATCGAGCAGGAGTTCTCTCCGAAACCGGAGATTGACATTCCGGGAGAAGTGCTGGACATCTACCGTTTATGGCGGCCGACTCCTCTCTATCGCGCGCGACGTCTGGAGGCGGCCCTTCAGACCCCTGCTCACATCTACTACAAGTACGAGGGTGTCAGCCCGGCGGGAAGTCATAAGCCCAATACCGCCGTGGCGCAGGCTTACTACAACAAGAAGGAAGGCATCCGGCGGCTGTCGACTGAGACCGGAGCCGGACAGTGGGGCAGCGCCCTCTCCCTAGCGTGCCGCATGTTCGGAATGGAATGCACCGTCTACATGGTCAAGGTCAGCTACGAGCAGAAGCCTTACCGGCGCATGTTGATGAACACCTGGGGAGCCGAGGTACATCCCAGTCCCAGCCCTCTTACCAACGCGGGGCGTGCCGTGCTCGCACAGCATCCGGATTCACCGGGGAGCCTGGGCATCGCCATCAGCGAGGCGGTGGAAGACGCCGCGACTCACAGCGATACGAACTACTCGTTGGGCAGCGTGTTGAACCATGTGTTGCTGCACCAGACGGTGGTCGGCCAGGAGACCAAGCTCCAGATGCAGATGGCGGGGGAGGAGCCGGATGTCGTCATCGGTTGCTTCGGCGGCGGGAGCAGCTTCGGCGGCCTCGTTCTGCCCTACGTGCTCGACAAGTTCAAGGGGTCGAAGGTCCGGCTTATGGCTGTCGAACCCACGGCTTGCCCCACCTTGACCAAGGGCTCTTTCGTCTATGACTTCGGCGACATCGCCAAGATGACGCCGCTCTTGAAGATGTTCACGCTGGGTCACGACTTCGTGCCCCCCGGCATTCACGCGGGCGGGTTGCGGTATCATGGGGCCGCGCCTCTGGCCAGCCACCTGCTCCACCATGGCTACCTGGAAGCGCGCGCCTATCCCCAGACGCCGGTTTTCCAGGCCGCCGTCCAGTTCACCCAGGCCGAAGGAATCCTCCCTGCGCCCGAGTCGGCGCATGCGATCCACGCCGCCATCGAGGAAGCCATCGCCGCGCGCGAAGAGGGACATCCGCGCGTCATTGTCTTCTGCCTGACCGGCCACGGGCACTTCGACCTGTCGGCTTACGACAGCTACCTCAGCGGCAAGCTCCAGGATTACGAGTACCCGGACGATGAGGTCGCCCGCGCGTTGGCTGCCTTGCCCGCCGCCGGGTGAGCGGCGGTTTCCGTGCTCGTCACGGTCAAGCGACCGGTCACTTAGCGCGCTTGGCGACGAATTCCTCGCCGCCAAAATCGGCGACCTTCCGGGCGAACTTGATCTCGTCGCCGGCGACCTTGCCTCTGTATTCGATGCGCAGCGGCATATCCTCGAACTTCATGTTCTCGACGAAGAAGATCTCGTCGCCGCTCACCTTGCCCTCCTGGATCTCAACCGAGCCTTGCGGCCCCGTGGCCTTTCCGGTGAGCTTCTCGCCCTCGGCCTTGAGTTCGTAAGTATAGTTCTGCACGCCGATCGGGGTGTCGAACTGGGCGGTCCACTTGCCCGTGACGTCGGCCGCGCCGGCGGAGAGGCAGAGAGCGAGAGTCAGAATCGCCGCAAGAAGAACTACCCGTCGTATCATGTGCTTCCTCCTCCTCTTTAGGCAGTATGCCCGAACTGGAGGGGGTTTGCATCCGATCGCGGGAAGCGAATGAGGAAGGTCGTGCCTTTTCCCGCCTGGCTCTCAACCGAGATCCAGCCCCCGCTCTGCCGAACGATGCCGTAGACCGTCGAGAGGCCGAGCCCGGTTCCATGGCCGGGCTCCTTGGTCGTGAAGAACGGCTCGAAGAGGCGGCTTCGGGTCTCCTCGTCCATGCCGGTGCCCGTGTCCTGCACGGAGAGTAGAACGTGCTCTTCCGGCTGCGTCCCGGGCGCCGCCGCGTCTTGCTTCCCGACGAAATTGGAGGCGCGTACGGTCAGTCTGCCGCCGCCCGGCATCGCGTCGCGGGCGTTCGCGGCCAGGTTCATCAGCACCTGCTGCATCTGGACCGGGTCCGCCATGATCGGCCAGAGGTCGGGAGCCCATTCCAAGGCAACCTCGACGCCCTCGCCCGCCAGCCGCCTGAGCATGCCTTCGGAATCCTTCAGAACCTCCGCGAGTGAAGTGTGCCTGAGGTCCAGAGGTTGCTTCCGGCTGAATGCGAGCAATTGCCTCGTCAGTTGGGCCGCCCTTTCCCCGGACCTGCGGATCTCGGACACCGGCCGCCGCAACGGGTCATCCGGGGGGAGGTCCGTCAGGATCGCATCGCAGTACCCGTCGATCACCGCCAGGTAGTTGTTGAAATCGTGGGCCACACTCCCGGCAAGCCGGCCTATGCTTTCCAGCTTCTGCCACTGCCGAAGTTGCTCCTCACGCTGCTGCAAGGCCTTCTCCGCCGCGCGTTGCGAGTCCCGGCGCCGGATGCTTTGCACGCCAAAGGACACATCCTCGGAAAGCGCGGTGAGTATCGCTATCTCCCGCGTGTCGAACGATTCGGTCTCTCCCGAGTACACCGCCAGCGCGCCGACCACCACCCCTTCCACCCGCAGCGGCAGGCCGACGCCCGCGACAATCCCATGAAGATCGGCGAACTGCCTAAAGGGCTCGTGTTCCAGTTCCAGTGTGCCGCGCACAACGGCCATACGGCCCGTTCGAATTGCTGTCCCCATCGGGCTGCGCCCGCGAGGCTCGTCGGCCCACGTGATTCCTCCCGTCTGCAAGAATCCGCTGTCCACACCGGTCTTCGCTGCCAGGCGGACCCTCTTCGCTTCGTCCTGCTCGGCGAGCCCCACCCAGGCGAGTTTGTATCCCCCCACCTCGACCGCAACCCGGCAGAGCTCCTCGTACAGTGGAGTCTCCTCGGTAGTGCGGATCAGAGCCTCTTCGCATGAAGTCAGCATGCGCAGAGCACGGTTCACGCGCTCCACCTCGGCTGTGGCTGCGTGCTGCTCCCGGTAGAAGCGGAGCTGCTGCTGGCGCCAGAACAGAATCACGGCGAACGCAGCGGATACCACCAACAGGCTGAAGATCAGAAGCACCATCCAGTGGGCGGTCCGCAGGGATGCCAGCGCCTCCGTCCTGTCCACCTTCGCGAGCACGTACCAGGGCGTGTCCGGTACGCGCCGCGCGGCGCCGAGCACCTTGACTCCCCGGTAGTCCACGCCTGAAACGCCGCCCTCCCGGCCCATCACCGCCTGCACCGCCAGACGATCCGTCCGCGACAGGGGCAGTTCACGGCTGAGCGTCGCGCTCACGCGATGCCTTGAACCGCTCAGATACAGGACGTTGTTCCCGCGTCTCTCTACCAGCAGTGTCTCGGACGTTTCACCTGGCGGGGGCCAGATCCGCATCAGGGGGAACAGGTAGTCGTCCGGGTCACACACCAGGAGCAGGGCGCCAACCGGCGTGGCCCGCCCTCCGAGGACCGGCGCGGCAAATACCAGCCGGAAGCGTCCCTCCGAAGTTCGCAAGAAATCGGAGGCGAACTCGGAATTTCTTCGTATCGCTTGGCTTGCGATCTCGCCGCAAAAACCGCCGCCCGGCGACGGCTTGAGGGCGATTCTGGCGGCACCCTGGGCGTCGCAGAGGACAACGTCCTCGTAATGGTAGTTGTCCCGGAGCGCGCCGAACCACTCCAGTATCGTGGCTTCGTTCTCCCGGTTTGACGGATCGAGCAGATGCCGCTCCAGCCTGCGCTTGAGATCCGTTGACCCGGCCGCAAGCCTCACATCCCCGATCCGCTCCCGCCGCCAGTGGGCTATCTGCGAAACCTTGAGGTCTGCGACACCCAGAAGCCCCTCGGTGCGATTGGCCAAGACGCGGCGCTCCCGCTCAAGGCCGTATATCCAGACACCGGCACCAATCGCGCTGGCGAGAAGGACGAATGTCAGGACCAGGTATGGGGGAACCCGCATGGGTTGCGGTTTCACTTGTAGCGGTTGTACCAAGAGATAGAATATACCAATTGCACAAACGAGGCTATAGCACCCCCTCCATGAGTGTTATTCCACCCCACTTCGGCGCTCTGGGCATCGCGCATAAACTGCACTGAAACAACCGGTCCAACGCCTTGTCGGCAGCCGGCCGAGCAGCGCGAACAGCCCCAGGAAGAACCGAATGGGAAGGTCAGCCCGTTTTTTTAAGAACTTACGAAGAAACATCCACAACAATGTCGAGAACGCTCGTGGATTGTGCAGGATCCAGTCGCCGCCGAGAACCTCCAATTGAAGTTCAATCAAGAAGTCCTTAAGCTCTTTGAGCTTCGGCGTGTAGCCAAGGACAAAGGGAAGCCATCCCCGGTGGCTTGCCCAGCGCAATGGTCTGTATAGGGGATTCTGGGGGTTGTCCACCGTGATAATGAGTACACCTCCCCCCCGAAGAAGCGCGGACAGCTCTGCCAGGCTCGCCCGAAACTGTTCTGCCGATTCCAGGTGATCCAGCGTCGAAGTCGAGACAATGAGGTCCAGCGAGCCTGGCCGAAGAGCCACATGCCTGGCATCGCACGCCATGAATCGGGCGGAATCGCTCGGACAGCGCCGGGCGGCTTCGGTCGCGGTCGCCGCCGAAAGATCCATCCCGATCGCCCGGCATGGGGGCGGATACAGGTCAAACAGGATCTGGTCCGCGCCGTTGGCCTCCTCAAACAGGTCGGTCTTCAGGTACGTCCCCACTTGGAGCCCGCGCGTCCAGCGGTACACCAGCTCGCGATGGACCTCTCGCTTCTGCTGTGCGACCACGGGATCCAGGTACCACGACGTCGGTCGTTGACGCTCCGGCCTCAACGTGAAGCCTCCGAAAGCCTGTCCTGGATTGTCACCTTGTGCCTGCCGCTATTCACCAAATTCCTGACCCACAGCTCTTGTCAAGCGTAGCAAGTCCAGGTTGCACGGGTGTAAGGGACTGAGCGGGCCCCGCCGATACAATCCTGGGAGGACGGTCTTCCGTCGCGAGTCGTGCCACCAGAGGTATATCGTTCCATTCTCGAGTCGATGAACACGGGGATTTGCATCGTGGATCGCCAGCGCAAAGTCACGTTCTGGAACGACGGCGCCGAGCGAATCACGGGCTACCTGAGGCACGAGGTCATTGGACGGAATTGCGGCGCCTCGGGGCTGGCGCATTCCGACGAGCAGGAGGCGCAGCTCTGCGAATCGTCCTGTCCGCTGCTGGATGCGATGCGCGAAGGGAAGCGCCAGACCAGGACCGTATACCTGCCTCACAAGGACGGCTACCGCGTGCCCGTGTTGATCCACGCCGTCCCCGTGCGGGACGAGGACGGGCGCGTGATCGGCGCCGCCGAGAGCTTCGAGGAGAAGCATCCTTCCCTGGCAGTGGGCGCGTTTGCGGAGCACCTGGCCGACGACGGCTGCCTCCACGATTTCACTCAGGATTCGGACAACGGCCTGCTCGCCTCCGGCCTTGTCGACAACCTGGATGAATTCAGCCGCAGGAGAGTCCCTTTCAGCGTTCTGTGCATCCAGGTGGACGGCGCCGGCCAGTTGTCCCGCACGCACGGAATGCAAGCCGCCGAGAAGCTGACCTGGGTGATGGCGAAATCTTTCGCCGCCACCCTCAGGACCACGGACCTGGTGGGCCGCCGCGGCCCGGACCGGCTCATCGTGATCCTGGCGGGCTGCCCCGAAGGGGCCATCATAGACGTCGCCGAGCGCCTTCAGCAATTGGCCAGGCTTGCCGCGGTCCGGTGGTGGGGAAGGATGATCAGGGCGACGCTTTCGGTCGGGGCGAGCGCCGTTCGGCCCGGGGATACGCCGGAAACGATCCTGAAGCGCGCCGAAGACGCGCTGGCAAAATGTGTCTCGCTCGGCGGGAACCACGTGATTGTAGGCTGACGCTCGACATGCTCCGGTGGACTAAGCAATCATGTTCGCAATCATAGGAATCGTCGTCGTCTTCGGAGCCGTGGTTGGGGGCTACCTTCTCGAGCATGGCAACCTGGCCGTGTTGCTCCAACCCGCGGAACTCCTTATCATCGGCGGCGCCGCCGTCGGTACCGTCCTGGTCGCCAATCCACCCCATATCCTGAGCCGGATCGGGAAGAACCTGGCCGGGACCTTGGGAGGCTCCAAGTTCACCAGGCAACGCTACCTGGAAACACTGAAGATGATGTATGAGCTGTTCAACAAGGCGCGGCGCGAAGGCCTGGTCTCCCTGGAGTCCGACGTGGAAGAGCCGGATAAGAGTCCCGTTCTTTCCAAGTACCCCGCGTTCTTGAAGGACCACGAGCTCCGTGATTTTGTGTGTGACACCCTGCGGATGGCGTCCACCGGCGGTGTGGAGCCGTTCGACGTGGATCAGATGATGGAATCCGACATGGAAGTTCTCCATCATGATGCCACGCAGCCGGTTGCGGCTCTCAGCACCATGGCGGACTCGCTGCCCGGCCTTGGCATCGTGGCCGCCGTGCTGGGCGTGGTCATCACCATGGGGGCGTTGGGCGGCCCTCCGGAGGAGATCGGCCACAAGGTGGCCGCGGCCCTGGTCGGGACCTTCCTCGGGATTCTCCTCTGCTACGGGCTGGTGGGGCCGCTGGCGGCCAACATGTCCAAGAAGGCCGACGATGAGCGCGCCTTTCTTCAGGTGCTGCGCACGCTCATGACCGCGTTCATCAAGGGGGTATCGCCGCTGATGGTCATCGAGATCGGCCGCCGGTCCATTCCAGGGCACGTGCGGCCGAGCTTCAAGGAGACCGAGCAGGCCTGCCGGGGCGGCGGCGCAGCCGCGGCCGCTCCCGAACAGAAGTAGGCGCCATGTCCGGCCACCGCCCCATCATCGTAATCAAGAAGAAGGCGGCGCACGGCGGCCATCACGGCGGCGCCTGGAAGGTGGCCTACGCCGATTTCGTCACCGCCATGATGGCGCTGTTCATCGTGCTGTGGCTGATGAACAGCAGCAAGCAGATTCAGGAGGCCGTGGGCGGCTACTTCAAGGATCCCACCGGCACCTCCAAGAAGGTTGGGAGCGGCCTGGCGGGCTCCGGCGACAACTTTGCCCTATCCAAGGACAATATGCAGGAGCTCAAGGAGGAGCTCCAGAAGTCCGTCCGGAAGATGGACAACTTCGAGAAGCTCGGCAAGCAGGTCGAAATGACTGTGACGAGCGAGGGGCTGCGCGTCGAGCTACTCGAGTCCAACGTGGACACCTTCTTTGCCAGCGGCAGTCCGGAGCCGAATGGCGACGGGCACCAGTTGCTCACGATGCTGGCGCAGGAACTGGGCAAGCTCCCCAACAAGGTCTCGATCGAGGGTCATACCGATGCCCGACCGTTCGCGGGGCGAGGCAACTACGGCAATTGGGAGCTGTCGGTCGATCGCGCCAACGCTACCCGGAGACTCATGCAGCAGAGCGGCCTCGCCCCCAATCAGGTGACTCAGGTCCGGGGGTATGCCGATCAGCGTCTCCGCAAGGCCGATGCGCCCGAGGACCCCTCCAACCGCCGCATCTCGCTGATCGTCCAGTACCAGAGCAAGGAACCGGGGGAGCCGGATCCGCTCTCCGAGAGGGCGCCCACCAAAGCGCACTGATTCGCCAGCGCGACCTGCCTCTACTTCAGCGCCTTGGCCATCTCGTTCTCGACCTGGCGGAAGCCGGCAGGAACCTGGAGCCTCGCCGCGTCGATCGGACCGCTCGAGAAGTTCGTCAGTTCCGTGGTCATCTCCATCAGCGACGCCGGTGTGCCCGATGCAGCCGCCTGCGGTTGCTGCGGCGGCGGCTCCTCCTGCTTCTTGCGCCGGCCGAGCCCGCCCAGGCCCCCCAGGCGACCCAACGTCCCGCCGATCCCAGGCCTCGACGATTCACCCTCCTGTCCGCCCTGGCTCGCCTGCGGCGCCGGCTGGCCGGGCTGCCCTTCGCCCGCGGCGCCCATCGACACCAGTTGGAGCACCGGCACGCCGTCCAGCTTGGCGCCTTCCTTCTGAAGATCGCCAAAAGCCTTGGCCAGGTCGCCGCGGCCCTGCGCGAAGGCGTTGCTGCCCGGCATCCACGCAAGCTTCTGCGCCATCTTCTGGTTGAAGGCCCTTACCTCTTCGTAACCGGGAACGTTCCTGGCCAGCCACATGTTGGAGGTGACCGTCATCGAGCCCTTCTGGCCCGACTCCTTGTCCGTCCCCTCCATCACCATCGTCAGCACGACTTCCCGCGTGTCCAGACCGGAAATCTGCCGCGTCTGCCCCGTTTCCTTGACCGACGCCTTGAAGTTCATCTCCCCTTTGCCGCCCGACTGCTGGGCCGCCTTCTTGGACATCAGCTCCAGATATCGGGCCATCTCGGCGAAGGTGATGACCGAGTATGTCTTCTGCTTGAAGTTGACCTCCGTGATGGTCTCCTTGCCCACGTCGATGATCGTCGCGCTGTCCGCGCTGGTATGGGCCATGACGTCGCCCCTAACCAGCACCGACGTCTTGATCGGTTCCCTCGCGCTCTTGGAGAAGACTCCGACCACCTTCATCATGCTGGCCATGGCGCCGCCGGTGATCTTGCTCGTCTGGTCGTAGCTGAAATCGGCTCGCAGTCCTGACGCCGCCAAGAGCGTCAGGCCTGTCACAACAACTCCTCGCATGGTCATAAACACATGATATGTGATCCGGAGCCTGGGTTAGAATAGGGCGATGCCCGGCGAGAACAGCGATGATAGACCCCTGGCGGGTTTCGAGGCCGGATTGGCGGAGTTGGAGAACATCGTCAAGGAGCTGGAGGCCGGCGACTTGCCGCTGGAACGCTCCCTCGAGCTGTTCGAGAAGGGCGTCGGACTCAGCCAGGCCTGCCGCAGACAGTTGGACGAGGCGGAGACCCGCATCGAGATCCTGCTCAAGAAGAAGAACCAAGTACAGGCCGAACCATACAGCCCCGAGAAGGAATGACCCTCCGCGACTACCTGGACCGGCAGCAGAGGTTGGTCGATGCCGAACTGGCGCGGCTCGTGCCCGCCGAAACGACGCCGCCCGTGACCATCCACCGGGCCATGCGCTACAGCCTTTTTGCCGGAGGCAAGCGCCTGCGCCCGATCCTCTGCCTGGAGGCGGCGCGCGCGGTCTCGGATCGCGCTGAAGGCATCGAGACGGCGGCTTGCGCGCTGGAACTGGTCCACACCTACTCCCTGATCCACGACGACCTGCCCGCGCTCGATAACGACGATCTGCGCCGCGGCCGCCCCACCTGTCACAAGGTCTTCGGGGAAGCCATGGCGATCCTCGCGGGCGACGCCTTGCTCACGCTTGCCTTCCAGGTGCTGAGCGGGATCGAGTCGGTGGATGAGGGGCGCCGGTCCCGTATGGTGCTGGAGCTGGCCACAGCGGCCGGAACCCCCTCCGGCATGGTGGCGGGCCAGGTCGCCGACCTGGAGGGCGAGGGAAAGGCGCCCGACCCCGTACTCCTCGAAACGATCCATCGCGCCAAGACCGGCGCGCTTCTCCGGGCCAGCCTTCGCATCGGGGGGGTCTTCGCGGGTGCCGGCGACGGCCAGCTCGACGCGCTATCGCGTTACGGCGAACACATCGGCCTCGCCTTCCAGATCGTGGACGACCTGCTTGACGTCGAGGCCTCGTCCGAGACGCTGGGCAAGACGGCGGGCAAAGACGCGGCACAGCATAAGATTACCTTCCCCGCTGTCCACGGCATCGAGAATTCGCGCCGCATGGCCGAAAGTGAGCGCGAAGCCGCCTGCGCCGCGCTGGCTTCTTTCGGCGGCCGCGCCACTCGCCTCAGGGAGCTGGCCGATCTGATCGTCCACCGCCGCGCATGACACAAGGGGGCAAACAGCGCCTCGATGTACTGTTGGTCGATCGCGGTCTGGCGGAATCCCGGGAGAAAGCGCGTGCGCTGGTGCTGGCGGGGCAGGTCCTGGTGGACGGCGCCCGCGCCGCCAAGCCCGGCCACAGCGTACCCCTGGAATCGAAAGTGGAGATTCTGGAGCGATTGCCTTACGTCAGCCGCGCCGGAAAGAAGCTCGAGGCCGCCCTGGTTGCCTTCCGGATCGACGTCGCCGGCCGGGTCTGCCTCGATGTCGGGGCCTCGACCGGCGGTTTCACCGACTGCCTGCTCCAGCGGGGCGCGCGGCGCGTCTACGCCGTGGACGTGGGCCGGGGGCAACTGGACTGGACACTGCGCAACGATCCTCGCGTCGTGGTGCGCGAAGGGATCAACGCGCGCTACCTCAAGCCGGAGGACATCGGCGAAACCGCCGGCTTCGCGGCTTGCGATGTCAGTTTCATTTCGGTAACGTTGATCCTGCCCCCCGTGGCCGCCCTCGTGGGGGAAGGCGGGGATTTGGTCGTTCTCGTCAAGCCCCAGTTCGAGGTCGGCCGGGGCCAGGTCGGAAGAGGCGGCATCGTGCGGGACCCGGCGCTTCACCGAAGCGCTTGCGAACGCGTGGAGTCGGCGGCCCGCCAGCTTGGCTTCAGCACGGAACTGATGGAGAGCCCCATTCTGGGCGCCGAAGGGAATAAGGAGTTTCTTCTCCATGCCCGACATTGAGAAGGTTGGATTGATCTCCAAGCCGCACACCTCCAAGGCGGCGGAGGTGGTGCCCGCCCTGGTGGACTGGCTCTCGGCCCGGGGCCTCTCCCTGCGGATCGATGAGGCCACCGCCGCCTATGCCGGAAAGCCCGATGGCATCGTGCGCGAGCGCGTGCCGGAAGGCTGCCAGTTGGTCATTGTCCTGGGAGGAGACGGAACGCTCTTGTCGGCCGCCCGCGCCGTGGGCGGCCGCGAGATCCCCATCTTCGCCGTGAACCTCGGGGGACTCGGATTCCTGACCGCGATTACCGTCGACGAGATCTACCCCGCCCTGGACGGTGTCCTTCGCGGGGAGGTCCGCACCAGCCTGCGCCGGATGCTGGGCTGCGAGCTGCTCAGGGGAGACCAAACCGTCTCCACCTACGAAGCTCTGAACGACATCGTCTTCAGCAAGGCCTCCATTGCGCGCATGATCGACCTGGAGACCTGGTCGGACGCGCAACTGGTATGCCGCTATAAGGCCGACGGTCTGGTGGTGAGCACCCCCACCGGCTCCACGGCTTACTCGCTCTCCGCCGGAGGGCCGATCGTGTTTCCCACGGTGGAGTGTCTCTGCCTGACGCCCATCTCGCCCCATACGCTCACCAATCGCCCCGTCATCGTACCGGGCGCGAGCGTGATCCGCGTCCGGAACCTCGCCGCCGATGGCGACGCCTACCTGACCATCGACGGCCAGGTTGGAGAGCCGCTTCGCCGCGGCGACGTGGTGGTGTGCCGCAGTTCCAGCCATTCCGTCCACCTCATCCGCCCGATGAAGCTGCATTTCTTCGATGTGCTCCGGGAGAAGCTGAAGTGGGGAGAACGGTAAGACGCCTTTCGCTCACGGGCTGGATCTTCGTGGGCATGGCCGTGGGCGTGGCGCTGGGCCTGGCGGCACCCGGCTTCGCCCGCACGCTGGCCCCGGTGAGCAACATCTTCTTGCGGCTGATCCGGTCCATCGTCGCACCGCTCCTGTTCGGCACGTTGGTTTACGGGATCGCGGGTACGGGCAGCATGCGAGCCATGGGCAGGATCGCGCTCAAGGCCGTAATCTACTTCGAGATCGTCACCTCGGTGGCTTTGTTCCTTGGCCTCGGCGCGGTGAACCTTGTCAGGCCCGGCGAAGGCATGACCCTCGCCCAGCCCGGTGAGGCGCCTCCCGCGGTGGCGGCGTCTCCCGGCTGGGCCGGCTTTCTCGAGCACGTCTTCCCCGCCAGCGTCATTGACGCCATGGCCCGCGGAGAAGTGCTCCAACTGGTGGTCTTCTCGTTGTTTTTCGGAGCCGCTTGCGCTGCCATCGGGGAGAAGGCCCGGCCCGTGGTCGAGTTCGCCAGGTCCCTGGCCGAGGTGATGTTCAAGTACACGGGCTACGTGATGTGGCTGGCCCCAATGGGGGTCTGCGCGGCCATGGCGGCGACGGTCGGCGGCAACGGCCCCGCGGTGCTGGTGGGCCTGGGCAGGCTGATTGCGACCATGTACGCGGCGCAGGCCGTGTTCCTCGTCCTGGTGCTTGGCGCAGTCATGTGGATCGCCCGGATTCCGGTCCTCGCCTTCTGGCGGGCCGTGCGCGAGCCGTTCCTGATCGCCTTCTCCACTTCGTCGAGCGAAGCCGCCTTGCCGAGAGCCCTGGAGAACATGGAACGGTTCGGCGTGCCCCGCCACATCGTCTCTTTCGTCATCCCGACCGGCTACAGCTTCAATCTGGACGGCTCCACGCTCTACCTCTCGCTGGCATCGGTGTTCGTGGCGCAGGCGGCCGGCATTCCGCTCTCCGCCGGGCAGCAGCTACTCATGATGTTGACCCTCATGCTCACCAGCAAGGGCGTGGCCGGTGTCCCGAGAGCGTCGCTGGTCATTCTGGCCGGAACGCTGGCGCAATTCGGGCTCCCGATGCAGGGCGCAGCCCTGCTGCTCGGCATCGACGCCTTGCTGGACATGGCCCGCACCTCGGTGAACGTCGCCGGCAACTGCCTCGCCACCGCCGTCGTCGCCCGCTGGGAGGGCGTCCGGCTGGCCAGCTGAATCAGCCCCGCCTGGGCGGCCCCTGCGGCTCCACGGCGTACTTCGCCACCAGTTCCAGCAGGTCCTTGTGTGGAGCGTTCTCCACTCTGGTGTTCACGTCGAAAATCATCGTGGCTCGCGTGTCTGCCGTATATGCGGGCCACTCGCCGACCCCTGGGACGTCCGGCCTGCCGGTCTTTGCGAAGGCAATATACGCGCCGGCCATCTTCGCGGCCAGGGCCTGCGCGTCCGGTCCGGCGCCCGCGATCGGCCAGGCGTCCAGGTTGTGGTAGAAAAGCGGCATCTCCGTGCCGTGAACGCTGCCGAACTTCCCTCCATGCGGCACCGATGAATACTCCAGCAGGTACATGTGCGCGGCCGCCTTGCCCAGGGCGGCCTTGCGCTCCGCCAGGGTCATCGAGTTGCGGCGCGTCCCGCGATCGGTCGCCATCCGGGCGAGCAACAGGAACGGCGTCGCCTTCGGATCGGCGGCGCGATAGGCCGCCACCACCCGATCCGCGCCCGCGCCGAACATGGTCTTGGCTTGCGCTTTCAGGCCGGCTTCGTCAAGCTCGAAGTTGCTCGTGCTGAACGCGCTGTCGTGCAAGTTCATGCCGACAATCACCGGCACGTCGGCGGAGACTTCCGGCGCAGCCGGGTCGAAGGGGTTCCCCGGAACCACCTTGCCGTCCACAAACGGGCTGAACCTTCCACCGACCGCCGCCTGGGCCCCGATCATCATCTCGAACGGGATCTCCTGCAACTCCCGCACGCGCGCCTTGCTGAGCCCGAATTGCGCCAGCATGCGCTCGGCCGTCGCGTTGGCCGCTTCGCGGGTGCCGGAACGTAGAGACGCGCCGCTCTGTATAGCCGCTCGATGAAACAGTCCCTTGGCCGAAGGCATCGCCATCAGGTGGGAAACCTTGGCGCCTCCGCCGGATTGGCCGAAGATCATCACCCTCGAGGGATCGCCGCCGAAGTTCTCGATGTTGTCGCGCACCCACTCCAGCGCCGCGACGATGTCCATCATCCCCGCCACGCCCGAGTACTCCAGCTCCGGCGCCATGTCGCCCAGGTGCAGGTATCCCAGGCAGCCCAGGCGATGGTTCATGGTGACCAGAATCACGTCGCCCAGCTTGGCCAGGGCCACGCCGTTGAACACTGGATTCCCGCTGGTGCCGCTCGTGAAGCCTCCTCCGTGGATCGAGAACATGACGGGACGTTTCCCGCCGTCCTTGAGTCCCGGAGTGTAGACGTTCAGCACCAGGCAGTCCTCGCCCTGGCCGCCGGGAAGTTCCATCCAGCGCACCATGTTGACGTAGTCGATGTTGCCCGAGGACGGCGGTTGTGGAGCCACGTGTCCCCAGTTGATTGCGTCGCGCACGCCCGTCCACGGCTGCACCTTGGTGGGCGGCATGAAACGGTTCTTGCCCGACGTGTCACCGCCATAGGGTATCCCCCGGAAGACGTTGATTCCGTCGATGACCTGGCCCCGGACTCTGCCGTCCCTGGTGTCGGCGACAGGACCGGAGCCTGAGGAACAACCCGTGTGGATGGCGAACGGCGCCGACGCCGCCACCAGGGAAGCTTTCTTCAGGAATGTACGGCGATCAGAATCTTCAGGCATGAGGGTAGTCTCCTTATGAGAATAGGAGTGAATTATATCGCCAATTCGCGCGACTCGTCGGCGGCAGCGCCGGCGGAACGGCCGCGCATGGGCCGGCGGCCGTGGTGGTCGCCGGTCTCAGGCGGCTTCCGGCTGTTTGGGCGAGGCGCCGGCCCCCGCGAACAGAAGCCGGCCGAAACCGGCGGCGAAGAACAGGTACACGGCAATGATGCCCCACCCCAACGGGCCTAAACCTCCCGTGAGCTGAATGGTCAGCGTCGCAGCGCAGGCGATGGCATCGTACACGAACAGGTGCAGGATGATCGCGCGCCGGGCCGCCGATTCTCCCGCGTTTCTGGCAAACCAGGTCAGCATCAGGTTGCCGATGAGCGCAGCCCCGTATTCCCTCGCCGTCAGCGCCGCGCCGGCATCGAAGGGAGCTCCCAATAGGCCCAGTAACGGTCCGGGCAGAAAGAGCAGCAGCGGTCCAAACCCGAGGCACACTGCTGCCTTGCAGATCATCAGGTTCTTGAATCCCATTTGACTCCTCCGTGCGAGCCAATTGTACCCTTTCCCGCCCTTGGCGCGTCACATCAGCCCGGGCCTATTGCGGTTCGGTACAATACTTGTTCACCCTATGTCAAAGCGATTGCTGCTCCTGGCTGTCCTTGCGCTTGTGGTCCTGTCGCTTGCCGCCTGCCGCCGGTCCCCGCCCGCCGATGTGGCCGCCAGCGTCAACAACCGCGTAATTACTATGGCCGATCTGGACAAGCAGTACGCCACGCAGTATCCGCCGGACCGGACCAACCCCGAGACCAGCGAGGACTTGATCGCCATTCAGAGATTGGAGGTGCTCAGGAGCATCATCGACAACGAGATCATGCTGCAGCGCGCCGAGAAACTCGGCCTAATGGCGGTGGATGCTGATGTGGAAGCCAAGTTCAACGAGCTGAAGGCGCCTTATACGCAGGAGGAGTTTCAGAAGCAGCTCGCCGAGCGCAAGATGACCGCCGACGAGTTGAAAGCCCAACTGCGGCGGGACCTCAGCGTGCAGAAGCTGTTCAACCGGGAAATCACTTCGCGGATCAACATCACCGACAAGGACGTCACCGATTTCTATACCGCAAACCGGGACAGCTTCAATCTGGCTGAGCCTCAGGTTCACCTGGCGCAGATCCTGGTCACGCCCAATCCCAGTCCTGCCATACGGAACCTCAAGAGCGACAAGGCGCAGAACGAGGACCAGGCCAGGAAGAAGATCCAGATGATCCAGACGCGGTTGAAGAACGGTGACGACTTCGCCATGCTGGCCCAGAACTTCTCCGAGGATCCCGAGAGCTCTCCGAACGGAGGCGACCTGGGGTTCATCGCGGAATCGGCGCTGGAGCGGGCCAACGTAGAGTTACGCAAAATGGTGATGCAGCTTCAACCGGGGCAGTTTTCCCCGGTGATCAGAACTGCGGAAGGGTACCGCGTCCTGAAAGTGATCTCCAAGGAGCCGGCGGGCCAGCGGGACTTGAACGATCCTCGCGTGCAGCAGACCATCCGCGAGACGCTGTTGAACCGCAAGGATGCTTTGCTCAAAGCCGCGTATTACGAGAGGGCTCGCAACGAGGCCAAAGTGATCAACTATCTCGCCGCCTCGATACTGGACAAGGCTCAGGCCGGCAAGTGAGCGGGAGGCCGGGCCGCCGCAGGAGAGACGCTACATGTTGCGCTTTGAAACCGCGGGGGAATCGCACGGGCAATGCCTGGTGGCGACGCTGACCGGCTTGCCGGCTGGGATTCCCGTCTCGCTGGCGGCCATCAACCGCGAACTGTGGCGCAGGCAGCAGGGTTACGGCCGCGGCGGCCGCATGAAGATCGAGAGCGATGAGGTGGGCATCGTTTCCGGTGTTCGCCATTCACGCACCATAGGATCTCCGATCGCCCTGCTGATCCGGAACAGGGATTGGCAGAACTGGGTGGATGTGCTTCCCGTCGAGGATTCCGAAGGCGCCGAGGGAAAGCGAAGGCCGGTGACGCGCCCCCGCCCGGGCCACGCCGACCTGGCAGGCTGCATCAAGTACGATTTTCGCGACGCCCGCTACATCCTGGAAAGGGCAAGCGCCAGGGAGACGGCGGCGCGCGTGGCCGCCGGAGGCATCGCCAAGGCGTTCCTGGGCGAGTTCGGCATCCAGGTTCTCAGTCATGTGGTGGCGGTGGGAGCCGTGAAGCTTTCGAGAAGCGCTTCCTGGGATGAGATTGTCGCCCTGGCCGGTCGCGCCGAGATCCTGCTCGGCTGCGTGGACCCGGAAGTGGAACAGCAGATGAAAGCGGCCGTGGACGAGGCCTATCGAACCGGAGACACCCTCGGAGGCGTCTTCGAGGTGGTGGCGCGGGGCGTTCCGCCCGGTCTCGGCTCGCACGTCAGTTGGGATTCAAGGCTGGACGGGCGGCTGGCACAAGCCGTCGTCTCCATTCAGGCCGTGAAGGGTGTCGAAATCGGCGGCGCGGCGGAAGGGGCGGCCAGTCCTGGTTCCGCGGTGCAGGACACCATCCACTACGACAAAGAGCAGCGCCGCTTTACACGGGCCTCGAACCGCGCCGGCGGCATCGAGGGCGGGATCACCAACGGCGAGGACGTGACCGTCCGCGGCTACCTGAAGCCGATCTCGACCCTCCGTCGGCCTCTGGAATCCGTGGATTTTGTCACGCGCGAGCCGGCGTCGGCCGCTTACGAGCGCAGCGATGTCTGCGTGGTTCCGGCCGCGGGCGTGATCGGCGAGGCCATGGTCGCCCTGGTCCTGGCTCAAGCTATGCTGGAGAAATTCGGCGGCGATTCCCTCGCCGAGACGCGCCGCAACTTCGATGGTTTCATGGAACAGGTGAAGAACTTCTGATGATCTACCCGATTGTGAAATATGGGAACCCCGTGCTGGAGACGCCGGCCGAACCCGTCACCGAGTTCGACACGCCCGAGTTGCACAAGCTGATCGAGGATATGTTTGAGACCATGTACGCCGCCAGGGGGGTCGGATTGGCTGCGCCTCAGATCGGCATCCCGCGGCGGATCTCGGTAATCGACATTTCCGGTGGAGAGGGGCCTCCGCAGAAGCTGGTCCTCATCAATCCTGAGATCATCCGCAAAGAAGGGAGACAGGTGACCGAAGAAGGCTGCCTCAGCGTGCCGGGCTTCCGCGAGCCGGTTCGCCGCGGGACTAGAGTCACCGTCCGGGCGCAGAACGTGAAGGGCGAGACATTCGAGACCACGGGCGACGATCTGCTTGCCCGCGCGTTTCAGCACGAGATCGACCACTTGAACGGCCGGCTCTACTTGAACCACTTGAGCGCCTTGAAGCGCGATCTGATTCGCCGCAAGATCCGCAAGCTCGAAAGGGACGGCGAGTGGGCGTGAGGCTGGTCTTCCTCGGAACGCCCTCCTTTGCGGTTCCCACACTCGAGCGAATCCTGAAAACCGGCCACGACGTTGTTGCCGTCTACACGCAGCCGGACCGTCCCCAGGGCCGGAGACAGGAGCTGATTCCTTCTCCGGTCAAGCAGGCCGCGCTCGGCCGTGGACTGGAAGTTCGGCAACCGGACCGCATCCGGCGTCCTGAGGTGGTGGCGCAGCTTGGGGAATTGCGCCCCGAGGCCATGGTGGTCGTGGGCTACGGCCAGATCATTCCCCAGAGCATCATCGACATCCCCCCGCTAGGCATCATCAACGTTCACGCGTCGCTGTTGCCGAAGTATCGAGGCGCGGCCCCCATTCAATGGGCGATCGCGCGGGGCGAATCCGTTACCGGCGTGACCACCATGCGCATCGACGCCGGAATGGACACAGGCGACATTCTCCTGGCGCGGGAGACTCCGATCGGGCCGGAGGAGACGGCGATCGAACTGGCGCAGCGGCTGGCCGTGATGGGAGCGGACCTGCTCGTCGAGACCCTCGAGGGACTGGCGGCCGGGACCATCCTGCCCCGCAAGCAGGATGACTCGCTCGCCACGCTGGCGCCGATCCTGCGCAAGGAGGACGGCCGGGTCGATTGGAGTCTGCCCGCCCGCCAGATCTACAATAGAGTGCGCGGCCTGGTGCCATGGCCGGGGGTCTACACGAGTTTTCGAGGCCGGACGTTGCAGATCTGGAGAGCGCAAGTGGCGGAAGCGCATGCCGGAAGGCCGGGGACGCTCTCAGCATCGGACCGGCGGTTGCTGGTACACTGCGGCGAAGGCACTGCTCTCGAGCTGTTGGAGGTTCAGCTCGAGGGACGCCGCAGAATGGCGGCTGACGCATTCAGGAACGGACATCACGCGCAGCCGGGTGAGGAGTTGGGAAAGGTCGGGCCGTGAAACTACCGCTGGGCTTTCGATTCGCATCGACGTACGCAGGGATCAGGAAGGACAAGAGGGACGATCTGGCGTTGATCGTCTCTGACCGGGCCGCGAGCGCGGCGGGACTGTTCACGACCAACCTGGTGCAGGCGGCTCCGGTGCAGCTTTGCCGGGAGCATCTCAAGTCTTCCAAGGGCAGCGCGCGCGCCATCCTGGCAAACGCTGGCAACGCCAATTGCGCCACGCGCGCGGGGATGAAGGTGGCGGCCGCCTGTTGCCGCGAGGCGGCATCGAAACTGAAGATCGAGCCGCGCCAGGTCCTGCCGGCCTCCACGGGCGTCATCGGTGTCGAACTCGATCACAGGCTCATCACCAGGGCCCTGCCCCGCTTGGTGAAGGCTCTCAGCGCCGAACGGTTCCACGAGGTTTCGCGCGCCATCATGACCACCGACCGCGTCCCCAAGGTGGCCTTCGGGGAACTGCCGCTCAAGCAGGGATTGGTGAGGATTGCGGGAATGGCCAAGGGAGCGGGCATGATTCACCCGAACATGGCGACGACCCTCTGCTTTGTAATGACCGACGCCGCGATCCCCGCGGTCCGGCTCCGCAAGTCGCTCGCCTTCGCCGCCGGCCGCAGTTTCCACCGGCTGACCGTGGACGGCGACACCTCCACCAACGATTCCCTGCTTCTGCTGGCGAACGGCGCCAGCGGGATCGCTCCCGGCAGCAAGGAGCTGCTGGTCTTCGACGAGGTGCTCAGTTGGGTGCTCCAGGATCTGGCTGAGATGATCGCCAGGGACGGCGAGGGAGCCCGGAAGAAGGTCACGATCCACGTGAGGGGCGCGGCGGATGACGCGGCCGCCACGCAGATTGCACGCGCGATCGCGAACTCGCCCTTGGTGAAGACCGCGATCGCCGGTTCCGATCCCAACTGGGGCAGGATCTTGTCGGCGGCGGGCAATGCCGGCGTGAAGTTCGATCCCTCCCGTGTGGACATCTTCCTCCAGGGCACCCAGGTGTGCGGCAGCGGCCTGGCCGCCGACTTCGACGAGCGCGAACTGAAGCACGACTTGGATTCTCCGGACTGCGTCATCCGGTTCGTGATTCAGGGCCGCGGCCGCGGCCAGAGCTGCTTCTGGACCTGCGACCTCACCGAGGAGTACATCCGCATCAACGCCAGCTACCGCACGTGAAGCCGGCGCAGCTCTTCGAAGTTCTCCGCGGGAACCAGCTGAAACTGGATGTCGAGCCCCGTGAACCTCGCCAGCTCCCGCTTCAACCGGGCCGGGGGTTCTTCCGGCGTGGCGAGAAACATGCTCCCTTCCGCGACACGGAAGGGCAACACGCGCCACCGCTCGACGGCGTGGGCAGGCAGCGCGCGCGCCACGCGCCGTTGCACAAGGGCGGGGTCCACAGGCTCGGCCGCCGCGAGTCCAGGGCGGCTTGCAGTCTCGATCGCCGGGTAGGTGTGCTCGGTCTTCAGCCAGGCGTGCGACCGGCTCCGCAGCCGCGCATGGGCGTAGCGCAGGACCGCGAGCACCGTCGCGGAGGCGTTGATCCAGTTGCCCGCGACGGCGCGCACCGGCACTCCGGAAGCGAAGGCCCAGCCGTAGATCCGCGCGGAACAAGCGCCCCTTACCAGCAGCCGGAAGGTCTGGCTGGCGAGCGCCGCTTCCAGCCAGAACCGCGCGGAGGGCGTCAGCCCCAGGTTTCCGAGCGCCCAGGGCCGGCCGCTCATCAGGCTGACGATGAACGTCGCGAAGCCATAGAGGAAGACCAGGTTGCCCAGCAGGCTGAGCGGGTTTCCGATCAGCCCCTTGCGGTCCCGCCAGAACCAGTAGACGGTGCCTGCTTCTCCCCGCCATCCGTGACGTTCCCATCCCTGTAGCGCGATCCCGATCACCCACCGGGTGCGCTGCCGCACCGCTTGCCGGAATCGCTTCGGGAAGTACTCCCGCGTGGCCACCGGCGCGCCGTCCTGAAAACGGATAGGCAGGAAGATCTGCCGGAATCCCAGCTTGTGGAGCCGGATCCCGCAGTCGTAATCCTCGGTCAGGCAGGTGGGGTCGAAGACGCAGTTGCAGTCGGAGGCCGCCAGCGCTTCCAGCGCCTTTCGAGAGTATCCCGTTCCGACACCGTTCGAGGGCAGGAAGCCGCCAAGCGCTCTCCGGGCCGGAACGTCTTTGGTCTGGAACTCGGCAAATTCGTCGCAGTAGACGCCGTGGGTGAGCCTGAGGCCCGGCGTGGGGAGCGGCAGCACCGGCAACTGCACCATGTCGTACTGATCCGACAAGCGGCTGATCCAGCGCAGGCTGTCCGGATGGATCACGTCTTCAGCGTCGTGGGTCACCACGACGTCGAAGTGAATCCCGCAAGCTTCCTCATACGCCAACATGCCCTGATAGATCCAGTTCAGGCAGTCCGCCTTGGAGGTGGGGCCGTCGTGCGGAACGATCATAAGGTGCACGGACGGTGACTCCGTTTCGATCTGGCGGACCGCGTCCAGCGTCCGCGCATCGTTCGGATAGGCGCCAACGAAAAAGTCGTATTCCGCGTACCGGACGGTTTCCAGGTTATGCCGCAGCATCCTGCCGATGACGGCGTGCTCCTGCCAGAGAGGCACGAACACCGCGATGCGCTTGTGCGGGCCCGCCGGCTGCGGCTGCGGCGTCCTGGCGGGGCGGCGCCGCAGGCGGCTAACGGCCAGCCACACGTCCAGCACCAGGTCGTCCAGCCCGCTGATCACGGCGGCGATCGCGAGCGGCACCAGGCTGGCTGCCACAAAGGCGTCGAGGGCGTTCAAGAACAGTAGTGCCTGGAGGAATGGAGAATTCGCCGTGAATCTCAACCAACCGTGAGAGAATGTACCCATGCGACAGACCCTGAGATGCTGGGCGGCGCTGTGGCTGGCGCTGGCCTGTTGGGCGGCCGGGCCCGCCAACGACTTCCGGTTCTCGATTGTGGGCGACCGCACCGGAAGTCCGAGGCAGGAAATCTACGCCCAGGTTTGGGAAGAGGTCGACCGCTTCCGTCCCGATTTCGTCATTAACGTGGGCGACACGATCCAGGGGGTGCAGGATGCGACGGCAGAGGCGCAGTGGCGGGAGATCCGCGCGTTCCTGGACAAGTACAAGCGGTATCCGTTCTTCCTTGTGCCCGGGAATCACGACATCTGGAGCAGCTACTCGGAGAAGCTCTTCGAGGAGCAGAACGGCCGTCCGGCCACTTACAGCTTCAATCATCAAAACGCGCACTTCGTGGTGCTCGACACCAGCCGCAGTCAGGACCTGACTCCGGAGGCTCTGCGGTTCCTGGAAGAGGACCTGAAGAAGCACCGCGGCAAGGATCCGGCCTTCGTCTTCCTTCACCACCCCACGTGGCTGGCGCTGGTGAAGCTGCAAAGCCGCGCGTTTCCGCTGCACCGCCTCGCATCAGAGTACGGAGTAGACTACGTGATCTCCGGGCACGGCCACACGTTCATCCACATGGTCCTGGACGGCATCACCTACATGGAAGTGGGCAGTTCTGGCGCCGGCATCGGCGACGTGTGGACCGCGGAGGACAACTTCGCCCAAGGACGGTTCTATCACCACGTCCAGGTACAGGTGAAAGGATCACAGGCACAGTTCACGGTCAAGGAGCTTGATCCTCCTTTCGGGAAGGGCCGGGCGTTCATCGCCGGCCAGTAACCGCGTTACTGCTCCAGCCGCCGGATGGTCTCCAGCAGAACGTCGCCGACAATCTGGAAGCTCTCGGAGCTCAGCTTATCCATGGTGTCATGCGGCGTGTGCCACCAGGAGTGATTCGGCCCGTAGTTGAAGTCGATCAGGTTCAGCGCCGGGACGCCGATGCGCAGAAACGGCACGTGATCGTCCTCGATGGCGATGGTATCGTTCACAAAACGGCTGCGATAGCCGAGGTCCGCGGCCACCTGCCACACCAGCCGCCCGAGAGACTGCGTGGAGTTCATCTCCTTGGGAATCCGCAGGTCCTTGTCGCCGATCATGTCCACGTTGATGAGCGCCTTCAGCCGCCGGGCGGTGCCGTCGGCCGCCCACTTCGCCGCCAGGTGGCGGCTGCCGTAGATACCGTCGGTGTCACTCCATTCGCCGAAGGCTTCTTCCCCATCGAACCAGACCAGGTAGACGTCGTCCTTGCGGGGCTTGCCCGCCAGCACCCGGGCCATCTCCAGCAGAAAGCCCGCGGAAGCGCCGCCATCGTTGGCGCCCACAAAGCGGAAATCGAAGATCTTGGTGTCGTAGTGCCCCGTGACGGCAATGGCGCGGCCGGAACTACCCGCGAACCTGGCGATGATGTTCTTCATCGCGACGGCGCCCTTCGGCGTCTGGGCGGTGAAGTTGTCCTCGATCACCTCGCAACGGCACTGCTTGAGATTCGCGAGTATGTGCTGCTGGAACTTCCGGATGGCGGGAGAACCCGGCGGACGGGGACCGACGCCGACCGCCGCGGCGGTAAACTTCAGCGCCGAGGTACCGCTGAAGTCGCTGGCCACGGCGAGCGAGGCCCACAGGATCAACAGGACTTTCGCGCAGTGCATATATAACCCAGTGTAAAGACTCGCTCGCGGTCAAGGAAATCCAGCGCGGGCACGAGCAGTGCGGGCGGCGCGACAAACAACGCCGCGAGCGGGACCAGCGGCGCCGGGAAGAACCGCAGGCTGTTCAAGAGCCGCCTGGAAAGCAGCCGGAAGAAGCCTCCCGCGGGCGCAATGCGAAGGTCCTCGAATCCAGCGGCCACGAGCAGGCGCTCGACGCCGTAAGCGGTGAACCGGAAGTAGTCGTGGGGGGCCTGGTGGATCTCCCACTCGTGGGGCACGGCAAGCAGCAATCTGCCGCCCGGCTTGAGGACGCGTCCCATCTCCCCAAGCGCCACGCTGGGCTCGGGAACGTGCTCCAGCGTCACGATATTGAGACAGGCGTCGAAGCTCTCCGGCGCAAACGGCAGCGCGGCGAGGTCGGCGAGCGCCTGAACCCGCGTGTAGTCCCAGGACGCATCCCCGACGGCCAGGTCCACTCCCACGTAGCGGTGGCGCCCGAAGTGGCCGGCGTAGCGGCCCTCCCCGCATCCAGCGTCGAGCACAAGCGACCCGGCGGGCAAGTCCTGGGCGAACCGGTCGACAGCACGCTCGATCAGGGTTTCAAAGTGGAGTACATAGCGCTCCAGGACGGTGCCGGCCAGCCAGCGGGGGAACCTTGACGTCACGACTTCTTTCGCGCCTCCACCATAACTGTGGAGCCGGCGCGGCAGGCGGCCTCCAGGAGCGTGGGCGGGACGCAGGCAGCCACCAGGCAAAAGTAAAGAAGGTCCTTGAGCAGCTTCTTCCTGGGGCCTTCCCCGACACCCCGCACACGGCGGGCCATGGGATCAAGCGACGGCGCCAGGCTGGTGGCCAGGCCGGCCGGATTATCCCGCAGCGAGAAGTGCTTGAAGCGCACCGGCTCGAAGCCGCACCTGTCGAGCAGGACTTCCACATCGCTCACACGGAACGTCAGCAAGTGCCGCGGAATGTCGAGCCCGCTCCAGTTCTCTCCCAGCAACAGGGACTGCCAGGAGGAGGCGTTGGGCACCTGGATTACAAGCCGCCCGCCCGGCTGGAGCAATTCGTAGGCCGATTGGACGTAGGTGTTGGGATCGTAGAGATGCTCCAGCACGTGGAACATGGTCACGACGGCACAACTTCCGGGCGCAAACGGTGCGTGCGAGAGGCTGGCGCAGACGGCCGGCACGTTCTGCTTCCGCCAAGCCACTTCCGCCGCGTCCAACGAGAAATCCAGCCCCGCGACTTTGACGCCGTCACGAGCCAGCATCCCCAGAAACAGGCCGCCTCCGCAGCCGACATCGAGAACCACCCCTGTCTTTCCCGCGGCTTGCAGAGCGCGCCTGACAAAGCGAACGTGGTCGTGAAGCACGATGCGGCGGTAAAGCTCCTCCAACCGCTCGGCGGAATCCCCACCGGGTTCGAACCAGTAGGAAGGCGGATAATATGCGGGCAGCTCCTGCGGAGTGGGCTGCGGGTGCAGCCGGATGAGGCGGCACCGCCGGCACTCGACCACCTGAAACTGCTTTCTGGTGGTGCGGTAGAGCCGGTCCGTGCCCCGAAACAAGGCGAGGAACTCGGGCGAGCCACAGGCAGGGCACGCCTGCTCGGAGGCCTCAGCGTCTATGCGACGTTCTCCGTCAGACTCCGCAACCCGATCCGGTGGCGCAGGATCAGCTCCCTCACCTGGCGGGGAGACAGCTTCCGAATCCTGGACACCTCCCGGCGCTTGCGGAACATCCTGGGGAGAAGCAGCAGCGCCCCGAAGTCGCCCTTCAGGAGCGCCCCCACCGCTCTGATCTTGTCTCGCCAAGTCCGGAACCTTCCGATTTCGCCCTTGCCGCGCGCCGCCGCCCACGCTCCGGCGGCGATGCGCGCGAGGTAATACACGCCGTTCATCCACAACAGACTCCAAGGAAAGAGCTTCACCGCAAGCAGCACCCGGTTACGCTCGATCAGTTCCAGCCGGCGGCTGGAGGTAACGCCCAACGTGGAGCCCCGGTGGTGTCGAACCACCGCGTCCGGCGCGTACAAACAGCTCCAGCCGGCGATCCTCGCCCGCAGGCCCAATTCCGCATCGTCGCCGTAGGCGAAGAAGTCCTCGTCGAAGCCGCCGATCTCGTCCAACATTACCTTGCGGTACATGGCGGCGCAACCGTCCGGCCAGAGGACCTCCTCCCGCCGGCCGTACTGCCCCCGGTCGATCTCGCCCGATCCTCGCCCGCGGTTCTGTCCGTCGGGGTAGATCAGGTGCCCGGCTTTGTCGATCCGGCTGGGATCTTCGTACACCAGAATCTTGGACGCGGCCATGCCGATTTCGGGCCGCTCGTCAAAACAGCGCCGCAGGGCGGCCAGCCAGCCCGGGTCGGCCTCGGCGTCGTTGTTCAACAGGGCGATAAACGGCGACCGGCTGGCGGCGAAGCCCTGGTTGTTAGCGGCGCAGAAGCCACGGTTCGACGCGTTGCGGATGAGGCGGAGCGGGAACGGGCCGCAGACGGGATACTCCGCAGCCACCATGTCCGGCGAGCCATCGTCGGAGCCGTTGTCAATCAGGATCACTTCGAAGCCGGCGTCCTGCTGGCGGGCCAGCGAGTCCAGGCACCGGCGCAGCAGGTCGCGGCGATTCCAGTTGACGACGACGACAGCGATCTGGGGGGCGTCGTGCGCGCTCACCGAGCCGTTCCTTACAGGCCAGCGGCGGCCTCTCTCCGCTTTCTCCTCTGCCGGCGCTCGAGCTGGAGAAGTTCACGGCGGCGGCGCAGCTTGATCCGGTCGTCCACCTTGCGCCAGAACTTGGCGAAGTAAGCCGCGGCCGAGAGCAGAGTGAAAAAGAGGACCCCGTACATCCACAGCATGGCCCAGCGGTGCAGCCCCTGGAAGCGAATGCTGAGCAGCAGCAGGACGACGGCGATCACCTGGCTGGTCATCTTCGTCTTTCCGAGCTCGCTGGCCCGGATGGTATAGCCCTCCGCGGCTGCGATTCCGCGCAAGCCGGAGATGGCGAACTCCCGGCCCACGACCAGGATCACCATCCAGGCGGGAATCAAGTCTATCTGCACCAGGGCAATCAAGGCCGCCGAGATGAGAAGCTTGTCGGCGATAGGGTCGAGCAGCGTGCCCACGGTGGTGATCTGGCCCCAGCGGCGGGCTAGGTATCCGTCGAGCAGGTCGGTGGCGGCGGCGGCAAGGAAGATGGCGAGGGCGACCAGATCACTTGAGACGGAGAAGCCCGCGAGCTCGAGCTGAAAGCGCTCTTGCACGACCAGCGCCACCAGCAGCGGCACGAAAAATATCCGCAGGATCGTGAGCAGATTGGGCAGATTCATCCGGTCAGAACAACTATAGAACGGCGGCAGGCGGCAGACAACCTGGGGGCGACTGGGACATACGGGTAAGAGTGTGCATCCTTCGAAACGAAGCCAGAACGGCCGGTATGCGTAGCCCGCAAGAGTGGGCACGCGAAGCAGTGATTCGATTGTCAAAGAGCTTGGGTTGGGCGAGACGGCATCGTCGCTGAATAGCACGAGGCTGGCGAGTCAATGGGGAGCGGGTGGGTAATTCATTGATAAATCGAAAGATATTTCTTGTCAATTCGAGCGAAAATGCGTTGACGGCGGACTAAATTAGGTGAATAATCGCAAATAGGCGTTGAGGATGAAATGTAGCCTTATGTCATAGAGTGTCTTAGGCTTTCCATTTCTTCATCCCCTGAAGGTGACCCGTTGTGAGGACCGCTGCCTTGGAGGATTTCACTTCATTCTTCTGTGATGCCATGGAGTTCAAGCGTCGGGATGAGGGGCCATATGATTGGCAAGTGAACGTTGCGGTTGAAGGTCTTCCCGAAATCCTTCCCATCCCAACAGGCCTCGGCAAGACAGAGGGTGCCGTTCTTGCATGGGCGTGGCGCAAGTTCGAAGCCCGACTTGACGAACCGTTACATCTCGTCTACTGCCTGCCTATGCGGACGCTGGTCCGCCAGACCTCGGAACGGCTGAACCGCTGCTTTGCTGCACTTGCTGCGAAACGTGGCATCACTCGTGTCCCGGTTTTTCAGCTCATGGCTGGAGCTATCGACGAGGAGTGGGTGCGCATACCAGATCAGCCGTGGGTTTTGGTGGGCACCCAAGATCAACTTCTCTCGCGAGCTCTGAACCGGGGGTACTCGATGAGCCGGTTCGACTGGGCGATGCACTTCGGACTGCTAAACAACGACTGCCGATGGATTGTGGACGAGGTCCAGTTGATGGGACCGGGCCTCTGGACAACGTCGCAGCTTGATTGGATGCGGCGTAAGAGATTCCCAGTGTTGAAGCCTTGTCGGACCACGTGGATGAGTGCAACCGTGGGCGAGGGGTTTCTGGCAACCACGGACCGGAAGAGGGACGGCCTCGGCCAAGCCACCCCCTTCGATCCCAAGCTTGGGCAAGACAAGAGAGTCCAAACCCGGCTGACCGCACGGCGTCCGGTTCAGTGGTTCAAGGCGTCTACGAGAAGGCAGGCACCCAACCTGCATGAGCAGATTGCAGCGCGCGCAATGTCGGAGCATCGTGAGGGAACGCTTTCATTGATAGTCTGCAATACCGTCAGGAGCGCGCAGGCCGTGTTCAAGGCCCTCCCGAACGAAGCCTCAAAGATCCTTTTGACCTCGCGCTTTCGTCCGGCCGATCGCCTGGCTTCTGAGCAGCGTCTGCTGGCCTTCGAAGCGCGACGGAAGGACTCCGAATCCGGCCGGGTGGCTGGCGACCCAGGCCTGATTTGCGTGAGCACTCAAATCGTTGAAGCCGGTGTGGATATCTCAGCGCGCCGGCTGTGGTCAGAACTCGCTCCTTGGCCGTCAGTTGTACAGCGGCTCGGGCGGCTGAACCGCGACGGACGCGACAGCACCGCTCTCGCGTATTTTTGGAAAGCTCCGAAAGACGAAGCGGGCCCCTACAGGAAGCAGGACTTGGACGCTGCCGGGAAGTTGCTCGAGGCCATTATTCCGTCGTCGGCGGCTATGGCCTTCTCAGCGGCGATCGAGCAAATGGATGCCGAGCACCGGCAGATTCTCAAGGACGCTCTTCAACCCGCGCCAGCGCCACTACCGCGGGCACTCGACCTGCACGGCCTGTTCTCGACCGAGCGCGACTTGCACGGCGGCTTTACCGATGTCAGCGCCTTTGTTCGAAATGCTGATCCGGACGCCGACTTGACGGTCTTCTGGCGAACCTGGAAGGGACCCCGTCCACCTCGCGGAGAATCCCTGGATGGCCCCATCTTCGATCCGGCTTCCGAAGGTTGTCCTGTCGCTTGTTATCGGTTGCAGGACATGCTCAAGAACCAGCGTGCGAAGGCTTGGATTTGGAATGACGAAGAGGGTGGTTGGGATGCTTGCGCTCTGCAGGAATTGCGCCCCGGCATGGTCGTCATGCTGCACCGCGACGTGGGTGGCTACACCACGGCTTCTGGCTGGACGGGCGAGCGGTCGGATCGTCTGCAAGAGGTACCTGCGGCCGGTCCAGGATACGCGCTGGCTGATGACGAGCGGAGTATAACGAGTGCCTATGTTGCGTTGGAAACGCACCTAGCAGATGCTCGCACGGAAGCGGAACTGATCTGCAATACCCTCGGGTTGTCCGGTGATCTAAGAACAGCCGTGATCGAGGCAGCGGCGTTTCACGACATCGGGAAGGCCCATCCCAAGTGGCAGTCGGCACTTCCGGCAGGGGTCACTGTGCACGCCGCGCCGTTGGCCAAGTGTCCTCGCGCGCTTGCCTTGGAAGTCCCACGTGAGGATGACCTCTATCACCGGGAGGTGGCTCGACTGCGCGGTAGCGCTCTCCTACTGCCAACCGTCTTCAAGAAGGATACTGTCCGCCTGCAATGGGCCGTCGATCAGACGCTGACTAGAGAAGAGTTGGAACATCTGCGCGGATTGCCACGAGTGAGATGGGCGGGCCATGTCCCATTTCGGCCCGGTATGAGGCATGAGGCAGCCTCAGCGCTGGCGCTGTGGGCGCGCTACCAAGAGGGGAAGGCCGGTTATCCGGCCCTCACGGTCTACCTCGCTGCCGCGCACCATGGAAAGGTCCGGTCTGTCCTGCGTTCCACCATGCGAGACGGCAATGACCTTTTTGGGGTTCCCAGAAAGCCGGATTCGCTCACCATAAACGGTCACCGTTGGTCGCTTGAGTTTTCCGTTGGTGCCGATGGCGCGGTTGGCGAATGGACCGAGGACGGCTTCCTGCTCACCGGCTATGGCTGGACGGGATTGGTGGTGGACCTCGTGGGTCCCTGGCGTGATCCTGATGAGTGCAACGTGGGTGCGGTTCCGGACG
This sequence comes from Bryobacteraceae bacterium, assembly GCA_041946685.1. Classification (GTDB taxonomy): domain Bacteria; phylum Acidobacteriota; class Terriglobia; order Bryobacterales; family Bryobacteraceae; genus JBHGAV01. The sequence continues at coordinate 8,714 of JBHGAV010000006.1, read as the reverse complement.
GGGAGCCAAGGCGCTTAGGGCCGTTTGCACTGGCTTGGCTCGAGGCCCTTGTGCGCGTGGCCGACTGGCGCGCCAGCGCGAATCCATCAAGTATGATCACGCTTGCCGGGGGCATGTAATGAATGAACGCGCGCTTCTCCCTACGTTGCCTGTCCCAGGCTTTCGACTAGATAGCTTGGGGGACTATCTTGCATCGCTCGGCTTGTTGCGTGTCCTCGCACGGTCCGCGTGGCCCCGCGTGCGCGCCGCGTGGAAGGAAGGCGTGATGCAAGTCGTCGGCGGACCAACGTCGATGGACGCGATGCTCGAAACCGTTTGCGAAATTGGGGCGAAGCTGATGTGGTCACCCTACGAGCGTGGATGGAAGGCAGCGCAGAAATCGAGTGCCAAGCTCGCCCTCTATCAGGCTTCGACCTCCGAGCAGAGTCTTGAGATCTTGACAGCGCATGCCGTGCCTGGTGTTCGAGTCAGCTTCAACCGATTGCTCGGCAGCGGGGGTAATGCAGGGAAGCGTGATTTCTCAAAAGGGTGGAACAAAGCGGTCCAGGAAATTGCCAAGGCACCGCCCGATACGGCGCGCGCCGAACTCAAGTGCCTGCTGCGCGGTGATCCGGCAGGTTGGATCGTCGAGAAGCTAAACGGCGCGTCTTGGTTTAGCGACGCCAACAAGCTTTATAACAGTGGGCAGCGCCCATATCGCGAGGGCGCCATCTCTCCGTGGGCAATGGCACTGGCATGCGAGGGATTGGCGTTCTTCGCTGGCAGCCCGTCTCGACGGCTTGGTTCTCGGGCACGGGCAGTCGGCGCATTTCCTTTCGTTGCACGAGCTGCTGCTCCGTGCAGCGCTGGAGAGGCTGGCCACGATATGGCGGAGGTTTGGGCACCGGTCTGGGAGCGTCCGATGACATTACCCGAGATCGTGACCATGTTCTCCCGAGGGAGGGCCGAAGCGAGTGGACGTGGGGCATCAAACCCGGGCGCGTTCGCTGTTGCGGTCATGCGACGCGGTGTAGACGCCGGCGTAGTTGGATTCCGCCGCTTCGTACTTGCGAGAACGACAAGTGGGAACACGTTCGAGCCTCGTTTCGATGGCGTGTTCCACACTCAGCTGCGCGACCCTGCGGCTCAGCTCCACAATCCTGCCACGAGCGCCATGGAGCGCCTGCTTGCCCTCGTCAATCAGATTCGCGGCCCGTTGGCTGATCGTCCGAAAGGGAAGCGCTGGCGCTACGTGGGGTTGAGAGGGGATATTGAGCGCGGCTTGCTTCAGGTGGCGCAGTCGCCTTCAGATTCGGAGGTTGCCTGTGCACTGCTCGATTCCGTAGTGGCCGCCCTCGATCGCATTGACAGGAACAAGGATTTCCGCGAACGGCAGATCGCATGGGAGCCCCTGCCACCCGAGTGGCTGGTCACAATCTTCGGTGATGAAGCCCCCGGTGCCGAGGCACGGCTGGCATTGGCCCTTGCCTCGTCGTTTCCGGCTGGGCGCCCGCTCGCTCTTTACCGCTTTGGAGTGGAGCTTCGTGGCCGACGGTTCGTTCACCCTCCGGAAGTGCCGAAGCGATGGGTCTGGCGGTCGGCTCTGCCTATATGCCACGTTTTGTCGGAGGTCTTGCACCGCCGAGTTCTGGACTGGGAATCAGCACGGGACGAGAGTGATCCCGCGCGGTTGGGGGTGCCCGCTCGCGGAGCGGATGTGGACCGCTGGCTCTCGCGCCTGGTGGACAGCAACCTGGTTGTCCAATGGATATCGAGGTTCGCCCTGTTTGACTGGCGCCGCGTGCCTGCCGGCGTCAGATCCATAGCCGCGCGCAATGGCGGGGCCCGTGAAGTGAGCGGGCGGCTATGTCTGTTCGGGTTTCTCCAACCTTTGTTCGATCTGCGTCCGGTTTGTGCCTCCAGTCGGCCGGCTGTAAACCTGTTTCCGCCGGCGAGCGCAGCCCGGACACCGGCTGTGGCCCGCAGACTGCTGGGGCTGTTGCGCACGGGCGATCTTGCAGCGGCTGTACACTTCGCCGCCAGCCGTTACACGATGGCCGGCGCCGCCGTCGTACGCAATGACGCCCCTTGGAGTTCAAGGGATGTGGAAGCGCTCGCGGCATCCCTTCTGTTTCCGATTCTTGACTATGAACGATCGCTGCTCGTAAGCCGGTGGCTGCGCCCGCGGCGCGAGCGAGGAGGAAACGATGACACCTGAGATGAAGGCAGTTCCGAGGAAGTTGACGCCGGCGGAGGTGTTGAACGGCCCGTCGCCATGCGTGCTCACGGCAGTTCTCGTTCCGGTTGCCGGTTGGGACCGGTTCCAGCCGGCCGGGTTCCCTGAAGTTGGACACGTTATATACAAAGCACCGCGGGGCAACGGAACCACTGAGCACATTTGCATCGTGGATAGCGCCGCCAGTATGGCGAATCATCTTGAATCGGTATGCATACGCGGGGCCCACGATTACGAACTCGTAGGTGAACTGGACGGTATGCCATACCTGCGTTGCGTCACCGACTCGGAACCGACCGGCGGAGAGGCAAAGGAAGTAGTCGTAACCAGTTTGACTGAGGGCCATCGTCTTGCATCAACGTATTTCCTTGGCGGCCAACGTCTCCGAAACGGAGTGGCTGCCGGAGAGCAGTTCGCGGATGATCTCGCCACCGAATTTGGAATTGTGCTCAGGGGTGAAAAGAACGCGCACCCTCCGGCTGAGAAGTGGTGGCAGGTGTTCAAGACCATATTCAAGTACGACCCAAACACGCTTGTACACGGCGTGCTCTTTCCTCAGTGGCAGATTAGGATCTCACGGGTGCTCACGGCGCACCTTGAGGCTTTTGGCGCTGCCAGGGTCGACCGCTCCGGTGTCAAGTTCGACAGACTCGGGAAGACGACCTCGGGCCAGCCGATCTTCGCGGTTGACGATGCGACGGCGCGCGAGATCCGTGCGACTTTTGTGCTTGACGTGGCGCTGCTAAAGTCGTTCGGCCGACGGGACGGCCAAGGAACACTTGGGCTGTCCGACACCCAGAAGGAGTTCCTCGCCGCTCTTGCTCTTTGGAAGATTCGGGCACTGCTTTCGACACCTTTCCGATTCCGATCCGGCTGTCACCTCCAACTCGACACCCTCAAACAGGGCGACTTAGATGTTGAGATCGAAGTCTGCATACAGGACGCCATTAGAAACGCAGGCTTTCGAAATGGCGAGAGCGGCGATCCGGTTATAACGGATGTTTATTGGCCGCGTGCGGAACTGTATAGAAAAGCTACAGAAAGAGTGGTTGCCCCTAACAGCGGCGAGGACAACGACAGCGACAATGATAATGATGAGGACGAGAGCGAGTGAGCGATGCAGCTGATTCTCTGTCAATCGTTCCCGCTGGGCCGTTTTCATGCGACGCCGTGGCGGGTCAATCCGTTTGGTGACTCCAGCGGCGAGTGGCCCCCGAGCCCCTGGCGTTTCGTGCGGGCAGTCGTCGCGCGATGGCATCAGTGGAGCCGCGAGACCACAGGGACGCCGGATGTAGCACAACTCGATGCATTGGTGCGCGCGATGTGCGAGTCTTCGTACTCGTTTCATCTGCCTGTCTGGGCGCGCAGGGGCAGCCCGCTGCGCCAGTACCATCCCGTCGAGTTCGGCTGGGACCCAAAGGGGAACAAGGGGGGAGCGGTTCCTCAGTTCCGCAAATACTCGACGAGCCTCGTCCAGGACAATTACTGGTGTGTGCCGCGCGGTGATGCCGGCGCGGTCTGGTGGTTCCTTGATGGCGACCGTTGGGGGCCTGATCTGTGCGATGTGCTCGACCGCTGTCTGGAGCGGTTGGTCTACTTCGGGCGGGCGGAGGCATTGAGCAGCATCAGGCGCATCGACGAACATGCACCACCAGAGCCAAATTGCCTGCTCAGTGAGCAACCGGACTCGCCCACGCCCGTACGAGTCCTGGTACCAAGAGAAAGCGCAACCCGCACTGATGTCGAACGTGTGACTGATGACCCTGAGGTTGTGCGCAGGACCATCCCACCAGGAGCGAAGCTTATGTACGCCGCCATGCCCCCGCGCGCACCTGCGCGGGAACGACCGATGATATTCCCGCCGCAGCCCGATTGCCATCTGATCCAACTTGCGGTTGGATGGAATGTTGCGCCAGAGCCGCGCGCCACTGTCCGTTTGACTTCGCGTTTCAGATCGGCGGTTCTCCGTGAATTGCTGCTGATAAAGAGCCACGGCCAATGCGCGACGTGGAGTGCTGCTCCGGCGTCGTTGCGGGCAGACGTCGCCGAGATGTTTGGCAAGAACGCGGAGGGGAGACCACTCGAGGGTCACAAACACACCGAGTTCCTCGCGTGGTGGCAGAACCGAGCACTTACGCGTGTGCTGGCATGGCGCGATGGTCGCCCGTTTGACGTCGACGAACAATCCGCTGTCATCCAAGCAGCCTCAAGAGAACTGTCGTGGGCTGCGGCGGGGCCGGAAGTCGACGCCTGGAAGATGCGGCTGATTCCGCTCGACGCGGCCGTGCCGCCTCCGCCAGGGTTCGACGGTACGCGTGCAACCGTGTGGGAGTCTGCTACGCCCTACGTGCCTCCTCGTCATCATCTGCGAGGAGGGAATCCGAGGGCCTCGGAGTCGCTCAGAAATCAGGTCAGGCGAGAACTTGCCTCGCGAGGAACGTACGGGGCTGAATTAGTTGAGGTTGATGAGACTGATGAGGCGAGTTGGATGACCGTGCATGTTCCACGCCGGGCACAAGGAGTGCGCTCGTTTATCGGCGACCGGCGCGGCTATTGGCTGCGCCTAACCTTCCCTGAGGCCGTCGCCGGGCCCATCAGATTAGGGCACTCTAGCAGTTTCGGTCTCGGGCTGTTCCGACCGACAGGGTAGCGCATGCGCTCGTCGTACCTGGTTTGTTACGACATTGCGGATGAGAAGCGGCTAAGGAAGGTGTTTCGGGCCATGCGAAATTATGGGGATCATCTGCAATTCTCGGTGTTCGAGTGCCAGATGACGCCCACCGACCTGGCCCAGTGCCGCGCCGAACTGGCCGCCATCATCCACCACACCGAGGACCAGGTGCTGTTCGTCAACCTCGGCCCGGCCGAAGGCAGGGGCGACCGGGTCATCGTCGCGCTGGGTAGACCGTACTCGGCCATCGACAGCCCCTGCATCGTGGTGTGATTTATGAGCGCTTTGCCCGCGACAACCGAAACGCGCCCGGAGGCGCTGCCCGACTATCTGCCCGCCCGCATGCTCAACGAGTTCGTCTATTGCCCGCGGCTGTTCTTCCTGGAATGGGTCGAAGGCGTGTTCCGCGAGAGCGTGGACACCATCGAGGGCAAGATACAGCACACCCGGGTGGACGAGAAGCCCACCGCACTGCCCGGCCCGACCGAGGCGGAAGCCAGCAGAATCCACTCGCGCTCGGTCACGCTGGCAAGCGAAACGCACAAGGTCATCGCCAGAATCGACCTGGTCGAGCTCGAAGGGGGCGTCGCCACGCCCGTGGACTACAAGCACGGCAGGCCGCGAGAAACCGACGACGGCATCGAATTGTGGCCGGCGGACAAGGTGCAGCTCGCACTGCAAGGGCTGATCCTGCGCGAGAACGGGTACCAATGCGAGGAAGGGGTCGTCTACTACGTCAAGACGAAACAGCGGGTGCGGGTGCCGTTCACCGGGGAACTGATCGAGTCCACGCTGCAGACCGCGGCGGAAGCCAAGGCGCTGGCGGCAAGAGGAGAATTGCCGCCGCCCCTGGAGAATTCACCGAAGTGCCCGGGTTGCTCGCTGGCGGCGATCTGCCTGCCCGACGAGACGCGGAGCCTGCGGGAAGGAAGGTCTGACACGGGAGGCGTGCAGCTCCCGCTGTTCCCAGAGCCGGAGGGAAGGGTTGGGAAGGCCGCCGTGGAGGTGCGGCCGCTGGTGGCGCCCAGGGACGACCTGCGTCCGTTGTACCTCAACACACAGGGGCTGAGGGTGGGCAAGTCCGGCGAGGTTCTGCAAATCCGGGAGAAGGATGCGCTGAAGCAGGAGGTGAGGATCGGGGAGATCTGCCAGTTGAACGTCATGGGCAACATACAGGTGACGACCCAGACGGTGCAATCGCTGTGCGAGTCGGGTGTGCCCATCTGCTATTTCAGCCAGGGCGGATGGTTTTACGGAATCACGACGGGCCTGAACACCAAGAACGTGTTTCTGCGGCGGGCGCAGTTCCGGCTGGCGGAGGAGGAATGGTTCGCGGCCCGGCTGGCGCGGAGGCTGGTGGCGGGGAAGATACGGAACCAGAGGACGCTACTACAGCGCAACCACGTGGAGCCAGATGCGCGGGTGCTGAGGGAACTGAGAGAAATGGCCGAACGCAGCGAGACGGCTCGCGGGCTGGACGAGTTGCTTGGGATCGAGGGGAACGCGGCGCGGCTGTACTTCGGACAGCTCGGCGGGATGATCAAAGCGGAGGCGGGGGACGGCACGCCGGAGCGGTTCCGGTTCGACTTCGAAGGCCGGAACCGCAGGCCGCCGCGGGACGCAGTGAACGCGCTGCTTTCGCTGGCTTACAGCGTTCTGACCAAGGACCTTACGATTGCATGCTACGCGGTGGGATTCGACCCGTATCTGGGCTTCTACCACCAGCCGCGGTTCGGCAGGCCGGCGCTGGCGCTGGACCTGATGGAGCCGTTCCGGCCTCTGATCGCCGATTCGGCAGTGCTGAACGCGATCAACACAAGGATGGTCACATCCAAGGACTTTATCCAGGTGGGGCCGGCGGTATCGCTGACCGCGGAGGGGCGAAAGGGGTTCTTCCGGGCGTACGAACTCCGGATGGACACGATGGTCACGCACCCGCTGTTCGATTACCGGGTGAGTTACCGCCGGTTGCTGGAGATTCAGGCGCGGCTGCTGGGCCGCGTGCTGGAGGGGGAGATTGGGGAGTACCCGGTGTTTGTGACCCGGTGAGCCGGAGAGGCGGTTGCGAGCGGCCAGGCGGCAGGAAGAAGCCGGGGGGCGCTCGCGGGAGGTAATCGGTTTTAGATGCGTGGGTTACGTGGCGGACAGCAGCGCGAGACGAGTATGATGGGTGATGTCGTGCGGGCCTCTCGCAGGCGGACCCGTAGGTATTTGACAACTGAATGGGTTAGGTGAGGACCTATTTCCGCGATCATCTGATCGCGGCCCCATTGAAGCCCGTGTCCCGTTAGCGCGGGGTGAACCGAACGCGCGCGATTTCCGCGATCATCTGATCGCGGCCCCATTGAAGCGTCAATGGTGGTTGTGGTGGCCGTGGTCGCGGCAAATTTCCGCGATCATCTGATCGCGGCCCCATTGAAGCTGCGCCTCGTGCGCGGCCGCCAGTTGCTCGAAGGTATTTCCGCGATCATCTGATCGCGGCCCCATTGAAGCCAGATGATTCCGCACTAGGGCGTCGATGGGCACGGTATTTCCGCGATCATCTGATCGCGGCCCCATTGAAGCTCTTCTTTGTGCATCAGGGCAACCACCCAGGCGTGCTATTTCCGCGATCATCTGATCGCGGCCCCATTGAAGCCGGGCGAGGGTCCGTCAGAAAGGCGCTCTGCACCGGATTTCCGCGATCATCTGATCGCGGCCCCATTGAAGCATGGTTCGCTACACCAACTACGTGCTGAGCGACTACATTTCCGCGATCATCTGATCGCGGCCCCATTGAAGCAGCGACGGCCATGGCACGATTCACTTCCTCACGGAAGGCATTTCCGCGATCATCTGATCGCGGCCCCATTGAAGCTGCGCGGCCGCCAGTTGCTCGAAGGTGGCGCCGGCCCATTTCCGCGATCATCTGATCGCGGCCCCATTGAAGCGTATCAGGATTGATGTGAAACACATCCGCCCCGCTGAATTTCCGCGATCATCTGATCGCGGCCCCATTGAAGCTCAGTACATCGCAAGGGCCAAGAGGGCCATCGCTGCCATTTCCGCGATCATCTGATCGCGGCCCCATTGAAGCCATACTTCCGAGACGAGGCTCAGACCGCGGCCTGGAGATTTCCGCGATCATCTGATCGCGGCCCCATTGAAGCAACGTGCGCAGCATGAGATACGCCATCTCGCGCTCATTTCCGCGATCATCTGATCGCGGCCCCATTGAAGCCACCCGGACCACAAGCTGACCGCTCGGGCCTTGCTGATTTCCGCGATCATCTGATCGCGGCCCCATTGAAGCAATGTCTAAAGGACGCCCCGCCGGGCGGGGCCTTGGCCGATTTCCGCGATCATCTGATCGCGGCCCCATTGAAGCGTGAAGGCGAGCCCGAATCAGGTCACTTGCGGATGCATTTCCGCGATCATCTGATCGCGGCCCCATTGAAGCCCCGCCCTTCGCGGTCCTGATCTGGATCGACGGGTCCTATTTCCGCGATCATCTGATCGCGGCCCCATTGAAGCCCTGCGCAATATTTCCCACCCATTCAGCAGTTCCCTGATTTCCGCGATCATCTGATCGCGGCCCCATTGAAGCCTGTCGTAGGCGCTCTCCATGGCCGCCTGACGCAGGCATTTCCGCGATCATCTGATCGCGGCCCCATTGAAGCCAGTATCGCTACTGCTCTGGTTGCGGCTGGAGTGGTGATTTCCGCGATCATCTGATCGCGGCCCCATTGAAGCCCCCATCGCTGAGGGAATTGTAGGCTTCGGCCAGGTCATTTCCGCGATCATCTGATCGCGGCCCCATTGAAGCCCCCGCTACCATCGCGTACTGCG
>JBHGAV010000059.1:0-24320 GCA_041946685.1 Bryobacteraceae bacterium | reverse complement strand
GACCTGATGAAGATCGTCTTCAAGATCAAGGAAGACGACGCGCGCAACCCCGGCGTCATTGCCGACTGCACGGGTGACAACGCCGGCGACTCGGTCGGACCCTCGGCCGACGGCTTCGAAACCTACGGCGTCACGGGCGTCGCGCTGATCACCTTCATCCTTCTGGCGGTCCACGATCCCCTGGTGCAGGTGCAGTTGCTGGTCTGGATCTTCTCCATGCGCGTGATGATGGTCATCGCTTCGGCGGTCGGCTACTTCGTCAACGGCGCCGTGGCCAGGGCCAAGTACGGCAATGCCGAGAAGATGAACTTCGAGGCTCCGCTGACCTCGTTGGTCTGGCTTACCTCGCTGCTCTCGATCGGCTTGACCTACGTGCTCAGCTCGCAGATGATTCCGGACCTGGCCGGCGATACCTCGCTGTGGTGGAAGCTGTCGACGGTGATCAGTTGCGGCACGCTCGCCGGCGCATTGATCCCGGAATTCGTGAAGATCTTCACTTCGACCAATTCGCGGCACGTGCGCGAAATTGTGACCAGTTCCCGCGAGGGCGGGGCATCGCTCAATATCCTGTCCGGCTTTGTGGCGGGCAATTTCAGCGGCTACTGGCTGGGGTTTGCCGTCCTGCTGCTGATGACCATTGCTTACATCGTGAGCACTCTCGGCCTGGCGGCCCTGATGGTGGCGCCGGCCGTGTTCGCCTTCGGTCTGGTGGCGTTCGGCTTCTTGGGCATGGGGCCGGTGACTATCGCCGTGGATAGCTACGGCCCGGTGACCGACAACGCCCAATCGATCTACGAGCTTTCCACCATCGAAGAACTCCCGAACGTCAAAGCGGAGATCAAGCAGAAATTCGGCTTCGAGCCGCAATTCGATAAGGCCAAGGACAACCTCGAGGAAAACGATGGCGCGGGCAATACCTTCAAGGCGACCTCCAAACCCGTGCTGATCGGCACCGCCGTGGTGGGCGCGACGACCATGATCTTCGCCACCATCGTCATGCTGACCAACGGCCTGAGCCAGAACATCGAGAAGCTCTCGATGATGCACCCCCCGTTCCTGCTCGGCCTCATTGCCGGCGGTGCGGTCATATACTGGTTCACCGGCGCAAGCACGCAGGCCGTATCCACGGGCGCCTACCGCGCCGTGGAGTTCATCAAGCGCACCATCAAGCTGGACGGGGCGACCAAGGCCTCGGTGTCGGACTCCAAGAGGGTTGTGGCCATCTGCACGCGGTATGCGCAGAAGGGCATGTTGAACATCTTCCTGACGGTGTTCTTCACCGCGCTCGCGTTCGCATTCGTGGAGCCGTTCTTCTTCATTGGCTACCTGATCTCGATCGCCCTGTTCGGACTGTTCCAGGCATTCTTCATGGCCAACGCCGGCGGCGCCTGGGATAACGCCAAGAAAGTTGTGGAAACCGAACTCCGGGCCAAAGGCACCGAACTGCACGCCGCCACGGTGATCGGCGACACGGTGGGAGATCCGTTCAAGGACACCAGCTCGGTAGCTCTGAACCCGATCATCAAGTTCACGACACTGTTCGGGCTGCTGGCGGTCGAGCTGGCCGTTTCGGTCACGGCACAGCAGGGCTCCGCGCTCAGCCACGTGCTGGCCGGGGTCTTCCTGGCGTTGTCAATGGTCTTTGTGTACCGCAGTTTCTACGGCATGCGGATCGAGAGCGAGAAGTAGAAGCAGCAGTCTCTGGAGGAACCGGCGGCGCCGCTGCGCCAAGAGTGGGAGCGTGCTGAGGCCCAAGACCGCCATCCATACCGTGGATGGCTCGGGCACGGCCTCCAGCGTGATGTCGTGCATCACCATTCCGCTGCCGCCGAACTGGAGGTAGGCGATGACCGGAGCGCCGAGATCGATGCCTCGGAACTCCCTGGCGTTCAGAGAACCGGCGCCAGTGTTGATCGAGCCCGACAGATCGTAGCTCTCCAGCAGGTTCATCCCGGCGTCCAGGGCTGCGATGAAGGGCGGGTTGGCGCCCGGCTCGGTCGGACTGTGGTAGTTCACGAAGCCGCCCGCGGAGCTGTAGAGCCCGCCCAGGCTGACAGTGAGAACGGTCACGCCGGAGGCGTCGCCGATCAGTCCGTCGTTCCAGGTGCCGTTGTCTCCCAGATCGAAAAAGTCCTGGTAGGGGTAAACGGCGGCTCCGCCGGTTGACACGATGCTGAAACCCGCCACCGTGCCGGAGCTGTCGGTGAGGTGGGTCACGCTGGCGTCATCCGGAAACGTGGTTGTGATCCCGACGGGAGGCTGCACGGTAAGCAGCGTCGCGGGCAGCGAGACAGCGCCCAGCACTAGAAGTACACAAAACCCAGCGATTTGATTCACTTGACCCCCCTGTATGCTCAATCTCCCAGATTGCAGCCAGACTCTTACAGCGTAGCATGGGCTGCCGGAATTGCGGGCCGCCGCTTGAGCCGGCTCCAAGCCCTCGCACCAGCGAGCATCACGGCCGCAAGCGCTACGCTGGCCAGAAGGCACACCAGCGGTCCCTGCGTTCTGCCTACCACGTCCGCCATGCTCTTCCCGCCCCAGAACGGGCCGTAGATGATCAGGAGGTGGGCCACATATACGAAGAGGGATTCTCGGCTCACGTCCAGGAGCACGCTCTTGCGCGGGGAGCGCCTCAGTCCGTAGAGAAAGCAGGCGCCGAGCAACAGCAGTACCAGCCCCAGACGTAACAGAAACGTGCGGGGATCGGCCCACCAGTCCGCGTCCTGGGCCCTCGGCAGGAAACGAAGAGGCGGCAAGAAATGGCCCGCCGCGGCCAGCGCGAGCCCTACCACGGCGAGCCAAGCCATGAAGCCCCGTTCGTTCTCCTTCCGGCGCTCGGCCAGAAACAGCGAGGCGCACAGGGCGCCCGCCAGCATGAAGGCGCTCCAGGGGAAAAGTGGGAACAGTGAGCCGGTTTTCACATTGAGATAAGCCGCGATCGGGGCGGGGACCAGCGGTCGAAACTCGACGCTCCATACCAGCGGAGACAGGACGGAGAGCGCCAGCACGCACGCCAGAAACCAGATCCGTTGCCAGCACTCCGATCTGAGCAATGCCAGGCTCAGCATCAGGAAGATCCAGGTGACCGAGATGCAGTGCAGCACATCGGCGCGGTAGAACCACAGCCATTCCTGCGGTGACACACCGCCGAGCAGCCTGAGCGGGGAGTACGAGGGCAGATGCATCACGTAGCCGATTGCTGCGATCATGCCCGCCTTGCCCATCTGCCTCCAGAAGGATTTGCCGAAACCCCGCAGGTCTTCGATTCGCTTCTGCGAGGCGACAAGAAAGACGAATCCGGAGACAAACAGAAAGCTGGGCGCCACCAGGCCGTTGACGAAACTCAGCGCGCCAAACCAGCCCGCGCGGCGAAGCCCGGCGGCGAGAAACGCATTGAACACGTGGGTCTCGATCATCACCAGGAGGGCCCACGCGCGAAGCCAGTCGGCAAATAGCAGGCGGGATTGGCCAGGGGCCTGCCCGGTGCTCACGGACCCACCCGGCTGACGGTCACTTCGACTTCCTTTGCCGGAGGGAGCCGTAGGGTCACGGCTTGGGCGCGCCTGGAAATCGTCAGGCTGTCGTGGTCGAGTTCGGTTCCGATTGTGTCCCGGCTGAACCATTCGTACCTGCCGGGCTCGAGCTTCCAGACCCGCACCTGAACCTGGGACGGCTTTGGTTCAAAACTGTAGAGACGCAGCCGGAGCGAGCTTGCCGTCGCGGCCACCACGGCTCGCGCGAAGACCGTCTCTGAAGCGGGCCAGCTCACGGCGAAATCGCGAGCACGGTTCGCGGCGGGGGTCCCTCCTCCGAGCAGATAGCGGATGTAGGCTGGGCTCAACGGGTAGTAAACGCGATCAGGGTAGATGACTTCGGAGGTGTACATCTCGAAGTCGCGGGCCAGGATGGTTTGGCCGTCCCGGGCCAGCGAAGCCATGGTCCACGCCACCTCGAAGGAGGAGGGTTCTGGCGCGGGGCGTGAGTCAAGGCCGGCGGCGTCTGGAACCTCTCCCATTGCATGCCTGTCCGCCTCCCGCAGCCGGGCAAGGACGCTGTCATCTTCAGGCGCAACAGCGGCCAGCCACGGCAGGGCCTCCGCAAGAAGCTCCCAGGGGCGATCGGCGCCCGCCGAGCCGCTGGCCCAAAGCCCGTCAACGAGTCTGCGGATTCCGGTCGCCGCCACGCGAGTCCCCAGACCGAGAGCCTGCGGGCCCCACTGGCGCAGAATCTGAACATCGGAAGTCCAGCCGCCGCCGATCTCTCCATTCGGTTGCTGCCGCCGCTCGACCCACCACCGGGTGATCGCGTCCAGGCGCAAGGCCAGTTCCCGCTGCTGGACGGCCCACTCCGGAGCGCCGGAGGGCGCCGGGGGCGAGACCACCGTCCACGGAACAGGCGAGGCCTCGACACAGTAGCCGCCATAGGGCATGCGGCCGGACTTCGTGTTCCGACCGTTGCAGGACGAGGAAACCACCTCGCGCAGGATCTTGTCATCGGGAGCCAGCTTGAGCGCCTCACGGAAGAGCGCGTCCGCCCGGGCAATGTCGCGGGGCTCCTGGTACTTCACGGCCAGCCAGTAGGCCATGCGGGCCCGCCCCACAACGGCCTCCCGGCGCACAGCAGTGCTGGAACTCAGCGCCAGGCGGTCGTAGAGTTGCTCCAGGCTGTCCCGGCGCCCGGCGCGCAGGTCCTCGAAGAAGGGGTCGGCGGCTAGCTGGCGGGTGCGGTCCAGCCACGCGGGAACCAGTTCCTCCTCGTACCGCTTCTGAGGGGTCCAGCGGATGGCGGAGACAACGTAGCGGGGCGCAGTGGACCGGATTGCGAAGGGGCCGCTGAAAACACCCAGCAGGGTTACTGCCCGCATCCCGTCTCGGGGCGGCCCGCCGGCCGTACTTACAGCCGCTTCATGACGCGAATCGACCGGTTTCCCTCCAGAATCCAGGACGAAAGAATGGTTGTCGTCCACGGGGACTGCCAGAAACACTTCTACCAGGTGCGGGCCGGGCGCCCTGAGCTCGAATTGGAGGTCCCCTCTCACGGCCAGGCCCAGCGACAGGGCCGAGTCGTACAGTTGGCGATCGTAGGGAAGACGCGGCAGACTTACCCTCTCCATCAGGCGCACGGGATTGAGCCAGGCCAATTCACTCTGAGATCGCGAACAGTCGGAACTGATAGGAGGTTCCACAAAGCAGAAGCAGCCGGCCAGAGCGGCCTGTGGAACCAGGACCAAGAGAATGACGAAAGACTTTAACATGCAATGTAACTAGCGTACCGCGGTCGCTTTGTGCGAAGTCTATGGGTCGCAGGGGACGGCCGGGAGACCCGAGCCCAATCCGAGTACGGGAAATCATCGGGAATAGCGCACCCTCGGGCTTTCAAGTACCCGGAGAGGGCGGAACTGGCCCATTCCCGGACCACGGAACTCACCCGGCAGGGACAGGATTTGGGAAGATAGCCCCAGCGGCGGTGGGGGATGTATGCTGTAGGGTGGCTAAAAGGACACCTTAGAAATCCTGGTTTGGAGCTCCATCTAATGTTCACGTTACGTCCTTCACCGTCCCTTCTTTCTGTAATCCCCCTCCTGGTTGCTGCGACTGTTGCGTTTCAACCGCTGGAAGCTCAGACCGTGTTGCAGCCCGGACAACAGGTCACCGCTACGCTTGGCGCCGCTCAGCAACACGTTTACGGTCTTACGGCAACGGCCGGCGATTTGATCACCATCCGGTTGGTGCAGACATCCGATTCCTGGGAGCCGTGGCTGGATTTGTACGGCCCCGACGGCAAGGCCATAGCCTACGGTGGTTCCTCCACTGGGTCCTGGCTCGGGTCTGCACTGACGACGAAGTTGACGGTCACCGGATCGTACCGGTTTGTGGTTAAGGACATGCTGGGGACGAACAGCGGTGAATACACGATCGTCTGGCACCGACTGAGCAATCCACCGACAGCCACACGTCTGGAATGCGGCCAGCCGGTCTCTGTGTCGGTTGCTCCCGGCCAGGTGGTCTTCTTCACGTTTGACGGTCTGGCCGGCGACAAGGTCGTTCTGCCTCTTGTGAGCACCGGCGGCGATTGGATCATGTACGTGGAGCTCTTTGGTCCGTCGAGTCCGACGTATCTGGCGTGGTACAGCGGGAGGGAACCACCCGTATTCGATGCCTCCTTGTGGGAGTCAGGCCCCTACACGGTGATCATTCGCGACTGGGCGGGGACGCAGAGCGGCACGTTCAGCCTCGCTCTACAGAGACTCAACCGGCCGTGTGGCGCGACCAACATCAATGCCGGACAGCAGGAGTTTGCCCCGGCCGGGAGCCTTGGCAGCGTGGCGTTCTACACCTTCTCGGGATCGGCGGGGGACGTTGTCAACATTCGCATGGTTGCCAAAGAGCCGGGGCCACCGTTTCTCCCCTCGCTGGATCTCTGGGGACCCGACGGGAAGCGGGTAAAAGAACAACCACAGGATGTCAAGTTGCCGCAAACCGGAATCTACTCGCTGATCGTAAACGCACGCTGGGGCGCCGCGTCAGGCTACGGTCTGGCTTGGCAGAAGCTAAGCAGCCCCGGCAACTCCGTTACCGTCCACTGTGGCCAGGAAGTCGTGTCTACACACGTGCCCGGGCAGGTGGACTTCTATACGTTTCCCGGCGCTCCGGGGGACGCAGTGACAGCCTGGGTGTACCCCCAAGATCCGACCTGGTCGCCTTCACTTGCCCTTGCCGGCCCGTCGGGCACCTTCAAGCGGCACGCACATTCGGATTCGGGACCTTCGGTGCGGCTGGATGTTACGCTGACCGAATCCGGCGCACATACGTTGACGGTGACCGACAGCGAAGCCAGTGCGGAGAGCGATCGATACAGGCTCGTCTGGCAGTACTCCAACCGTTCTTGCGAAGCACCGCCACCGTCTCCCCTGTCCGTCACCAAGGTCGTCATGAACCGGGGGGGCGACACCGGTCCCCTAACGGTTACTATCCATGGGAGCGGCTTTCTTCCCGGCGCCCAAGCGAAGCTGCGGCGCTCGGGGCAGCCGGATGTCCTTGGGACGCTGATGACCGTTCTCGACGGTGGCTGGAACCTCGTCGCCACGTTCGACCTGACTGGAAAGGCCCGGGGATCTTGGAACGCAGTCGTCTCAAATCCAGACGGGCAAACGGCGGAACTGGCCGATGCCTTCCGGATCGAAGGGGGAGTCTCCAATGCGCCCACCGCCACAGCCGTCAACTCGGCCAGTTTCGCTACAAACAGCCCCTTGGCGCCAAGGCTGATAGCGTCGGTCTTTGGATCGGGCTTTGATCCAAGCGTTAGCCTGTTTACCGTTGCGAGCTTCTTCCCGGATACGTTCGTGCTGCCCACGGAGGTCTCCGGCGTATCGCTGCGGATTGGCGGGCGACCGGCGGCACCATTCTTTGTTGGCGTCGGAGCAGCGAGTGGCTTGGCTGCCGGGACGTTTCAGATCAACTGCCAGGTCCCGGTGGAACTTCTTCCGGGCGTTCAGCCGTTCGAAGTGCGCTACAACGGCGCGATCGTCGCCTCGGGTTCAGTCACAATAGCTGAATTCGATCCCGCCGTCTATACGTTCACGCAGAACGGATCGGGACAGGCGGTCGCGGTGAACCAGGATGGGACCCTGAACGGCGATCCCTCGGCGCCTGTGATCCCGGGCACGGCGCCCAGACCGGCCAAACGTGGGAGCAGCATCGTCGTTTACGGCACTGGCGCCGGTTCCGACCTTCGGGATTTTCAAACGCAAGAACCACTGACGCTTCCGACTGGTTGGGCGGCTGAGTGTTCCGGACAACCGCTCTACTCTACCGCCCAAACGCCTACGGTGACCGTGGGGGGGGCGGCGGCTGAGGTTCAATTCAGCGGCATGGCACCTTGCCTGGTCGGTTTGTGGCAGCTCAACATCAAGATCCCTGACAACAGCGCCGTGGGCGCGAATGTACCTTTGGCCATCACCATCGGCGGCAGGTCGGCCAACGCAACGACCATTGCCGTGAATTAACGCGGCTCGACTTGCGCCTGAGGGGGTGACAGAGGATCTCCCGCTCCTCCTGCCTGGGCATCCAGGCGAACCGGCGACGGAGGAGGAGAAATGAGTCCGCTTCGATCCGGCCCACCGAATGGCAGCCGTCACGCTCTTGACAGTCTCCGTCCTTGCACCGTGGGCTCGGACACAGCCATGGAGACCCGAAAAACCTAATCTTCGGTCCGTTTTCGCCGATACGTAGAGACGGGTACGCATCCACGGGCAACCATGAGTGTCGACAAGGCCAACGGTAAAGGAAAAGCCTTAGACCAGCGTAAGGCCGGGCCTCAATTCGACGTCTTGCCCGCGACCTGGGACCCTGCTTCTCTGGACCCCGAACACCCGCCCTCGATCCTCATCCTCGATCAGGTGGACGTGAACCGCCGTATCCTCAGAGGCATACTGAAAAACGAGCCGTATCGGCTGGTGGAGGCCCAGCGCGCCCCGGAGGCGCTCGAGATACTGGCCCGGGAGAAGATCGACCTGGTCATCCTGGACCTGATGATGCCCGGAATGAGCGGTCCTGAGTTCTGTCAGACCCTCCGGAGCAGCCGCAGGACCCAGTTCATTCCCATCCTGATGATCACCAGCGTTCAGGGCTTCGAGAACGAAGTGGCGGGGATCGCTTCGGGTGCTGACGAGTTCCTCCTCAAGCCGCTGCACCCGGCGGTCGTGCGGACCAGGATTCGGGCCTTGCTGCGCAGCAAGTCAGCGATCGACTCGCTGGAGGAGGCCGAATCGATTCTCTTCGCCCTCGCGCAGGCGGTCGAGCACCGGGACGTGTACACCGCCGGACACTGCCACCGGCTGTCCTGCTACAGCGTCTCCCTGGGCATGGGCCTGGGCCTTCCGAGGCCTCAACTGCTCGCGCTGCACCGCGGCGGGTTCCTACACGACCTTGGCAAGATCGGCGTTCCAGACGCAATCCTGCACAAGAAAGGCAGGCTGACCGAAGAGGAGTGGGCGATCATGCGCACGCACCCGGTCAGGGGCGAGAACATCTGCCGTCCTATGAAGAGCCTGCAAAATGTGTTGCCCGTGATCCGAAGCCACCACGAACGTTGGGATGGAGGGGGCTACCCCGACGGCCTTCGTGGAAGCGAGATTCCATTGGTGGCGCGTATCCTCCAGATTGCCGACATCTACGATGCCCTCACGACGGCCCGCCCATACAAGGCCGCCTTCAGTCCCGAGCGGGCACTCGGCGTGCTCGAGAAAGAGGCCTCGCTCGGATGGCGTGACCCGGAATTGGTCGACATGTTCCGAGCCCTCCACCGGCAGGGCCGGGTCCCGACGGACGGAGCGCCCCTGCTGGGCTGGCCGCAGTTGGAGATCATGACGCAGTCGGTCTCTGTTCTGTCGGCGGCGCCGCTTGGTCAGACCTCGGCGCGGTGTGCATCCTGATACTATCGTTGTTGGCTTGGGGAACAGCGAGGGTGCGATCAGACAGCTTCAGTGGGAAGTCATTGCGTGCCGGCGGTGTCCGCGCCTGATCGAACACTGCCTCCACGTCGCTGCCGTCAAGCGCAGAGCCTATCGCGATTGGGAATACTGGGGCCGGCCGGTCCCGTCCTTCGGCGACCCCGCCGCCCGGCTCCTCATCGTCGGTCTGGCCCCGGGCGCTCACGGCGCCAACCGCACGGGCAGGATGTTCACCGGAGACCGGTCCGGCGACTTCCTCTACGAGGCGCTCTACGCGACGGGCTTCGCCACCAAGCCAACCAGCGTGAGCCGCGAGGACGGTCTTGAGCTGCGCGACGCCTACATCACGGCCGCCGTTCGCTGCGCTCCGCCGGATAACAGGCCCACGCCCGAAGAGCTTCGCGCCTGCCGGTGCTACCTGGAGCGTGAACTGGAGCTGCTCGCCCGCGTGCGCGTCGTGGTCGCTCTGGGCAGAATCGCTTTCGACAGCTACCTTTCGCTATTGCGCGAACGCGGCCTCATCCGGAGGCGGGCCGCGTTCGTTTTCGGTCACAACCGGGAGCATCGGACAGGCGAAGGGTTGCCACTGCTCATCAGTTCCTACCACCCCAGCCAGCAGAACACGTCGACCGGCCGTCTCACGAGGGAGATGCTGCGCGACGTGTTCCGAAAGGTCAGAAGCTCTATGGCGGAGTGATAAACTACTTCCTTCTCCCGGCATATGCGGCAGAGGCTTGAGCGCTACTTCGAATTCGACTCCCTGAACACTAACTGGCGGACCGAAATACTGGCCGGCGTGACGACCTTCGTCACCATGGCCTACATCATCTTCGTCAATCCCTCGATCTTGCAGGACGCCGGCATGCCCTTTGCCGGCGTGGTCGCGGCGACTTGTCTCAGCGCAGCCGTGGGCAGCCTGCTAATGGGGATCTTTGCCCGGTACCCGATCGCTCTGGCGCCCGGCATGGGCCTAAACGCCTACTTCACCTACGTCGTGGTCAAGGGGATGGGCATCTCCTGGGAGATCGCGCTCGGCGCGGTGTTCCTCTCGGGCGCACTGTTCGTGGCGCTCACGCTGGCCGGGGTGATCAAGCAGGTGGTCGCCGCCATACCTACCGAACTCTACTCCGCAATCGCGGCCGGAATAGGGCTGCTGCTGGCACTGGTCGGGTTCCGCAACTCCGGGATCATCGTTTCGAACGAGTCCACCACGGTCGCCATGGGCGACTTGAGCGATCCGAACACGCTGCTGGCGATCTTCGGACTCCTTCTGGTCGCCAGCCTGCTCGCCCGGCGGGTGAAGGGAGCCATGCTCCTCGGCATCCTGGGGACCACGGCGGTGGGGGCCATCGTCCGGCTGGTCTATTGGAAGCCTCAGGCGTACAGCTTCTCCGACATCACGGCGACCGCCCTTCGGCTGGACCTCCCCTCGGCGCTGGGTCTGGGATTTGTCGAAATCGTCTTCGTGTTCTTCTTCATCGACGTCTTTGACAATGTGGGGACGCTTGTCGCTGTAGGTAAGAAAGCGAGCCTTTTCGATGAAGCCAACCGGATCCCGCGCGTTAACCGCATTCTTCTTTCGGACGCCTCGGCGACCATAGCCGGCTCGCTGGCGGGGACGTCCACGGTGGTGAACTACATCGAGAGCGCGGCGGGAGTGGTGGCGGGCGGGCGCAGCGGCGTAACCTCCATCGTTGCAGGGCTTCTGTTTCTGGTGGCCTTGTTCATCGCGCCGGTCTTTGGGGTGATCCCTTCGGCGGCCACCGCGCCGGCGCTGATCATCGTCGGATGCCTCATGATTTCGCACATCAGCGAGATCAAGTGGGATGACCCGGTGGTGGCCGTGCCAGCCTTTCTGACGATGACCACCATCCCGCTGAGTTTCAGCATCGCCAACGGGATAGCCTTCGGCTTCACCAGTTACACGCTGCTCAAGGTCCTGCGCGGGGAGTTCCGCAAGGTGAACTGGCTGGTGTACGTGCTGACGGCGCTGTTCATCGCCCGCTTCATCTACCTGGGAACGCAATGAGACCGGAACGTCTCAAGACCGCCGCTTTCGCGCTGGTCCTGTTTTTGCTGAATCTCTGGCTGGTGCGGGGCTTGCTCTCGATCGAGTACCTGGACGAAATGGGCTCGATCGAAGGTTCGCACATCACTTTGGCCCGTTGGGTCCACGACAACTGGCGCGACCTTGGCTGGTTCCCCCTCTGGTACGGCGGCATCCCCCTGAACAACAGCTATCCGCCGCTGCTGAACCGGATCGTTGCGGCCGTCTCCGCCGCACTGGCGATCTCCCCCCCGCTTGCCTACCATGCAACGACCGCCATCTTCTATTGTCTGGGTCCGGTAACCCTGTTCGCGCTGGCCCTACGCCTCTGCGGCTCGAGGTGGTGCGCGCTTGCCGCGGGGCTTTTCTACTCGCTGGTTTCCACGTCCACATTCCTGATCCCCGCCGTGCGCAGCGATGCCGGCGGGATGTGGGGACTGCGGCGCCTTCAGGCGCTGGTTCAGTACGGGGAAGGCCCCCATATAGCGGCCATGACGCTGCTCCCCCTGGCGGTGCTGCTGCTCGACGTCGCCTTCGCCAGGAGGCGGGCCGGCTGGTGGTTTGCCGCCTGTCTGGCAGTCGCCTCTGTTGCGCTCACCAACTGGCTGGGCGCTGTCGCGCTGGCGATGGCGGTGCTGGCGTGGCTTCTGGCCCGGCCGGACACGCGCTGCCTGCGTACCTGGCTCACGGCGGCGGCGATAGGCGCGGCGGCTTACCTGATCGCGTCGTCCGGCATTCCACCTTCCGCGATTCGGGCGGTGGCCCACAACGAGAGATTCGCCAGCGGGGCGCTGCCGGCGGCCTCGTTGAGGCTCTTGCTGGCGGGCTGCGGACTGATTGCGATGGTCCTCGCGCTCTGGGTCTTCCGCCGTTTGCGGACGCCATTCCCCGTTCGTTTCTCGCTGCTGTACCTGCTGCCCACGGCCTCCATCTGCCTGGCCGCGGAATGGTTTCACTTCTCCCTTGTTCCACAGCCCGGCCGGTATCACCTCGAGACGGAGATGGCGCTCGCGCTGGCGGCGGCGTTCGTGGGCATGGCGCTTCTGCGGCACGCCACGCCGCGCCTGCGTTTTGCTTTCGCCTGCCTGCTGGCGGCCTTGTTCGTATATGGCGCGGTGAAGTGCAGCAGGACGGCGGGCCGGCGCATCCGCCCGATCCAAATCGAAAGCACCATCGAGTACCGGCTCGCCCGGTGGTTCGACCGGAACATGCACGGTCGGCGCGTCTTTGCGCCGGGCTCGGCCGGATTCTTCCTGAATGTGTTCAACGACACGCCGCAGATGGCCGGGGGCGTCGATCAGGCGGTGCAGAACCGGCTCTGGACCGCAGTCCACTATCAGATCTTGAGCGGCGACAATGCCGGTGATCGGGAAGGTGAGGTCGCCGTGCTGTGGCTCAAGGCCTTCGGAGTGGACGCGGTGGGGGTGAGCGGGCCTAACAGCACGGAGTTCTTCAGACCGTTCCGCAATCCGCGCAAGTTCGACGGCCTCCTCGAGGAGCTGTGGCGCGAAGGCGACGACGTGATCTACCGCGTGCCGCGCAGGTCCGCTTCCCTTGCGCATGTCCTGCGGCGCGCCAACCTGCCCGTACGGCCACCGGAGAACGGGCTCGACCTCGAACCTGTCCGGCCATACGTGGCGGCTCTCGACGATCCCGCCCTCCCACCTGCCTCCATGAAATGGCTCAGCAACAACCGGGCCACCATCGCCGCCGGGATGGAGAGGGATCAGATTCTGTCCGTCCAGGTGTCCTACCACCCGGGGTGGCGCGCTACCGTCGGAGGGGAACCGCGCCGGACGTACGGGGACAATCTCGGCCAACTCGTAATCGAGCCCGGCTGCCAGGGGCCGTGCACCGTCGAGATCAACTGGGATGGTGGACTCGAGATGCTGCTGGCCCGCATCGCCAGTGGGGGGTGTCTCGTGGGGGGTATCGGCTGGACTCTTGTGCAATGTTTACGCCGGCGGCGCTAAATGCCCCAATCGTGGCCATCTAATTGCTTCTCTGGATGGCATGAGCGTGACGGGACCCCAGGCGGATTACCGGCCGCGGCTCATCTTCTGGGAACTCACAACTGGATGTAACTTAAGGTGCATACATTGCCGGGCCGGCGCCACGGAGCTGATGTCGCCCGCCGACCTGAACTATGAGCAGTGCTGCGGGATCATCGATCAAATTGCGGAATATGCCCCACTCATCCTCGTCCTGAGCGGTGGGGAGCCGCTGTGGCGGCGCGACGTGTTTGATCTCTCCAGGCGCGCCGTGAGCAGAGGCATGCGAGTGGCACTGGCCACCAACGGCACACTGGTGGACGAGGCGATGGCCGAGCGAATCAAGGACGCAGGAATCGTCCGCGTCTCCATCAGCCTGGATGGCGCCGATCGGGCCACACACGACTCGTTTCGAGGCGAGGCGGGCGCGTTCGATGCCGCCATCGCCGGACTCAAACACCTACAGTCGCTGGGCGTGTCCACGCAGATCAACACCAGCGTGGCCCGTCATAACGTACACCAGTTGCCGGACATCCTGAAACTGGCGCAATCCCTGGGCGTCGCAGCCTTTCATGTTTTCCTGCTGGTCCCGGTGGGCTGCGGCCTGACCATCGCCGAGGATCAGACCATCCAGGGAGACCAGTACGAAGAGGTGTTGAACTGGTTTTACGACCGCTCACTCGACAGCGGCCTGGAGCTGAAGGCGACCTGTGCACCTCACTACTACCGGATCATGCGGCAGCGCCGGGCCGAGGCACGCCGCGCGGGCCAGAGCGTTCCCGAGCTGGCCACGCACGGGCTGCACGCCACGACGCGCGGGTGCCTGGCGGGCAGCGGGGTCTGTTTCATCTCACACCAGGGCGAGGTCTACCCCTGCGGTTATCTGCCGATCGCCGCCGGAGACCTGAAGAAGGACCGGTTCCGGGACGTTTGGGAGAAGGCGGAAGTATTTGCCGCGTTGCGCCGGCCCGAGGGGTTGGAGGGCAAGTGCGGCCTCTGCGAGTTCAAGCACGTCTGCCTCGGCTGCCGGGCGAGAGCCTACGGCATGACGGGCAACTACATGGCGGAAGAACCGTTCTGCATATACGAGCCGAAAGCGGGTAATCCGGAGCTTCGGCTATAGGATTTCTTGGTCAAGATGCCAGTAACAGAGAAGACACAAGCCGCTCAAGCTGTCCCCGGACGGGACAACCGGGAGAAGATGCTGGAGCGTGCCATGAGCCGGCACCACTATTCCGGCGACGCGCTGATTGAAGTCCTGCACACGGCCCAGGAGCTGTATGGATTCCTGACGCCGGAACTGCTCAAGACGATCGCCCGCAAGCTGCGCCTGCCTCCCAGCCGCGTGCTGGGGGTGGCCACGTTCTATCATTTCTTCTCGCTGGCTCCCAAGGGCGAGCACTCGTTCATTGTCTGCACGGGAACCGCCTGTTACGTGAAGGGGGCGATGGGCCTGGTGGAGGCCCTGGAACACCGCTGCGGCTGCAAGTCGGGATCGACCAGCCGGGACGGGAAGGTCAGCGTGGCAGCGGCGCGCTGCATCGGCTCCTGCGGACTGGCTCCCGCGGTGATTTACGATGGCAACATCATGGCTCGCGTTACGCCGGAGCAGTTGAACGCGGAGCTGGATCGGATCGGTGTCGCATGACGGTTGAGGAACTGGATCAGATCAAAGCCGAAGAACAGGAGCGCCAGCGCGGGCTGGAAAACCGGCTCTACTGCTGCACCGCTGCGGGCTGCCTCTCATCGGGCGCGGACCGCGTCAAGAAGGCCCTGGCCGACGAGGTCAAGGCGCAGGGACTGGAGGGCAAGGTCGAGGTCTGCGGGACTGGTTGCCTGGGGCTATGCAGCCGGGGACCGCTGGTGCGCTCGGCGCGCGATGGCGAGTTGTACGGCGACCTTGAAACGGCGGATGCGGCCGCGCTGGTGCGGGGCGCGCCCGAGGACAAGGAGCGGCTCGCGGCACGCCGCATCGACACGTCCTCGTCCTTCTTCACCAAGCAGGAAAAGATCGTGCTGGCCGGCAGCGGCGTGGTCGATCCGGAGAAGCTGAGCGACTACATCGCCGCGGGAGGCTACCAGGCGCTGGCGCACGCCATCACCGAGATGACCCCCGCCGAGGTGATCGAGGAGATCAAGAAGAGCGGGCTGCGCGGACGGGGCGGGGCCGGCTACTCGACCGGCATCAAGTGGGAGCTGGTGGCGCGCCAGCCGGCGACCCCCAAGTACGTCGTCTGCAACGCCGACGAAGGCGATCCGGGCGCATTCATGGACCGCAGCGTGCTCGAAGGCGACCCGCACCGGGTTCTGGAGGGCATGGCGCTGGCCGGTTACGCCATCGGCGCGCAGCAAGGCTATATCTACGTCCGCGGCGAGTACGCGCTCGCCATCCAGCGGCTTCAGACCGCGATCAAGCAGGCCGAGCGCGAGAAGTTGCTGGGAAACCGGGTGCTCGAGACCGGCTTTCAGTTCCGGGTCGATGTCCGCATCGGCGCGGGGGCGTTCGTGTGCGGCGAGGAAACGGCCCTGCTCGCCTCGATCGAGGGCAAGCGGGGCCAGCCCAGGCAGCGTCCGCCGTATCCCAGCGAGGCGGGCTTGTGGGACAAGCCGACGCTGATCAATAACGTCGAAACCTACGCCAACGTCGCCGCCATCGTCAGCCGCGGCGCGGACTGGTTCGCCTCCATCGGCACCGGCTCCAGCAAGGGCACCAAGGTCTTCGCCCTGGCGGGGAGAATCGAGAACACGGGCCTGATCGAGGTACCCATGGGCACGTCGTTGCGGACGATTCTGTTCGACATCGGCGGGGGCGTGCCCGGCGGCCGCGAGTTCAAGGCGGCGCAGACCGGAGGTCCCTCGGGCGGCTGCATCCCGGCCGAGCACCTGGACACGCCGGTCGATTACGAGTCGCTCCAGAAGATCGGCTCCATCATGGGCTCCGGCGGTCTGATCGTGATGGACCAGACTTCGTGTATGGTGGACGTGGCCCGCTACTTCATGGAGTTCTGCATGGACGAGAGCTGCGGCAAGTGCATCCCCTGCCGCGCGGGCACCGTCCAGATGCACGACATTCTCCAGAGGATCACCAGGGGCGACGCGGGCAGCGGCGACCTGGAACTGTTGGAACAGCTCGCCGCTCTGCTCCGGGAGGCCAGCCTGTGCGGCCTGGGCCAGACCGCGCCCAATCCCGTCATGAGCACGCTGCACTACTTCCGCGACGAGTACGAGGCCCATATCCGCGAGCACAAGTGTCCCGCTGGGCACTGCTCGATGGAAAGCCGGAAAGGAGGCGGCCAGTGAGCGTCAAGACACTGGAAATCGACGGCAGGATGGTGACCGGCCTGGCCGGGGCGACCATCTTCAGCGTCGCCTGGGACAACGGCATCCATATTCCCAGGCTTTGCCACGTGGGAGGTCTGTCCGACGTCGGAGCCTGCCGGTTGTGCCTGGTCGAAATCGAAGGCCAGAGGAAGCTGCAAGCCGCCTGCATGACCCCGATCGAGGAGGGCATGGTGGTCCGGACGGCGACCGACCGCCTCAAGGCCCACCGGAAGATGATCATCGAGCTGCTATTCGCCGAACGGAATCATGTGTGCGCCGTGTGCGTGATGAACGGCGGGTGCGAATTGCAGGACCTGGCGGCCCAGCACGGGATCGACCACGTGCGGTTGCGCTACCAGTTCCCGCCGCTCAAGGTGGATACGAGCCACGAGCGCTTCGGGGTCGATCACAACCGCTGCGTGCTCTGCACGCGATGCGTGCGGATCTGCGACGAGGTTGAAGGCGCGCACACCTGGGACCTGTCGGGAAGAGGCGCGGGCAGCACGGTCATCACCGACCTGGGCCAGGCCTGGGGCGACTCGGACTCTTGTACCGACTGCGGCAAGTGCGTGCAGGTCTGCCCCACCGGCGCGCTGTTTGAGAAGGGCAAGGCTGTAAGCGAGATGCGCAAGAGCCGCGGCTTCCTCAAGTACATCGTCACGGCGCGCGAGAAAGGGGAGTGGGTGCGATGAAGCCGAAACCTCGCCTGGCGACCGTGTGGCTGGGAGGCTGCTCCGGCTGCCACATGTCCTTCCTGGACCTGGACGAGAGGCTGGCGGAGCTGGCCGGCCGCGTAGAGCTGATGGCCTCGCCGCTCACCGACCACAAGGACTTTCCAGAGGCCGACATCACGCTGGTGGAGGGAGCCGTGGCCAACTCCGACCACCTGGAGCAGATCACGCTCATCCGTGAGCGGTCCAAGATCCTGATTTCGTTCGGCGATTGTGCCGTCACCGGAAACGTGACGGCCATGCGCAACGCTTTCGGCCTCCAGGACGTTCTGAACGCCAGCTACCTGGAGAACACGGCCACGGTGGCCGGAGTCCCGGGCGGGCCGAACCCGGTGGTGCCGACGCTGCTGGAGCGGGTACGGCCGGTCCATGAGGTGGTCCCGGTGGACTACTACCTGCAAGGCTGTCCGCCCTCGGCCGGCGAGATCTACGACGTTTTGATCGACCTGCTGGAGGGGCGTAAGCCTCGGACCGACGGAAGGAGGTTCGGATAATGGCAGAGAGAATCGTCATTCATCCGGTCACGCGTATCGAAGGGCACGCCAAGATCTCCATCTACGTGGATGACGCGGGCGCGGTGGAGTCGGCGCAGTTTCATGTCACCGAGTTCCGCGGCTTCGAGAAGATCTGCCAGGGGAGGCCGTTCCACGAAATGCCGGGATTGATGTCGCGCATCTGCGGCATCTGCCCGGTCAGCCACATCCTGTCGAGCGCCAAGGCCTGCGACGCGCTGCTCGGCATCGAGATCCCTGTGGCGGCGCAGCTCCAGCGCGAGCTGGTCAACTACGCGCAGGTGCTCCAGTCGCACGCGCTCAGCTTCTTCCATCTCTCCTCGCCCGATCTGCTGCTGGGCTTCGACTCCGATCCGGCCCGCCGCAACATCTTCGCGCTGCTGGAACAGGACCCGGACTTCGCCCGGCGCGGCTTGCGGCTCCGGCGCTTCGGACAGCGGATCATTGAACTGGTGGGCGGCAAGCGCATCCATCCCTCTTGGGCGACGCCCGGCGGCGTGCTGCACGTGGTGGACGCGCAGGAACGCGCCGAGATCGCCACAGGGGTTCCCGAGGCGCTTGACTCGGTGAAGTTGGCGCTGGCGCGCTTCAAGGGATTTGTCGACAACTTTCCGGAAGAGATCGCCCACTTGGGCGACTTCCCTTCCCTGTTCCTGGGAATGGTCACCAGGACGGGAGAGCTCTCCTACTACGACGGTGTGATCCGGATCGTGGACGCTGAGCGCAACATCGTGGCCGATGGCCTGGACCCCGCGCGGTTCCACACCTACCTGGCGGAGGCCTGCGAGGAGTGGAGCTACATGAAGCTGCCCTACTACAAGCCGCTCGGCTACCCCGGGGGCATGTACCGCGTGGGGCCGCTGGCGCGGCTGAACGTGGCCGACTCGGCGGGCACGCCGCTCGCCGACAGGGAACTGCGCGAGTTCCGTGAGCGGAGCCGCGGCGCCGTCTGCCAGTCGTTCCACTACCACTTGGCCCGGCTGATCGAGATGCTGCACGCGGTGGAGCGAATCGAGGAGATCACGAGCGACCCGCGGCTGCTCGATTCGCACGTGCGAGCAAAGGCGGGCCAGAACCGGAACGAGGGCGTAGGCGCTTCGGAAGCGCCGCGAGGAACCCTGTTCCACCACTACACTGCGGATGACAACGGCCTCATCCAAAAAGCGAACCTGCTGATCGCCACCAGCCAGAACAACCTGGCGATGAACCGCACTGTTGAGCAGGCGGCGCTGCGCTTCGTCAATCCCAAGGCGCTCAGCGAGGGGATGCTGAACCGGGTCGAGGCCGGCATACGCTGCTACGACCCTTGCCTTTCCTGCTCGACCCACGCGCTGGGCAGGGCGGCCATGGTCATGGAAGTCCGCAACCGCCGCGGCGACCTCGTCGGCCGCATCGCGCGCTAGGCTCCGCTTACGCCTTCACCGTCAGAGTGACGCGGTGGATGGCATTCACGCCAGTGCGCGGCAGCGGCAGGCGCGGCAAGGGTTGCGCGAGGCCGTTGACATCGATGGTCCGGCAGCACAGGTCGTAGCTGCCAGCCGGCAGGCCGGGGAGCAGGGCGGCCCAGTGAACGATGGTGAAGCGCATGGGCCACTCGACCGGCGTGCCCTTGGCCGGATCGAAGTAACCGGTAGGAGCGGGCGGTTTCCCTCCCGGGAGTCCTCCTCCCCAATCGGCGGGCGGCGGCAGGATGGCGGCATCCTTCCATTCGGCCCTGGCGTAGTGCGGATCGTCCGCCGGCCACGGCTGCGCCTGGGAGCACACCGCGTACTGCACCTTGCTGAGTCCCGAAATGCCGACCTGCGCCATGCCGGTCAAGGGGATGGGCTTGCCAGTCTGGGCCTCTTTCGGAGCGTTGATGAAACGGGCTCGCGTCTTGAGAGGACTCTCGGTGTCGTTGTTGAAGTCGGCCGCGTCCGAGTCATTCGCGCGGTGGTCGTTGGTCAGGACCACGCGCCGGACCCATTTGATGAACTTGCTCCCGTAGGCGCCCGGCACGACCATCCGGACAGGGCCGCCGATGGAAGCCGGGATCAACTGCCCGTTCATCTTGTAGGCCAGCATGACAGGCATCTGGCCCGGCGGCGTTTCCATGATCTGGCTGAGCGAGAGCGACGCCTGAAACGGAGGCAGGTTCTCGCCGGCCTGGCTCTGATAGTAGACGCGGCGGATGTTGGCCTTGGGGCCGGTGAGTTCGATGATCTCACGCAGCGGGACTCCCTCCCACAACGTCATGTGATAGGGATCGGCTCCGTTGGTGCAGACGCA
Source organism: Bryobacteraceae bacterium (assembly GCA_041946685.1). Classification (GTDB taxonomy): domain Bacteria; phylum Acidobacteriota; class Terriglobia; order Bryobacterales; family Bryobacteraceae; genus JBHGAV01. Next base: position 3,996 of record JBHGAV010000059.1, on the reverse strand, counting down.
GACGTGCAGGTAGCGGACGGCGTGCTTCTCGGCGAGCTGCATCAGGCCCTTCCAGTCCAGGGCGTTCCCCTGCGCAAGCGAGAGGGGCCGATCCACGACGCTGCCCCCGGCAGGATCCGGGACGACTTCAAGAGTCCACGTTTCGGGAACCAGTCCGATCTCGCGCAGCTTCTCCGGCGGAAGCCTGGCAACGCCCGCCTTTCCCTTGTCGAGGATGTAGATGCCGGCGGGGGTGGTGAGGTACTGCAGCTTGGCGACAGCCTCCCGAAGCACGGGATCCTCGGCGCCGGCAAGCGGCGAGGCGCTCCAGGCCGCCGCCGCGGCCGGGCCCAATCCGAAGAAGAAACGCCGCGTCAGTTCGCGATGCTCGACCAGGCGCTGGTCTGGCTCTTTCATACGATCCTCATCGAATGCTGACATTGACCGTGTTGGCCAGCTTGCCATCCACGTTCAGTATCAGATTCACCTGCCCTCGACCGATCAAACTGCGGGGGATCAGCACGTTCACCTGGTCGAGCCCGGTAAGGCCTGCCACCTCACCGGCGTAGTCAACGCGCGCCGCCGTTCCGCCGATGGTGCACGTCACCGCGCTCAGCGAACTGCGGCCGCGAATGCCGGTTCCGTAGAGTTCGAGGAATACTTCGACGTTGGCCGCGCCCAAATCGATGGGCTTGGGAGTGCAACTCCCGTAAGCCGTTCCGCACTGGGCGGGGCTCTCATAGCTTACCACCGGCGCGCCTTGGGCCGAATGAACAACCCGGATCACGTTGGCGGCGGGCACGCCCGAACCATTGGAATTCGCCGTGAACAGCGCTGGTGCCACCGGAGCGAGATTCACCTGGCCGCTGGCGACGGTCTGCCCTCGATGGATCACGTCCACCGTGGCGGCGCCGGCGGCGGAGCCCTTCGGGATTGTGTAGTTGATCTGCATTTGCGAGATGAAGAACAGGGAGCCGTCACGGCGCGTGCCCGCGCTGTCGGTCACTCGGACGCTGGTCGAATCCAGAGTGGGTGGCAGCGGCTGCGTAGTGGCGATCTGGATCGTGTCGGTCAGCCCGAAGCCGAAGACGCTGGCGATCGATTCGGGGGCCAGATCCCCTCCCCGCACGAAGCTGGCCGCGGAGACGGTGGAAGCGGCTCCAACGCAATCCGGGCACACTGTGGTGGAGAGCGTGCCCTTGGTTCTCGTGCTCAGGTAGAAGGGCTTCACTCTTGTTAGCCACGCGCCGCTGTAAGCGTCCAGTTCGGCAGTGGCCTCTCCGCGCGCCGCCATGTATTCGAAGAACGCCATCTCATAGGGCTCAAGAAGGCGGCCCCTGCTCAGCGCGATGGTCCCCAACCTGAACTGGGTCGGCGCGGCGCCGAAGGCAGGAACGCGCTGGCCGTTCCGGGCGATGATATCGTTGATCGTGAACCGAGTGACCGGCCCCTGCAAGGTCCCGCCCGGTGTCGCCGTCTGGTTCTGGTTGTTGAAAATGAAATGCTCCGGAACCTGGTTGGCCGGGAGCAGCCCCATCAGGTAGAGTTCCAAGTCGTTGAACTCATTGGTGAGGGGCGTCGCATTGACCTGATAAGCGCCGTCCGCCTGGGGGACGAGGGTGTAGGGGAATTGAAGCCCCTGCTTGTTGCCCGGATCGGTGGTCCCCATCATCCCGTAAGCGATGTCCCCCATGGGCCAATGCGGCTCGTGGGCCTTCCCGAGTGTCGGCATGTCCAGGAAGCAGCACCAGCGGTGGCCAAGCTCGTGCGAAAGGCCGGTCTCGGCCAGGTCGAAGAAATTGTCGTTCGGGAAGTTCACATAGCCCTGAAGCCGGCTGGGGCTTCCGTAGGCAGCTCCGCTGTTGGCGACCGCTGATCCCAACCCCTGAGTCGTGTTCCTGACGCCAACGTAGTACCGGTTCTCAAACGCAAGGTTCTCGGCCACCACGGCCAGGAAGTCGAAGTCATCCTGGCGGTAGGTGTAGAAGCGCTGGAAGAATGACGCCGGAGGACCCACCGGCGAGGTTCCCCAATAGTAGGCCGTGTCGTCGCGCATGTTCAGCACGTGGCGGGTCATCTGCGCCTGTCCGGCGGCGAGCGTGCGAATCGGAACAAGCGGCATGATCTCGTCGCGGACGTTGACGACAAGGTTGGTATAGCCCGCAATCAGCGTCGCGCCCTCCCATTGGTAAAGCTTGCCGAAGTAGTTGCGTCCCAGTCCGGCCTGGTAACCCGCGAGCGCCTGCTCGGCGGTGACCTGGAACGTCCAGGCTCCATTCGGCTGATGCACGACGGGAATGCGCATCCCGCCCGCGAACAGCTCGACCTCCATCTTGGTCGGATCGGGAACCGACCACAGCGTGTACTTCACGATGCCCGTCTGCCCTGCCTGAAGAACGCGCGGCTCCACGGTCCCGTCCATTTTCTGATCGCACCAGTTGAAGGCGTAGAGTGCCGGGCACGCAGCGAAGGACATGCAGAAGAGCATCACCAGCGGCATGCAAAACGTGCGCGCAGCCATATCGATCCGATTCTCCTCTTCCCCGTTACCAGCAGCAAGAGTATATCACCGGGTTCGCCGGCGGCATCAACTTCCGAAGTAGCTCGATCCCTCGGCCAGGTGCTGGCGACAGACCTTCTCGTTCAGCTCGATTCCGAAGCCGGGCTTGTCGGTCAGTTCGTAGTAACCATCCTTGTAGAACGGGCCGTCGCGCTGGATGATGTCGGCCCAGCGCGGCAGGTCTACGCTGTCGCTTTCGAGCGCGATGAAGGAGCGGATGGCGGCGCAGGCGTGGGCGTTGGCCACGGTCCCGACAGGAGTACACATGTTGTGGCAAGCGAAGGTGATGTAATACTGGTCGGCCCAATCGGCGATTTTCTTGGTCTCGAGCAGTCCGCCGCACTTCTGCGGATCGGGCTGGATGATGTCGCAGGCCTGCTTCTCGATGAGTTCTCGGAACGTCGGGCGCGAGTAGAGGTTTTCGCCGGTCACGGTGGGGATGTTGCACTCGCGGGTGAAGCGGGCCATGGCGTCGATGTTGGCCGGCGGCATGGGGTCCTCCAGGAACCACAGGTTCAGGTGCTCGACCATGCGGGAGAAGCGGAGCGAATCGGCGTAGTTGTAGTTGAAGTGCAGATCGATTCCGAGCGGGTAATGTTCCCCGATGCGCTTGCGGATGGCTTCCAGAATCTTGACCCACTGCTGCATCTCGATGGAAGTGATGCTTCGGTTCCAGAGCTCCTGCCGGTACTGTGCGCCCTTGCCCGTGAGAAACAGCGCGCGGCCTTCCCAGTCCATATCGAACTTGGTGGCCTTGAAGCCGAACTGGAGGGACTTCTCGACTTCGGCAACCCACTCGCCGGGGTCGGGAGTGCGCGGCGAGCCGGTGTCGTGGTAGATCAGCAGCTTCTCGCGGAACTTGCCGCCGAGCAGCACGTAGGCCGGGACCTTGAGGATCTTGCCCGCCAGGTCCCACAGGGCCGATTCGATACCCGCGATCGCGCCCGAGAGGCTCCCGGTCCAGGAGCCGTGGCCCATCTGGGCTTCGAGCATCTTGTTGTAGAGGTAGTCGACCTGAAGGGGGTCCTCGCCGATGACCGTGGATTTGAGACCCCGGATGTGATCGAGGATGCCGTCCCGGTTGTAGGCCTCGCCGAGACCGTAGAGGCCGGAGTCGGTCTCGATCTTGACCAGGTGCGCGGGGTAGTTGATCATGACGGACGCCGTTTTGACGTCCTTGATCTTGACCTTGCCGAATTCGCTCGCCGCCGAGGGCACGGCCTTGAGGACTTGGGGCAGCGCGGCTGCCGCGGCCAGGAAATCACGCCGGTTGATCATGGGTTCCATTCTACTCCGTTCGCGGCTCCAAACAACTGATTTCAGGAGCGTTGAGTGTAAATTGGCTTTGTTTGGCAGAAATGCTTTCCGCGGCCGGGGCCGGTCCGGCGGGAGGGCTGGACAGCGCGCGCCGCTGCTATAGGATAGCGAGGGATTGGTGGATAGGAGGTTGGCAATTT
>JBHGAV010000058.1:0-24599 GCA_041946685.1 Bryobacteraceae bacterium | reverse complement strand
ACCAGATCGTGCTGGCGGTGACGGTCGATGGCAGCGGGCCCTACAACTTCGTACTGGACACGGGGACGCACGCCTCGACGATTGACCTCGGGCTGGCACGGCGGCTGCGCCTCCCTCTGGCCTCCAGCCGCAGCGAGAGCAGGGGCGCAGGCAGCGCGCGGGTTTTCGGCCGCACGGCGGTCGTAGAGCACCTCGCCATCGGTGGCCTCGGTGTGGAGCGGCTCCCTGTGGTGGCGCTGGCTCTCTCTCGCGTGTCCGCCCAGTTGGGGCGTCCCCTGCATGGCGTTCTGGGCAACAACTTCCTGGCGTCACGGGTTACCCAGATCGACTATTTCCGCCGGCGAATACGGTTTCTGGACGACTCCCCGAATCCCCCGCCCGACGACGCCCGGCGGATCTCCTTTCCGATGCGATTCAGGGCCGGGGACGTGCTGCCCCTGTTGGACGAATGCACCATCAATGGGACGACCGTCCCTGTTACACTCGACACCGGCTCCAGCCTGGGTCTGATTCTCTTTCCCGCCACAGTCCGGCTGCTGGGCCTGGAGGAACTGGCGCGGTCGGGTGTCCCGATGACCGCGGCGGGGTACAGGGGAGCCGCGCGACTCACCAAGGGCTGGGTTCGGTCGGTAGCGCTGAAGACCATCGAACTGGGCGCCATCGAGGTGGCTTACGCCCGGAGAGGCTACGGGGAAGGAGAAGACCCCGACCAGCGTGGGGGCAATCTGGGCAACGCCGTGCTCCAGGATTTCGTGCTGACGCTGGACTACCGCAGCGGCATCGTATCGCTGGAACGCGCCGCGCAGTGAAACGAATCTTCACTGAGGCGTGACTTTTCTGTAACCGTTCTGTCACACGGGCCCGATACCCTGATCGCATCAGGAGTCAAACCGCCATGAAACTTACTAGATTGACAACGCTGCTTCTCTGTCTGGCGGCACTGGCCATCTGCCAGACCGACCAGGGGCGCATCGTAGGCACGATCACCGATGTGAACGGCGCCGTGATCCCCGCCGCCAAGGTTCTGGTGAAGAACCAGAGAACCGGCATCGAGCGCAGTGTCACGGCCAACGATCAAGGCCGTTACATCATCACGAATCTCCCTCCGGCGCAGTATCTGGTGTCGAGCAGCGCCGCCGGCCTCGGAACAACGGAACTGGAGATTACTCTCACCGCGGCCCAGGAACGCACCGTGAACCTGGCGCTCCAGCCGGCCATGCTCCAGCAGGAAATCACCGTCTCGGGCGGCGACCTGGTGGTGATCGATTTGAGCTCGGCGCGCATCGGAGCGAACATCAACGAGCGCGAAGTCTCCACGCTGCCGCTCAACGGACGCCAGTTGTCGCAACTGTACCTTCTGGCGCCGGGCGCGCAGACGGCGGGCGGCGGCTCGTTCGATAACATCCGCTTCAGCGGCCGCGCCAATCAGCAGAACGCGGTTCGCTTCGACGGGATCGAGGGTTCGGCGATCATCGATGCCTCGCCGGGGAACCTCAACGGCGAGAGTTCGACCGGGTTCCGGCTGCAATCGAGCCTGGAGAACGTTCAGGAGTTCCGCGTCGAATCGAGCAACTATCCGGCCGAGTACGGCACGGGATCCTCCGCCCAGATCTCGGTGGTGACCAAGTCCGGCGGCAACGAGCTGCACGGGGCCCTGTTTGAGTACGTGCGCAACAGCTCGCTGGATGCCCGGAACTTCTTCGACGGATCCACGAAGTCGCCGCTGCGGCTGAACCAATTCGGCGGCTCCCTGGGCGGCCCGATCGTAAAGAACAAGTTCTTCTTCTTCGGAAGCTACGAGGCGCTTCGGCAGCGGGCCGGCGTGAACATCCTGGAGGCGGTGCCGAGCACCGCGGCCCGCGCCCGCGCCGTCCCCTCCATCGCTCCGCTCATGGCCGCATATCCAACGGGCGGAATGCCCACCTCCAACCCCGATCTGGATCTGTACCGGCTTTCGGCCAGCAACCGGATCGACGAGAACTATGGAAGCTTCCGTCTGGACTATCGCTTCAACGACAAGTATTCGCTCACGGCCAGGTACTTCCGGGATCAAGGCGAGGCCAACGCGCCGCTGAACGTAACCGGCAACTACCAGCACATCACGGCAGTGCCGCAGAACGGCATGGTGAGCTTTCAGCAGATCCTGGGCCCGACTGTAATCAACGAGGTCAAGGCCGGTCTGAACGGCGCCAAGACGCGGTTGAACGGTGTGGCGCCGTCTGTCAACGGAATCCCGCTCTCGGCCATGTCGATCGACTTCACCGGCACGGCATCGATCGCCGGCATCGGCGGGCAGGGCGTGTCGGGGGGGGCCGCGAGGCTCGGCGGACTGATCCGCTCCAACAGCGCGCAGAACGGGCGCGGCGTGCCCTATACGGCTTACACGCTCACCTTCAGCGATCAGCTCAGTTGGATCAAGGAGAACCACACCGTGAAGTTCGGATTGGAGGTCCGGCCCATCCGGCTGTACACCGACCGTCTGGGCGGCACCACCTACACCTTCTCCAACCTGAACGACCTGCTCAACAACAAGCCCTCCAGCGTGCAGGTGATCGGCGACGTCAGTGCGCCTAACCCGTTGCACGGAGGCGCCACGGGCAACCGGTTCCTGAAGCAGACCTACTACATCGGCTATGCACAGGACGAGTGGAAGATCCGGCCCAATTTCACGATGAACTACGGCCTGCGCTATGAGTTCTACTCCGTGCTGCGGGAGGACCGCAACCTGTTCACGTTCTTCGACATGACCACGGGCGCTCTGGACACCAACCCCAACCGGCCGTGGTACTTGAGTTCCAAGACGAACTTCGGACCGCGCCTCGCATTCACCTGGGCGCCCGGCAGGCTGAAGAACAACACGGTCTTTCGCGTCGGCGCCGGCTACTACTACGGCCCGGGACAGACCGAGGACCAGGTTCAGCCGATCGACAGCGACCGTGTGACGGTAACGGTCACCAACGCGACCTTTCCTGTGGACAGCCAGCAAATCATCAACAGCTTCGACCTGGACACTTTCAAGGGTTTTGCGCCGCGGGTGTACGCGCCGGGATACAGGTTGCCCGAACGGATTCTCTCCTACACCGCCTCGCTGCAACAGCAGTTGCCCTCTGGGACGGTGCTGACAGTGGCTTATGTGGGCAGCCAGGGGCGGAACCTGTTCCTGCGCTCGTGGACCAACGTGGTCAAGGGCGTGACCACGAATCCGACGACGGGCGTCGGCACCGCGGTTCTTGAGTTCGGGGACCGCTACTCGCAACTGGACTACAAGACCAGCGGCGGCACCGACCACTACGACTCGCTACAGGTGACAGCGAGCCGGCGGTTCAGCAAGGGCTTCACCGTGGGAACGCAGTGGACGTGGGGACACAGCCTCGGCAACACGGGCGGCTCCAACGAGGCACAGACCCAGACCGACCCTTACAACTTCGAGCGGGACCGGGGCAACAACGCATTCGACGTTCGCCACAGCTTCAACGCCAGCGCGATGTATGACCTGCCCTTCGGCAAGGGGCACAGGTGGATGTCCAACGCCAACAAAGCGGTGCTGGCAGTGCTCGGCGATTGGGAGATCGGCGGGGTTATGAACGCCCGCACCGGACTGCCGATCGACCTGACGCTGGCTCGCAACGATATCGCCTACCGGGTGGACTCGACGGGTGAGATCGTCAACAGCCCGATCGTTTCGGGGGGCACCGTCCTGACCACGCCCATCATCAATAACCCCTATGGCGGGGCGTTCCGCAACAACCGCAGGCCGGACGTGGTCGCCGGTGTGAGCCCCTACCTCTCGTCTTCGACAGATAAGCGGGTGTTCCTCAACCCGGCGGCCTTCGCGATTCCGGCTCCGGGAACTTTCGGCAACCTGGGGCGGTGGGCTCTGCACGGGCCGGGACTGGCGCAGTTTGATCTGACACTCCACAAGCAGATCCATGTGTCCGAGCGCGTGAACCTCGAGTTCCGGAGCGAACTGTACAACATTCTCAATCGCACCAATTTCGCCAATCCCGTTTCCCGGTTGAACAACGCGCTGGGAACGGGTACGAACCAGCTTCAGCCGGGCCAGCCTTTCACGTTGGCGGCGGCGGGCGGGACCTTCGGACTTTCGACGTCGACTGTGACCAAGGATGTGGGACTCGGCGCCAGCCGCCAGGTCCAGCTCTCGCTCAGGCTCAACTTCTGAAGATTCCCGCTCGTGAGGGGGCAGGCTCGGCAGCCTGCCCTCTTTTTCTTGGCTCTCTTTCCAATTCGACACGACGCCGTAAGAGACGGGGCGTAGGATGGGAGCCATGAAAGCGCTCTTGACCGTAGGTCTGTCAAGCGAAGCCGTCGAGTCCCTGCGCCGCATGACGGCCGCTGGCGGCTGGCAGATTCATTCCGTCTCCGGCTGGATGCAGATCTTCCTTCGCTTGCGGGAACGTTCCTACAAAGCGGTGTTGTGCGAGGCGAGCCTCCGGACGGCGACTGGCGGGACGCGCTGGACGAACTGCGCGTTTGCACGGCTCCGCCTCCCTTCATCGTTGTCTCCCGGTTCGCCGATGCCCGGCTCTGGATCGAGGTGCTGGACGCCGGCGGCCACGATGTGTTGCCCTGTCCATTAGAGCCGGGCGAACTGCACCGCATCGTGGAGCAGGCGGGATCCTCCGCGACCTTCACTAGCCGGTTCGTCGGGAAGTGGACCTCAGGTCCTCGTCGTGCCGGCCCGGAGGCCGCCGCAGCAGTCTCCGCGCCTGTGCGAGAGCCTGCTCGTCCTTCAGCCCCCTCCGCATGAAGATGCCGGCCAGGATCCCGGTAATCAAACGGAGTTCGCGCAACACACTGGGATGAGTGCAGGATTCGTCAACGTCGGAGAGGTCAAGCATAGCGTGAGTGCCAACCGGTCAGGCGAAGAGCGCGAGCGCGACCATGCATCCACTCAGGACGAAAAGGACCACGGACATGGCAATCTCATCCACGCGAAAAAGACGAAACGCGCACTGACTCGCGGCCGGCCGCTTGGCCCGCAACACCAGCACTCCCGCAAAGAAGAAGGCCAAAGCAAGGGACAGCATGTCTCTCAGTTCAATTGTGCGACTCTAACGTTACACCTTCATGAACATCGGGTTACAGGGTGCAAGCTACGACGTTACGCTCCGAGGCGACCGGCCCCAAGCCGGACGCTCCTGGCAGGCGGACAGAGCCGCACGGATCGCCGACCGAAGTGGTCCGCTGTGAACAAGGCTGGTGAAGGAAAGTAGCAACGACGCTGCTCGACCCCAATCCCCATCCCAAAAGGCGGACAAGGGCAGGACCGAGCCGTCCGGCTCCCGGACGTAAGCGCGATCCATCCACTGACTCCGCCCGGCCATCTCCGGGTACTCGCGCAGGATGTCCAGGATGCAATCGAGATAGCGAAGCCCATGCGGGCCGTCGTACTCGGGCGTCAGCAGCACGGTGCTCTGAAAATCCTCTCGGATCTCCCGGACGAACTCGCTAAAGCACGAAGCGTTGGTCAGATTGAGAGCCGTGTTGGGGGCACTCCCGTGACGGTCGCCGCCCGATACCATGGGAAGGCCCCACTCCGCAGCCAGGCCCGATACGGACTGGTTCTCCGCCCAGGGGCGCAATCCGTTGATCTCCAGGGCGTGGATCCATGGCCGGTAGCCCGACAGGAATCCCTGCAGCATCCGGAGATGCGCCTGGGCCCCGATGCCGGGCTCGTCCCACATCGGGTGATTCAGGACCACAAGCGTATGCTTGAATTCGCACAATGCCGACAGCAGTTCCACAAGACGCGCTTCGGCGGGTTCGCAGGTGAAGGCGTTGAGATCCCGCACGAGTCCCTCCGCCCGCCCCGGCGGGAGGTTGTGCACTCCCAGGTGCAGGAAAGACCTTCCACGGGGGATGGTCCACTCAAGCGAGACTGGAAGCTTCCTCTCTCTTTCCAGTACGCTCAGGCGTGCGCTTGTCAGAATATTGTCATGATCGGTCAGCGAGACGAGCGCCGCCAGCCCAAGCTTCTCCTCGATCTGGCTTCTCTCGGCCGCCAGGGCGGCTTGCGGAGGGAGCGGCGGGGTCCAGAAGGCGCGGGTGTAGTCAAACGCCCTGCCAGCGAAGGCAAGATAGCGCTCTTCGATCAAGCGGAACAGGCGGCTGACGATAGGGACATGACGTACGTAGCGGGGAATCGGCGCGAGAGCTTCCTCCGAATGCATGGTGTGGCTGTGCAAGGAGACGGCAGTGCGAAAGCGAGCCGATGCCGAGGCGGCGATACTGCCGAATTGGACTTCTGTCCTGTTCCTTTTCATAGGGGAGGTGCTCACCCTTTAGAATGGCTTTGGTATTGTTACGAATTCGTGCCAAGCGCATGAATCAACTCTGAATACCTTGAGCCGCCAGAACCAATGCGCTGTTCACGGGAAGTTCGAGGCGCTGTCACCCTCGGCCGCCAGGATGGACACAACGGCGAGAGCATCGCGCATTCACACACCACAGGAGAAATGGGAGACTCATAGAGTGGGCATGAAACGGACTTTCCTCGGAGCTGTACTGGCCGCGACATCCCTGATATCGGCGGCCTTCGCTGGCGACGCCAGGCACATCATCTTGTTCATCGGGGACGGCATGCAGCTTGCCACCGAGATGGGAACCAGCCGGTACCTGTTCGGAGGCGACACCCAGTTGTCCTTTCACAAGCTGCCATACAAGGGCAGCGTTGCGACGTGGGACGTTACGGCCTACAACATCAACGCCGCGGCTCGGGGCAAGCCAGGCTATGACGCCGGAGCGATCGTGCCCAGCACTGGCTACGATCCCACCAGGGGCGGGTATTTTCCCTGGCCGATGCAGCAGAAAGGTGTCGATGCCGCGTACCTGACAGGCGCCGCCACGGATTCGGCCTCCGCCGCCACCGCCTGGGCGACCGGCTACAAGACCGACAACGGCAATCTGGCTTGGCTACCTGGAGATCCGCCGGGCGGGGCGCTTCGCACGGTAGCGGACATACTCCGCAGCGAGCGGGGTTTCTCCATCGGGGTGGCGAGCACGGTCCCATTCAGCCATGCGACGCCCGCGGCCCACGTCAGCCACAATGTGAATCGCAACAACTACCACGCGATCGCCAACGAGATCGTGATGGCGGTCCAGCCCGACGTCGTCATCGGGGGAGGATACCACAGCAAGACCTACATGTCGCCCGCGGCCCTCAGCTTTCTGGCCTCGAATCCTTCCTCTCCCTATGTCTTCGTCCAGCGCCAGACAGGTGTGGACGGAGGCATGTCCTTGCGGCAAGCCGCGAACCGCGCCGTTGCCCAGCGCAGGAAACTCTTCGGCTTGTATGGCGACCCGGAGACAGGCAACTTCGAGTCGCCGGTCCCCCTGGACCGTCCATCCCGGCCTCAGGTAGACCGGGGCAGTATCGAGAACCCACTGCTCAGAGACGCGGTGGTAGCCGCTCTGGACGTCCTCAAGAGGAATCCCAAAGGCTTCTTCGTCATGTTTGAGCAGGGGGACATCGACTGGGCCGCGCACGCCAACGATTACAGGCGTATGGTCGGGACCACCTGGGACCTGCATGAAGCCGTGCGCGCGGCGATCGACTATGTGAACCGGAGCGGCGATGACATCACCTGGGGCAACACCCTGCTGCTGGTGACGGCTGATCACGCCAACAGTTGCCTGCGCCTGGACAAGCCCCTGCCGCGCGGCGATCTCCCAGCGCAGTCCGGGACATCCTATCCCGACGGAGAGATCAGCTTCGGGTCCAAAAATCACACAAATGAGCTTGTGCGGCTGTACGCCATGGGCGCCGGGTCTGATCGAATCAAGCGACGGGAGGGAGATTGGTATCCATGCACGACCATCCTCGACAACACGCAACTCTTTCACATCATGCTGGAAGCCGCCGGGTTGCCGAAGCCCTCGCCCCTAAAGGTGCGTCCGGACAAGTCCGCCTGCCGGTAGCCGTGGCACAGCCTTTTGGAAAAGTCAGGGAATTTCGGCCCCTATTTCTCAACAAGATACCGCGGGTCTAGCAAACGCTCCAACTCGATGTTGCCCAGGGCCGCGAGCATGGTTTCCTTGAGGTGGGGGTAGTCCTGTTCGAGAGTTGCGAACAGGCGGCGGATGGACTCGCGCACCGTGCCGGTCTTCTGAGAGCAGCCGCAGGGGACCAGCGGCGCGCCGACGGACTCGACGAAGCTGCGGGTGAGTCGCTCCGGCACGAACACCAGAGGGCGGATCAAGCGGAACTCGCGGTCCCGCGACCAAGTCACCGGAGGGAGTGAGCTGATCCGGCCGGTGAACAGGGCGTTGCGCAGGAAGGTCTCGCAAAAGTCGTCCGCGGTGTGGCCCAAGGCGACGATGCCCGCGCCCAGGCCCCGGGCGACCTCGTACACGGCCCTACGCCGGTAGCGGCTGCACAGGTCGCAGCCGTGTTCGGGCTGCTCGTCGATGAGGCGAAGCGAGGGTTTGTCGCGATAGTAGGTCCAGGCGACACCACGGGCCTCCAGGTACTTCGCCAGAGGTTCGATGGGGCGGAGAAACTTGCCCTGTTCCACGGTGAAGGCGCAGACGGTGAAGTCGATGGGAGCGCGCTTCTGCAGCTTGAGGAGCGCTTCCAGCAGAGTAAGCGAGTCCTTGCCGCCCGAGAGGGCCACGGCGACGCGGTCGCCTTCCCGGATCATACGGTAGCGGGCAATGGCCTCCCCCACTTTGTGTAGGAGCGTCTTCTCAAGATCCACGCTTTATTATAGGAGTCGGTCCCGATGTCTCCCGCGCGGCAAACGGCGTTCGAGGTGCTGCTCCTGGTCGAGCAAGGTGGGTATGCCTCCGACCTGCTCATGGCCCGCACCCGGAAGCTAGACTCGCGGGACGCCGGGTTGGCCTCGGAAATCGTGTTTGGATGCCTGCGTTTCCAGGGACAACTGGACTTTCTGATCAAGCACTTCTCCGGACGCGCCGCGGCAGGTCTCGATCCGGAGACCCGCGAGTCCCTGCGGATGGGGATCTACCAACTGCGGTACCTGGACAGAGTGCCGGGGCACGCCGTGGTGTCGGAAGCGGTGGAACTCGTCAAGCGCGCGGGCAGGCGCCCAGCCTCCGGCCTGGTCAACGCCGTGCTCCGCAAGGTGACGCGAGATCCCGTCAAGTGGCCGGATCGCGCCACCGAACTCTCCCATCCGGCGTGGCTGCTGGGGCGCTGGACGGAGCAGTACGGGGAACCGGCGGCGGAGGGAATCGCGAGGGCGTTTCTGAGGCCGCCCGTCACCTACGTGCGGATTCCCAACGGTGTGGTCCCGAAGGGACTTGAGGCCGAACCAACCGAAATCCCGGGTTGCTTCCGCGTGCTGGGCGGGGACCGGGGAGGCCTGCGAGCTCAGGATATCGGTTCGCAGGCCGTGGCGTTCCTGCTTGACCTGAAGCCCGGGCTCAGCTTCCTCGATCTGTGCTCCGCTCCTGGAAACAAGACCGCCCAGGCGCTGGAAGCCGGTGTGCGGGCGGTCGGCTGCGACCGGCGGGCGAGCCGGCTGAAGGCACTCAAACCGCTGGGATGCCCCCTGGTGGTGCTGGATGGGGAAGCGCCGCTTCCCTTTGGAGCCCGTTTTGACCGAATCCTGCTGGATGCACCCTGTTCGGGCACGGGGACACTGGGACGGAACCCGGAAATCAAGTGGCGGCTGAAACCGGAGGATCTGGCAAGGCATCAGGCCCGGCAGGTGAGGTTGCTCACCCGCGCCCTGGAGAGTCTGGCTCCCGGGGGCAAACTAGTCTACTCGACCTGCTCGCTGGAGCGGGAGGAGAATCAGGCTGTACTCGAAGCCGTCCTGGGCCGCGTCCCACCTACGAGCATGGCACGGATCCCCGGCATCCATCCCGGGGACGGCTTCTTTGCCGCTGTGATAGGATCGACTTAGCTTCGCCCATGCCGGAAATCGTTCCCTCCATTCTCTCTGCTGACTTTGCCAGACTCGGTGAGGACATCGCCCGGGTCGAAAAAGGCGGGGTCTCGATGCTGCACGTCGACATCATGGACGGGCATTTCGTGCCGAACATCACGATTGGCCCTCCCGTGGTGAAATGCATCCGGAAGGCCACCAAGCTCACTCTGGATGTGCACCTGATGATCTCCAATCCGGATGCTTATATCAGCCAGTTCATCGAGGCAGGGGCGGACCAGATATCCGTGCAGCAGGAGACTTGCCCTCACCTGGATCGCACCCTGCGCCTGATCCAGAGCGAAGGGGCGCTGGCGGGCGTAGTGCTGAACCCCTCAACGCCGGTTACAATGTTAGAGGACGTACTGGAAACGGTGGATTTTGTCCTCCTGATGAGCGTGAACCCCGGGTTCGGAGGGCAGAAGCTGATTCCGCGCGTTCTGGAGAAGGTGAGGCTCCTGGCAGCCAGGCGCCGTGAGTTGGGATTGCGGTTCCCTATCGAGATAGACGGGGGCGTGAACCTGGAGAACCTGGGCGAGGTGGTGCGTGCGGGAGTGGACTGGGTGGTCACGGGAGCCAGCGTTTTTCTGACGCCGGATCCCGCCGCCACGGTTGTGCAGATGCGGCGTATCGCGGAGGAAGCGGGGGGCTTGCGGGTATGAGGAATGTGAAGGCGGTCAGCATTCTATGCCGATGAGTAGCGGGAAGGCCGTTCGTTGTGTCGTGGCTGCTTTGCTGGCGGCCGGGCTGCTCTCTTCCTGCGGCTTCCGCAAGAAGTACGAGAATCCCATTACGGCCGATACCCAGCAGCCGGACAAAATCCTCTTCGACAAGGCGATCAGAGACATAGAGAAGGGCCGCTTTGACGTGGCTAGGATCACCCTGCAGACCCTGATCAGCACTTACGACACCAGCGAGTTTCTGGCGAAGGCCAAGCTGGCGATCGCCGACAGTTGGTTTCGCGAGGGCGGCGCCAGCGGACTCGCCCAGGCCGAGGCCGAGTACAAGGAGTTCATTCTCTTCTACCCTACCCTGGAAGAGGCGCCCGAGGCCCAGCAGAAGGTCTGCGACATCCACTACCGGCAGATGGAGAAGCCGGATCGCGACACCGACCAAGCGCTGAGAGCGGACGAAGAGTGCAGGCAATTGCTGGTCCAGTTCCCGAACAGCAAGTTCGCACCCTTGGTTCAGCAACGGTTGCGCAACATCCAGGAAGTACTGGGGGAACACGAGTACAGGATCGGCGCCTTCTACTTCAACAAGGGCTCTTACCCGGCGGCAGCCGCGCGCTTGCAGGGATTGACCGACCAGTACCCTCTGTTCAGCCGGGCCGATGAGGCGCTGTGGAAACTGGCGGATGCCTATTCCCGGATGCCTGCCCGGTTCGCCGACAGGGCGGCCGAGACCTACGCGCGGATCGTGAGGGACTATCCGCTAAGCGGTTACGCGCAGGAGGCGGCCGCCAAGTTGCAGGCCATGGACAGAGAAGTCCCGGAAGCGGACCCGGTTGCGCTCGCCCGCATGAAATACGAGCTGGCGAATCAGGATAAGCCCGGCCTGATGAGCCACTTCTGGGGGTTGTTCCGGAAGAGCCCCAGCGTGGCCATGGCGGCCAAGTCGGGGACTCCGGCGATGGCCGCTCTGCGCCCGACGATTCCCGTCAGTGTGCCTGCGGCGACCTCGGGCGAGGCTCCCACGGCGGACGTTACCGCCGCGACGATCACCGGCCCATCGGCGCTCGACAGCGGCCCGGATGCGCGGCAGAATCCTCCGGGCTCCGCCGCCGGCGGCGAGACGGGTGCGCCGGGCGGTCAGCCGGCGGAGAGCAAGAAGAGCCAGAGCCCAAAGAAACAGCAGCAGAAGAAGAAATAGCAGGCCCTATGAGCCGCATACTTCTGGCTGACGATAGCCCGCACGCCCAGCGCATGGGTGAGTTCATCCTCCGCGAGGATGGCTTCGAAGTGGTTTCGGTCACCGATGGGGAAACGGCCCTCCTGCGGCTGTCTGATGTCGCTCCGGACCTAGTCCTGGCTGATGTTTCGCTCCCGGGTAAGAGCGGGTACCAGATTTGCGAGGCGATAAAGAGCGATCCCGCACACCGGCATGCGAGGGTCTTGCTGACAGCGGGGGCGATGGAGCCCATCGACGAAGGCGAAGCTGCGCGAGTCCACGCCGACGGCAGCCTGCGGAAGCCCTTCGAGGCGACCATGATGCTGGAAATGATCCGGCCCTTGGTCGAGTCAGCACGCAAAGCGCGGGAGGAGGCACCGCCCGCGCCTGCTGCGCCCATGGAAAGCGCTCCGCCGGAAGGTGCGCCCCCCCCGCCTCCACCTGCTGAGGCCGGGGCCGAAGCACAGCCGGCGGAGATCGTACCGGAGGTGGTTGTCGAAACGACCGCAGCCCCCACGCCTGCAACCCGCCTGGAACCGGACGCTCAGTCCGTGAGGGCCGCTGTGACTCTCGCGCTCGAAGCCGCCCTCCCTGTTCTGATTGACGAAATCACCTTGCGCGTGATGACATCGCTTTCAGAACAGAACGACCAACCGCCGACGTTGGGGTCCGTGCCGCCAGCGGCCTGCTAGTTCCTGCCCTGTCGCAGGCCGCGCTCGACGCGCCTCGTCGCCCGCTCACTCACCAGTTCGGCGACCTTGGTGAGCAACTCGGGGAGGTCTTCGGGCTCGATCAGAAGCGTCCGGGCGTTCTTTCGAGGCGAACTCTTGGGTGGAGGGGAGTCACGGTAGGTCGTGATCAGTGCCGTAGCCGGCTTGTAGTCCATCATCCGGGCGTGAGCCAGAACCTTGAGCCCGGACTCGGGCGACTCCATGTGCAGGTCCGTGAGAACCAGTTCGTATTCAGCATCATCCAGCTTGCTGACCGCCTCCGCCGCCGAGGCTGCGGTGTCAACATGATAACCGCCAGCTCGCAGGACGGTCTGAAGCGTGAGCCTGGATGAAGTGTCGTCATCCACCAAGAGGACCCGCGCCAACTCCACCAATGGACGCTGTAACGAGCGCAACTGCTTCGCCATTTAAACTGCCTTCCTTAGTCTGGTACCCTAACTATACCCCAGAATCACTGCAACGCAGCCAGGATCTTGCAGGTTTCGCGCCGATAGTGGCTGTAAATCGGTTTACTACATTAATAGTAAAGTACTAGTAGCTGGGAACGGGGCCGATGGGACGCTTGGCGTGCTATTCTGATTCTTCCGACCTCGCATCCTCTGGGAAGGCGCCTTGAAGATCGGCTTTGTCAGTTTGGGTTGCCCCAAGAACCTCGTCGATACGGAAGTCATGATGGGGCTGCTGGTTGCCAGGGGCCACCGACTCACTCCGCACCCTGAGGACGCCGAGGCCATCGTCGTGAACACCTGTAGTTTCATTGACCCGGCCAAGCAGGAATCGGTGGATGCCATCCTCGAAATGGCCGAATACAAGCGGACCGGCAGCGCGCGGCGGTTGGTCGTGACCGGATGCTTGGTGGAGCGCTACCGGGGTCAGATCCGCGAGCAGGTGCCCGAGGTGGACGCCGTGCTGGGAACGAACGAGGTTGAGGCTATTGTGGCAGCCTGCGAGGGCAGGGAAGCTCCAAGGCCGGCAACCGGTTCCTACCTCTACCACGACAGGACGCCGCGCCTTCGGGCCACTCCCCGGCACTACGCCTACATCAAGATCGCGGAAGGATGCGATCATCCGTGCACCTTTTGCGTTATTCCCCAGTTTCGAGGGAGATTCCGGAGCCGCAGGCCTGAATCGGTGGTGGCAGAGGCTGCCGCTTTGTTCGCGCAAGGCGTGCGGGAGATCAACCTGGTCGGGCAGGATACGACCTCCTACGGCGAGGACCTGGGTATGAAGGACGGGTTGGCCATGCTTCTGGGACGGCTGGCTTCGCTGCCCTCGGCCCACGGCAATTGGATCCGTTTCCTGTACGCTTACCCAAACCGGGTCACGGGCAGCCTCCTCGAGACTCTCGCAGAGCACGCCTCCCTGGTGAAGTACATCGACCTGCCGCTACAGCACGCGAGCGCGGCGATTCTCAGGCGGATGCAACGTGGCTCGTCAGGCGACGCTTTCCTCAGGCTGCTGGAACGGGTGCGGAAGACCGTTCCCGGGGTGGCCGTCCGGACCAGCCTGATCGTTGGCTTTCCGGGCGAGACCGAGGCCGATTTCGAAGAGCTTTGCCGGTTCGTTGAGGCGGCCCGCTTCGAACACCTAGGCGTCTTCTCTTACTCCGACGAGGAGACCAGCCGGAGCTTTGGGATGGAAGGCAAGGTTGACCGGCGAACCATCTACAACCGCCAGCGCCGCCTCATGTCCATACAGAGACGCATTTCGCGGGCCTACTGCCGCAGTCTCGTCGGACGCGAGATCACGGTGATGGCTGAGGGGCCGAGCCGCGAGTCTGAGCTGTTGTGGGAAGCCCGCGCTCCATGGCAGGCTCCGGAGATTGACGGGGTCTGCCTCATCAACGACGTGCAAGGGCCGTCCCTGCGGCCGGGCGAGGTCCGGGTCCTGAGGGTGACCGAGGCCCACGATTACGATCTGGTGGGGACGGCCCTGGCGCGAATTGAGAGCCCGGCCCCGGAGCCGTTTCGCATCCTGGAGCCATCGCTGCCATGACCTGCCCCATCTGCCGGCGAGAGGTCGATCCAAGGGACCCACAGATGCCGTTTTGCAGCGAGCGCTGCCGCATGATCGATCTCGGGAACTGGGCGGCCGGGAAGTATAGGATCCCAGTGGCCCTGACTCCGGAAAGCGAAGAAGAGGACGAGGAGAGTCATGAAAAGTAGCCTGGCCTGCCGGATGGCGACGCCGATCGCAACTTGCCTCGGTCTTGGCCAATCGCCAGTGGCTCCTGGAACCGCGGGCTCGCTGGGGGCGGTGGCCCTGGCGGCGTTGTCGGCGCATTTCTGGAGCTGGGGCCGGGCGGAGTTCGCTCTTCTGTCTGTGGCCTGCCTGGCGCCCGGCATCTGGGCGGCGCATGTGGTTTCAAAGGCGAGCGGGGAAAAGGATCCGTCCAGAATTGTTGTGGATGAAGCCATCGGTCAGTGGGTGACCTTGGCGGGCGCCACCGCGTGCAACTGGAAGAGCCTTCTGGCGGGTTTCCTTCTGTTCAGAGCCTTTGACATCTGGAAGCCCCCGCCCGTTCGCCAGGCCGAGAGTCTGGCCGGCGGAACCGGCATTGTCGCCGACGACGTGGTGGCCGGGCTGTACGGCGCACTTGTGTTATTCGCAGCGGGATGTTTCAATCTCTATTGAGTATGGCAACTCGCAAGAACGCGACCGAGCGGCCACAGATCGAGCAGGTGTCGCCGTCGGCCGCCATTGCCGGCGGGGAAATCCAGATCCGCGGCCGTGGGCTGGCGCCTTCGGCTCAGCCACAAGTGAAAATGGGCGACGCACCCGCCCGGGTGCTGGTGGGCTCGGACTCCTACGTCGTTGTGCGCGTGCCGGAGGGGGCCTCCTGCCGGGAACTGACTGTGGGCGACGGCGGCAGACAGGCGGCTTCCTGGCCCTGCCTGATCGGGCTTCAGATCGCCGACAGCCTCCACCCGGTGGGGAATCCGGCCGTGGACCGGCACGGCAACGTGTTTGCGACCTTCAGTGGCAGCCGCGGCCAGAAGACGCCGGTGGCCGTATACAAGATCGGCCGGGATGGCGTGGTCAGTCCGTTCATCGCCGATCTTATGAACGCCACAGGGCTCGCCTTTGACCGGGACGGAGTCCTTCACGTGTCCAGCCGCTATGACGGTACCGTGTACCGGGCGGCCTCCGATGGCAGCCTTTCGATATACGTGGAAGGAATGGGAATCGCCACGGGGATCGCTTTCGATCCGGGCGGGAACCTGTTCGTCGGAGATCGTAGCGGCACGATCTTCAAGATCAGCACCGACCGGCAGATCTACGTATTTGCGACGTTGGAACCTTCCATGGCCGCCTATCACCTGGCGATCGGCCCTGACGGATACCTTTATGTCTCCGGTCCGACGACGTCCAGCTACGAAGCGGTCCATCGGATCTCCCCGGCTGGCGACGCCGAGGTGTTCTACCGCGGCCTCGGACGGCCCCAGGGCCTGGCTTTTGACGCGGAGGGCCGCCTGTACGTGGCGGCTTCCATAGGCGGGCGAAAAGGCATCGTCCGGATCGGCCAGGACCGTAGCGCCGAACTGTTCCTGTCAGGCCCTCAGATTGTCGGGCTGGCCTTCACGCCGTCGCGCTCTATGATCGTCGCCACGACCAGCATGTTGTACCGTGTGGATGTTGGCATCCAGGGCAAGCCGCTGCCGTAGGCCCGGCCGCCGCGTCAATCTCTTCTCAGGATGCAGACCAACTCGGAGCCGCCCATGGCCGTTTTGGCGACGGTCATGCCAAGCAGACGGAAGCCGGCTCCCCCCGCCTCCGTCAGTTCCTTTTGCATGGTGGATGTCCTGGACGTCGCCAGCAGCTTGTAGCTGATCGGCTTGCCGGCGCCGGCCGGACCGCGTTCCATGATGACAGCCACCTCCTTACCGCCGAAGGTGGACTCGAAAACCGTCTGACCCTTGTACTCGAAGCCTTCGTCCCCGAGTTGCTGCATCTCCTTCTGCATCGTGGAAGTGCGGGAGGTGGCCAGGAGCCTGTAACGGCGCTCGCCCGGGACAACGTCCTCCGCGCTTTTCACCATGACCACAACCACCTCATTGCCGCCGAAGGAAGTCTCCCCGCCCATGACGGCGGAAAACACATAGCCGGCGCCTGCGGCGGCGTTCATCTCCTTCTCCATGGTGGACGTCTTGTTCGTAGCCAGTACCCGGTAGTCAAACGTCGCCCCGCCGAGCGTGGCGCCAAAGCAGGCGGCAAGTGCAGTCAGAAGCGCGGTTTGTGTCAGCATTCCGTGTCCTCAAAAAGCGTCGATTATAACACCTTGTGGAAGCGGGCTGGCGGCGGACGCTAAACTTGATTACATCCATGGACGCCGAAATCATCGCCGTCGGCTCGGAGCTGCTCACGGCCGAGAGGCTGGACACCAATTCGCTGTATCTCACCGGCGAGCTCAACGCACTGGGGGTAGAAGTCGTCGCCAAGATGGTGATCGGCGACGACTTAGCGCGGCTGGCCGAAGCCGTGCGCGGCGCGATCGCGCGCTGCCGTCTCCTGATCCTCTCCGGCGGACTCGGCCCCACCGAAGACGACCTGACGCGCGACGCAGTGGCCCAGGCGCTTGGCCGCGGCCTCGTTTTCCGGGAAGACCTCTGCCAGGCCATCGAGCGCCGGTTCCAGCGGATGGGACGGAAGATGGCCGAGATCAACCGGCGGCAGGCTTACCTGATTGAGGGAGCCGAACCGCTGCCCAATCCCAACGGCACGGCGCCCGGCCAGTGGATTGAGCACGCTGGCGGATTGATCGCGCTGCTGCCGGGTCCGCCTCCGGAGCTGAAACCGATGTTCGCCGAGCATTGCCTGCCGAGGCTGGAGCGGACCCTGCCGCCGCAGGTGATCCGCAGCCGCGTCTACCGGGTGGCGGGAATGCCGGAATCCGATCTCGATCAGCTTATCTCACCGGTGTACAAGAAGTACTCGAATCCGGTCACCACCATTCTGGCCGCGCCGGGGGACATCCAGATCCACCTGCGTGCCCGGTGCCGGGAGGAGAAGGAGGCCGAGGCGCTGCTGGCGGAGGTCGGTGGGCAGGTGGAGCAACTGCTGGGCGAGCGGATCTACTCGCGGGACGGCCGGCCGCTGGAGGCGGTTGTCGGCGGCATCTTGCGAGCCCGGGGAGCCAGCCTCAGTGTGGCGGAGAGTTGCACCGGAGGGCTCCTGGCTGAGCGGGTCACCTCGGTCCCGGGCAGCTCGGACTACTTCTACGGCGGATTCCTGGTCTACACCAACCGCCTGAAGACGTCTCTGGCGGGCGTCGATCCCCAGGCGATCGAAGAGCACGGCGCCGTCAGCCAGGTGGTGGCAGAGGCGATGGCGCGGGGCACCCGGGAGCGGACGGGATCGACCTACGCTCTGTCGGTTACCGGCGTGGCGGGACCGGCGGGGGGGACCGAAACCAAGCCGGCCGGCACGGTAATCGTCGGCCTGGCCGGTCCGGCTACCTGCCGTTCCGAGCGGTTTCGCTTCCTGGGAGACCGTGCGCGCGTCAGGAGCCTGGCAGCGCAGTACGCATTGGACATGCTGCGACGGGCGCTGACTTAAGGCGGCCGCTATTTCTTCACCCAGGAATCGAGCCATTCGATGACCGTTCGATACCAGAAGACCGCGTTCTGGGGCTTGGAGATCCAGTGGCCCTCGTCGGGGAACAGAACCAGCTTGGAGGGGACCTTCTGAAGCTGCAACCCGGTGAACAGTTGCAGGCCCTGTCCCACCGGGACGCGGTAGTCCAGTTCGCCGTGGGTGACAAGCGTAGGGGTCGCAAACTCCTTCACGAAGAAGCTGGGCGACCAGCGGGCGTACATCTCGGCGGAATCCCAGGGCGTGCCGCGGAACTCCCACAAGGGGAACCAAAGCTCCTCGGTCTCGCCGAACTCGCTGCGCAGGTCGAACACGCCGGCGTGGCTGACCAGGGCCTTGAAGCGGCTGGTGTGTCCCAGAATCCAATTGACCAGGTATCCGCCGTAGGATGCTCCGGCGGCGGCGAGGCGGTCCGGGTCGACGTAGGACTGTCCGGCAACGTGGTCGACGACCCGCATGACGTCTTCGTATGCCTTGCCACCCCAGTCGCCGTTGATCTCGTCGGTGAACTTCTGGCCGTAGCCGGTCGAGCCGCGCGGGTTCGGCATCACGACCACATAGCCGGCCGCCGCGAACACCTGCGCGTTCCAGCGATAGGTCCAGCTCTCCCCCCAAGCTCCTTGCGGGCCTCCGTGGATGAGGAAGAGCACCGGGTATCGGACGCCGGCCTTGAAGCCCGGCGGCTTGACCAGGAAGCTGTGGACCCGCCCCCCGTCGGCGCCTTCCACCCAGAAGTCCTCGGCGGCGGTGAGCTGGAGCCCAGCGAGAAGCGTGTCGTTGAGACGGGTCAGAGGCTGCGCCGCGCCCCCCCCCGAGGAGACGCGAAAGATCTCCACCGGTCTCGAGGCGCTCTGCTCCGTATACACCAGGGTCTTGCCGTCGGCCGTCAATTGGACGTCGTCGAGAGTGCTGGCGCCCGTAGCGACGATGCGGGCCGCTCCACCGTTGACGGAGACCATCTGGATGGACTCCCGCCCCCGGTCCTCGATGGTGAAGAAAAGCCGCGTGGAATCGGGCGCCCAGGTGAAGCCGGAGACCGAACGGTCGAGGTTCTCGGTCAGAATCCGCGCCTCCCCGCTGGCCCGATCCATCACCACCAGGCGCCAGCGGTCGCTTTCGTATCCGGCGCGCAGTTGGGTTCTGTATGACAGATGTTTGCCGTTCGGCGAATAAGAGGGAGAGTTGTCCGCGCCTACGTTGATGGTGATCTTGGCAGGCTGCCCGCCCTCCATGGGGACGACGAACAGGTCGGAGTTGGTGCCGGTGGCGGGTTCCGAGTCGCTGCTGGCGACGTAGCACAGCTCCTGCCCGTCGGGCGAGACGGCGTAGTCGTCGGGGCCGCCGAGCGAGAAGGGCGGGATCTCACGCGTGCCGGGCGTGAGATCCCTGACCGGCCCACCCGACACGCCTACCACCAGGATGTGCCGGCGCCGCTGGCTCTGCCACCGGTTCCAATGCCGGTAAAGCAGCGAGGTGTACACGCGAGTTTTCATCTTGGAGGCGTCCTCGGCTTCCAACCGCTTCTTGTTGCAGGCGTCGTCCAGGCAGTCCGGGTAGACCTCGCTGGTGAATACGAGGCGCTTACCGTCGGGCGAGAACAGGACGCCGTCCGCTTCCGTCGACAGGCTCGTCACCTGCCGGGCAGCGGACCCGTCGGCGTTCATCAGCCAGATCTGGGAGGAGCCTCCGCGGTCCGAGACGAAGGCGATCTGCCTGGAGTCGGGCGACCAGCGGGGCCGCTGGTTCAGGTTCCCCTCGTGTGTGAGCTGCCGCACCTCGCCTCCCGCCAGCGGGACGGTGTAGATGTGAGAAGGACGGAGGTTGCTCTCCAGGTCGATTTTCTGCACGGTGAAGGCGACCGTTCGCCCGTCGGGCGAGACCTGGGGGTCGCTGATGCGCGCCACCTTCATCAGCGCCTGGATATCGAAGGGAGCCTTCTGGGCCCACGCCGCCCACACCAGCAACAGAAGCAGCCATGTAGCTCGACGCATAGTCAAGATTGTATCGCGGCGCGGCCGGCGTTCCGCCCTGTGCTAACATGGGGTCTCAGCCACATCCATGATTCGCGCCTTTCGCGGCGTTCTGCCCAGGATAGCCGCATCCGCATTTATCGACTCCAGCGCCCAGGTCATCGGAGACGTCGAGATCGGCGAACGTTCCAGCATCTGGCCGGGGGCTGTCGTCCGCGGCGACGTGAACTCCATCCGCGTCGGCGACGAGACCAGCATCCAGGACAACTGCGTGGTGCACGTGGACGTGGACCGGCCGGTCACAATCGGCAACCGGGTCACGGTGGGGCACGGAGTGATGCTGCACGGCTGCACGGTCGAAGACGACTGCCTGATCGGCATCGGCGCAATAGTGCTCAATGGTGCGCGGATCGGCTCGGGCAGCGTGGTTGGCGCGGGAAGCTTGGTGCCGGAGGGCGCCGAGATTCCTCCCGGCAACCTGGCGCTGGGCGTGCCGGCCAAGGTGCGCCGGCCGCTTGCCGCAGAAGAACGGGCGCGATTCCAGGCCAACTGCGCGGCCTATGTGGGCTACGGGCGGGCCTTCAAGGAAGAACAGCCGTGATTCGCGCGGTCAAAGGCACGCGGGACATTCTGCCGCCTTCGAGCGACCTCTGGAACGCCGTCGAGCAGAGAACCAGGGAAGTGTTCCGGTCGTTCAACTATCACGAGATACGTACGCCGATCTTCGAAGAGACCTTGCTGTTCTCCCGCGGCGTCGGCGAAGAGACCGACATCGTGACCAAGGAAATGTACACCTTCGAGGACCGCGACGGCTCCTCGCTCACCTTGCGGCCGGAGTGTACGGCCTCCGTGATCCGGGCGGCTATCGAGCACCGGCTGGATCAGCAGCCGGGCCAGTTGAAGCTCTTCTATATGGGGCCGATGTTCCGGCGGGAGCGCCCGCAGAAGGGCCGCTTCCGGCAGTTCTACCAGATCGGCGCGGAAGCGATCGGATCGGAATCGCCGGCCATGGACGCCGAGGTGATCGACCTGGCGACGGCTATCCTGCGCGCCGCCGGTCTGGAAGGTTTCCACCTTCTCCTGAATTCGGTGGGCTGTCCGGAATGCAGGCCGGGATTTGTGGCTGCGCTCCGCGACGAGCTGCGCAAGGTGGCGCCCGCGCTCTGCACCGACTGCCGCCGGCGTGTCGAGACGAATCCTCTGCGCGTGCTCGACTGCAAGGTGGAAGCGGACCAGGCGGTCATCGAGACGCTGCCCTCGATCTTGGATCATCTGTGCGCGGTTTGCCAGGAGCACTTTGCGGCAGTGAGCGAGTATGTGCGCGGCCGCGGGGTGGATTTCGAGGTTCGGCCCCGCCTGGTCCGGGGGCTCGACTACTACATGCGGACCACGTTCGAGATCACGCACGGTGCGCTGGGCGCACAGAACTCCGTGCTCGGCGGCGGCCGCTACGACGGGCTGGCCGAATCGCTGGGCTCGAAGGTGCGACTGCCGGGCATCGGTTTCTCGATCGGCGAGGACCGGCTTGTGATGTCGATCGAGGCGGCGGGGTCCGGTCCGCCCACGCCGGGACTGGACGTGTTTGTTGCGCCCCTGGGTGAGGCGGCATTCCGGCAATCGGCCGGCCTGGTCGCCGAGCTGCGGGGTCAAGGCAAGTCGGTCGAAGTCGCGCTCGACGCCAGGCTGAAGCGCTCCCTTGAACTGGCCAACAAGCTCGGCGCGCGTTATGCGCTGATCGTGGGAGACGATGAACTGGCGACGGGCAGCTACCAGTTGAAGGAGATGGCCACCGGCAAGCAGGAGACCGTGTCTCGATCGGACCTGTTTGCCAGATTAGGAATGAGACTTGACTATGCAGGGTAGCGTACCACTGGATTTCTTGGGCGAGCTGCGGCGCACACACACGTGCGGCCAACTGAGAGCTTCCGACGAGGGCTCGCGTGCCCTCCTGATGGGCTGGGTCCACAAGCGCCATGATCTTGGAGGGATCGTATTCATCCACCTTCGGGACCGCGAGGGGATCACCCAAGTCGTCTTCCATGCGGACGCCAGCGCCGAACTGCACCAGAAGGCCGAGAGCCTGCGCTCGGAGTACGTGGTGGCGGTGGAAGGGCGCGTGGAGCGCCGTTCGCCGGAGACGGTCAACCCGAACGTGGAGACCGGCGAGATCGAGCTGGTGGCCGACAAGCTGTGGATCCTGAACGAGTCCAACACGCCTCCGTTCCCCATGGAGGAAGAGGTGGACGTGAGCGAGGAGGCTCGCCTCAAGTACCGCTACGTGGATCTGCGCCGGCCTCACATGCAACGCAACATCATGCTGCGCTCGCGCATCTCCTTCGCCGCGCGTGAGCTGCTCACGTCGATGGGATTCCTGGAAATCGAGACGCCCTTCATGACGCGCTCCACACCCGAAGGCGCGCGCGATTACCTGGTGCCGAGCCGGGTGCAGCGCGGCAGTTTCTACGCCCTGCCGCAATCGCCTCAGCTCTTCAAGCAGCTCCTGATGATCAGCGGCTTCGAGAAGTACTTCCAGATCGTGCGCTGCTTCCGCGACGAGGACCTGCGCGCCGACCGCCAGCCGGAGTTCACGCAGATCGACCTGGAAATGTCCTTCCCCCAGCAGGAGCGGATCTTCGAGGTGGTCGAACCGCTGGTGGCGCGCATCGCCCAGGTCGCCGGTTTTGAAGTGCGCACCCCCTTTCCGCGCCTGACCTACGGGCAGGCCATGCGGGCCTATGGCATCGACAAGCCCGACATGCGGATCCCCCCGTTTCACCCCGTCGAGGACCTCTTCCCGGCCAGCGGCCTGACGGCCGAGGGACTTCCGCTGGTGGCGATTCACGTGCCCGGGACCGGCATTCTGAGCCGCAAGGAGCGCGATGAGTTGAAAGCCTTCGGCGTGGAGCGGGGACTCCGGGTCTACGACGATGTGAAGAGGCTCGAGAGGGACTTCCCTGAGCCCATGGCAGCCGTGCGCAATCGTACCGGGGCGGGCGAGGAGGACTTGTTGCTCCTGGCCGGGTGGCCTTCGCCGCCCAAGGGACACCGTCCTGCGGAGACCGTTCTCCAGGCGTGCGGACAGCTTCGGCTGCACGCTGCGCAGAAGTACAACGACCGGCACAAGCTCCTCAACCCGCGCGATCTCCGGTTTCTTTGGGTGGTCGATTTCCCCATGTTTGACTGGAACGAGGAAGAAGAGCGCTGGGACGCGGCGCACCACCCCTTCACTTCGGTCCACGACGAAGATCTCGAGAAACTGACGGTGGACCCGGCCCACTGCCGCGCCAAGTCCTATGACCTGGTGCTGAACGGTGTTGAACTCGGCTCCGGCTCCATTCGTATCCACCGCCGCGACGTGCAGGCCAAAGTGTTCGCCGCCCTTGGCTTCAGCGACGAGGAGGCGCGCCGCCGGTTCGGATTCCTGCTGGAAGCGCTGGAGTATGGCGCTCCCCCTCATGGTGGAATCGCGCTGGGCCTGGACCGGCTGGTCATGATCCTGGCCGGCGAGACTTCGATCCGGGAGGTGATCCCCTTCCCGAAGACGGCGCGTGGAACCGACCTGATGTGCGACGCTCCTTCACCCGTGCCGGAGCGTCAGTTGCGGGAACTCGGGATCTCGTTCAAGAAGAGCTCGTAGTCCGCCGTGTCAAAATCAAGGACCTTGCCTTTGCAATTCGAATGGATGGCCTGGACTATCGCGCCGGAAGGCCTGCCACCAGATGTAGAGGCAAAGAAGATGTGACACGACGATAATCAGGTTGCCGGCTAGTTCAGTGGTCTTGGACAACTGGCGCAAGGAATGGCCGATAGCCTTTCCTGCCATTTGGACCCCCATTCCGCCGCTGAGCATGAGCAGTGTGCGGTCCGCCCGGCCAAACTTGATAAGGACGGCCCACAAGACAAGATTCAGGACGACGGCCAGAAAGCCGAGATTGCGGCTGAGGTTGTTCATCCAATGGCCGACCCTCGGATCGTGAGTCAATAGCAACGAAACAAGAACGAAGGCCAACGCGCAGATGGCAAGCAGACGCCGGATCGAAGACCGTTTCGGATTGACCTCAAGTGCTCCATAAATCAGTGAGAGTACCAGGAGAAAGATCAATACCTGGCGGCCGGCGTCTATGGTCCAGTAGTAGCGGGAGGCGCGGTAAAACAGATTGGCATTGTAGAACGCCGCCGCCTCCGCGACCGTTGTGAGCAGCAGCACCACCATGTAGACGAACAGCACCCTGAATCGTCTGTAGCTGCCTTGCAGCAGCGCCGCTATGACCAGGACCTGCAAGACAACGCCAACAACGAGAGTGAATGACCACAGAATGTTCATGCCGTGGGGTCAACAGACCACAGACGGCAATATAGTCCATTTGAGGCGCGGATGCCAATCCCTACGCGCAGCAGACTCGCCGGGACGGCGGCGGCGGATTTCTGCCTGCCGGCTCAGGCGATCCAGGGATCGTCGGGGCTGGGCGGAGGCAGCGGGCTCTGCGCCAGGGTCACCCAGGGAT
>JBHGAV010000057.1:0-24688 GCA_041946685.1 Bryobacteraceae bacterium | reverse complement strand
AAGGAGTTCGAGCTGGAGGTGATGCGCGACCTGGCCGACAACGCCATCATCATCTGCTCGATCGAGAACTTCGATCCCATGGGCGTACACACGGGCGATTCGGTGACCGTGGCCCCGGCGCAGACGCTCACGGACCGCGAGTACCAGATGATGCGGGACGGCGCGCTGGCCTGCCTGAGGGAGATCGGCGTCGATACCGGTGGATCGAACGTGCAGTTCGCCATCAACCCCCAGGACGGGCGGATGGTGATCATCGAGATGAACCCGAGGGTGTCGCGCAGCTCGGCGCTGGCCTCCAAGGCGACCGGTTTCCCCATCGCCAAGATCGCGGCCAAGCTGGCCGTGGGCTATCGCCTCGACGAAATCCCGAACGACATCACGCGCAAGACGCCCGCCTGCTTCGAGCCGACCCTGGACTACGTGGTGGTGAAGATCCCGCGCTGGCAGTTCGAGAAGCTGCCGGGGGCCGAGCCGGTGCTGGGGACGCAGATGAAGTCAGTGGGCGAGGTCATGGCCATCGGACGGACTTTCAAGCAGGCCCTGGCCAAGGGGATGCGCAGCCTGGAGACGGGGAAGGCCGCCACGGCCGAGGTCTACGACGAGGCGCTGATTCCGCAGAAGCTGATCACGCCCACGCCGGAGCGGCTGAGCTACGTGTTCTTCGCCCTGCGGCGCGGCTGGACCGTGGATCAGGTTCGGGAGATGACCGCGATCGATCCCTGGTTCCTCCAGCAGATCAAGGAAGCGATCGACCTGGAGCAGGAACTGGGCACCCAGAGCCTGGATTCGGCCACGGCGGCGACGCTCAGGCGAGCCAAGCGGGACGGACTTTCCGACGCCTTTCTGGCTCGTACGTGGAAGACCGATGCGCTGGCCGTGCGCGACCGCCGCAAGGAACTGGGCATCCGCGCCGTCTTCAACCGGGTGGACACCTGCGCCGCCGAGTTCGAAAGCTTCACGCCGTACCTGTACTCCAGTTACGAATCGGAGTGCGAGGCCGAACCGAGCGGGCGCCAGAAGGTCATGATCCTGGGAAGCGGGCCGAACCGTATCGGCCAGGGCATCGAATTCGACTACTGCTGCTGCCACGCCTCGTTCGCGCTCCAGGAGTTCGGGCGCGAGTCGATCATGGTCAACTGCAACCCGGAGACGGTTTCCACGGACTACGACACCAGCGACCGGCTCTACTTCGAGCCGCTCACGCTCGAGGAAGTGTTGAACATCCACGACACGGAGAAACCGGACGGGGTGATCGTGCAGTTCGGCGGGCAGACCCCGCTCACGCTGGCGCTGCCGCTGAAGAGACAGGGGGTGCCCATCATCGGCACCGATCCGGAGAGCATCGACCTGGCCGAGGACCGCAAGCTGTTCGGGAAGCTCTTGGAGGACCTCAACATCCCGTCGCCGGCCAACGGCACGGCGACCAGCGTCGAACAGGCCTGCGAGGTGGCGCGGCGAATCGGTTTCCCGGTGCTGGTGCGGCCGAGCTACGTGCTCGGAGGCCGCGCCATGGTGATCGCCTACGACGAGGAGACCGTGCGCCGCTACATGCGCGAGGCGGTGGTGTTCAGCCAGGAGCGGCCGGTGCTCATCGACCGGTTCCTGGAAGACGCGACCGAAATCGACGTGGACGCGCTCTCCGACGGCGAGGACGTGCTGATCGC
This sequence comes from Bryobacteraceae bacterium, assembly GCA_041946685.1. Taxonomy (GTDB): domain Bacteria; phylum Acidobacteriota; class Terriglobia; order Bryobacterales; family Bryobacteraceae; genus JBHGAV01. The sequence continues at coordinate 23,024 of JBHGAV010000057.1, read as the reverse complement.
GGGCATCATGGAGCACATCGAGGAGGCGGGCATACACTCGGGCGACAGCTCCTGCGTGCTGCCGGCGATTTCGCTGGGAGCGGCGGCGAGCGCCACGATCGAAAGGTACACCGTCCAACTGGCGCGCGCGCTCAAGGTCGTGGGGCTGATGAACGTGCAGTACGCCATCAAGGGCGGCGAGGTGTACGTGCTGGAAGTGAACCCGCGAGCCTCGCGGACGGTGCCTTACGTGAGCAAGGCGACGGGCGTTCCGCTCCCCAAGGTGGCGGTGGGCCTGATGCTCGGCAAGAAGCTCCGCGAGCTGGCCCATCTGACAGGTGGCGTGGTGGAGGGACGGCTGCCGGTATCGCAATTCTTCGTCAAGAGTCCGGTCTTTCCTTTCAACAAGTTCCCGGGAGTTGACCCGGCGCTGGGGCCCGAGATGCGCTCGACGGGCGAGGTGATGGGAGTGGGCGCGAACTTCGGGGAGGCCTTCGCCAAGGCGCAGTTGAGCGCGGGGACGCCGCTGCCCGACAAGGGGTGCGTGTTCATCAGCGTAAACCGGCACGATAAGCCGGCTGCGGTGGAGGTGGCCCGGCAACTGTCGGAGTTCGGCTTCACGCTGGCGGCGACCCGGGGGACGGCGGCGGCGCTCCAGGCGGCGGGCCTCGCGGCGCGTACGGTGTTCAAGGTGAACGAGGGCCGGCCGAACGCGGTGGACTTCATGAAGGCGGGCTCGATCCAGCTTGTGATCTACACGCCGGCGGGGGCGCACTCGTTCAGCGACGAGCGGGCGATCCGGCGCGCGGCGATCGCGCACCGCATCCCCTGCATCACGACCATGAGTGCGGCCAAGGCCGCTGCCGAGGCCGTGGCCAGCCGCCGCCGCGACCCGATCCGGGTATGGAGCCTGCAGGAGATCCACGCGCGGGGGGCGGCGAGCCAGGTGGAGTGAGGGCGCCACCCGGGGCCGGAGGCGTGCTTGTCCGCCAAGCGGCGTGAACTCAGTTCTGGTTCAGTCCGAATTGCCGGCTCATGAGTTTCTTCTTCCAGGCTTCCTCGACCGCCTCAATTCCAACTTCTGAGTTCACAACCTCTAGTATGGTGAACTGGTATTGTTTCTTTCCTCGGTGCTTGAGTTCGATGTTGCCGCCGTGACCAGTTCTCGCGTAGTCGGAAAAACGGCCCCACAGACTCTCCTCACCCTTTGCGGATCCGACGTATTGCTTACCTGTTTCCTTGCAGACCAGCAGGTAAACCCCTTTCACGGATTTCAGTATCTCCTGCCACGTGAACGGCACGGCCGCTATCTGATCAACGTCCCAGGCAAATCTGGTGAAGCCGGGGAATGGAGGGTCGGCGATTTCCGTTCGGATCTCCCTAACCGCCTTATCCTGCAGTTCGGCACGTTGAACCCAGGCTCGAAAGCCTGCACCCCACTCGACAGTGAGGTGGCCCGCATAGTCAGCTAGCCGGTCCTCGCGATGAATCGCATAGAAGTTCATACCGCTTAGATCCTGTTCGCCGGTAATGGGCTCGATGACACCCGGCGGGACCGGCCCAACACCATCAACTGAATACAGCCCAATGAACAGGGTCTCGTTGTTGGGCGTGGCTACGAAGCTCGCTAATAGATTGCCCTTGGCGAACACGTTGCGCCGTTGTATTTGCTGGTAAGTCTCGAACCGACCGTCACCAGCTCGCCACAGGTCGTAAGGTGTAGGCCGTCCAGGGCGACGCGTGTCCTTGTGCCGAACGAGCCGGACTCCTTTGGGGTCAATTCCCTCATGTCGAAGAATGGTATTGAAAGTCAGCATGTTCGCTTCACCTGCCTTGTCCTGGCTGATTGTAGCAGGTGACGTTGAGAAGTGCGGCTTCCGTCCGCCAGAGAATCCGCAATGGGACGAGATGAGCAGCATGACCGGCGTTCGGATGGACAAGTAGCTTTGGGCGGAACGGTTCTTCAAGACGCGGACGCTCGCGGCACGGGCCTGCGAACTCGGGAGGATTGAGTCCAATGGACGCCGGCCAAGTCGGCGCGCGAAGTCCGCACGGGCGATATGCTGTGCGTGAAGACCGATGGCGGCGAATTCGAGATCGAGGTCCTGGGGCTCAGCGGAATGCGCGGACCGGCGGCGATGGCGCAGACGCTCTGCCGCGAGACGGAAGCGAGCCGCGAGATGCGAATGAGGCTGGCCGACGAGCGCAAGGCGATGCCGCACTTTGAGACGCCAGGGGGAGCCAGACCGACCAAGCGCGACCGGCGGCAGATCGGGCGGTTGCGGGGGAGAGGTTAGGTGGAATCGCAGGCCACTGGGAAGCGATGGCCTGCGCCACCTGGGTTGTCAAGGAGGCGTTTATCCACTAGAGGCCGGTGATGATTTCGGCGCGCGAGGCGCGCTTGTGCTGCGCTACCGCGCGCAGGATGGAACTGAGAGTGCCGAGCCGCAGGGGAGCGTGCGCAGGGTCGCAATTCGATGATGAGCCGGCTCGGAGGTCTCCAGAATGATGTGGCTCCCGACCTGGTGAACCTTTGAGTACCGCCACTTTCGACACAGGTGGTCGGCCAGTTGCACGCCGGAGAGGTCGCGGGGAATCTTCATGCGACCGAAAGGATCTCGTCGCGGACAAGGTGCAGCCGGATCCGGTCCGGGCGCGGACGGTCATAGAAGTAGCCGGCGGTCGCTTCGAGAACGTTCGCCCGCAATTCATCCCAGGTATCACCCTGGGTGAAGATGCTCTCGGTCAGGCACTCGGCGGTGTACCCGCCATCGGACTCCTGAACGACCTCGAATACCAGCTCACCCATACGCCTATCATCACACGAGAACGGAAGGATTTTTGGGGTGAGAGCAGGAAGGCGGCTGTGGGCGGGGCCGCTCCCTGACGGTCGCGGTTCGGTGAATCATCGCGGCCCCGATGGCTGAAACTACTTCTGCGGCTGCGAGGGGCGCATCTCCACGCGGCTCACCAGGGTGCGGGCAGGCATCCGCAGGACCGTGACCACTACTTCCGCCACGTCCTCTGGAGCGATCTTCCAGTCCGCCCGCTCTCCGAAGTCCGTGTTCACGCTGCCCGGCATAATGCAGGCCACGCGGACGTTGTCGTATCGATGGTCCAGCATCAGAGCTTCCGTGAAACCGTTCAATCCGAACTTGGAGGCATTGTAGGCGGCGCCGCCGCTGAAGGCGTTCTTGCCCGCCAGACTGGAGATGTTGACAATGAACCCGCCTCCGCGCCTGGCGAAGCGCACCAGAGCTTCATGCGAGCAGTAGTACGCTGCGTTCAGATTCAGGTCGATGTTGCGGAGCCACGCCTCGGGCTGCATCTCGGCGACCTTGGCGAACACTCCCTCTCCGGCGTTGTTCACAAGAATGTCCACCCCACCGAGCTTCCCGTCCGCCCAACGGAAGAACTCACGCACCGCCTCGAGGTTCCGAATGTCCGCCGCACGGCCGTGGATGGAGCCGAGCCGGGCCATTTCCGCAACGGCTCGCTGGACGGATTCCTCCGACCGGCCGCAGATGGCCACCTCAGCCCCCTCCCGCAGGAGCCTTTCTGCGATGGCGCGCCCGATGCCGCGCGTTCCGCCCGTGACCACAGCGAGCTTCCCCTCCAGGGTCTCCATAGACTCCATTATGGGCCGCAATGGCAAGCGCCGGCCGCATCCGTGGTTTCGGAGTTCCCCCTCCCGGGAACCTGTTGAGTGTAAAATAGGGTCGAGCTCAGGCGCAAAAGTAAGGATTGAGACCACTTTTGTGAGCAAGTCCAGGAGGAAGAGATGTGGAATTCCAGGTTGACAATACTGGCTGTTGCGCTGATGCTTGCGGGGGGGACCGCCCAAGGGGCGCTGATTTTCACCGACCTCCCGACGTTTCTGGCGGAGCTCCAGCCCGGGTACTACCTTGAGGACTACTCCACCTATAGCTGGGGAAGCCAGGGTCAAACGATGAATTTTTCGCAGGGGGGCTTCAGCTACTCCGCCAGCGCGCCCCTCGATCTTTGGATCAACACGGCGATCGGCAACTCACTCTCCACCGTCCATGCTGACGATGCTATCAGTTTCACGTTCACCAGCGGGAATGTGACAGCAGTCGGGGGCTACTTCTTCCCAACCGACGTGAGCGAGCAGTTGATTGTCGGAGATGTGGTCCTCACCTTAAGCGATGGCACAGTTCAGGTTTTGAACAACCCCGGGACGGCCTCGTTTGTCGGGTTCATCACCACCGGAGGTGTTTTGATTACCTCGCTGACGGTTGATGCTCCGGACACCATTGAGTATTCTTGGCCGACGGTGGACGACTTCTACGTCGGAGCGGCTGGGGATGCGATCCCCGAACCCTCCACCTTCCTTCTGCTGACAATCGGGGCGGGTGGGCTGCTTCTGATGAGGCGCAAGCTGCGCCGGCAGTGACTGAGCAGAGGCTGCCTGGCTGTCGCGAAGCCACAGCGCAACGCTTGGCGGACCGCTGAGGGCTGCGGCGCCCCTCTCCAGAACGGCCGTTGTGGCCATGCCAGCCGCGCCGGGCTCACTTGGCCGTCAAGTAGCGGCCCGCTCACGCCCGCCGCGTCCGGCTGCGCGCAGCCTACGCTACAATAGCGTGCCATGAACATCGGGGTGATAAGAGAAACCGGCGAGTTCGAGCGCCGCGTGGCTTTGACCCCTTCCGTGGCGAGGCAACTGGCCGCGCACGGAAACACGGTCTGGGTGGAAAAGGGCGCCGGCGAGCAGGCCATGTTCCCGGACGACGAGTACATACGCGCGGGGGCGCACATCGCCTACTCGCTGGACGAGGTCACGCGCCGCTCCGAGCTGGTGGTGAAGATCTCGGTGCCCACGGTGGAGGAGCTGGGGCACTTTCCCAAGGGCGTGGCTCTGGCGGCCTTCTATCACATGGCGGTCAAGGCCCGGCCCCTGGTGGATCTGCTCATCGAACGCGAGATCACGGCGATCGGCTACGAGGTGATCGAGACCGAGGGGGGACGTCTGCCGGTGCTGGCCGCCATCAGCGAGATTGCGGGCCAGGTGACGGTTCCTTTGGCGATGGACCTGCTGCGGTCCAGCTCGGGAGGGAGAGGCATCCTGCTGGGTGGCAGCCCGGGCATCCCGCCCGCGCACGTGGTGATCCTGGGTGCGGGGACCGTGGGAAGCTCCGCGGCCCGGACGGCGACGGCAGCCGGCGCACGGGTGACCGTTCTCGATATCGACACGGACAAGTTGCGCGATTTGATGACGCACCTGCCCCACGTGGCGACAGGCTTGGCGGACCACGATTCGGTGGGAGCCGCCGTAGCCTCGGCCGACGTGGTCATCGGCGCGGTGCTGGTGGCGGGGCGCAAGGCTCCCCACGTGGTGACGCGGCGCATGGTGGAGAGCATGCGGCGCGGCTCGGTGATCATCGACGTCTCCATCGACCAGGGCGGATGCGTGGAGACCAGCCGGCCGACGACACTGGCCGAGCCATCCTATGTTCATCACGGCGTGGTGCACTACTGTGTCCCGAATCTCACGGCGGACATGAGCCGGAGCGCCAGCATGGCGCTCAGCCAGGCGGTGCTGCCGTTCCTGCTGCGCATGGCCGAAGACGGCATCGACAAGGCGCTGCGGACCTCGGCGCCCTTGCAGCGAGGCGCCTACACGCACCGCGGGGCGTGCGTGCGGCACAGCCTGGCTGAGGTGCTGGGCCTGGCCTGGGAGCCGCTGTCATGAGCTGGATGGAGGAGTACAGGTCGCGGCTGAAGGCGGCCGATGAGGCGCTGGCCGTGCTCCGCAGCGGCGACCGGGTTTACATCCACCAGGGCTGCGGCGAGCCCGAGGACCTGGTTCAGGCCATGGTGCGTCGCGGACCGGATCTGCAGGACGTGGAGGTGGTCCACCTGGCCACGATGGGCAGCGCCGGATACGCGGACCCCTCCATGGCAGGGCATTTCCGTCACAACACGTTCTTTGTAGGCGCCAACGTGCGGCAAGCGGTCCAGGAGGGAAGGGCCGACTACGTCCCCATTCACCTCTCCGAAATCGAGGGGCTGTTCCGCAGCGGGGCGATGCCGCTCGATGTGGCGCTGGTCCAGTGCTCGACGCCCGACCATTACGGCTATATGAGTCTGGGGGCGGGCATCGACACGACGCTCACGGCGGCCAAACAGGCCAAACACCTGATCGTGGAGGTCAACGACCAGTGCCCGCGGACGCTGGGGGACGCGTTTCTGCACGTGAGCCAAGCCGACGCCATCGTGGAGGCCTCGCATCCGTTGGCCGAGTACCGGCAGCCGGAGGTGCTGCCCGTGCACATCGCCATCGCGCGGCACGTGGCCAGCCTGATCCCCAACGGGGCGACGATCCAGACCGGGATCGGAGCCATTCCGGACGCGGTGCTGCTGGAGCTGACCGCGCACAAGGACCTGGGCGTCCACAGCGAGATGGTCTCCGACGGGGTGATCAACCTGATCAAGTCGGGGGTGATCAACAACGAGAAAAAGAGCATTCACCCCCACAAGGTGATCGCGGGATTCGTGCTGGGCACCAAGCCGCTGTTCGACTTCATCGACGACAATCCGATCTTCGAGTTTCACCCGACCTCTTACACGAACGACCCGTTCGTGATCAGCCAGAACGACCGCATGGTGTCGATCAACTCGGCCATCGAGGTGGACCTGACCGGGCAAGTGTGCGCGGACTCGATCGGTCATCTGCTGTACAGCGGCGTGGGGGGGCAGGTGGACTTCGTCCGCGGTGCGGCGCGGTCCAAGGGCGGCCTGCCGGTCATCGCGCTTCTGGCCACGGCCAAGGACGAGGAGGTATCGCGCATCACACCGGCGCTCGCGGCCGGCGCGGGAGTGGTGACCTCTCGCGCCGATGTGCACTACGTGGTGACCGAGTTCGGCGTGGCGTACCTGCACGGGAAGAATCTGAGGCAGCGCGCCGAAGCGCTGATCCAGGTGGCGCACCCCAAGTTCCGGGAGCAGTTGGCGGCGGAGGCCCGCCGGCTGGGGCTGATCCCTACACGCTGACCACGGGACAGGGCGACTGGCGGATGATGGCGTAGGCGTTGGTGCGCAGGCGGCCGAACATCCCGGCCGCCGAGCCGCGGCCGATGACGAGCAGGTCGGTTGACAGCCTGCGGGCGGCGTCGCAGATTACGCCGGGCGGGTCGCCATGCTGAATCACGATCTCCGGCGCGCAGCCGGACTTCTCGACGAGCGCGTCGATCCGGCCGCGGGCTTCGGCTGCCTGCTTCTCGCGCCAGTCGGGATCGTGGTACTCCCCGGAGAACCCCTCCAGGCTCGGCATGACGTGTAGGAGGGAGAGGGCGGCGCCGGTGGCGGAAGCCAGCCAGGAGGCCCAGTCCAGGGCACGCGCGCTCTGAGGGCCGAGGTCGACGGCGACCAGGATGCGGCGGAAAGAAATGGATTCGATAGGTGGGGCTTCTTCCAGGTGGACACCAGTCATCACCGGGCAATCGGCGTCATGGAGTATCTTGGCGGTCACCGAGCCCAGGATGAAACGGCGGAACGGGCCGTAGCCGTGCGTGGGCATCAGGATGAGGTCGACGCCTTGGGCGGCAGCGTACTCGATGATCTTGCGCGCCGGGTCGCCCTCCAGCAGAACGCGCTGTACGCTCAGGCCGGCGAGCTCAACGGCCAGGTGGGACTCCAGTTCGCGCTTCACCTGGGCCGCCCGCGCGGCGTAGAGCTCGGTCAAGGCGGCGCCACCCGGCTCCATTGCGCCGAATTCGTAGTGCGGAGGAGGCAGCACGTGCAGCAGGGTGACTTCGGAATGAAAAAGGGAGGCAAGCGCTTCGAGGTAGCGGGCGCCGCCGCGGCAGCGGCCCGAAAAATCCACGGGGAGCAGAATCCTGGCCAGAGATGGCAACTCGCACCTCCTTCCGCTGACAGCCTATCAATTTCAGAAGACTACTGCTGGCCGGGGGCCGCCTCCAGGCCCAGGTCCACCAGGATCTTCGGAGCCGGCTCATCCATCGCCAAGAGTTGATGACAGGAATTGCAGTCCTGCGAGATGGTCCGTCCGCTCTTGGCTGCGTGCTGGTCATCATGACAGCGGAAACAACCGGGGAAATCGCTGTGGCCGAGGTTATTGGGATACGTGCCCCACGCGACTTTCATATCCGGGAATACGTTTCGGTTATAGATGGCTGTCACAGCGCGGCCGGAGCGCTCGATTTCGGCGCGGCTGCGGGCGTAGACATCGGGATAGCTTTCCCTGTAGTAGCGCTCGAAAGCGGCGGGGATGGCGGAAGATGCCGCTTCGTTGCTGGGATAGGCGGCCTTGAGCAGCTCCACCGACTTCTTCTTGACCCCCGGCAGGTCGCGCGCGATTTCACCGTTTGACATAGCGTGATCCACGGCCCGTTCGGGGATCTCGAAAGTGTGGGTCGGGCGGTTATGGCAATCCACGCAGTCCATCTCGCGCAGGGGCTGCCGGCCGGCCTGATCCTCCTTGGCATCCGGCGATGTGTAGACTTCGACTCTGCCGGCGCCATCGGCGTATTCCACCCAGGAGATCTTCTGGCGCGACTCGTCATCCGGGCGGTAGCGGACCCGAATGCCGGGTCCGAGGTGCCTGCCGTGGATGCCGGGACCACGCTTTCCGCCCCCGATGCGCATCAGTAGGACCGACTTGGTGGCCGTGTTGCTTTCGTCGTCGCCGAATTTCTCGATCACGCGCAAGCGGTCCTCGCTGAACTTGTCCGGCCAGTGGCAAGCTTCGCAGGTCTCCCGGGCCGGGCGCAGATTGCGGACCGGAGTCGGGATCGGCCGCTCAAACGTGTTGAACGTGACGGCGAAGACCTGCCAGGTGCCGGAGAGCTTGCTGCGCACGAACCAGGAAGCGCCCGGTCCGATGTGGCACTGGACGCAACCCACCCGGGAGTGGGGAGAGTTCTGGTAAGCGGCGTACTCGGGGCGCATGACCGTGTGGCACGTCCGGCCGCAGAACGTGGTTGTCTCCATGTAGCCCACGGCGGTGTAACTGGCCTGGGCGCCGATGACGATGTTGAGTATGGTGGCCACGCCGACAAAGGAGAGCAGCCGCCGGAAGTCAGGATTGCGCAGATTCACAGGTGGGAAGTCGGTGGGATAAGAACCGCGCTTGCGCTCCTTCCTGAATCTCAAGAAGATGCCGAGCGGGATGAGGCCCAACCCCAGGAAGAACACCGCTGGCAGGATCAGGAAGCCGAGGATGCCCAAGTACGGGTTCTCCACCTGATGGCCGAAACTGGCCGGGAGCAGGAAAATCCAGAAAACCGTGGAAGTCGTCACCAGAATGACGCCCACCAGGCTCAACGGGTTGTTGGACAGGTGAACAACAGGCGCCCACAAACCGCCCAACCGGGATCGAACTGAGGCAGGTTCTGTCATGGGTGTGTAGGATGATGATCGTCCGCAGTCTCGCCCGAGTGGTGGGACTCACGCCGCCGGGCGCTCTCTCCGGTAATCCAGGCCGTATCCATGGGGTAGACCTCGGGATCGAAGATCACGAAATAGAAGTGCCACACGGCGATGGAAAGAGTCGCCAGGACGGCCTCATAGAAATGGATTGCGGTGGCCACATCCAGCCAGCTCTTGGGAAGCCACGCCAAGCTGAAGTTCACGGCCCACAAGAGCACACCAGTGATCGCCATGACCGCCGTCCCCCAGACGACCGCCCAGTATTCGGCCTTCTCGACATAACCGTGAGAGGACAACTTGGGCGGGCGGGAGCGCAGACCCAGCAGATGAGCGAGGTTGAGGATTCCCTCCCGTGCGTCGCCGGCACGGGGCCACATTTCGCGCCAATGCCCGCGCAGCCGCCGGCTGACGGCGAGCGAAACGACATGGAGCAGCGCTACTCCAACCAGTACTCCGCCCGCAACGCGGTGAATCGTGGCGCGAACGGGGAACCATGTCTCCCATGCGAGCAACGGCCGGGCCCACCACTGGTCGGGATACTTGAGCGCGAAACCCGTCCAGGCCAACACGGAGAATGAGGTGAGCAGCAATGCGTGCTGAATCCGCTCGGCTCCATACATGCGGATCTCGGGTCGCCAGGGCCGGCGTGCGGCCAGGGAGAAGGCGGCTGCGGTATCTCCGGCCGAGCCCCTGAGCCGCAGGCGAAGCAGCTTACGGATCCAGTCGGCCGCATTGTGCAGCAACATCAGCCCGATCGTGATCGGAATGATGCCCAAATAGAGGTCCCGCACCCAGCGGACTCCTGCGGGCTCCTTGTTTCCCGCCAGCCAGTGGATGGGCCCCAGAGTGTAGCGGCTTCCCGCTCCGGGATGGCACTTGCCGCAGGTTGCAGGAAGGTTCTTGGGGTTGACGGAAGACTTCGGGTTCTTGGAGGGAAGAATGTCGTGGTAGCCGTGGCAACTGGCGCAGTTGGCCACCGATTGCGAGCCCGAACGTCCGGCCAGGCCGTGGAAGGACGCGTCAAAACTGACCACGACGTTGGAAGGCAGGCCGAGGCGGCGCGACAGGCGCAGGTCCCCGTGGCAGCGGGCGCAGGTATCCCGGATGCGGCCCGGACTGACCGGGGAGGCCGACTGGCTCCGAGCAATGATGTTGTGCTCGCCGTGGCAATCAGTACACAAGGGAGCGTTAGGCGTCCCTTTCATCAGGGCCGTGCCGTGTACACTGCCGCGGTACTGGGCAGCGACTTCGCTATGGCACATCCCGCAGGTATCCGGAACGGCCTGCCGGAACTGCTGGGAGGAAGGCCGCAACGTCTCGTGCGGACTGCCATGGCAGACGCCGCAATCGGGAGCAGCCTGATTGCCCCGGCGCGCCTGCCCGTGGACTCCGCGCGCGTCTTCGCGGGCCACGGCGGCGTGGCACTGAGCACATTCGGGCTTGGCAACTCCGGCCGGGTGGGGGTAGTCCTCGTGCCGCGGATGGCAGGCGGAGCACCCCACGCCGTCGTGGGTGCTGCCCTTTGTCTTCTTGGCCGTGTCCTCGTGGCAAGCAGAACAGGCGGCGTCCTGCTGCGCCAGAGCGAGTGCGGCCAGGGCGACACCCGTCGCGGCAAGGCGAAGCGAAAGGCAGAATAGGAATCCCCTCATAAAGAACATCCCCGCTCCCAACTACCAACTGCAACCGGCCCTCGGGCCGGGTATGACCGCGGCGTGCCTCAGTGCCTGCCGCGCCCTGGCCCGCCTCCTGGGCCGGCCGTCGAAACCGCCTGATCCCCGCGCCCGCTCTTGGGTGCGTGCAGCCGTGCAGCCATGATCGCAAGGATGGCCGTGTCGATCGGATCGTTCTCGAAGACGACCGAAACTATCCCGGCTTCCCAGGCCTTGGACAGCAGCCTCGGTTCATTCCGCGTGATGAGCACCACTCTCTCAGGGCTCGGGATTTTGGAGGGGATTCGCTCCAGCGCGGCAGAATCCAACACCAGGACTCCCCCGGCCCGCACATCAGGGCACTCGACCGCCACGATCGTGCATCCGGCATTTCGCGCCAATGACTCCCGCAAGGCGGTGGCGTAGGCGGTGTTTGAGATGGCGAACTGAATCGTCTCCATGGACGAAAGCCTCTCGTGAGGCTCTCCAGAAAGAGGACAGGAGCAATCCTGAGGCCAATCGCCCAGAACGGCGTCCATGCCGCAATCTCTTGCTTTTCATTCAAAACAAAGGGCTATATCCCCCATGCGTGAGCCGGGGAGTGAGCTAAACGACCCAGACGGGGCACCCGCCCGGAGACCGGAGCGCCAGCATGGGCTCGGCCTTCTCGATTGGGTGATTTCACACACCCCCTCTCAGCCACTGCTATAATGGGAATACTCCTTCATGCCCAAACTGGCTTCCACCTGGCTGCGGGACGGTCTGCTGGATGCTGTCTTCGATCAGCTTCCCGACGCCCTCATCCTGTACGACAAGGACTGCCGGATCACGGGGGTGAACAGCGCCGCCGAGAAACTGCTGGGGATGAGCGCGGATGAAGTTGTGGGACGGGAGTGCCGGACCGTATTCCGATGCGAGGAGTGCGAGCCGGGGTGCGGTGTGATGCTAGGTCTGTCCGACTTGCCCTCGATGACCAACTCGACGGTGCGGTTGTTCACCGATAACGGCGGGGAGCGGCTGGCTGTGGTCCGGACGCGGCAGGTCCTGGACGGCGCAGGGCGGCTGGCGGGGGCGGTGGCCACCATCAAGGACATCACGGAGGAGGCGCCGGGACAGAAGCGCGAGATCATCGCCGAGTCGCAAGGCATGAGCCAGGTTCTCCACTTCGTGCGGCGTGTGGCGGCTAGCGAAGCGACGACGATCCTGTTGGAGGGAGAGAATGGAACCGGCAAGGACCTGATCGCCAAGACGCTGCATTACCAGAGCCTGCGCCAGGCGGAACCCTTCATCGCGATCAACTGCGCGGCGATTCCGGACACGCTGCTGGAAAGCGAACTTTTCGGGTACGAGAAGGGCGCGTTCACGGACGCCCGCCAGCAGAAGCGCGGCATCTTCGAACTTGCCGATAAGGGGACGCTGTTTCTGGACGAGATCGGGGAGATCCCGCTCATGCTCCAGGCCAAGCTGCTCCGGGTGCTGGAAGAACAGAGCTTCCGGCGTCTGGGGGGCCTCAAAGACATCCGCCTGGACCTGCGCGTGGTAGCCGCCACGAACAAGAACCTTCGGGAAGCCGTGAAAGAAGGCGCCTTCCGCCAGGACCTGTATTTCCGGCTCAACGTCATCCACATCACGATTCCCGCGTTGCGGGAGAGGCCGGAAGATATCGTGCCTCTGGTCGCCTACTTCATCGAGCACTACAACAAGAAATTCAAGCGGCACGTGGAGGGAGTCACGCCCGAGGCGGAGAGGCTGCTGCTGGCCCACGACTGGCCGGGCAACGTGCGCGAGCTGCGCAACGCCATCGAGCGCGCGATGATCCTGGAGGAGACGACGCACATCACCGCTGGCAGTCTTCCCCTCGCCATCAGCCATTTCGGAGCGAGGCAGGTGGCGGCGCCAGCCGTGCCAGCGATACCGGACGACGGCCTGTCGCTGGAGGACAACGAGCGGGCCCTGCTGAGCCGCGCGCTGGAGCGGACGCACGGCAACCAGACCCAGGCTGCCCGCCTTCTCAAGATCACTCGCGACACCCTGCGTTACAAAATGAAGAAGTTCAACCTGCGCTAGCCGGGAACGCCATCCGGGAGGCAAAGGCGTCCTGGAAACCAGGTTCCTCCGCCAACCGAACGTGCTGGATCCGCCGCAACAGACCGGCGATATCCCGCGTTCCCTCGAACAGGGAGAGCCGGGCTCCGAGAAGGGCGGTGTTCCCGGAGGGCGAGACCTTCTCCGGCGGGAACTCGATCAGCCCGATCCGGCGGGCGCTGTGCCGGTCGACGTAGTTGCCAAATGCGCCCGACAGGTAGATCCGCGAAACCTCTCCCGGCGCAGCCCCTAGTCTCCTCAGCAGGAGATCGATCCCGGCGGCGATGGCTCCCTTGGCGAGCTGCAAGGCGCGGATGTCGGATTGAGTGAGGCTCACGGGCGGGTGGAGCGTCCAGGGATTGGTGCCGGCGGCCAGCTTGCCGCTGGGGTGAATGAAGCCGAGATCGAGCCCCACCGCCGCTGCGTCCACCAAGCCGCTGCCGCAGATGCCGCGGGGCGGTCCGTCCCCGAGCACACGGCACAGGGCGCCCGCCGGACCGCGGCGCACCTGGAAGACGGCCCCGGCGGCCGCGCGCATGCCCGCCGAGATCAGACCTCCCTCGAAGGCGGGGCCGGCGGCGGAGGAGGCACAGACCAAGCCACTGGAATCGCCAAACACGATTTCCGCGTTGGTCCCCAGGTCCACCAAGCCAACCAGGGCCTTGGACTCGTGCATGCGCGTCGCCAGGATTCCAGCCAGGGTGTCGCTTCCCACAAATCCGCCAAGGCACGGCAGGAATCGGACGGCAGCCGAAGCGGGGCAGGGCCAGCCGAGCTCGGGCGGGTGAAACAACGCCGGCCCGCCACGGTCCGTTTGGAAGGGAACGTGGGCCAGTGGAGAGACATCGTATCCGCAGAACAGGTGGTGCATGACGGTATTGCCGACCAGGACAATGTCGGCGATCGAAGCCGCCCGGGGACCGGCCTCGACGAGAAGGCCGGCCACCAACTCGCCGACCCTGGTGCGGATGAGGCCGGTCAGAACGGGTCCCGCACCGCGCGAGACGGCCGCGTCAATCCGGCTCATGACATCGCTGCCGTACGCCGCCTGAGGATTGAGGGAGGTCCGCACCGCCAGCACGCGGCCACTGGCCAAGTCGACCAGTTGGGCGACCAGCGTCGTGGTTCCAAGGTCAACAGCAATGCCCAGGCCCTCACGTGGGGCAACGCGGATGGGGGTATCATCAACCAGGATCGGGGTTTCCCACCGCGCGATCTCCAGGGTGATGTCCTGTTGGGGGCAGAGCCGGCACGCCAGCCGCCAGCCAGCCTCCAGCTCTTCGGGCGTGAGAAGCGCCGCCTCCTCCGGCTGGATCGCAGCGCTGCCGCTGAGCAGCCTCACGCGGCAGCCCTTGCAGGCCGCCCGGCCGCCGCAGGGGAACTCCACGCCGTGGGAGAACAAGAGGTTCTGGAGCGGCTCGCCGCGAGGCGCACGCAGGCTTTTTCCCGCCGGTTCCAGGCGAACGTTTACGTGTTCCATGGCAGGTCAGGCAGGCTCCGCCTGGATGATTCCATCGTCGTGCCGCGCCGCGACGCGGAAACCGGGACGGACCACCAGGAAATCGCGCTCGTCCCAAGGGCCATCCACCAGCCGCCGGATCAACCGCATGTCGCCATCGACCCTCTCGAATGTCCAGCCGCGCTCGGCGGCCTCGGCGCGGCTCCGCTGCTCGAAGCTGTTATCCGGCTCCACGCCCATCTCGATGAAAGTGAGCTGGCGGTAGTGCCTGGTCAGCTCCCGGCGGAGGTAGCGCGCGCTGTCCTCGCCGTAACGCTCGACAAGGTCGTCATATTCCAGACTCAACTGTGAATCGTGGGCGCCGGCGCGCTCGATCCAGCCGGTGGAGCGGAAATAGACGCCGGGGTGAGACTGGAAGTAGTCCAGGTAGCGCTCCTTGCTGCCCAACAGGAGCGTGATACAATCGTGGGCCCGGGGCACGACCAGCGGCAGGAAACGCGCCCGCAGCCCCACCAGGCCGTTGCCGCACAACGCATAACCGAGAACCACCGCCTCGTATGCGGCACTCTCCACGCCGTCCACCGCCTGCTGGAGCCGCGCCAGCATCGAGGCGCTTGCCAGGTCGTGAAGCCCCTTGGGCAGCAACTCCATGTCCACCTGATTGACCGAGCGGGCCACGACCGCACACAACTCGCGGTGGAGCACTTCGCATCCGATCAGCTTGAGCCGCATACAGGTTCGTTGCCCGCCAGTCTACCAGAGGCGGCCGGCGAGGTTGTTGTACGCTGGTTTGAGGCCGAACCGGGGGAGCCGAGAGCCAGACAATCATGGATACCTCAAGAATCGATGCGCAGCCGCCGGACTTTGAGAAGAGGACATACAGCAAGGTCACCTGGCGGCTCATGCCGTACCTTTTTCTTTGTTACATCCTCGCGTACGTGGACCGCGTCAACGTGGGCTTTGCCAAACTACAGATGCAGCAGGATCTGGGGATGAGCGACGCGGTGTACGGGCTGGGCGCGGGAATCTTCTTTCTCGGCTACTTCATTTTTGAGGTGCCGGCCAACATGATCCTCCAGAAGATAGGGGCGCGTCTGTGGCTGGGTCCGATCATGATCGTGTGGGGGATTCTGTCCGCCTGCACGATGTTCGTCCAGGGCGCCAGGAGTTTCTACATCGTGCGTTTCTTCCTGGGAGTGGTCGAATCGGGCTTCTTCCCCGGCGTGATCCTGTACCTCACCTTCTGGTACACCAGGAAGCACCGGGCCAAGATGGTCGCCGCCTTCATGGCGGCCAACCCGATCTCCGGCGTGCTGGCGGGGCCCGTCTCCGGCTGGATCATCGCATACATGACGGATGCGGGGCACCTGAGGGCCTGGCAGTGGCTGTTCCTGATAGAGGGAATCCCTTCCGTCCTTGCCGGAATCATCACCACACTCTATCTGGTTGACAACCCGAAGAAGGCGAAGTGGCTCTCGCCCGAAGAGAAGGATCTTCTGCACAGGCGGCTGGAGGAGGAAGAAGAGGCCAAGCGCAGGGAAGGCGAGTCGCGCCACCGCCTGGTGGATGCTTTCAAAAGTGGCAAAGTGTGGCTGCTCTCGTTGGTCTACTTCGGCATTGTCATGGGCAACTATGGATTGTGGTTCTGGCTTCCGCAGACCATCAAGGAGACGCTCACCGGCGATGCCTGGCACATCGGCCTGATCTCGGTGATCCCGTGGGGCACGTCGGCCGTGGTGATGATTCTGTACGGACACCATTCGGACAAGACAGGGGAGCGCCGGTGGCACCTCGCGCTCGCCACTTTCGTGGGCGCAGTAGCGTTCGCCCTTAGCGCCATTCCGGGGATCGGCGGAGTGGCCGGATTTGCCGCCCTGACCTGCGCAACGATCTCCTTCATGTGCGGGCAGTCGCTGTTCTGGGCGCTGCCGACGGCAATCCTGTCCGGGTCTGCCGCGGCCGCGGGCATCGCCTGGATCAACTCGGTCGGCAACCTGGCCGGCTATGTCAGCCCTTACACCATCGGCCTCATCCGCGATGCCACGGGGAGTATGACGCCGGCTCTGCTGGTGTTGGCGGGGTCGATGCTGATGTCGGCGGTGGTGGTAATGGTCGTCGCCAGGCCGCGGAAGCATCAACACGCCGAGGCGCAAAGGCGCTAGGAACAACCCATGAATTCCCGGCGGCGCCGCGGCGTAAGGCCCGATCAGTTCCTCAGGCGCCCGCCGCTGCGGCCTTCGTCGCCCGATGGTGCCGTAGGAACAGAATCCCGGCCACCAGCGGCGGCCCGCTGAAGAAGACGGTTGTTTGTACACGACTGGCGAGAGGGAGCCCCAGCGGCGCGCAGATGGCGTAAGCCACTCCTGTCAACAAACCCGCTGCCAACAGCAGAAGGCCCCCGCTCAGTTCCCTGCGCCAGGGCACCAGCGCCAGGACCACGAAGAGCAGCCCCACCCCCCCCAGGACGCCATCACGGGCGCGGGCGTGCGATACACCAGTGACTCCACGACGAAGAAGAAGAGCCAGAACGCGGCCCACCCCAGCGCCAGCACGCGGGCGAGGTAAACCGTCCACCGTCTCCTCATGAGCCTCCCGCCCGAAGTATACCCTTCCGGGCCTCTTTGCGCCTTCGCGCGAGGCCTGGTCAGCTCTTCAGCCGCTTGGGTCCCGCGTCGGCGACTTCCTTGGGACACTCGCCGGCAAAGAGCTTGAAGTTCTCAATGAAGCGCGCGGCGAGGGCGTCGTACTTCCGGAAATACTCGTCGCGATCTCCCCACGTATTAGCCGGGTCAAGGATGTCGGAAGGCACGCCTTCACACTCCACCGGCACCTCGAAGCCGAAGACGGGATCCTTGCGGAACTTCACCTTAGCCAGGTTTCCTTCCAGGGCCTGATTCAGCAGGACCCGCGTGTGCTGAATGCTGATGCGCTTGCCGATGCCAAAGGGACCTCCCGTCCATCCGGTGTTCACCAGCCAGCAGGTAGCGCCGTGGCGGACTACCTTGGATCTGAGCAGTTCGGCATAGTCATGAGGATGGTGCACCATGAACGGGGCACCGAAGCAGGTGCTGAAGGTGATCTCGGGCTCGATGCCCAGGCCCATTTCGGTCCCAGCCAGCTTGCTCGTGTAGCCGGAGATGAAATGGTAGAGAGCCTGCTCGGGGCTCAGGCGCGCGATGGGAGGCATCACGCCGGATGCGTCGCAGGTCAGCAGGATCACGTTCTTGGGATGCCCGGCCATTTTCTCCGGGACGGAGTTTTCGATGTACTCGAGCGGATAGACGGCGCGGGTATTTTCAGTGATCCTGTCGTCGTTCAGATCGAGCTTGCGAGTGAGCGGGTCCATCACCACGTTCTCGATGATGGTGCCGAAGCGGCGCGTGCAGGCATAGATCTGCGGCTCGGCCGAGGCCGAGAGGCGAATGACCTTGGCGTAGCAGCCGTCTTCGAAGTTAAAGATACCGTTGTCGTTCCAGCCGTGCTCGTCGTCGCCGATCAGGCGGCGCTTGGGATCGGCCGAGAGCGTGGTCTTGCCCGTGCCGGAAAGCCCGAAGAACAGCGCCGTGTCGCCTTTCGGGCCCACGTTGGCCGAACAATGCATCGACATGACTCCTTCGAGCGGCAGCAGGAAGTTCAACACCGTGAAGATGGTCTTCTTCATCTCGCCGCCGTACATCGAGCCGCCAATCAAGGCCAGCCGCGCGGAGAAGTTGGCGATGATGAAGGTCTCCGTGCGGGTCATGTCCACCAAGGGGTTGGCCTGGAATGATGGCGCGCAGATAATGGTGAACTCCGGCACGTGCTTCTTTTGGGCATCCAGGCTGCGCGGCTTCAGGAACATGGTGCGGACGAAGAGGCTGCTGAAGGCCCTCTCGGTGATCACGCGAATGGGTAGGGCGTTCTCGGGGTCGGCGCCGGCGTACAGGTCCTGCACGAAGACGTCTCGGCCCTGGAAGAAGGCCTGCATGCGGGCCAGCAGGGCGTTGAAGTTCTCCGGATTGTAGGGCCGGTTGTATTCGCCCCACCACACGTGCTCCTCGGTCTTCTGCTCGCGCACGATGTACTTGTCGGCGGCCGAGCGGCCGGTGTGCTTGCCGGTTAGGACCACGAGCGGACCGTTTTCTGCGATCCTGCCCTCGCCGCGGAAGACCGCTTCTTCGTAGAGCGCGCTGGCCGGGAGGTTCCAGTAAACCTTGCGGGGATTCACTATCCCATGGTTCCTGAGTCCGAAATCGCTGGCCGCCTGGCCCGCTTCCCTCCAGGCCGGTGATTCGATGTCGTAGTAGATGTTCATGCCCAATCCCTCACCAGCTTGCGTCCGCCGATGTACAGCTCATTGGCGGAGTTAGGATCGAGCGCCCATTGGATCCGCTCGGTCCCCTGTTTGATTTCACCCACGGTGCCACAGAAGCTGACCCGCAGATGGCCCTCCCTGCCGAATTCCTTGCCCGGCACCGTGACCACCCGGACCTTTTCGAGCAGGAACTGAGCCAGTTGTTGAGAGCTCTTGTTATAGGCGCTGAAGTCGGGGAAGCAGTAGAAGGTGCCGCCCGGTTTGGTCACCTTGACGCCCGGGATGGCCTCCAGACGGGAAACCAGCACGTTGCGATTGTTCTCCAGGGTCATGCGCAGAGTCTCGATGGACGACTGGATTCCGTTCAGGGCGCCCACAGCCGCCCACTGGGAAGGCGTCGCGGGGCCGGAGGTCTCCTGCGACTGGATGTTGGTCATGGCGCGAACCAGTTCCTTGTTGGCCACGGCCCAGCCGATGCGAAATCCGGTCATAGCGTACATCTTGGAAACGCAGTTGATCACGATGAGCTTAGAGCTCTCGGTCAGGTCCTTGGCGTACTCGTAGCAGTTGGTGGGAGTCTGGCCGTCGAAGATGAGCCGGTTGTAGGTGTCGTCCATGATGAGGTAGAGGCTCTTTTTCTCGCAGAACTCCACGATCTCGGCGACGAAGTCCTTGGAATAGACCACGCCGCTAGGATTGTTGGGGCTGTTGAGGATGATGGCCTTGGTATAGGAGCCGACAACATCGGCGATGTCCTTGATCGTCGGCTGGAAAGTGCCGTCCTGAGGGTGAGCAACGACGGGCACGCCGCCGGCGATCTTGACCATTTCAGGGTAGCTGACCCAGTAGGGCGAGGGGAAGACGACTTCATCCTTGGGATCGAGGATGGAGTGAAGCAGCACCATGATCGATTGCTTGGCACCGCTGGAGACGATGACGTTCTCGGGCGCAACCAGCCGGCCGTAGTGCTCCTCCGTGTAGCGGATGATCGCTTTCTTCAAGGCCGGGATGCCGTCGGCCGGCGTGTACTTGACGTCGCCGGTATTGAGCACGGAAGTGCAGCTGAGGATGGCGTCCATCGGGGTCTTGCTCTTCGGCTCGCCACCCCCCAGGTGAATGACGGGTTCGCCCTTCTCCCTGAGCAGCGCAGCGGTTTCGTTGAGCTTCAAGGTGGGCGATTCTTGGATCGACCTTGCAAGTTGGCTTAGACTCATGGCTTCGTTCCTTTAGGTTTTCGCTTCCCAGAGACGCCGGTTGAGAGGCGTGCCCTTAGCGCTTAGGCTTGGTAGTAGTCGAATCGTTCCGCGTTTCACGCGTGGCATCGGGCGGGACGCTCGGGCGTCCAGCCGATTGACGGATACAATTCGACATGGGCGTCTCCTCGACGGGTTTGTACCATTATAGACGAAAGCTTGCGCAGCGCAAGTGGGGGCTTCGGCCCAGTAGTAAAATCAAGAAGAGACCCGGGCGCGTAGCTCAGCCAGGATAGAGCATCTGCCTTCTAAGCAGAGGGTCGCTGGTTCGAGTCCAGCCGCGCCTACCAATTCATCGATTTCATTGGCAGCGAGACCCGGCCGGTTCCTGGGCATCGCATGGTCCCGCGTAGTAGGTCCTTCTGGCTGGAAGATCATCCAAAAGATCAGTTGAGCGTTCCGGGGAGGTGACCGTATACTCGCGGTAGAGATAAGCTGTAAGGACCATGAGCTTTCCTCCGGTCGTTCTCCAAGCGGTCCTTGCAGCCCTGGTGGTCACCGCAGCGGTGTTCGATGTTCGGAGCCGGCGCATTCCAAACTGGCTGAATCTGTTCGGAGTGGTCGCGGGCCTCCTGCTGAATTCGTTCCTGGATGTCGATAAGTATAATTGGCGCTCGGCGCTGATGGGACTTGGACTGGCCTTCGCAGTCTACTTCCCGCTCTACTTGTTGCGGGGCATGGGGGCAGGCGATGTCAAGCTGATGGCAGCCGTCGGCGCCCTGGTCGGTCCGGCGAATTGGTTTGCCATCTTCGTACTGAGCAATGTCCTTGGAGCCGCCGTCGCCATCGTACTACTGTTGTCGAAAGGGAAGCTATGGGGGACTCTCCGGAACGTCGGCTACATGCTGAACGAGCTGACGCACTTTCGGCCGCCATACATACGCAGGGAGGAGTTGGACCTGAGCAGCCCCAAGTCGTTGAAGATGCCGCACGGCCTGGCCATCGCGATGGGGTCGCTCTCGTTTCTGGTGGCAGTCTGGATCTGGGCGCCGCGAGCCTAGGGGCTGGCCCAACCGTCCGCCCGTTGAGGTGGACGCGAGGCGACAGGGGATACATCGAGGTTTTCCTTTACCTGCAACTGTTGGACTTCATGACGACGCTGATCGGCATGAAGATGGGACTGGGGGAGGCGAGTCCGTTCATCCGCTACCTGATGGGCCTCGGGCCGTCGGTAGGGCTGGCGCTCTCGAAGGTGGTGGCCTTCGTTCTGTGCGGCCTCTGCATCTGGCTGAACAAGAGCCACGTGGTGCGATGGATCAATTACTGGTATGCCGGGCTGGTGGTGTGGAACATGGCGCTGATCGCGCGGGTGTTGAGCGCGGGATGAACGCGTTAGGGACGGAAGTAGATCATATCCGCCTTCACCTTCCACTGCATTGGGGCCAGTGAGCAGAGCAGGCACTCGGTCCCGTAGCCGGACCAGGCGCTTCTGATGATCGCCGGCACCACGACGGGGTCATCCGGCAGATGATTGACGGAGATCTCAAGGCGGGGATGCCGCTGCGCCAAAGTCCGCATGGCGCCCCTGAGGGCGCGGCGTTCGGCTCCCTCGATGTCCATCTTCACGAAGTCAACCCGGTCCAGCTTGAGTTCACGCACGAGGTTGTCGATCGTAGTGAGCGGCAGCAAAGGCCCGTCGCGAGTGTTCTCCCCTTTCACGAAGCCGTCCATGGCAGAGGTCGATTCGTTCTCCCGCAGCCGCAGCATCTCCTCTCTGTCCCATACGCCCTTCTCGTACAAGATGACCCGCCCAGCGGAGATCTCGTCAGCCAGGTTGCGTCTCAGACACTCGATGTTAACGGGTGCGGGCTCGATGGCGACCACCAGGCGAGCTCCCCGTCTTAGAGCCTCGCGGGTGAAGACACCAACGTTGGCGCCGCAGTCAAGCACTATGTCGCCGGGGCGGATGACAGACTCCCGCAATCCGTGGTATTTGGCCCTGATCTCTGCGATCTGGGCCGTGACCGCAGAGCCTTCCACCACCGGTTCCCAGAATCTGCCTTCCGACGTCTCAACAACCTGCAACCCTGCCGCGGCATCCTTGCCGACGAGCCGGGCGGCGTCGTTGACCTGCTTGGAGTATCCCCTGTAGCTCCAGTAGAGCCTGTGCCCGCCCACGACTGCTTCCACCACGCCGCATTGCGGCGATCTGCCAACCAGAGCCAGCATGCCAGCCGCCCCAGGAGGGTAGGCAAACAGGAGCAGGGAATAGATGAGGGCCACTCCAGCGATGGGCAGCCCGATGTACTTGATGACTGAAACAGGTCGCATAGGGTGCTCACCTGTCCGACCAAAGCCTAAGTCTCACGACTCCCCACAAAGCCTCCCAGACAATTCGCCAGTCCATTTTGGAGCGGCCGAGGTTTCGCTCGTAGAAGATGATAGGGATTTCGGCGATCCGGAGGCCCTTTCGAAAAGCGCGATAGGTCATCTCGATCTGGAACAGATAGCCGTTTGAGAAGACCCGGTCGAGCCCGACCAATCGCAGAGTCTCGGCACGCCAACACTTGAATCCCCCGGTTGTGTCCGTGAACCTCATCCCGGTGATGATCTGAACGTACCGGGTGGCCATCTTGCTCAGCAGCAGCCGCCTGAAATCCCAGTTGACAACGCAGATACCGTGAACATAGCGGGAGCCCAGGACAAGGTCGCAATCCCCGATTCGCTCCAGAAAGGCGGGGATGTAGCTGGGATCGTGGGACAGATCGGCGTCCATCTGGAGAATGACGTCGTAGCCCATCTCCAGCGCACGCCCGAAACCTGCCACATACGCCCTTCCAAGGCCCTCTTTCTGCTCGCGATGGAGGACGAAGATGCGGTTGCCGCTTCTCCCGCTCAACTCGTCGGCCAGTTGGCCGGTGCCGTCCGGAGAATTGTCGTCCACGACCAAGGCGTCG
>JBHGAV010000056.1:0-26319 GCA_041946685.1 Bryobacteraceae bacterium | reverse complement strand
GGGACTTGAACCCACACTCGCGTTGCCGCGAAAAGGATTTTAAGTCCTTTGCGTCTGCCAGTTTCGCCACCCGGGCAGGTTGTCAACAGAAGTCTTCTTGTGCCGTAGTGAGTGTAGCACGAACCGCTCCGGAAACCACCGCCCCCTAAGCCTGCCAGTGTACTTACGTTAGCATTGCAGCACTATCCTTTTGGGATCTGGCCAGTTGTCTCGCGCGGTAGTACTCTGCCAAGAAGGGCGGAAGGCGTCGCCCGACGTGTGAGGGACGATATGGATGAGATCCGCGAATCAGAAACCGGCTGGAGTTCAGATCCCCTGTGCGATGGAGCCGCCCTGGCTACGCCGGGGCCTGTCAATGGAGGCTTCAGCTCGCAGCACCACTCAGACGGGCTGGACCTCGGGGACGCCACCAAGCGCATAGCAGACGCTCTTCAAGGGGCGCTGGCCCATGTGGAGCGTGCGGTTTTCGACCGGGCCGACAGCGACCGATCGGCGACGAAGGCCACCTTTGACCAGCTTTCAGGCGAGGTGCGTGAGTTTGGGCGGCAACTGTCTGAAGTGCGGGCAGAAGTGAAGTCCGCCGCCCAGTATGAATCCGAGACTCGCTCCATGCTGGCCGTGCGGGACGAGCGGCTGTCCCAATTGGAGTCCGAATTGCGTGCCGCTCAAGACAGTGTTGTGACGCTGACCGATGCCCGGCGAGCCATGGAGGAAAGGACACAGGAGCTGTCCAACCTGCTGGCGACCATGGAGACCCGGATCACGGCCCTGACCCAAACGGTGGAGGGACTCGACAAGAGCCTGCAGTCTTACGGGGAGGCCGCGCGTGGAACGAGCGACCTCTGCGAGAGGGTGGTCGACACCCAGGAGTCACTGAACGCGAGGTTGGACGAGCATTCCGCTACCATCGAGCAGTTGACCGCCGATGCGGCACATCGAGGGAAACTGATCGACAACCTGGTCAGCTCTTTGCGGACTCTCGACGGACGCAGAGGATCACGGCAGGTTGTCAACCGCGAGGTCAGGGTAGTCACGATCGACGAGAAGGAAGTGTCCATCGGAGGCGTCGTTGTTGACGTCTCAGATTCCGGGCTTGGAGTACGGCTGGCGGCCCCGGTGCCGATGCACAGCCGCCTCCGTCTTGATATTGAGGGCACGCGGATCGTGGGTGAAGTGGCGTACTGCCGGAAGCAAGGGGCGCTGCACCGCATCGGCCTGAAATCGGTCTGCGAGGAGAGCGACCGGCCGAAAGTGGAGGAGTGAGCGGTCCCTTCCACGAGCGGGAAACGCTCCGGGCGTCATGGACATGCCCTATGATACGTAGCAGAGATGCGTCGCCTGCCTCTGCTGCTGGCCATCACGCTTAGCCTGTCCGCCGCCGACCGCTGGGTGGACCTGCGCTACGGTCCCTTCGAAGTCGTCACTGCCGCGGGTGAACGCCCCGCGCGCGCCCGGTTGAACGAGTTCGAGCAGCTTCGCGGCGCCGTGGAGCAGGTGCTCGGCAAGAAGGACCTCGCGCCCGCGTGGCCCATCCGGATCGTCGTGGTCGGTTCGCGGAAGCACGCGGGTGCGTCCCTGGTTCTCGCAAGAGACGCGTTCACAGGCGCCGTGGCAGCCAAGGGCCCTCCGCCGAGTTCCCTGTTTGAGTCTTGTGCTCGCATCCTGATCGAATCCGGACAGGGACGTTTGCCCGCCGAAATGGAGAACGGTTTGGTCACCCTGCTCTCCACTCTTGAGTTCCGAGGCCCGGAACTCATACTTGGAGTCCCTCCGCCCACGCCTCAGCGCACCCTCGACTGGGCCAGGCTGCACCTCCTGTCGACCAAGGAAGAGTACTACGGGAAGCTGCGCACGCTGGTCTACAACCTGGAACGCGGCGTGGAGGCTGAACCCGCTTACCGCAACGCTCTCGGCAAGACTCCGGCGGAGATAGACAAGGAGGCCGAAGCTTACCTTCGGGCGGGCGATTTCCCGACGATCCCGCTCCGCCGCCGCCCCATCAACCCGGACAAGGACTTCGCGGCGAAACCCGTGGACCCGGGCCGCGCCGCAGTCATCGCTGCGGATCTGCTCCTGACAGATCCCTCGCGCACGGCGGAGGCGCGCGCGGCATACCAGTCGATCCTCAGGGGCACCCCCTCTTCACCCGAAGCGCTTGAGGGACTGGGCCTTGCGATGCTGATCGAGAAGCGGCCGCAGGAGGCCAAGGATTTGCTCAGCCGCGCCATCGAGGCCGGCAGCACGAACGCCCGGGCATATCTGGAGTATGCGCGTCTGGAGCCGGACCGCGACAAGGCGGTCGCGGCCCTTGAGAAGTCGGCCAAGCTGAATCCCCGCTGGGCCGAGCCGCATTTCGAAATGGCCGGGCGGGAGTCGGACGCCGCCCTGCGCGTTCAACTTCTTGCCGCCGCCGCCAGACTGGAGCCCCGCAACAGCGAGTATTGGCGCGCCCTGGCAGAGGCGCAGGAGGCGGCCGGCGAGTTTGTCGCAGCGGCCAGGAGCTGGGCTTCCGCGGAACTGGCTGCGCCCTCCACTGAAGAACGCCGGCGCCTGAGAGAGACTCGCCAGCAGGCCGAAGTCCGCCGCCGGGAACAGGAGCAGGAGCAAAGGGAACGCAAGGCCGAAGACGAGAGGCGCGCCCTGGAGGCTCTGAAGCAGAAGTCGTTCGCCTCCATACAGGCCGCCTTGGACAAGGCCAATCGGGAGAATCCGGCGATCCCTCCGGCCTCCGGCAAAGTCGAACCCTGGTGGGACGGCCCTCGCCCGGACGCAAAGGTCCAGGGTGTGTTGCGGCAAGTGGACTGTCTCGGCAAGCAGGCCCGGTTGGTGATCGAGGCGCCCGATCGCAGGGTTACGCGCCTTATAGTCCGCGACCCGGGGCAGATTTTCATCGCCGGGGGGGAGCAGAGCCTGACATGCGGGCCGCAGAAGCCGGCGCGCCGCGTGGTGGTCGAGTACTTCGCAAAGCCCGACGCCAAGCTTGGTACGGTCGGGGAAGTGGCCGTGCTGGAGTTTCCCTGAGTGAGGAATCCCGTTCCGCTGCGATGGGTGGTGATCGGTGTATTCGTCCTCTCCTCCGCCCTCAACTACCTCGACCGTCAGATCCTGGCTGCCCTGGCCCCTCTGTTGCGGGAGGAGTTTCACCTGTCCAGCGCCGGCTACGGCTGGGTGCTCACATCGTTCTCTATCGCCTATGCTGCCTGCTCGCCGCTCGCCGGCCTGCTGATCGACCGCTTCGGCCTCAACCGCGGCATCAGCGCCGGGGTGGGGCTGTGGTCGCTTGCCGGCGTGGCCACGGGCTTCGTGCGCAGCCTGCCCGGACTGCTCACTTGCCGCGCAGTGCTCGGAGCCGCGGAATCCTCCGGGGTGCCGGCCGTCGGCAAGGCCCTGCACAAGTACCTTCCCGCCAAGGAGCGTGCGCTCGGCAATGCGCTGAGCCAGATCGGACTCAGCGTCGGGTCGATTCTGGCGCCGCCGCTCGCTACGCTCATGGCGCTGCGATACGGTTGGCGCTCCGCCTTCGTGTTTACTGGGCTGCTGGGATTCTGCTGGATACCCCTGTGGCGATGGGTTTCGCGGAAGGCGCCGGAGGTGGAGCCATCGCGGGTTCAAGTGAAGGCCTTCCGGCCCCTGCTCGCTGACCGGCGGTTGTGGGGCTTCGTTGCCGCCAATATCGTCAGCATGCCGGTATACACGCTTTGGACCAACTGGACGACGCTGTACTTGAAGGACGTTCAAGGACTGACGCTGGTCAAAGCGAACCTGCTGGTCCCCGTTCCGAACTTCTTCGCGTATGCCGGAGGGCTCGCCGGCGGGTGGCTGTCGCTGCGATGGATCAGCTCAGGATCCGAGCCGCTGGCGGCGCGCCGGCGGGCGTGCCTGGTGAGCGCCGCGGCTCTGCTGGCAACGGCTGCGGTGCCGCTCATGCCCGCCCCGGGCTGGGCCATCCTGGCCATTTCTCTGAGTTTCTTTTCGATTGCCGCCTGGAGCGTGAATCTTTATACCATGCCACTTGACGCCTTCGGCGGCGAAAGGGCGGCCTTCAGCGTGTCCCTGTTGACGGGCGCCTACGGCGCCATGCAGGCCCTGATCTCACCGCTGATCGGCGGCATGATTGACAACTATGGCTACACCCCCGTATTCCTGATCGTGGCCGTCACTCCGGCCGCCGCCTATGGCATACTCCATTTGACCCGGCAACCGCGGTGAGCGCTCTCAGACAATCGCTGAAGAAGCTGCTGTTCGGACTCCTGGGCAAGGAGCCGGAAGCGGTCGTCATCGCCTTCTTGTCCGGCGACCCGCGCCGCGCACAAGCCATGGCCGAAGAGTTCCGGGGGCTCGTGCCGGACCGGCGGTACTTCGTGGTCGGGCCCGAGGAAGGCAGCGCCTGGCAGATCTACCTGAGACTGCGCCGCCGGTTTCGTGGGCTGCGGATCGGCCAAGTGGCGGCGCTGTTCGACGGCCAGGCCGCGTTCCGCTCGCTGCGGCTGGCGGCCTTCCTGCTTGCGCCGGGCAAGATCCTGGCCTACAACGCCGCCGGGGAGCGTCATCACCTCAGGCTGCGCAGCCTAATCGCTTCCTGGCTCTTTCTTCGCGGGACGCCGTTGGATCGCATCTTCCTCCGGCCCTGGTGGCTCTGCCCCTGGAAGCGCGACCGCTCAACGATTCCCTCCGACTTTCGGATACTGGAAGGAAGGCCGCTCTCGGCGGCACGGCCCCGTGTAGCCGTGCTGTCACCGTACTTCCCCTATCCGCTCTCGCACGGCGGCGCGGTTCGCATCTACCACCTGTTGCGCGAAGCGGCACGCCGGTATGACATCTTCCTGTTCGCGTTCACCGAGACCGGCCAAGCGATCGAGCCGGAGCCGGTGCTCGAGCTGTGCGCGAAAGTCGTCCTTGTTCCCAAGCCGCGCTACCGCGAGCCGCGATGGAGCAGCCTCCTGCCGCCCGAGGTCCACGAGTACCGCTCGCCGGTCATGCGCAGGCTGCTGGCCGGGATGCGCCGGGAGTTTGGGATCGGCCTGGTTCAGGTCGAATACACGCAACTAGCCTCCTACGATGGCGACATCCTGGTCGAACACGACGTCACCTTCGATCTGTATCAGCAGATCCACCGGCGAACCCGCTCGCTCAACTCCTGGTGGGACCTGTTCCGATGGCGCCGCTTCGAGCGCCGGGCGGTCGGCCGCTACCGCCGCGTGGTGGTCATGTCCGAAAAGGACAAGGCGATGCTCGCCGCGCCTGGCATCGTCACGATCCCCAACGGCGTGGATCTGGAACGCTTCCGCCCCAAGCCGGAACCCGACGCCCGGCGGTTGCTGTTCATCGGCTCGTTCCGGCATTTCCCCAACGTGCTCGCCTTCCGGTTCCTGACCGAGGAGGTCTGGCCCCTGCTGAGGGAACAGTGCCCCGACGCTGTGCTCACGGTGGTGGCCGGTCCCGACCCGCTCACCTACTGGCAGGCCGCCGCAGGTCCCGTGCCCCTATCGGCGGGAGAGGGCATCAGGCTGCTCGAGTTCGTGCGCGATGTCCGTCCCCTCTACGGGGAGGCGAACGTCGTGGTGGTCCCCACGCTGGTTTCGGCCGGGACCAACGTCAAGGTTCTCGAGGCCATGGCGATGGAGCGGGCCGTGGTGTCCAGCACCTCGGGTTGCGCCGGGCTCGGGCTGGAGCATGGCAAGAGCGTTTGGATCGCCGACGGCACCGAGGCCTTTGCGGGCGGGATCGCCCGGCTGCTGCGGGATAAGGACCTGCGTACGGGCATCGCCCGCGCCGCGCGGCAACTCGCCGAAAGCCGCTTCGACTGGAGGGCGCTGGGGTTGAGGCAGAGGACCCTGTGGGCCGAAGCGCTGGGCGCGGACATTGTTGTTCGGGAGGCAGGGCGGGAAGACCTGGAAAGGATCGCCGCTATCCAGGCGGCTTCTCCCGAGGCCTCCTCCTGGGCTCCGGAGAGCTACCTCGGCTGCCGATGCCTGGTCGGCCTTCGCAAGGACGCTGTGGCGGGATTCCTGGCCTGCCGCCGGGTTGCGGATGGGGAGTTCGAGATCCTGAACCTGGCCGTGGCGCCGGAGTCTCGCCGCCAGGGGGTGGCGGCGGCCCTAGTGGGGGAGCTGCTGGCCGAGGTCAGAGGCACGGTCTTCCTGGAGGTCCGGGCTTCGAATCTGGCGGCTCGTAAGCTATACGAGAAGCTCGGCTTTCGCCCCGCCGGACTAAGGCGAGACTACTACACCTTCCCCCCCGAAGACGGTATTGTAATGAGGTTTCAATCGTGCTAACGTCCTAGGTGTCGGTGGGGTGTAGGGTGCCTGCTGGCGTGTTTCGATTCATGAGCGCAATCACGATTGCCTGCCGACCCAACGATCCTCGCTATCACCTCAAAAGGGGAAAAGTCGAATGGGAATTGCCCAGGATGACCTCAGAGCGCATCTGATGGAGACCAACGAAGAGTTCCGCCGTCTGGCACTGGAACATGGCGAATACAGCAAGAAACTGGAAGAGCTATGCTCCAGGTCCTATCTGACTCCAGAAGAGCAGGTAGAAGAGGTGCGCATCAAGAAGATGAAGCTGCGCCTCAAAGACCAGATGGAAGGCATCATGAGCCGCTATCGGGCTCAGCGAGTCGCCTGAACCATCAGGTGCGCGAAAGAAAAACCCGGATCCGCTCCACGGCCTCCAGGAGGTTAGTGTAGGAGTTGGCGTAGCTGAAGCGGAGATAGCCCTCTCCGTATTCTCCGAAGGAGGTTCCCTCCACACAGGCGACGCCTGCCTCGTCGAGCAGCGCCCCCGCCAGTTCCTTTGCGGTGTGCCCGGTTTCCTGGATGTTCGGAAAAGCGTAGAACGCTCCGCCGGGACGGGCGCAGCGGAATCCCGGCAACCGGTTGAGCCCGTCGCAGAACGCGTCCCGCCGGCGGCGGAATTCGGCGACCATCCGGCGGGTTCCTTCCATAGGACCTTCCAAAGCCGCGATGCCCGCCCGCTGCGTGAAGCTGGAGGTGCAGGAGTTGGAGTTGACCATCAGCTTGGTGAACGCTTCCACCACCCAGGTGGGAGCCACGCTGTAGCCCATTCGCCAGCCGGTCATGGCGAAGGTCTTGGAGAAGCCGTCGAGGAGAATGGTCTTCTCCAGCATGCCGGGGAACGCCGTGATTGAAACCGGCGGCTGGTCGTACCAGATCTCGCTATACATCTCGTCGGCAAGCACCATCAGATCCCGCTCCCGAACCATGTCCGCGATCGCGCGCATGTCGTCGGGCGGGATCACGCCGCCCGTGGGGTTGTGGGGTGAATTGAGAATCAGGAGCTTCGTCCGGCCGCTCAGGCTGTCCCGCAACCGGTCCAGGTCCAGGCTGAATCCGCGCTCCTCGACCAGGGGCATGGGGACGGGCACCCCGCCCGCGAAGTTGATCATCGACTCGTAGATGGGAAAGCCGGGGTTGGGATAGATCACCTCGTCGCCCGGCTCGATCAGGGCCAGGATGGAGAAGAAGATGATCGGTTTGCCGCCCGGCACGATGGAGACGTGTTCCGGTCCCACCTTGATGTTGCGGCTTCGCGAAATGTACGCCGCCACCGCTTCCCGCAACTCGGGGTAACCCTGCGTGGGGCCGTAGTGCGTCCAGCCCTCGTCAAGCGCCTTCTTGGCGGCTTCCACGATGTGCGCCGGAGTGGGGAAATCCGGCTCGCCGATCTCCAGGTGAATGACGCGGCAGCCCTGCGCCTCAAGCTGGCGCGCACGGACCAGCACGTCGAACGCCTTCTCGATGCCGATGCGGGACATGGCCTGGGTGAGCCTCATGAAGAGTCCTCAAAAGAAAGGGTTTAGTGTCTGGGGCCGCTCTGGCCTCATAATAGAAGGCAGGAAGCGCCTCCTCCATTTTAGCCGGAGGGGGCGGCGGAAGGACCGGCCGAATATGCGCTCGAGGGCGATTCGAGTCCACGTTTCCAGAGACTGGGCGTCATCCCTTGTAGGCGCATGTCTAGCGTTGTCCAGGAATGGCGGGAGGCCATGAGCGAGGCCGCCGAGCGCACCGTTCGGGACGACTTGGACCGGCAGAACCGGTTCATTTCGGAGAACCTGCGCCGCGTGTTTCTCATGATCTATCGGATCGTCGGCAACGTGGCGGACGCGCAGGACCTCACGCAGGAGGCCTTCATCAAGGCAATCCAGCGGGAGGGGCAGCTCAAGGACGGCGAGAAGGCCTCCCACTGGCTGTCACGGATCGCAACCAACACGGCGCTGGACTTCCTGCGCCGCCACGGGCGTGTTCGCTTCGCCGCGATCGAGGATACTCCGGAACCGCTGGCCAGTCCGGCTTCCGAGAGCCCGGAGGAGCTGCTGCTCGTCGCCGAGCATCGCTCTTACATGGAGGACGGCCTGCGCCTGTTGACCGGACGCGAGCGGCTGGCCCTGATCCTGCGGGATGTGGAAGGCATGCCGGCGGAGGAAGTAGCCAAGCGGATCGGCTGCTCCAAGGCGACCGTGCGCTCGCATATCGCCAATGCCCGCGTGAAGATGCGCCGGTACGTGGAAGGACGAAAGCGATGATCCACCCGCCCGAGAACACTTTGGCGCTGTTTGCCGGCAGCGACCTTGGCCTACTCGCCGGCTGGCGCGTGCGGTTGCACCTGGCGAGGTGCGAGGACTGCCGCCGGACGGTGCGACAGTTTCAGGCGGTAAGGGATGGGCTTCGGTGGAGCCAGTCGGAAATGCCGGAAGGACTTCCTTGGGACCGGCTTGCTTCGGAGATGACGGCCAACATCCATGTGGGCCTGGCAGCGGGTGAGTGTGTGGGCCCGGCACCTGTGCGGCATGCGAGACGCCGCTGGCACAAGGCGGTCATTCTGGCTCCCGCCGTGGTGCCCGTGATCGCGCTGCTGGCAATTGGGATCTGGCGCCAGTGGCCGCGCACGCAGCCGGAGCGCCCGGCGTGGGTGGAGGGCACGCTGGTTGAGGCCACCAGCGAGGGAATCCAGTGGAAACAGGGAGATCGGGTGCTCAGCTTGCGGCATCCGGCCGCGGCCGACGTCACGTACGCCGTCAATGCGGAGGGGACCCTGCGGGCCGGTTACGTGGATGCGGAGACCGGACAGGTGACGATTCACAGCGTATATGCGCAATAGGTTGGCGGCGATTTTGCTGGCGTGTCTCTCGGCTGCCGCGGCGCAGCAACTCGATCCACGCTCTTCGCTCAAGATCGACTTCCCGAAGGACTCGCCCTTGGCGGTGGTCTCGGCAGACTTGGGGGATTCGGGGACCACGGCCCGCGGCAGCGCCATGGTTATCGACCTGCACGCTTCGCTGACCTTGCGCAATTCGGCGCCGCGCCGTTTGCGGGGAGTGACGCTCCTGGTGACGGCCCAAGAGGTCGCAGCGGGCGGCAGGGCCTCGGTTTCGGTGCCCAGCCTTGACGTGGGCTCCGGGGAGACATTCCCCGTGCGGATCGACCTCCGTCTGCTGCGTCCGCTTTTTCCCGCGGGGCCGCTGGTGGTCGTGAGCCTGGACGGGGCGCTGTTCGAGGATCTGTCCTTCTTTGGACCGAACAGGCTGAACTCGCAGCGTTCCATGACCGTCTGGGAGCTGGAAGCGCGGCGCGACCGCCGCCACTTCAAGTCCGTGCTGGCGGCCAAGGGCCAGGAGGCGTTGCGGCAGGCGCTGCTGGAAAGCCTGGCGCGGCAGTCGGAGCGGCCGAGGGTCAACGTACAGCTCGCGCGAGGCGGACGCGCCACCAACCAGGAGGCCGAGCGCTCGCTCCAGTTCGCTTTTCTCCAGTTGCCGGATTCGCCGATCGAAGCCGTCGGCGGCTCCGCCCGTGTTTCCGGCAATGAAGCCCAGGCTCCCACCCTTGAAGTCCGCAACCGCTCGGGCCGGCCGGTGCGCTATTTCGAGGTCGGATGGATCATTCAGGATGCGCAGGGCCAGGATTTCCTGGCCGGCTCGGTGCCCGCCTCCGATCCGGATCTCGACCTTGCGCCCGGCCAGACCAGCCGCGTGTTGCAGAATGCCTCCCTGCGTTTTTCCGCCGCGCCGGGCCGGCCGCTCTCCATCGCGGGTATGACCGGCTTCGTCAGCCAGGTGGAGTTCAAAGACGGCTCGGTCTGGATCCCGAGCCGCGCGGCGTTGAACGAGCCCAGGCTGTCGCGCATTGTCGAGCCTTCACCCGAAGAGCAGCGGCTGACCGAGCTCTACCGGAAGAAGGGGCTGGCCGCCGTGCTGGCGGAGTTGAACAAGTTCTGATGCCGTACACGCGCCGCACTCTTCTGAACGCGGTGGCCGCGTCCGCACTCGCGGCGCAGAGCCGCCAGCCCCGCAACTGGAAACCGAAGCTGGGAATTCTGACGCGCTACTCGGAATCGAACGTCGAATTCGCGCGCGCCGAGGGATTCACCAGCCTGCAACTGAGCGTCGGACCGGGCCTCCCCGCGGACGCGCCGGACGAGGTGGTCGCCAAAGTCAAGAGCACCCTCGCAAAGGCGGGGCTCTACGTTTCGTCCCTGATGATCGCCGAGAACCACACCGCGCCCGAACCGGCCGAGCGCGCCGCCGTCAACACGCGCTTCGCGCAGACCATCGAGCTCGCCGCCAAGCTGGGCGTGCCCTACGCGGGCACGATGAGCGGCAACATGCCGGGGCGCAAGCTCGCCGAGCAGGTGGACGAGATCGTCCGCGTCTACAACGAGAAGTACTTCCCGCTGTGCCAGAAACACAACGTGAAGATCGTGTGGGAGTCCTGGGCGGCCGGACCCAACATCGCCACCGGACCGGTCGGCTACGAGGCGCTGTTCAAGGCTTTCGGGAATTCTCCCTACGTGGGCCTGCTGTTCGACCCTTCGCACCTCCAGTGGCAGTTCATGGACCCGGTCCAGTGCGCGCGCGATTTCGCGGACAAGATCTGGGACGTGCACCTGAAGGACTGCGAGATTCTGTGGCACGTGCTGCGGCGGACGGGGATCAACCCGCTGGACGGGTCGCGCTGGTGGCGGTTCCGCCTGCCGGGGCAAGGGATCGTGGACTGGAAGGGTTTCTTCACGGTGTTGCAGCAGGCGGGCTACCAGGGCGCGATGAACATCGAGCACGAGGACGCTTTCTACTACCCGCCGTACGACGGCGATAACTTCACCGAACCCTACAAGGCCGGCTTCCGCGTCGCCCACCAATTCCTGCGCCAGTACGTGCCGGAGTAGAGGGCCCGGCAGGGGCCTGACGGCGTTGATGTAGAGTATGAATAGGCTGCATCATGTTCACGTGGATCTGCCCGCAATGCGGTCTGGAAGTCCCGCCCTCCTCCTCGGAGTGCCCTGAGTGCGCCCGGAGGGCGGCCGGCAAGCCGGCCGGTGAAGCCCCAGCGTCGGGTCCCCCTCGCCAGGAACAGACTGAGGCCGTCAAGGTCCCGGCCGCCCCTAAGCCGCGCAGGACGTCCGCCACCCCCGCCTGGGCGCTGGTCCTCGTGGTCGCCATCGCCTTCCTCTCCATGGGCACGCTCGGCTTCGTGGCTTACCGGTACCTCGCGCACAGAGGAGAGCCGCTGACGCCCGGACCGCTGATTCCTAGGCGAAGCCCTCCACCGGCCGACACGGCGAACTCCGCCACCATGACCGCACACGTGCTGAACAAGTACATCGAGGTCACAGGGCTGCGGCTGCTGGAGGAGAATCCCAAGAACCTCCAGGTGGAGTTTGTGATCGTCAACCACTCGCCCGCCCCGCTCACCGATGTGGCCGGCACGGTGACCATACGGCCCATCACCGCCAAGAGCGACGGGGAATCGGTCGGCACGTTCAATTTCCGGCTGCCCGAGCTCCGGCCCTTCGAGGCCAAGAATATGAGAGCGCCCCTACAGTCGAAGCTGCGCGTCTATGAACTGCCCGACTGGCAGTTCATACGGGCCGACGTCGTGATCACTTCTCCCCAGCCCGGACTATGAAGGCGAGCGATCGGCCAAAGACGGCGGCTCAGCGCAAACAGAGGGCCGGGAAGATCCTGGAGGCTCTGGACCAACTCTTTCCAGCCGCCACCTGTGCCCTCCATCACGGCGACGCCTGGCAACTTCTGGTCGCCACCATCCTGTCCGCACAGTGCACCGACAAGCGCGTGAATGAGGTCACTCCCGGACTGTTCCGGAAGTACCCCACCATTCGGGACTTCGCCGCCGCGAGGCAGGAGGAGCTGGCGGCGGACATCCGCTCCACGGGGTTCTTCAACAACAAGGCAAAGTCGATCATCGGCGCCGCAAAGAAGATTGTCGGCGACTTTGGCGGCGAAGTCCCTCGCACCATGGAGGAGCTGCTGGTCATCCCCGGGGTGGCCCGCAAGACCGCCAACGTCGTGCTGGGCACGGCGTACCGGATCGCCTCGGGGGTGGTGGTGGACACCCATGTACAGCGAATCGCCCGGCGGCTGGACCTCACCGCGGAGGAGGACCCGGTCAAGATCGAGAGGGATCTCATGAGTCTGATCCCTCCAGAGAAGTGGATTGTGTTCTCCCACCAGGTGATCCACCATGGCCGCGGCCTGTGCACGGCCCGCAAGCCGCGCTGCGCGGAATGCCCCATGGATTCCTTCTGTTACGCCGAGGACAAGACCACGTGAATAGAAGCCGGCTCTTCAAAGCGCTCACTCCGGGCCTGGCCTTGTGCCTGGCGGGCTGTGTGTCCATCCCCGACACCTATGCTCCTCCCATGGAGCGCAAGCCGGTCACGGGCTTCGGCACCAACTCGTTCGGGAGTATCGTGGGCATGGGCGAGCCCGGCGCTCGAATGCACATCATCAAGGATGTCAGTCCCGTCGTGGAAGGCGGGTCCTGGCGTTGGTCCGGCAAGCGTCCGGAGTTACGTTTCATCGTCACGCGCACCGAGAACGTGAAGCTGGTCATGGATTTTGCCGTGGCCAAGGCAACGTTCGATGCGACCGGGCCGGTCACCTTCTCCTTCTTCGTGAACGATCAGCTTCTCGACAAGGTGCGTTACGACGCGCCCGGTGACAAACACTACGAGAAGCCCGTACCACCGGAGTGGCTGCGGACGGACCAGATGAGCACCATCGCCGTCGAGATCGACAAGGTGCAGGTTTCGCCGCTGGACGGCGCGGCGCTCGGCTTCATATTGAGCCGGGTTGGCTTCGCCGAGTGATGCCACAGGCGTTCTACATCCTGTTCGGCGCTACGTTTACGGTCCTGACGTGCGTGTCGCTGGGCAGGCTGCTCTTCCACGGTCTCAAGCTCCGGTTCCACCGGGTGGAGGAGAACCTGCTGGCCTTCCTGGCCGGATCGGCCTGCCTGAGCGGGATCGTTTTCGCTCTTGCAGCGGCACAACTGGTCTACAAGGGAACCTTCCTGGCTGTGGGCGCGCTGGCCATTGGCACAGCCGTATGGAAAGGTCTGCACAGGGGATACGGCGACCCTCTGCCGCCGATGCCCCGGTTCTGGAAGGTCGCGTTCGGACTCGTGTTCACGGTCTTCGCCGTGGTCTATTTCACCAACGCCATGACGCCGGAGCGGAGCCCGGACGGCAGCGCCTATCACCTGGGCCTGGTGGCCCGGTACTACCGCGAGCACGGATTCCACCGGATCACAACCAACATGTATGCCAACCTGTCGCAAGGCGTCGAGATGCTGTATCTCTATGCCTTCGCCTTTGGCAGGCATTCGGCGGCTTCGCTGGTTCACTGCTCGCTGCTGGCGGCGCTCGCGCTGTCCATGCTGAGCTATGCGCGCCGTTTCGGCTATGCGGCGGCGGGAGCGACCGGGTCGCTGTTGTTCTTCCTTAGCCCGGTCGTAGGCATGGACGGAACCACGGCGTACAACGACGTCGCCGTGGCGGCGATCGTTTTCGCGGCGTTCTACTTCCTCCAGATCTGGGACCAGCAGCGCTCCCGCGGGCTGCTTGTGCCGATCGGGCTCTTGGCGGGTTTCAGCTACGCCGCCAAGTACACAGCCGCGCTGGCGCTGCCCTATGCCGCCGGCTTCGTGGGCTGGAGGCTCATCCGCTCGCGCCAATCCTGGGTGAAGCCTGTTCTCATCGTGGGGCTCTGTGCGCTGGTGCTCGCGGCTCCCTGGATGGTCAAGAACTGGCTCTGGCTCGGCAACCCGTTCTCGCCTTTCTTCAACAAGGTCTTCCCCAATCGACATGTGCACGTTTCCCTCGAAGAGGATTGGACGCAGTATCTGCGCAACTACCGGGAGATCAAGGGCCCCTGGCAAGTGCCGCTGGAAGTGACAGTGAAGGGAAGCGCGCTCTGCGGTCTCCTTGGGCCCGTTTTCCTGCTGGCCCCACTGGCCCTGCTGGCGCTGCGCTGGCGGGAAGGAAGGCGCCTCCTCGCAGCGGCGCTAATCTTCGGGTGCACCTATCCGCTGAACATTGGCACACGGTTCCTCATCCCTCCGCTGCCCTTTCTCTCGCTGGGCCTGGCTCTGGTCCTCACCCGGGCCAAGGCGATGGCCCCTCTTCTTCTCGCCTTCCACGCCCTGTCCTGCTGGCCATCCAATGTCGCGATCTACTCCGACCGCCACGCCTGGCGACTCGAAAAACCGCTCCCATGGAAGCAGGCATTCCGGATCGACGACGAGGACGGTTTCCTTTCCCGCTCGATGCCCTACTACGTCATCGCCCGCATGATCGAAGCGTACGTCCCGCCGGGAGAGGCGGTGTTCACCTTCAATCAGGTGGCGGAAGCCTACACCAACCGGGACATTCTGGTGGGATACCAGTCGGCCTCCAATCAAGCCGCCGGCGACATCCTCTGGACTCCCATCGTGGCCGACTACCATCCCCGCCGGCATGTGCTCTTCCGTTTCCCCCGTCAGCCCCTGGGGGCCGTGCGAGTGGTTCAGACCGCCGGAGGCAGCGGCGAGCACTGGGCCGTTAATGAATTCTACGTGTTGGATGGAGCGGCCGAAGTCCCCAGAACCACGGCCTGGCGACTCCAGGCGCGCCCCAATCCCTGGGACGTTGAGATGGCCTTCGACCGCAACCTGGCCACGCGCTGGCGGAGCTGGCGGACTCTTTTCCCCGGCATGTTTCTGGAAGCGGATTTCGGCAAGGTGGAAACGGCGGACTCGGCGCGCTTGGAGTGCGCTATTGGACAATACGATCCGCGCATGAAGCTCGAGGGCCGGACCCCGTCCGGGGAGTGGAAGACCCTGGATGCCAAGCCGCAACAGATCTTGGTCGATGATCCACCGGGACTTCGCCGCGCGGCCGTGGCCGCCTTGCTGGAGAGGGGGGTGAAGTGGGTTCTGCTCGACGACAATGACCTCGGCGCCGCCGATCTCCGCGACAATGCCGCAGAGTGGGGAATCAAGCCGGTCGCCGACCGGATCACCTCCCGCCTGTACAAGCTGTACTAAGTGATGCCGGACAGCACCGCCAGGGTCGCGCCCCACCCGCCGGCCTCCGCGGGGGCGTCGCCATAGGATTCGACGAACGGCGTCCGCGCGAGCACCGCCCGCACCATCTCCCTGCGCGCGCCGATGCCGCGGCCGTGGATGATCCGCACATAGCGGAAGCCGGCGGCACGCGCCTCCCGCAGATACTCTTCGACCACGGCCTCGGCGTCCCGGTGGGGCACGCTGTGGAGGTCGAACACATCCGAGATCGGAATTCGTACCGGTTCGGGCTCCATCAGACAGATGTTATCCTGTTTCTTTCCCTCCGCCCGATGAAAAGGATTATCGCTGTCTTCGTCCTGGCTGTTCTCGCAGCGGCCACCGCCTGGGCCCAGCCGGCCAAGTCCGAGCAGGAGCTTTTTCGGCAAATCGAAGCGATCGTGGCGGAACTCAGCCAGATCACCGGGCTCAGACTGACCAAGCCGATCCGGCATAGTCTCATCGGCCGCGAAGAAGTGAAGCGGTTTCTTGAAGAGCGTATCAGGGAGGAGGTCAAGCCGGAAGAGGTTAGGGCCGAAGAGCTGACGTTGAAGAAGTTCGGTTTCGTCCCGCAGGAATTCGACCTCAAGAAGACCACTATCGAGCTGCTGACAGAGCAGGCCGCCGCGTTCTACGACTACCGTAAGAAGCGGCTGTACGTGCTCGACTCCAGCTCCTCCGCCATGCAGCAGGTGGCGCTGGTCCATGAGCTGGCTCACGCCCTTGCCGACCAGCGCTTCAACCTGGAGAAGTTCATCGCGAGGGCGGGAGAAAGCGACGACCGGGCCATGGCGCGCCTGGCGGTCATGGAGGGACAGGCCACCTGGCTGATGTCCGAGTACCTCGCGCGGCGCATGGGAATGTCGCTGAAGACCTCTCCCGCCATCGCCCAGTTCATGAGCCAGCAGGCCGGCGCCACGGGAGGGCAGTTCCCGGTGTTCGACCGTGCGCCTCTCTATATCCGCGAGAC
Organism: Bryobacteraceae bacterium; assembly: GCA_041946685.1. Taxonomy (GTDB): domain Bacteria; phylum Acidobacteriota; class Terriglobia; order Bryobacterales; family Bryobacteraceae; genus JBHGAV01. The sequence continues at coordinate 9,990 of JBHGAV010000056.1, read as the reverse complement.
CCTGATCTTCCCCTACACCAAGGGCATGCTCTTTCAGCACGTGCTCGTCGAGAAGGAAGGGACGACGGGCTTCACCTCGATCTTCACCCGCCCCCCCGTCAGCACGCAGCAGGTTCTCCACCCCGACAAGTACTTTGCCGGCGGGAAGCCCGCCGAGCCTGCTCTGGCCCGGCTGGCGTCGCAGGGCGGCTTCCGGGTCCTCATGGGAGGCTCTATCGGTGAACTCGATCACTCCATCCTGCTGCGGCAGTACGCTGGCCCTCAGGCGGCGGAGGAGGTGGCGCCTCTGTGGAGAGGGGGCGCGTATCGCTTGCTGGAGCACAAGAAGGACCGGCACACGGTGCTCGCCTACTCTTCCGAGTGGCAGGACCCCGCCGCGGCCAGGCGATTCTTCGAGCTCTACCGAGGGGTGCTGAAGGGGAAGTGGAAGCGCCTGGAGATCACCGCCGAGCGCAACGGATACCTTGCAGGGCGCGGCGACGACGGCCATTTCGCCATGCGGCTGAACGGCTCGACTTTCGCCAGCCTGCAAGGGATGATATCGCCTGGCGAAGTCGGCGAAGGCCTGCGATAAACTGGAAAGAGAAGGAGGTTTCCGTGCAGCGTCGAAGGCAGTGGCTGACAGTCGGGTTGTTTTCCCTCGTACTCCCTCTTCTGGGCGCGGAGGTTGGGCGTCCGACTCCTGAGTACGCCATCAAACTGACTGACGGCAAGCAGCTCCTGCTGAGTTCCTATCGAGGGAAGGTGGTGGCGCTGCTGTTCGTCTCCACAGATTGCCCCCACTGCATGGAAACGTGCCGTGTCATGGAAGGGCTCCAGAAGCAGTACGGCCCGAAGGGATTTCAAACGCTGGCGGTAGCATTCAATCCCATGGCCATGATGCTGGCGCCGGAGTTCGCCAAGACGGCCGGCGCCACCTTTCCGGTGGGTTACGACGAGCGGGACCCGGTTTTCAGCTATCTGCAAAGGAGCCCAACCCTGCGGACCTATGTGCCCATCATGGTGTTCATCGACCGCAAGGGCATTGTCCGAGGGCAGTTCCTGGGCGACGACCAGTTCTTTACCAACCGGGACAACAACATCCGCAGCATGCTGGACAAGCTGACGGCCGAGCCCGCCACGCCGCCGAAGAAGAAGTAGCCGCGCCCTTCGACCGGCTAGGAAACAGTGCCGTACTTGCGAACCAGCGCCGCGCACTCGGCGGGCTGGTCCGTGTACCGGTCATAGAAGCCCACGATGACGGCATCGGTGGGCTTGATGTTCTCGAAGGTCTCCTTGAAAGCCGCCTCCACAGTCTCCGGAGTCTCGCACCGGCGGCCCGCGGCAAGGATCTTGTAAACGAGGCAGGGCTTCTTGACCTTCTTGACGACGTTGAGCATCTTCGGCGGGTCGCCGCTCAGGAAGACTTCCGAATACCCTTCTCGGGCGATCACGCTGTAGGTCTCGATGGGAAGCAAGTCCTTCCGGTTGCCGGCCAACTTCTCAAATTCTTCCTTGGTGCGGCCCCACTGATACACGCAGCACATGTAGTAGTCGATGTCCCAGCCCTGGCTTTCGACCTCGGCGATGGCTTCCGGCATATGCGCGGCCACGCCCACCAGCAAACCCGTGTCGCGGATGCGCTTGACGTAGTCGCGAACCGTGTCGAGCTGCCCCTGTTTGAACCAGTTGTCGGTCGCCACGCCGTAATGATGCATGCCGATGACGCCGGGCGTCTTGGCCATGGCTTCGACCCGCGCCGGATCTCCCTGCCCCCGAAGGAATCCTTGTATCTTGATTCCCTGTTCCGCAAGCGCCTGGTAGACATTGGGGCGCGCAGGCCCGCCACCAGCCCGGGGCGGCGCCGCGGGAGTACCGGGAGTGGCGGAAGAGAGCGGCTCAAAGGTGTTGATGCCGACCTCCGTACAGCGGCGGGACGTCTTGATGATCTGCTCGGGGGTGTAATACGCCCGCATCTCCCGGTTGATGAATGCCGACAGGTGCGAAAGGCCGCCGAAAGTGTTCGATCCGCAGATCAGTCGCGAGATGGACACGTTTTTCCAGCGCACCATCGGCATCTGCGCCGCCTCGGCGCTGTTGGCCGGAGTCTGCGTGACGGCCATTGCGGCCGATACCGTTCCCACCGACTTAAAGAAATCCCGTCTCGAGGTGCCGCCTGCTTTCAGGCCCTCAGAAGTCTCTTCCGTCATGACCTTTCCTCCCACATATCTATGAACTTGCGGCTGCTTCAAGCACACCCGAGTCTATCATCAGCCAGCAAGCTCTTCAACCGCAGAGGTGTAAAACATGCTAGTTCCCCGAGAGCGCGGACTGGATTTCCGCAACCTGGGCGCGCTTCTTGGGAATTCCTTTGGGATGACAGTCCACGCATTTCACCCAGTGGATGTTGTGTTTGCTCGTGGGCGACAGAAAGGTCGTGTCCATCTTCTCAACATCCAAGCCGCAGTTGGACCATCTCGGGTGGCATTCGGCGCAGGAGGCCCGCGTCTTCTGCCCGTGCTTCTGATGGCAGGCCAGGCAACTGATTCCTTCATGGACGCCGAGTCCGGTGCGGTCGTCACCGGAGCCCACCTGCCTGGTTGCATCGGCCGCGTGGCACTGGTAGCAGAGTGCCTGACGCCGGTCGGGGCTCATCTTCACAACGCGGTCACCCTCCAGCATGACCGGCAACGGCAAAGTGGACACCGGCACGTGCTGCTGCGTCCTTCTGTCAAAGAATGCCAGTGAGGGGCGGTTGATTTCCTGGGCGGGGCCCTTCACGCGTCCTTCCACGCCGGTCTTTCTCAACTGCGGACCCGTCCGGTGTACGGTGTGGCAGGTGAGGCAGGGCATCGACGGACGATCGGCCAGTCCCGCCGTCACCATGCGCCACGGCCCGCTCCGGTCCAGCGGGGCGACCAGTTCGCGTATGCCGCCTTCGAAATGCATGCCGTGACAGCGCAGGCAGTCGTCCATCAGTTGCCGGTTGCTGTTGTGGGTCTTGTCCAGAAAGATGCGGGAATAGGTGGCGCTGTGAGGTCCGCTCTGCCACTGCGCGAACTCCTGCCGGTGGCAGGACTGACACCGCTCCACCATCTTCAGGACGTCGACGTTGCGGACCTTGATCCGCTCCGGCAGCTCCCCCTTCACGTGGTAGTAGACCCTGCTCGCATTGTTCCAGTGAAAGCTCACATCCGGCGTGAAGGCTCCGCCGTGGCACTTGGCGCAGTCCACGTCGCGGTGACTGGACGTGTGCCAAAGGTCATACGGAGAATTCATCTCGTGGCACTTGGTGCAGCCCTTCCCCGAACCGGACTCGTAGTAGAGGCTCGCGCCCGGGACCATCAGGATCAAGGCCAGGATGGAGAGGCCGGCGATGGCAGCGATTCGCTTCACGACCGCCCCCTGGTGTTCTTCCATGTTCTTACTAGGTTGTCGGACGCATAGTAAGCCACCGCGAGGATGGTCAGGGCCGGATTGAAGCCGCCGTTGGTGACGTGAACGCTTCCGTCGATCACGTAGACGTTGTCCACGTCGTGAATCCGGCAGTACTTGTCCACCACCGAGGTCTTCGGATCGTTACCCATGCGGCAGGTCCCGGCTTGATGTTGTCCGCCGCTCAAGCCGCTGGGCGGCTGCCGCCTCCAGGTCTCCACCGCGCCGGAGGCTTTCAGCCACTCTTCGGCCTTCGCCGCCATGAAACGGCCGATTTCGATCGAATGCGGGTGCCTGCCTCCCGAGAGCCGGGCCACGGGGATGCCCCAGTAGTCCTTGACCTTGGGATCCGCTTCCACGCGAGCCTCGAATACGGGCATCTCCTGCACCGGAGCGAGCACCACCACTGTCCGCTTGAAGGCGTTGCGCACCCATTCCTTGTGCTCGGGCCCCCAAGAGGGGACGTAGGACGGCGCCAGGCCGAGCAACTGATAGGGCAGCCTCAGGAACTCGTTGGCCAGGACGGCTCCGCCGGCCAGCCCGGGATTCCCATGGTTGTAGTCGCTGACGGCGATCTGGGCGCCGGGCCCAAGGTCGTCGTATGTGTCGAAATCGAACAGGCCGACCGCACCCGCGTAGGTGTGGGACTGCAAGTTGCGTCCCACCCAATCGTAACGATTCCCCAAACCGCTGGGGAACAGTCTGCTCTTGGAATTCAGAAGCAGGCGGGCCGACTCCACCGCTCCCCCGGAAACGATCACCAGGTCCGCGGTCTGCTCCCGGAGCTTGTCGTCCTCATCGAAGTAAGCTACGCCTCGGGCGCGGCCTTTGCCGTCGACCAGGATCTCCTTCACCATGCATTCGGTACGCAACTCGCAATTCCCGGTGGCAAGCGCCTTGGGGATCACCGTGTTGTGCGTCCCGGTGCGGGCGTTGACCTCGCAGGCGAAGCCCACGCACCAGCGGCAACGCATGCACGGACCGCGATCATTATAGGGCACCGTGTTGCGCAGCATGGGAATGTCGAAGGGATGCAGGCCCAACTTCTTGGCACCCGCATGCAAAACCTGGTGCTCGCGGTTCGGCGGAAACGGCGGCATCGGGAAGGGCTTGCGCCGCGGGGCACGGAACGGGTTGCCCGAGTCGTCGCCGGAAACGCCCATTTCCCACTCGGCCTTCTCGTAGTAAGGTTCCAGGTCCTGGTAGCTGATCGGCCAGTCGTCCAGGGTGCTTCCCGCGACCGTTCCATAGGTCGAACGCATCCGGAAGTCCTTTTCCATGAAGCGCCAGGCCATCGCCCCGTAACTGAACGTTCCCCCGCCGACGGAGGCGGCGTTGTTGCTGTAACCGGTTTCGCTGGCGACAAGAATAGTCTCCCTGCCCTTCTCATCCACCAGTACGCGGGGGTTGCGCTCGTCGTCGGGGCCGAAAGCGTTTCCGAGCACGGACGTCCGCTGGTTGCGGAGGTCGTCCTTGCGGCAGTCGGCCGCCGAGTAGAACTTGCCGCGTTCCAGCAACACGACGCTCAAACCCGCCGTAGCCAACTCCTTGGCGGCCACCCCTCCGCCGGCGCCCGACCCCACAATGACAGCATTCACATGTTTCAGCGCCATGGCGATCAGCCCGCCTTTCTTTCGTAGGGCAGACGTCCCCGAACCGGCGGACTTGGCAACCCGAGCATCTTCCAGCTCACCTCACCGCGATTCCCTCCGTGGCGCGGATCGCCATAGAAGCCCTGCATGGTGTGGGTCCGGATGAGGTTGAAGAACTCGGCATCGCTGGTTTCCAAGTCCATGAGGACTTCCGTCCGCTGTTCGGGCGACAGTTCCAGGAACCCCTTGCTGAACTTGGTCCGGCTGGATGCGTCGATGCCGGCGATCCCCTTACGGTAGGCGGCCTGATGCTTTCTATAGCGCCTTGTCAATTGCAGGTCGATGAAATTGACGACGCCGGCCAGGGAGGCCCCCGGGTCCTGATCCGCCGGGATGATCTGCTCGCAGACGGCGTCCACAAGCCGGGCCTCCGATGCGGTGAAGAACCTCCAGTAGGGGCCGCCGCCGGCCCGGCCGCATCCGGCCAGCGTTCCGGCGGCGGTTGCCGTGAATCCTAGCTCAAGGAACCTCCGGCGCCTGAGGGTCTTTTGCTTCGTGCGCATACATTTCCCCCCTTCCTGACTTCGAACCGTGGACCCCGCGAGAGATTGGCGCGCTAGCCGAGTGTCGAAATCAGCATTCTCTCACTTTCGAGCCTCGGGGGAAAGCTTCACCTGGTCATGGTCGCCAGGTAGGCGCCGCCGACCATCACAGCCACGCCCAGCAGCTTGAGCGGGGTGACGGGATCCACCGGGGAACCCAGCCAGCCGAAGTGCGACATCAGCAGCCCGCCGACGATCTGGCCCGCCAGCAGCAGAATCATCATGGGACCGGCGCCTATCTGCGGGATGAGCCAGGCAATCGCGAAGACCAAGCACGCTCCCAACGCCCCGGCCGTGAGCAGGATCGGGTTCACCTGTTTGACCGGGGCCAGCGCCCCTTGCTGCCATCCCGTGAAGCCCACAATGACGGCTGCGACGGCGCCGATGCACCAGAACAGGGCGTTGCCCACCCGTGGGTTGGCAATGGCGGCTCCGACCTTCGCGTTCATTCCCAAGTGCACTGCCATCACGATTCCGAGGAACATGCTTAACAAATAGAGGGGTGTCTTCATTAGTTCTCTCCTGTGCCTTTCGGCTTCCGGTCAGTATACAACGCGGCGGCGAGCGGCGCTCACCTGCGCTCAAACACAACGGCAACATCGTCGCGGTAGGAACTCTCCCAACCGCCTTCCTGCGCCAGAGCGTCCGCCAAGGGCGCGCCGGCCGGCAGCACGACTGTATCGACCCCGTGCTCGGCGAGACGCCGCTGCCAGCCCGGCTTCAACGCCAGCACATCCAGGTACTCCCGGACGAAGGCCGGACCGTAGAAATCGCTTCGCCCGTCAATGTACACCCGGCCGGAAGGGTATGTCCGGTAGATGAGATACCCGCCCCACCGGTCGGTCGAGAACACGCGCGCCTGCGGACGGTTCCGCCTCAGGAAATCCGCGGCCTCCACCGGGAACTCGTCGGAATAGAAGTCAGCGTGGAATTTCGGGGGAGAGGCGGCCGAACCGACCATGTAGGCGATGCCCAACACTCCCAATACACTCGCCAGCCGGAACCGTTCAATGCGAGGCTCGTTGGTCAGTTCGGCGATCGCGGATTGAAAGCCCGAGGCCGCACCCCGGAGCCATCCGGCGACTGGAGCACGGGCGAGTCCGGTGAGCCACTCCTCCAGCGTCAGGGCAATCACGGGTGCGCTCACCATCGCAAAGAGCGGGACGTGGCGGGCCGACCGAAGGGCAAGGTGCAGCCATCCCAAGACCAGGATGAAATCCGAGAACCTGCCGCGGCCAAGACTGCCGATAGCTCCCACGATCCCGATGATCATCATCACTTCGAACAGAAGCGAGCCGAAGTCTCCGAAGCTGATCGGCATGAACTCCGCAATCGTCTGTGTGTAGAACGGATCGGCCAGGTAGCGGACGATGTGCCACACCAGACGATATCCGTAGGGATTCACCAGGCTGGCCAGAAGGCATGCCGCCGCGCAGGTGAGATAGGGGAGGCTTCTGCGCAGCGCAGCGGTGGCGCCCACTCCCCTCACGACCGCCAGAACCTCCGCCGCCGCGTAGACTCCGATCAGCCCTACACCGGCCAGGAAGCCTCCGTGAAGGTTTGCCCAGAGCACGGTCAACACAGGCAGTAGGAAGAGCAGTTTCAAACGGCCTTGAGCCGACTTCTCCAACACCAGCCAAAAAAGTGCTATCAGCAGGAGGCTCACAAGGTGCGGACGCGCCAGCCAGTGCAGGCTCGATACCAGGCACGCCAGCACCGTCACGCCAAAGCCGATCAGAGGATTCACTCCCCTGGCGCAGATGATGCGGTAAACAATCGCCGCGGTGAGACAAAGCATCAGCGTGCTGGCGACCACGACCGCCGCCAGCCCCCACCTGGCGTGCAGAGCCGCGGCCGCGACGTCCCAGAGCCACTCCCAGGCGAACCAAGGCTGGCCGCCCTTTGTGAAGGAGTAGAGATCCTGGCGCGGAATCGAGCCGTGCGCGAGAATCCATTCACCAGTCCGGATATGCCACCCCGTATCGCCGTCACGGAGCAAGGCCGGGGCTCCACCGCCTAGGAAGAACTGGATCACGATCGGACTGAGGAAGGCGAAATCCGTGAGTGTGGGAACCAGCTTGACCGCAAGGGGGTGGGGGTGGCTCTCCATTTCCTGCATTATCGGCACTGAGCACCGAGAACCGCAAGCTACGGCGCGGAACCTCAGGTCATTGACGGCCAGGTCCCGCTTGGCCTTGGCGGATCGCTATCGCGCCCTTTCGAACTCGTACATCTCGATGCTGATCGGCGCGACCCGCAGCGTGCGGGGCACTTCGCTCACAGGCGTTTCGGTCACCTGAACCTCCTTGCGGTCCAGGCCCGTCATCGCCGTCAGGTTCGGACCGGTGAGGCGCCACATCCGGCCCTTGCCTCGGAGCGCGGCGCCCTGGATGGTGAGGCCGAGATCCTGCGCCGACTCGGTCGGATTGACGATGGCGATGGTCAGCAGCTTGCCGTCGGCGCTGAGGGCGGCGCTGACGTCCAGCGGGTAGGTCGGGCTGCCGGCGTGCACCTTCGGCAGGCGGCCGCGGGCGGCAGTGGCGGGCGCCGGTGGCGGGGAGTTGCCGCCCACCTCGACCGGCACCGTCCCCCAGTGATCGCGATAGAGCTTGAACAGCAGACCGGTGGCGTTCAGCGTCGCCTCGTTCGCGTTGAAGTCGATGGAGGACGTTCCCATCGTGTGGCCGGCCATCGCGATCATGCCGGTGTGGCGGAACATCTCGTGGAAGACCAGAGCGTTGCCGAGGGTCTGCTTCATATTCACGGGAAGGCGCGAATACGCCCACTCGTCGATTGCCATGGGCACCTTCTTGGTCTTCAGGCCGGGGATCCGCCGGTAATACTCCTCGTAAGCTTCGACCTTGGCGCGCACCAGATTGGCAGCGCGGTAGACCGCGTCAATCAACGGCAGCTCAACAGGCGCACTCCGGTTCTGGCCGCCCTCGTAAGCGTAGTAGTGCTCCGACATCACGTCGACATAGGGGAGGCAGTGGGTAAACAGGCCCCCGGTCCAATCCCTGTCGGTGCCGATCTCCTCGATCGAGCCGGCCGCCCTGCCGGTGGCGAGCAGGATGATCGAGGGGTCAACCTTGCGCATGGCCTCGCCGAACAGGTTGTGCTTGTAAACATACTGCTTCAGAGCCATGTAGCCGAACTGGAAATCGCCCCACATCTCGTTGCCGATGCCCCACCACTTGACGCCGTAGGGCTCCGGGTGGCCGTTGGCCGCGCGCAGCTTGCCCATGGGCGTATCGATCGAGCCGTTGACGTACTCGACAAGCTGGGCGGCCGAGTGCGCATCGCCAAATCCGGCGTTGGCGCTGATGAAGGAGTCCACCCCGAGAAGCTCGGCCATGAACAGGAACTCGTCGGTGCCGACGTCGTTCGGCTGGAGCGCGTTCCAAACAGGGTCCCAGCGGGGAGGACGTTTGTCGATGTCCCCGATGGCGTCGCGCCATTCGTGGGCGGAGAGGAAGTTGCCGCCTGGGAAACGGTACATGCCGGAGCGCAGTTGCCTGAGCAGGAAGACGGTGTCGGGGCGAAAGCCGCGGATGTTGTCGGCGGGCATCAAGGACACGGCCCCGACATGGAAGGCGCCCTTGCCCGTGCCGGCGATCTCAAGCCGGCCGGAGTCCGTGTCGGCGAGGGGGATGAACTTGAGGGGGAACTTGGCGTAGTCCGGCCGCAGACCTTTGATGGGAACGCTCTGGCGGTCCTTGGGGCCGGGGCCCCAGACGAGGCTTACAGTGACGTCGGCCCCGGCATCGCCCGCCAGCACCACGCGCCCGCTGTAGGGCCGGCCGTTGCGCAGGACGATGCCCGCCTGCGCGATCCCGCGCGGCGCGGCCCCTTCGAGTGTGATGCGCGGGCTGTGCTGCCCGGTGTAAGCATTCTCGCGGTCCATCGTGACGGACTCATCGGGCCCGATAGGCCGCCAGGGATTGGGGCGGCGGCCGCGCGAGGCGGGCGGCGCGGGGGATTTCGAGTCGATCGTGTAGTAGAACTTCCGGTCGTCGATCATCTCGGCCCAGACGCTGCGATTGACCAGGTCGCCGATGTGCTCGATGAACTTGCCGTAGAGGTACGGGGAAATGGGCTCCCCGGTCTTGGCCGCGTCAATGGTCGCCGCGATCGGCTTGGCGGGTGCGCCGCCGGTCTGGACGCCGGCGCCTGCACACAGGAAGGCACCCACAAGGATCAACACAACCAGATTTCGGGACATAGGCTTCACCTCGTGATTGTCGACATGGCCTTCTCGGCCCAATAGATTCTACACCCGAAAGCGCCGGTGGGAGCTGTCCTGCTGAACGGTGGTGCGCCTGGAGAGATTCGAACTCCCGGCCTTCTGGTTCGTAGCCAGACGCTCTATCCAACTGAGCTAC
>JBHGAV010000055.1:0-26598 GCA_041946685.1 Bryobacteraceae bacterium | reverse complement strand
GCTTGAGGAGAGCAACCGCTGGGCCGAGCAGTTGAACCACAAGCTGGAGGAGGCAGCGTCATCGATTCGCGCCCTCCAGCAAGAGCTGCAGGCCCAGAGCACAGGCTATGAGGCCAAGATTTCCGAACTCGAGCAGGACAACCGGGCCAAGGCAGAGTGGGCGGTTGAGACCGAGCGGAGGCTGACTCAGCAACTGGCCGGCAAGTGCGCGGAGCTGGCTCAATGTGTGGAGGCTCTGCACAAAGTCGAAAGCACATTGGAGGAACGTACCGAGTGGGCCCGCAGTCTCGACCGGCAGGTGCAGGATCTTACCGCCAGCCTGGCGCTGGTGCGTGCATCCCGGTGGGTGAAGCTCGGCACCGCCCTCGGCGTAGGGCCTCGGCTGCGGAACGGCTAGCATGGGGCGACTGCTTCGTCTGGTCCGGGCGTTGCCGCTGATCCTGGTTTCCCCCTTCCTTCTGCTTCTGGCCGGGATCGTCCTGGCCTTCACCGATCTCCTGTGGCAATTCCTCCCCCGCAAGCCGCGCCGCGTCGAAAGCCGGCCCTCCCGTTCGGCCGCGACGGTGGTCATCCCGACCTGGAATGCGCGCGAGCTGCTCGAGAGGTACCTGCCTTCAGTGGTGTCGGCACTGGCCGGCAACTCCGATAACGAGATCATCGTGGTGGATAACGCTTCCAGCGACGGCACTACCGACCTGCTGCGGGACATGTTTCCCTCCGTCAAGGTGCTTGAGATGCCCAGTAACCTCGGCTTCGGCGGCGGTTCCAACGCAGGTTTCCGAGCTGCGCGAAACGACATTGTCGTCCTCCTCAACAACGACATGCGCGTCGAGCCGGACTTCCTCCAGCCTTTGCTGGATGGCTTCACCGACGACCATGTGTTTTCGGTTTCCTGCCAGATCTTCTTCTCGGATCCTGCCAAGCGCCGGGAAGAGACGGGACTCTCTCAAGGCTGGTGGGCGGACGGAGCGCTTCGGGTGCGTCACCGCATTGACGAGGGGATCCAGGACCTGTATCCGTGTTTTTACGGCGGCGGCGGATCGACGGCCTACGACCGGCGGAAGTTCCTGGAGTTAGGCGGCTTCGATGCCTTGCTGGCCCCCTTCTACCTGGAGGACACCGATCTTGGCTATCTTGCCTGGAAGCGTGGCTGGAAGGTCCTCTATCAACCCCGCAGCGTGGTTTACCACGAGCACCGGGGAACAATCGGGAAACGGTTCACGGAAGCGCAGATTCGAGCCGTGCTCGCCAAGAACTTCATTCTCTGGACCTGGAAGAACATCCACGAGTGGCGTCGCCTGCTCTCGCACTTCTTCTTCACCTACTCGGGAGCGCTGGTCAGCGCTGTTCTTGGCGACTCGCCCGAGCGGAGCACGCTCGGGGGCATCTGCCGCGCATTCCGCCAGCTCCCTCAGGCTGCCCGAAGCCGCTGGCGAGCGCGCAGCCTGGCTTTAGTCGGCGACACCGAGGCATTCCGCCGGCCGCTTGGCGGTTACTTCCGGGATCGCTTTGCGGAGATCCCCGCCCGACCGGAACGGCTTCGAGTACTCTTTGTTTCTCCTTACCCGGTCCTTCCCCCGGTGCACGGCGGCGGCGTCTTCATGTACCAGACCCTCAGGGAACTACCCAACCACTGCGAGGTGCACCTGATCGCCCTCCTGCACTATCCCGGAGAGGCTGCCGCACACGAGCCGCTGAAGCAGATTTGCGCATCGGTCGAGCTTCCGCTGAAGACGAACACGAAACCCTTCACTGCCGCTTCCATCCTGCCGCACGCGGTGCGGGAGTTTGACGAGGATCAGCTCCAGTGGCTCATTCATCGCCAGATTCACACTCGTCAGATCGACGTCGTCCAGCTCGAATACACGCCTCTCGGCCAGTACGCCTCCCCGTTCGGCCGTCTGGTCTGCGCTTTGTTCGAGCACGACATCTATTTCCAGTCGATCGCCCGCGGCTGGAGGCACCAGTATGGCTTTCTGGAGCGGCTCAAGGCCGGGGTGGAGTATCTGCGAGCCCTCCACTACGAGACCCGGATGCTGAAGCGCCTGGATCTGATTCAGACTTGCAGCCGTGAGAACCGCGAGCACCTGCTGTCCTTTCTGCCCGAGCTCAAAGGAAGGATCCATGCGGGGCAGCGAGCCGCCATTGACACCGCGCGCTACCGCTATCCGCAAGAAGCCCGCGAACTCCACACGATGCTCTTCGTCGGCAGTTTCCGGCACCTACCCAATCAGGCCGCTCTTGCCTGGTTCATCACGGAAGTTCTGCCGTCGGTCGTCGCCCGCATCCCGTCCGCACGTCTAATCGTGGTCGGCAGCGATCCACCGCCCCCACACTCGTTCCACAGCTTGGATCACGTGGAACTATGCGGTTCGGTGGAGGATATCCGGGAGCCCCTTGGCCGCTACGCGGTTCTGGTCTGCCCCGTACTCAGCGGGTCGGGAGTGCGCGTGAAGCTTCTGGAGGCGTTCGCGGCCGGGATTCCCGTCGTGTCGACGCGCCTCGGCGCCGAGGGGTTGACGGGAGTTGATGGTGAGATCTGCCGGCTGGCGGACGACGCGTCGGGCTTCGCGGCGGCGGTCTTGTCCCTCTTCGAGCAACCCCATCTGGCGGCGGCGATGGCCGCTCGGGCCCGGGCAGAGGTTGAGGCCAACTGGGATATAAGAAGGGCCACGGCCCGCCTCACGGACAGTTACCGCGAAGCGGTCTGGAAGAAGCGGGCCGATAAAAAACCTACTTCCCCTTCGGCTGGTTCTTGAGCCTTTCCACAAGGCGCCGGGCAATTCGGTCCAATTCGCTGGGCTTGGTACTCCGCGGCGGCTCGTAAGCGGACCACACCACGCTCCGCGTCGCGGTCTCCACCAGAAAGATGGTGCCCTTCCCGCGGCCGAATGTGGACACTACAACCCTTCGATCGCCTTCCTTGGCCGCGGCATCCTTGTCGGTCACGGCAGGCGCCAGCAACTCGCCGAGCCGCGTCTCGAAGGCCTCACCAAGCTTATCCGTGAAGATCGCATCGGCCTTCTTGGGATCGGCCACGACCTGGAAGACTCCAGACGCCACCAGACGGCTGGCCAGGTACTGGTCGAGGCCGCCGGTCATGGGCAGCAAGTAGACCGTGTGCACGGCAGACGATTCCGCCGCGGGGCACAACGACGCCAGCGCCAGGGCGATGAAGCATAATGGGAGGGCGGCTAATCTCTTCACAACCTCATCATACAGGATGTACAAGGACCTCAAGCTCACCGTCATTATCCCCTGCCTGAACGAGGAACAGGGTATCGAGCGCGTGCTCAGCCGCATGCCCGGTTTCGTCGACGAAGTCATCGTGGTGGACAACGGCTCGACGGACCGCACCTCCGAGGTGGCCCGCTCCTTCGGCGCCATGGTGATTCGGGAAGACGTGCGTGGATACGGCCGAAGCTACAAGAGGGGATTCGCGCACGCCACCGGGGACGTCATTGTCACGCTGGACGGGGATCACTCCTATCCGGTGGATGCTCTCTCCTACCTGCTTGAAGCCTTCCTCCACCTGGAAGTGGATTTTCTCAACGCCTCGCGCTTTCCGGTGCGCGATTCCAGAGCCATGAGCTTCAAGCATAAGGCTGGCAATTTGATCCTCTCGCTGGCGATGTCGCTGCTGTATCTGCGCTGGGTAAGGGACTCCCAGTCCGGCATGTGGGTGTTCCGGCGGTCGATCCTGGAATCGATGGTTCTTGTGTCGGACGGGATGTCGTTCTCCGAGGAGATCAAGGTCGAGGCCATCCGCAATCCGAAGGTTCGCTTTGGGGAGATCTCGATCATGTATTCCTCTCGGATGGGGGAGATCAAGTTGAACCCATGGCGGGACGGCATCGCTAACCTGCTCTTTCTGTTCAAGAAGCGATTTGCGTCCCGGAGCAGATGATGTTAAGATTGTCTTCTGCCCGCCTGCGTTCCTTCCCCGGCCTGATGAGACCATAGGGCGCACCATCCATGTCCGGCGTCACCGTTGTTGTCCCGAGCTGGAACCGGCGCGATCTCCTTGTCCGGCTCATCGGTTCGCTCGGCCGACAGTCTCATCCAATTGAGGAGATTGTCGTGGCCGACAACGGCTCGACGGACGGCTCGGCGGAGGATGCCGAGCGGCTGGGAGTACGCGTGTTGAGGTTAGGCGCCAATCTGGGCTTTAGCCGCGCTGTGAACAGCGGCATCCAGGCGGCGCGAAGCCCGTGGGTGGCAATCGTCAACAACGACGTCGAGCCCGCGCCGGACTGGCTGGCGCGGCTGGCGCAGGAGTTCAGGAGCAAGGATGTCTGGTTCGCCACAGGCAAGCTGCTGGATGCGAAACGAAGAGGATTCATTGACGGCACTTTTGACGCAATCTGCCGTGGCGGCTGCGTGTGGAGGGCGGGACACGGACGTCGCGACGGCAGGGAGTGGAGCCAGCGGCAGCTTGTTCGGCTGGTTCCATTCACAGCGGCCCTGTTCCGGGCCGAGCTTTTCGAGAAGGTGGGCCTGCTTGACGAGCGGTTCGAGTCCTATCTGGAAGATGTGGATTTCAGCTTGCGCTCGGCCAGGAGAGGCTTTCGAGGAATGTACGTCCCTGAGGCGGTGGCCTACCACGCGGGGAGTGCAACTTTGGGAGCCTGGCATCCCGACACGGTCCGCCGCATGGCGCGCAACCAACTCTTCCTGGTTGCCAAACACTATCCCGATAGGTGGTTGCTGCGCTACGGCTGGCCCGTCCTGGTGGCCCAGGGATTGTGGGGCGCGCTGGCCGCGCGCCATGGAGCGGCCTTATCTTACCTCGGCGGCAAACTGGAAGGGTTACGGCAGTTTCGAACGGTTCGGGCCGCATCCCGGGAGGGGGACGCCGGCGATCTCGGAAGCATCCTTGAGGAGAGTGAGGCCGAACTATGGGAGATTCAGCAGCAGACCGGCTTTGACCTGTACTGGCGGCTGTATTTTGGACTGACATGAAGGGGATCGGCGCTGTCATCGTGACCTGCAACTCCGAAGCGGTGATCGGGGCCTGCCTGGACGCAGTGCTCGACCGCGTCGAGCAGGTGGTTGTCGTGGATAACGCCTCGACGGACCGCAGCCGCGAGGAGGTCCGCAAACGGCCCGCCGTTCACTTGATCGCCAATCCCGAGAACCGTGGCTTTGCCGCCGCCGTCAACCAGGGCGCGGCCGCCGTGGACCTCCCCTTGCTTCTGCTGCTCAATCCCGACTTGACCCTCCAGGCCGACGTCGGACCGCTGGCCAGCGTCTGCGCCGATCCGGCCGTGGGAGCCGCGGCGGGTAAGCTCACCGGCGAGGACGGCCGCCCGCAAGCCGGGTTTTCCGTCCGGCGCTTCCCGAGCCCGGCCGCGCTGGCATTCGAAGTCCTGGGGCTGAACCGGCTGTGGAAGACCAATCCCGTGAACCGGCGCTACCGGTGCCTGGACCTCGACTTGGATTCCGCCGCCGAGGTGGAACAGCCGGCGGGGGCTTTTCTGATGATCCGGCGGGACGCTTTCTTGGCCGTCGGCGGCTTCGACGAGGGTTTCCGGCCGGTGTGGTTCGAGGATGTTGACTTCCTTAGGCGTCTGCGCGGGGCCGGCTATCGAATCTACTATGAGCCGAGGGTGGCCGCCAAGCATCGGGGAGGGCACTCGGTGGGGAGATTGCCCGAGGAGTCGCGGGTCGACTCCTGGTATGGTAGCCTGCTTAGGTACAGTGCCAGACACTACGGATTCGCCGGACGGCTGGCCGTGGCGGCGGCGGTGGTGGTTGGCTGTACGGGGAGGATGTTCCTCGGCGCATTGCGGGGATGGAAGCGGCAGCCCCTAAGAGCGTATGGTAGAGTGATGTGGACCGCGTGTCGCCGGCTCTGCTCGAGCCGGATCGGGGAGGCGGGCAGGTCGCCCGTTTTGGCGCGGCAGAAGAGCGGATGAATTTGTCGATCTGATTCAGGCGCATGGCACATAACGACCTCGTCTCGGTCACGCTCGTAACCTACAACAGCGGCCGGTTCATTAAGAAATGTCTTGAATCGGTGCTCGCCCAGAAGTACCCGTACAAAGAGGTTATTGTCGTTGACAATGCCTCCACCGACGGGACGGTAGACATTCTGGAGCAGTTCGAGGACCGCTGCCAGGTCGTATACAACGACGAGAACATCGGCTTTGCCGCCGCCCAGAATCAGGCGATCCACATGTCGTCGGGGGAATGGGTGCTTACCCTGAACCCGGATGTGCTCCTGCTCGGAGGTTTCATCCAGGCGCTGGTGGAAGCGGGCCACATGCACCCCAGGATCGGATCGGTCTGCGGCAAGCTGTTAACCATGCGATCCACCTTCGATATCCCGGACAAACCTCTGGTGGATTCGACCGGCATTTATTTCACTCCGATGCTGCGTCACCTGGACCGCGGCAGCCGGGAAGTGGACAACGGCCATTTTCTGCGTTACGAGTACGTGTTTGGCGCCAGCGCCGCCGCCGCCTTGTACCGGCGCGAGATGATTGACGATGTCTCGATCCGGGATGAATTCTTCGACCCGGACTTCTTTGTGTACCGGGAGGACGCCGACGTCGCCTGGCGCGCCCAGTTGCTTGGTTGGCGCTGTATCTACACGCCCCATGCCCGGGGCTACCACGTCCGCAAGGTGTTGCCGGGGAACCGCCGCGCGCTGCCCCCGGTGATCAACATGCACTCGGTCAAGAACCGGTTCTTGATGCGGATCAAGAACATGACCCGCGACCTCTACCTGCGCAATTTCTTCTCGGTCACTCTGCGGGATCTGCTCGTGGTCGGGTGTTGCCTGTTGCGCGAGCACAGCTCGCTCCGCGCCTTCCTCTATCTGGCCAAGAGTTGGAGGCGTGTCTGGCAGAAGCGCCGGGAAATCATGAGCCGCCGCCGCGTCAACGACGAGTACATGGCGAGCTGGTTCCGATACCTGCCGGTCAGCCGGCCCGCGCCGCGCGTATCCGCACGCGTTCAGACACGCACCTCGCGCGCTGCTCAGCGCTGATGAAGCTCGCCATCCTGGGCACCCGCGGCATACCTGCCAGCTACGGCGGTTTCGAGACGTTTGCCGAAGAGATCAGCCGGCGCCTGGTGGAACGGGGGCACGCGGTGACCGTCTATTGTAGAGATCGGCATCCGACGCCGTTCTACCGCGGCGTGCGCCTCCGGTGGGTCCCCACGATCCGCCACAAGTACCTGGACACGATGGCCCGCACCTTCCTCTCCACCCTCGACTTGCTGGTGCACCGGCAGGATGCCGCGCTGTACTGCAACGCCGCCAACGCGATCTTCACTCTGGCGCCGCGCCTGGCGGGCATCCCCACGGCGTTGAACGTGGACGGACTGGAGCGCAAGCGCCGCAAGTGGAACTGTCTGGCCAAAGCTTGGTACCTGATCTCCGAGCGGCTGGCCACCTTCCTGCCTACGGTCGTCGTAAGCGACGCCCGGGTGATCTACGACTACTACCTCCAGCGCTACCGCAAGGCCAGCGAGTTGATCCCGTATGGTGCGGAGACGGGAAAGGTGACCGGCGTAGAGACGCTCGCCCGCCTTGGGCTGGAGCCGGGCAGGTATTTCCTCTACGTGAGCCGCATGGAGCCGGAGAATAACGCCCTGCTGGTTCGGGAGGCCTTCGAGCGAGTCTCCACTCCGTTCAAGCTGGCCCTGGTCGGCGATGCCCCATACGCTGCGGCCTATCTGGAGAAGGTTCGGGACACGCGCGATCCGCGAGTGGTCATTCCCGGCGCCATCTACGGCCAGGGTTATCACGAACTCCTCTCGCATGCGCTGGCTTACATCCACGCCACCGAGGTGGGAGGAACGCACCCAGCCCTGATCGAGGCCATGGGGCGCGGTTGCCTGGTCCTCTACCTCGACACTCCCGAGAACGCCGAGGTGGCCGGCGGCGCCGGCATTCCCTTTGGCAACGACCTGGCCGCGCAACTCGAGCGGGTTCTATCCATGCCCGAGACCGAGCGGAACCAATGGCGCGAGCGGGCCGAGCGGCGCGCCTGCGAGCGCTACAGTTGGGAATCGGTCACGGATGCATACGAGAGGCTTTTCCTGCGGCTTACCGGGAAACGATAATGGAATAATGCTGCGCCTGCCGTACCGCACGTGGGTCGAGGTTTCGGTCCCTCAGATCGTGGAGAACTACCGCCTGGTATGCGAGACGGTGGGCTCCGCCGTTCAGGTGATGGGCGTGGTGAAGTCGGACGCCTACGGTCATGGAGCGGTGGAGGTGGCGCGGCAGCTTGAGTCGCAGGGGATCCAGTGGCTGGCGGTCAGCAACGTGGCCGAGGGCATCGGGTTGCGGGAGGCAGGCATCCGGACGCGGCTCCTGGTGATGGCCGATGCCCTGCCGTTCGAGCGTGAGGCCCTTCCGCAGCATGATTTGACGCCGGTCATTCACTCGCTCGAAGACCTCGTTTCACTGGACGAGTTCGGCCAATCCCGGAGCCTTCGCGTGCGTTATCACCTGAAGCTCGACACAGGCATGGGGAGGCTCGGAACAACTGCGTCCGCCGCCGACATTCTGGCCGTGGTACGCAGGTGCAGGCACGCGGAGCTGGAAGGTCTTATGACTCACTTCGCCTCGTCGGCGAACTACGGCAGCCAGCAGACCGAACGGCAACTGGCGGCCTTTGAGGAGACCCTGGCGGCGCTTCAATCCGCCGGGGTCAAACCCGCCTGGGTCCACATGTCCAGCACCAATCCGATCGCTTATGGGCGCCGTTCGGCGTGGGGCAACCTGGTGCGGGCGGGGCACATCCTGTACGGGTACATCTCCCCGGCGAAGGGCGATGCCCCGGCGCCCCTCCTCCAGGTGCGGCCTGCGCTGGCCTGGAGGGCGACGATTCTGGCGACAAAGGAGCTCCCGGTGGGTGCCCTGGTGGGTTATGGCGGCACGTTCCGCGCCGAGCGGCCGACGCGCATCGCGGTGCTCGCGGCAGGTTACGCTGATGGCGTCCCGCACCGCATGTCGAACCGGGGCAAGGTGATCGCAGGAGGGCAACTGGTCCCGGTGATCGGCGCGGTGTCGATGGATCTGACCACCATCGACATCACGGACGCGCCCCCGCTGCGGCCCGGCGACGCCGTGACGCTGCTCGGGCGTGAGGGCAATGTGGAGCTGAACGCCCAGCAGGTGGCGCGCTGGGCGGGAACGATCTCCTACACCGTGCTGTGCGGCATCAACCCGCGCGTGCCCAGGGTGTACGTGTAGGGGTGTGGCCTAAACGTCCAGGTTTCTGACGTCGAGGGCGTTTTCTTCGATGAACTTGCGGCGGCTTTCCACGTCTTCCCCCATCAGCGTCGAGAAGATCTCCTCGCACTCCACCGCGTCTTCCAGCCGCACGCGCAGCAGCGTCCGCGTCTCCGCGTTCATGGTCGTTTCCCACAACTGCCCGGCATTCATCTCGCCCAGGCCCTTGTAGCGCTGCACGTTCACGTCCCGCGTGCCTTCCTTCTTCACGTACTCCAGCAGCTCCGCCCAGCCCGGCAGCGTCTCCCGTGTGGATTCCTTGGTCACCACGAAGGGCGGCTGGTTGAACCGCGCAAGCTGCCTGGCCAGGCTCCGCATACGCCGGTACTCGGGCTGCGCCGCCAGCTCCGGGCCGATCGAGCGCGGGGCGTTGGCCGAGTCGTGGTAAGTTACCATCCAGGCGCCGTGCTCTTCGTCCTGCGCCAACTCCGCCTTCAGCCCGGCGCGGCTCAGGGCTTCCAGGACGGGCTTCAAGTTCTCCTCGCCGCCAAAATCGGCCTTGCTGTCGATCTTAAGCTCGGGATTCGCCACCACCGCGAGCGCCCGCGGCTCGCGGAGCTTCCGCTCCACCTTCTGGGAGATCTGCAGGTACTCGTCGAGCGACATCAAGAAGCTGCGCAATTCGCTCCCCTCGACGCGCGCCGGCGGGTGTCCGTTACCCGAGCCATACTCCACGGCGACGTTCTCGGTGGCCCGGCGCAGGATCTCGCGGACGAATTCCTTCTCGTCCTTGATGTACTTCTCGCCCTTCCCCTTCTTGATGCGGTAGAGAGGGGGCTGCGCCACAAATACGTGGCCGCGAGTGATCAGCTCCTGCATGTGGCGGAAGAAAAACGTCAGCAGCAGGGTGCGGATGTGCGAGCCGTCCACGTCTGCGTCGGTCATAATGATGATCTTGCCGTAGCGCAGCTTGCCCAAGTCAAAATCGCCTTCCTCTTTGCCGATCCCGGTGCCGATGGCCGTGATCATGGCGCGGATCTCTTCGTGGCTGAGCATCTTGTCGTAGCGCGCCTTCTCCACGTTCAGGATCTTGCCTTTCAGGGGCAGGATAGCCTGGTACTTGCGGTCCCGGCCCGCCTTGGCCGTGCCGCCCGCCGATTCGCCCTCCACCAGGAACAACTCACAGTGCTCAGGGTCCCGCTCCTGGCAGTCGGCGAGCTTACCGGGGAGGCCACCCGAGTCCAAGGCACCCTTGCGGCGGGTGAGGTCGCGCGCGCGGCGCGCGGCTTCCCGGGCGCGCGACGCATCGATGGCCTTGGAGACGATCTTGCGCATCACCGATGGGTTCTTGTCGAAGTACTCGCTCAGCTTCTCATTGACGAGCTGGACGACGTATCCCTGGATGTCGCTGTTCAGCTTCCCCTTGGTCTGGCCTTCGAACTGAGGCTGTGGGAGCTTCACGCTCACCACCGCAGTAAGTCCCTCGCGCACGTCTTCGCCGGTGAGATTCTCCTTCACGTCCTTGAACAGCCCGGCCTGCTGGCCGTAGAAGTTGATCGTCCGCGTCAGTGCGCTGCGGAAGCCGCTGAGGTGCGTGCCGCCGTCGACCGTGTTGATGTTGTTGGCAAAAGAGAAGACGTTCTCCGTATAGCCGTCGTTGTACTGGAGCGCGACCTCCATGGCGATCGTGCCGCCGTTGGGCAGTTCCCGTTCACCCTCGAAGTGAATGGGGCGGTCGTGAAGCACGGTCTTGCCGCGGTTCAGGTGCTTGATGAACTCGGCGATGCCTCCACTGTAGTGAAACTCGTGGCTCTTGACCGGATCACAGCGCTCGTCGCTCAGGGTGATGCTCAGCCCCCGGTTCAGGAAAGCGAGTTCGCGAAGGCGCTGTGCCAAGGTGTCGTAGTTGTACTCGGTGACGTCGAAAATCGTGGAGTCGGGCTTGAATGTGACCTTGGTCCCGGTCTTCCTCCCTGCTTTTCCACTCTTCTGCAGGGGGCCCAGAGGAACGCCTCTCTCGTATTCCTGCGTCCAAGTGAAGCTGGGCCCGCTGTTGGTGCTGGGGTCCTGGTGCCAGATCTCCAGTTGGAGACTCTCGGACAAGGCATTGACGACGCTGACGCCCACCCCGTGCAAGCCCCCGGAGACCTTGTAGGACTTGGAGTCGAACTTACCGCCGGCGTGGAGCTTGGTCATGACGACCTCAGCAGCCGAGACGCCTTCCTCCTTCATGATGTCGACGGGGATTCCGCGACCGTTATCCACGACGGTGACGGAGTTGTCCAGGTGGATCGTTACATTGATCTCAGTGCAGAAGCCGGCTAAGGCTTCGTCCACCGAGTTGTCGACGACCTCGTAAACCAGATGATGCAGGCCGGCCTCGCTGGTAGAACCGATATACATGGCAGGGCGCAGGCGCACGGCCTCCAAACCCTCCAGCACCTTGATGCTACTGGCATCGTAGACTTCAGCCCCATTGGCTGACACTTCTCTGTTTCCCATAGCAGAAACGCCTCTTGACGCAAGGAGTCCGGCTCCTCGCAAGCCGATCTCAGATGCGCATCGGCATCACAACGTAGCGATACTCGTACACCTCTCCTTCGCCAGCCGGCCGCCATTCACCGGCACTTTGAGGGTCCTTGAAGTGGAGCGAAACCTGCGGCCCGGAGGCAGCACGGAGGAAGTCAAGCAGGTACTGCGCGTTGAAACCCACTTCCACGGTGGGGCCATCGTAGGAAGTGGGAATGCTCTCCTCACTTTCCCCGGTCTCGGACACGGAGGAGTGAACCTTAAGCTCAGCAGGACAAACCTGGAGCCGGATGGCATGCGAGCGCTCGTCGGCGAACTGTGAGACTCTTTCCACAGCTGCCCGTATCTCCTCACGCTCCAATATCACCGTCTGCGGATGCTCCTTGGGGAGCACTCGCTCGTAATCCGGGAAGTTCCCTGTCAACTTGCGGCTGATCAGCAGCCTCTCCCCGAACTGGAAGAAAAGGTGGTTCTCATCACCAGCCAGACTCACGGCCGAATCAGCGGGAGAGTCTTGCGCCAACTTCAGGATCTCCCCCATAGCCTTGCGGGGTACCAGAGCACGGTATGAGCTATGGATCCCGGGCAGATCTTGCTTGGTTTCCACGTATGCTAGCCGGTGCCCATCCGTGGCCACCATTGCCAGACCACGCTCCTTCACGGCCAGCAGAGCACCGTTCAGACTGAAGCGCGACTCCTCCGTGGAGATCGCAAAAACCGTTCGCACAATCAGATCAGACAGCACGGCAACGGGCAACTCGGCCAGCACGGTCGGCATAGCCGGCAACTCTGGAAAACTCTCGCGCGACATGCCAGCAATTCGGGTGCGGGATCTTCCGCACACCAAACTAGCCCATTGGTTCTCAAGAAACTTGACGTTCACATCGGCGTCCGGCAACAACCGCACGTACTCCAGCAGACGCCGCGCAGGAATTGTTCCAGCCCCGCCCTTCTTCACACGGGCAGGGCATGAGCAGCGAATCCCCAGCTCCAAATCCGTCGCCGTCAGCACCACACGATCCCCTTCCGCCTCCAAGAGCACATTCGAGAGGATTGGAATCGTAGTCTTCTTCTCCACAACACCCTGAGAGAGATTCAGCTCGCGGACCAACTCAGCCTTGCTAACCGTGAATTCCATTGGAACCGTTCTCCAAGACTAATCCTGCTTCTCAAAAGAAGATCAAAATAAGAACCGTCTTCATAGGGGCTGTTGAAATGTAGAATTCCCTCTAAATTATACAAAACCAAAGTCCTTCTTGTCTCGCTTCCGTGTGGATCCTGTGCTCGCGCGCTGCCTTGTGCCACGGAGGCAGGTCGGCTTTCACCGGTTTGCAGAAGGGTGATTGTAGAGCCATGTGGGAATCAGTGAGAAGTTCAACTGATTGAGTCGATTAGCTTGTGGATGGCTCTGTTGATGTCTGGTTTCTGCTGGCGCATTCGCTCGATCTTCTGGATAGAGTGCAATACCGTGGTGTGATGCTTCCCGCCGAAGGCGCGGCCAATCTCGGGCAGGGATGCCCCAGTGAGCTCCTTGGCCAGATACATTGCAACTTGGCGGGGCTCGGCAATGTGCCTGGCATTGCACTTCTGCTTCAACTGACTCACCTGAAGCTTATAGTGCTCCGCAGTCACTCGCTGCACTGCTTCTATGGTGATCTTGCGCTCCTGGAAAGACGACAGGTGCTTCAAGCAGTGCTGAGCCATCGATAGGCTGATTGGGCTTTGTGTCACAGAGGAGTAGGCAATGAGCTTCACCAGTGCGCCTTCAAGCTCACGGACGTTCGACTTTGTCTTGGTTGCAATGAAGATCCGGACATCCTCAGGGAGGCGGACTCCCTCAGCCTCCGCTTTCTTATCGAGGATTGCCATCTTGGTCTCAAGATCCGGCGGCTGCATGTCGACCATGAGGCCCCATTCGAAGCGGGACCGAAGCCTCTCCACTAGGCCGGGGATCTCTTTGGGTGAAGTGTCGCTTGAGACCACGATCTGCTTCTGGTGATCGTAGAGCTCGTTGAAGGTATGGAAGAACTCCTCTTGAGTCCTCTCCTTGCCTCCCAAGATCTGAATATCGTCGATGAGCAGCACATCAGCATTACGGTAGCGCTGATGAAACTGAGGCATCCGCTGCTGGCTGATGCACTGAATCAACTCGTTCATGAAACGCTCGCCGGAGGTGTAGACCACGCGCAGTGCCGGGAAGCTCTCAAGGAGCGCACGTCCCATGGCATGCATCAGATGCGTCTTGCCCATACCCACTCCGCCGTAGATGAAGAGCGGGTTATAGCTACGCGATGGCTGTGTGGCGACAGCCTTCGCCGCAGCATGGGCGAACTGGTTACAGGAGCCCACGACAAAGCTGTCGAAAGTGAACTTGGGATTCAACAAGGGTGAAGGGGCATTCGCTACCAGTTCCGCACCGTTGTTGCCTGCAGGCTGCACAGCATGGTGGCTTGCGTCCCGGCTGGCAGGGCCAAGCTCATACACCGTGGTCTTTATGGGCAGCGCCAGCGAGCGGATTGCCGAAGCGACAAGATCAGCGTATTCCTCCTCCATCCAGGCGCGCGTAGCTTCATTTGGCACGCCCACATAAAGGGTCTGGTTCTCGACCCCCCGGAAACTGGTTTCAGCAAACCAGTTCTGGTAGCTCTCTCCACTGAGTTTTGGAGATAGGTGAGTCTTAATCTGTTCCCAGAGGTTCATACTACGTGCACAGACACCCCTACTCCTGGTTTTCCACAGGTTTTGAACACCCTGAGGAAAACTCAGTAATCACATCACCGATTCTGTTTGGAATCGAGGCTGAATCGAACCGCCGGAACGGCCCGGTAAGGCCGAACGCAAAACAGTCTAGCACAAAAGACAGCCGCCGAGAGCCTTCGGTTTTGCGTTTTATTTTCCGTTTCAAATCAATGACTAGCGGCGAAATAAAACACGACGGTACCATCCTGTCATCCGGCGCGGGGCGCACGAAAACAAGAGTGGCGCCCATTGTTCAGTGAGACCGTACTGCGATCCGGACAGCCCAGCCCGATGCTTCGCCGGAAAGGCGGCGATCCCCCTGGAAACCGGCACGGATTTGTGTTTTGATAGGGAAACATGGAACGCACCAGATTCCCGTCTGAAGGACTTGCTACTTAATGTTTCCACGAGGACACTATTCGCCCCGCCGGCCGAGAATCCGAGAGAACGTCAACGAAGCGATCCGCGCCAGGGAGGTGAGAGCGATCTTCCCTGACGGGACGGTCGAGGTCATGCCCACACCGGCCGCTGTTCGAAAGGCCCAGGAACTGGGCCTGGATCTGATTCTGGTCTCGCCCACGGCGGAGCCTCCCGTGGCCAAAGCCATGGACTACGGCCAGTGGCAATACGAGCAGAAGAAGAAGCAGCACGAGGCCAAGAAGAAGCAACACGTCATACAGGTGAAGGAGCTCAAGTTCCGGCCCAACACCGACGACCACGACTATGACTTCAAGAAGAACCACGCCATCCGGTTCCTGAAGGACGGGAACCGCGTGAAGGCGATGGTACAGTTCCGCGGCCGCGAGATCGCACACGTAGACCTGGGCAAAAAGCTTCTGCTGCGGTTTGTGGAGGATCTCGCCGCTTACGGAACCGTCGAGGGTCAGCCGCGTCTGGAAGGCCGGTTCGCGCACGTCCTCATCAGTCCGGTAAAGGTGGCCGTCAAGAAAGAGAAGCCGAAAGAGGAGAAGCCCTCACCCCCGGCGGGCCCTGCTCCCGCGGGATCGCCTCTCGAGCCGGCTCAGTAGAAAAGGTACTTCTTCCACTGCTCGTCGCTCTTGCCGAGCAACCTCATCAAGTGCCGGCTGGTGTGCAGGCTGAAGGGTCTGGGCTGCCGGCTGAGACGCATTCCAGCCTCTTCGGGCGTTCGGCTGCCCTTCCGGTTGTTACAATCGTGGCAGCACGCGACCAGGTTCTCCCAAGCGCTCGCCCCGGAGCGGGAACGGGGAACCACGTGATCCAGCGTAAGCTCCGACGATGGCAGCGCCCGCAGGCAGTACTGGCAAGTGAAACGGTCGCGCATGAGAATGTTCTTGCGCGATAGCGCGCGCGTCTGGTGCGGGATGCGCCGGTAGCCGAGCAGTCGGATGACCGAGGGCAATCGGACCGACTGTACAGCCGAACGCACCGTGATGTGAGATTGCTCTTCAGCCGTCGCCACGCCTTTGAGCACCAAGACAATGGCCCGGCGGGCGGCGCAGATGTTGATCGGCTCGTAACTGGCGTTCAGGACAAGCACGGGCCTATGGAGCCGGTCCAGGCTGTTCATGAATCCGCCTCCGTATCGGCGCCGTAGTATCGGCGGGTCAGCGAGCCCGGCGCGAACCTCCGGTCGGCCCGGGCCAGGGCGAGGAAGGCAACGTAGGTGGCTCCTCCGCTCTTCAGCGCCCGGGAGCACGCGCTAGCCGTCGCGCCGGTGGTCATCACGTCGTCCACCAGGAGAAGGCGCAGCCCCGCGACGGACGCCCGGCGGGACAACGAGAATGCGCCGGCCACGTTGGCGCGCCTCTTGGCATTGGTGAGTCCAGCCTGAGGCGCCGTGGGGCACGACCGGCGCACGGCCTTGATCACCGGCAAGCCGAAGCGGTCGCCCAATTCTGCGGCCAAAAGAGCCGACTGGTTGAAGCCGCGGCGCCAGTGCCGCCGCCAGTGCAGGGGCATGGGGACGATGGCGTCAAAACGTTCCTCGCGCGGGAACGCCGCCGCGAGCAGGTTGCCCAACGGCCGGCTGAGCGTGCGGATGCGCCCGTACTTCAGCAGGTGAATCAACTCGCGCAGAGCTCCCTGGTACGCCCCGAACGAATAGGCGGCGTCGAAGCCCTGCACGTTGAGCCGGCAGAGTGCGCAACGGCCGGAGGCGTCCAGCGGAAAGGCATTGACGAACGGCGTGCGGCAGGTGGAGCAGAAGTAGTCCGCAGCCAACGGGACCGGCGCTTTCAGACACGCGCCGCACACAGGGACGCGGGAAAGGTCTCTCAAGGGCTGGCCGCAGAGCCGGCAGTCGTCCGGGAAGAGCGCGCCGGCCAGAAAGGACGCAATCTCCCTCCCCCAGTTGGGCAGCCCAACCGGAGAGAGCTGCGTAAGCCGGGTGCCGCTACTCGAGAAGACCCACCTCCCGGTCTTGACTATTCAGTTTACACCAGCGCGCCGGGCCGCATCACGCGGGCCGTCTGTTATGATGGGGAGGTTTCTCGCATATGAGCTCCTCCGGTCCCACAGAAATCGTCTGCGCCCACAGCCCCGATTCAGACGACGCATTCATGTTTTACGGCCTCGCCACGCGGAAGATACGGTCTGAGCTGCTCGAGTTCCGGCATGTGCTGAGTGACATCGAGACGCTGAACCGGAAGGCGCTCAAAGGCGCCTACGAGCTCACCGCGATCTCCTACCACGCCTATCCGTACGTCGCCGACAAGTACGTGCTGATGTCCAGCGGGTCTAGCGTCGGAGACGGCTACGGGCCAATCGTGGTGGCGATGCACCCGATGACGGCGGGCGAGCTGAAGGGCAAGCGGATCGGAGTTCCCGGGAAGATGACCACGGCCTACCTGGCCCTGAAGCTGTTCGAGCCGGACATAAGGGCCGTCGTCATTCCGTTCGACAAGATACTGGATGCGGTGCGGGAGCGCTCGGTGGACGCCGGCCTGGTCATACACGAGGGGCAGCTCACCTACAGCAGCGGCGGGTTCCACGCGGTGGCCGACCTGGGCCGCTGGTGGAAGCAGACGCACGGACTGCCCCTGCCGCTCGGAGCCAACGCGCTGCGGCGTTCGCTGTCCCCGGAGGCCGCCGAGGAGTGCTGCCGGATGATGCGGGACAGCATCCAGTACTCCCTCGATCATCCCGCCGAGGCGCTCGAGTACGCGCTCCAGTTCGCGGGCGAGATGGATGCGGCGCTGGCCGAGAAGTTTGTCGGGCTCTATGTGAACCACTACACTGTGGACTGCGGCGACCTGGTGCCCCAGGCAGCCCAGAGGCTTCTGGATATGGGTTACGACGCCGGGCTGATCGCACGCAAGGTTCAGGTCGAGTTTATCCGGTAGACTGTGGGTGTATGGCTCGTGTTGCGGTTTTGTGCATCGCCACGCTCCTGGTCAGTTGCCTGCTGCCTGCCCAGGATCCCGCCAGCCAGGACCCACGGGAACGCCGCAGGGCCGTTCGCATGCTGGCACGCCAGGGGTCGGAGGCGATCCCCAAGCTGGCTGAGCTGGTTTCCGACGCCGATCTGGAGGTTCGAATCGAGGCGGTAAAGGCGTTGGTCGAAATCGGTACACAGCGCAGCCTGGACCCTCTGCTGAAGGCCTCGCGGGACAACGACCCCGAGATTCAAATCCGCGCGGCCGATGGACTGGTAAACTTCTACCTGCCGGGTTACGCCGCCACCGGCCTCGGCGCGACCTTGCGCCGAGCCGGAAACGTGGTCACGACCCGGTTCACGGAGACCAACGACCAGGTAATCGATCCTTTTGTGGAGGTGCGGCCGGAAGTCGGGTCGGCGCTCGGACGCATGGCACGCTCGGGATCGTCGATGGAGGCCCGCGCCAACGCGGCTCGCGCGGCGGGCATCCTGCGGGCGAGAGCAGCGGTCCCCGACCTGTTGGAGGCGGTTCGCTCCAAGGACACCAAAGTCATCTACGAGAGCCTGATCGCGCTGCAGAAGATCGGGGACAGGAGCGCGGGCCCAAGGGTCTCCTTCCTGCTCAGGGATCTGGATGAAAACGTGCAGGTCACCGCTGTGGAGACGGCCGGGCTGCTCTACAACCTGGAAGCTCTACCGGACCTGAAGGGTGTGCTGGCGCGCACCAAGAGCCGGCGGGTGCGGCGTGCGGCGCTTTATTCCATCGCGATGCTCCCGGATCCCTCCAACCGCAGCCTCCTGGCCGGCTATCTGCGCGATCGCGATGCGGAACTGCGCGCGGCGGCGGCCGAGGGCCTGGGCCGTCTGCGAACGTCCTCGGACCTGGCCGAGTTGGAGCGAGGTTACCAGCAGGAGAGCAGCAATCTGGCGCGCCTGTCCTTCGCCTTCGCCCTGGTGATGCTCGGCAGGCTGGAGTTGACCGAGTTCAGCCCCCTGCAGTACCTGGTGAACACGCTCAACTCGGCTGCGCGGGCAAACGCCGCTCAGGCGCTCTTGATCGAAGCCGCCCGGGACAGGGACGTGGCACAAGCGCTTTTTCAGCCCCTCAAGAAGGGCAGCCGCGACGAGAAGATCGGTCTAGCCAAGGTCCTGGCCGCCAGCGGCGGCAGGGAAGCCGAGCCTCTGCTGGAAACGCTGACTCGAGATTCCGATGTGAGTGTGGCCAGCGAAGCGGTCAAGTGCCTGCGAAGCCTGAGGGCGCGCCTGCGCTGAAGCGAGCAGCGGCGAGCCGCTACTTCGCCTTGCGCTGCTTCTGCTGTCCGACGCGGACCTTGTAGTGCTGCTGCTTGGCTTCCTGGAACGCCTTGTGATCGTGACGCGCGACCGCATCCGCCAGGTAAGAGTCCACGCTGGCATCCTTGGGCAGGACGGCCATGAGGGTGAAATTCTCCTTGCACTCCGGGCAGTAGGGCCGGAACCGCTTAACATTCGGGATCCCCATAATCCTCCACTCTAACATGCGCCCGGCCTCGCCCACCACACGGTTCGGGGGAGGGGACAGGGCCGCTGGAGCAGCCGCAAATGAGGCTATTGACTACGGCGCGAAGTCGAGTAAAATCTGAGAGTCGCCCATTTTCAGTTCGAAAGCACTTCTTCATGCTCAAGCCAGCGAGGAAACCCCGACCTGATTCCCCCGTTTCTGGTGTCACCTACGCCAGCAGCGAAGTGGCCAGGATCGCCCGCGTGAGCTTGCGGCAGCTTCAGTGGTGGGACGAGAAGCACGTGGTCTCCCCGCGGCACCGCGGCCACCGGCGGATGTACACGGCGGAAGAAGTCCTGGAAGTGACCGTCATCGCGGAGCTGAGGAGAAAGGGTTTCTCGTTGCAGAAGCTGCGCCGGGTGCTGCGATACCTTCAGAAGGACATGGGCCGCCGCTTGAGCGACGTCCTGGCCGGTGAGTCCGATCTGCACCTGCTCACGGACGGAAGGTCGATCTTCCTCGAAGATCGCCAGGAGCGCGTCATCGACATCCTCAAGAATGCCCGCCAGCCGATGTTTTTGGTCTGCGTCAGCGATCATGCGAGGCGGCTCGGCCCTGCTGGCAGGAAACCGGTCCGTCAAGAGTCGCTGCCGGTGCTCCGCCGGGTGAGAGCGGTCTAAAACGCAGCGCTGCGCTATAATACAGGTGCTGGGGAAATATCGAGGATGAAATCCAGGCACCGGTTTTCGCTTCTCGCGCCTCTGGTGATCTTGGCGTGCGCTCTGGCGGGGGGGATTTACGCGCCTGGCACCGGGACGGCATCGGCGGCTTCTTCCGAAGACGACATCCGTGCCAGCCTCAGGACCTTCAGCCAGGTCTACACCCAGGTGGAACAGAACGCCGCCGAGCCGCTGGACCCGGACAAGGCAGTGTATAACGGGGCGATCCCCGGCATGCTGCGCACCCTGGACCCGCACTCCAGCTTCTTCGATCCCAGGTATTTTCAGTTGATGCGCGAGGAGCAGCGGGGTCACTACTACGGCGTGGGCATGCGGGTGGGCGCCCGCAACAACAAGGTCATCGTGATGGAGATCTTTGCCGGCGCTCCGGCCTACAAGGCGGGATTGCGGCCCGGCGACGTGATCGTGGCGGTGAACGAGAAGCAGACCGAAGGCCTCTCCACAGCCGATGTGGCCGACCTGCTCAAGGGACCGCGCGGCACCGTGGTCAAGGTCTCGGTGATGCGCCAGGGCAACGAGCAGCCGCTCGTGTTTGGAGTCACGCGCGACGAGATCTCGCGCAAGAGCGTTCCGGACGCCTTTATGATCCGCCCGGGCGTAGCCTACATCCAGATCGTGCAGTTCACCGAAACGACGAGCCGCGAGCTGGATGAGAACCTGAAGAAACTGGGCGAGCAGAATATCAAAGGCCTGGTGCTCGACCTGCGAGGCAATCCCGGCGGGTTGCTGAACGAGGGGGTGGCGGTGGCGGAACGGTTCCTGCAAAAAGGACAGGTCATCGTCTCCCACCGCGGCCGTGCCTCGACCGAGAAGCGGTACGTCGCCCGCAACGGGAGCGCCGGACGGGACTATCCGATCGTGGTGCTGGTCAGCCGGACTTCGGCCTCCGCCGCGGAGATTGTGGCCGGCGCCCTTCAGGACCACGACCGTGCCTGGGTGCTGGGCGACAACACCTTCGGCAAGGGGCTCGTGCAGACGGTCTACCCGCTCTCGGAGAACACCGGGTTGGCGCTGACCACAGCCAAGTATTACACGCCTAGTGACCGGCTGATCCAGCGCGACTACTCCAGCATGTCGTTCTTCGATTACTACTACCGGAAGGACAACGCGACCCAGGATACGCAGGACGTGAAAATGACCGACAGCGGCCGGACCGTCTACGGCGGCGGCGGCATCGCTCCCGACGAGAAGTACTCTCCGCCCAGACTGAACCGGTTCCAGGTGGAGCTGCTGCGCCAGGCGGCCTTCTTCAACTTCACCGCCAAGTACTTCGGCAGGAACAACGCCGCACTTCCCCGCAACTGGCAGCCCGATGCCGCCGTAGAAGAGGAGTTTCACCGGTTTCTGCTCGATTCGGGCGTGACCTTCACGGAGGCCGACTACGCGGCGAACCACGACTGGCTGCGGAGCCAGCTCAAGCGTGAGGTGTACGCGTACGCTTTCAGCGTGGACGACGCCAATCGAATCGCCATCGAGACCGACCCCCAGGTGGCCAAGGCGGTCGAATCCCTGCCCAAGGCCAAGGCCTTGCTCGACAACGCCAAGAGGCTGCTCGCGCAGCGCAGCGCGAAGTAACATTGACCCACTACATTCCTGAACCTCAAATTGCCGTGCTTGACGCCGGCGGCCAGTACTGTCATTTGATCGCGCGGAAGATCCGCGAGCTGGGGGTCTATGCCGAGGTCCGTCCCAGCGAGACCCCGGCCGCGCAGCTCGAATCCCGGCGCGGCCTGATCATTTCCGGCGGCCCCAACAGCGTGTACGAGCCGGACAGCCCCAGCGTCGATCCGGCCATCTTCTCCTCGGGCTCCGCCGTGCTCGGAATCTGCTACGGGCAACAGTTGATGGCTCTCCTGTTGGGCGGCGAGGTCCGGAAGGGAGAGAGGGGCGAGTACGGGTTGGCTGTCCTGGAATTGCGTGGGGCGGATCCGCTATTTGAAGGAGTCCTCAACAACCAGCAGGTTTGGATGAGTCACCGGGATACCGTTCATCGGGTGCCGGAAGGTTTCCAGCGGCTGGGCAGCACCGGGACCTGTCCGGTGGCAGCCATGGGCGACGCCCGGCGGAGACTGTACGGCGTCCAGTTTCATCCCGAGGTGGTGCACACCCGGCAAGGCAGGGAGATCCTGGCGAACTTCTTATTCCGGATATGCGGATGCCACAAGGACTGGGACCCGAGGCTCCGGCTCCCGCTGATCGAGCAGCAGATACGGGAGACGGCCGGCGACCGGAAGGTATTCTTCTTCATCAGTGGGGGCGTGGATTCCACGGTCGCGTTCACCCTTTGCCTGCGGGCGCTTGGCGCAGGGAGGGTGCGGGGGATCTACGTCGATACAGGCCTGATGCGGGAAGGCGAAACCGACTTCGTGCGACGCTCTTTCCGCGAGCCGGCCGGCGCCGTTCAGGTGGAAGAGGCCCAGGAAAGGTTTCTCCACGCGCTCCGGGGAGTGACCGATCCCGAACAGAAGCGGCGCATCATCGGAGAGGAATTCGTGCGGGTCCAGGAGCGCGCCATCGAATCGAATCATTTCCTGGACGAAGAATGGATTCTGGGCCAGGGCACAATCTACCCCGACACCATCGAATCCGGCGGCTCGGCCAACGCCGCCCTGATCAAGACGCACCACAACCGTGTCCCCGGCATCGTCCGCTTGATGGAAGCCAACCGGATCGTCGAACCGCTCAGTTGCTTTTACAAGGATGAGGTGCGGGAGGTGGGGAAAGAACTCGGTCTTCCGGATGAACTGCTCGAGCGCCACCCGTTCCCGGGGCCGGGCCTGGCGATCCGCTGCGTCTGTTCCGGCTTCGACCGGCCGGTCGAGCGGATGGACAGCGGGTGGCTGCTGCCGGTTCGCTCCGTCGGAGTCCAGGGCGACTCGCGCAGCTACGCCCCAGTGCTGTGTTTGGATCGGTTTCCTTCTCCCGAGGAGGACCTTCAGGCGGTGGCAACCGAGATGATCAACCGGACGGCGGGAATCAATCGCATCGTCGCGCGGGTGGCCGGCCGCGCGCCGCTCGCCGAGATGCAGGCACGCAAGTGCTGGCTGAGTCCGCAACGCCTGGCCCGGCTGCGTCAAGTAGACGCGATCGTCCGCCGGTTGGCGCACGAGTCGGGATTCGACCGCATCGTCTGGCAATTCCCCGTGATTCTCATTCCGGTAGGGACAGCCGGACGGCCGGACTCGGTCGTGCTGCGCCCCGTCCATTCGGTGGATGGAATGACGGCTCAGTCCGTGTCGATGGAGAGGAGCCTCCTTGAGCCGCTGGCGCGGGACCTGATGGACGTGGCCGGCGTCTGCGGCGTCTTCTACGACCTGACCCACAAACCGCCGGCCACCATCGAATGGGAGTGAAGCGGCGTCACTGCGCCGCTGCGTCCACCTCCTCGTGCTTGTGCCGCTCCGCGGTGGCGCGAATCAGCAGGCCGTC
The DNA here is from genome assembly GCA_041946685.1 of Bryobacteraceae bacterium. Lineage (GTDB taxonomy): Bacteria > Acidobacteriota > Terriglobia > Bryobacterales > Bryobacteraceae > JBHGAV01. The sequence continues at coordinate 3,130 of JBHGAV010000055.1, read as the reverse complement.
GGAAGACGGGAACCAGACTTCCGAGAGGTAGCGTTCCTCTCCCACCTGGTCGAACACCAGTCTCACGTTGCCGTTGTCCTTGGCGCTGGCTTTCTGAGCGAGCCGTGTCACGACAGGAACCCGGACCATCAGGTTCTTGTCGCGCCCCAGAACTTCGAGCTGATTGGACGCCGCTTCATACCGGAAGTAGTACATCGACGCCGGATAGGCCTTGTCCGCCAGACTGAACTTGAATGGGACGTTCACACGCTGCGGCAGCGGCTGTGCCTGAACGGCCGCCGCAGCCAGAATAGTCACGGCGGCCAGCACGAATGCCGCCGAAATCGATCGCATCATCTTGCCTCCTCCGTTGCCAGGCGCCCGCGCAGTCCCCAGCAATATCGTGCTTTCATGAGCGCACGATTTGCCCTTGCCCCAGGAGGAGCGCCCAGTATGCGAGTAGAGTAACCCGGAAACGGAAGGACCGCAAGTAAACTTCGCGGAGCGGGCGCCTCAAGAATCCTTCACGAAGGAAGATCCAAGGCCGCAATTCCGTGCTGGATGCCCGCGTACGGGTACACAGCTACTTCCACATCGCCTTTGTGCTCCCGCTTGAGCCTCTCGATCACACCGGCCCAGGTGCGCAGACCAACGGCCTCCGCAGGAACGTCCATCATGTCCAGTTCCCGCGCCTGAAGGTACTCGTTGTACCAGAGGAACTGCCGGGCCTGGGGATACTGTTTCCGGCGCATCGCGCGCTGCTTGAAGTAATTGCCTCCGGCCCTCTGGAAGTAGACAAGCTGGTCGACGTAGTGCCAGGCCGCCCTGCCCATGGGATGCTGGTCGATCAGCACGACACTGCCGCCCTCCTTCAGGCCGCGGGAACCCCAGACGAAATCCTGCTGCGGTTCCAAACCCTTGGGATAAGCATTGATGACCACGACATCTGCGTTCTTGGCGTATTCCGTCGCCAGGTGGTTCACCCCGTACTGCGCAGCCCGGTTGTGAGCGTCGACAATATCTCCGGCCACCACATGCACCAGTCTGCGGTCCTGGTTGCAGACCGTCTGGACGCTGAAATCGACGCCCACCGCGCGAGAGGCGTCAATCATGTCCTGCCGCTTCTCGTTCTGGTGCATGGTGATCATCTCGACGCCGCCCGAGTCCCGTCTTGGCCGGGGAGCCGGCTTCACCTCATAGTGGTTGTAGCGGATCGTCTTGATGCCGCACACCCCGGGCAGGATCATCTTCGGCCCGCCTCCGTAGCCCGAGTAACCGTGGGCCTTCACGCCGCTGATCGTGATCTTGACGTCGGCGTTGCAGTAGTATGTGTTGGCGAAAACCTGATTCTTGTGCCTTGTCGCGCCGACGTCCACCAGGTTCTCCCAGCAGTTGTGGTTCATCCAGGGATGGCGCCGCACCGCCTCCTCACCGATCTTCTTGGCAACCTCCATGGCGTTGAGAGTGGGGTGGGACCCATGCCCGATAACGAAGAGTATGTTCTCATCCCGGATACCGGCGGCATTCAGCTCGGCCACGACGTGAGGCACAATGTCGTGGGCGGGGGTGGGCCGGGTCATGTCGTCCACGGCGATAGCGGCGGTCGTCTTGCCAGCGGCGATCTCGACGAGAGGCTTTGTCCCGACCGGATTCAGAATCGCCTTCCGGACCTCCTCGGCGGCGAGGGCCGGCGTCTGGTGGCCCTTCATGTGATAGATGCGAACCCTCCAGCCTGGCGGGAAGTCAAAACGTTCCAGCTTGTCCCCGAACCAGTCATGGGTGCGCAGAAGCACAGAACTCTCGTCTTGGCCAGCGCTCCAGGCTACACTCGTGGCGCCTGCTGCTGTGCCGGCCAGGAATTCACGTCGGCTGGGCATAGTTCGCTCCTTGAGGAATCAGGCTATCACGCCCCGGGTGCTAGCCGCGGGTCGACAGGACCGAGAGCTATCCTACTGGACCTTGTCCAGAAGGGCGGCCGCACATCCGTCGTCGATGACGAGGGCGTTCAAATACCCGCTCCGTACGGCGGCCACCAGCGCCGCCGTCCGATCCGCGCCGGCCAGCACCCCGACTCTCCGGGGAATCCGCTGCAAGTCCTTGAGTCCCAGACTGACCACCCGCCGCTGCAGCGGCGTGCTGCACTCCTTGCCGGAAGCATCGTAAAACCGCCCCAGGATCTCACCCACCGCGCCTGCCGCGCGCAGCGCGCCAAAGTCCCGCTGGGTGAAGGCGTTGTGCTCCACGAAGACAGAGTTCTCCGGCGTACCGACACCCACCAGGGCAATCTCTGCCTGTGCGAGCTGGTTCAGCACCGACTTGATCTGCCCTAGCCCGAGCAGCCGCCGGCACGTTTCGGCGTCCGGCAAGATCGCCGGGGTGTTCAGTGTGAGCAAACGTCCGTCCCAGTGCCTGGCCAGTGTCCGGCTTAACTCCACGGCATCGTAGGGTCCGGGACTGGCGTCGATGTGGCCCATGGCCTGGGCGAAGGTGATCGGAGGGACGGGACCCGCCGGCCGCATATTCTCCACCAGCGCTTGCATCGTACGTCCCCCTGCTACGGCAACCACGGAAGCGGCCTTCACCCAATCCGCGACTACCGGTGCGGCGAAGTAACCGAGGGTGTGGCGCACGTCTACCACCGGGACCTTGGCGATCGAACGGATGACGACCGCGTCGATCCCGAGGGCGTGCTTGAGTGCGGCCTCGGCGGTCCTGTCGCGGGGCTCATACTCAGGGACACTGATGCGCACAATCCCGCGCTCGCGGGCCAGGGCGAGCATCCGTGAGACCTTGGATTGCGAGACATGTACGAACCGGCCCACCTGCTCCTGGCTCAGGCCGTCCAGGAAATAGAGCCGGGCGGCCAGGATCAACTGGTCATCCGAGTGCGACTGCGACTGCGCCTTGGAATGAGGGGGCATGGGTTTCTCTCAATAGGGTTGCACATTCTGCATAAACATGCAAGGCATCTATTGTAGCTTCCCAACCCCTACACCCTCCGTTGCAGGCGCGTGCAACCTGTTGTGGAGGGAAGATAACGCTGTCGTGCTACACTCATCTACGACGCACCCCGCCTGCGGGGGAGATGGCTTGGGCCCTTAGCTCAGCCGGTTAGAGCAGCGGACTCATAATCCGTTGGTCGCTGGTTCGA
>JBHGAV010000054.1:0-26910 GCA_041946685.1 Bryobacteraceae bacterium | reverse complement strand
GGGGAGGGGCGGTGATTCGGCTGAAGTGAGTACGGGGAGATGTCAGATCAGCTTGGCAAGGTGAAGGAGTTCTTCAAGAGCCAAGCGAAATGCAGATCGCATCTGCTCGAGTTCTGGCTTCTGGAGCATGTACCGCCGGTTGTGTGCGGACCAATGTCCGACGTCCTTCAGTTTCGGGAGACCTTTCTTCGTGTCGCGGCCGAGATTCCAGGTACTCAGAGCACATTGGACGAGGTCAGTCAGCTGCAAGAAGTCCCCGTTCGAATTCTTGATTTTCGCATCCAGCCCATTTGCCTCAAATGCCTCAATGATCGCGGTTTCCAGAAGACGGCGCATCATAACCGCTGCGGCGTCGCACCAACCAGAATTGAAGGCTCCGTTCATCTGCTCGCCGACCCCTCGCAGATATCCTCTGTGCGTCTTCTCCAGCAGCGCAATTGGAAAGAGTCCGTCGTCGGCGCGCGCAGTCGCGGAACAACTGCTCCATTCTGTCCTCAGTTCATGACGAGCAGCCTGCATGGAGTCGACGCGGTCCGTGTGCGAGCTGTCGGGCCCAAACACCGTGTCGATGAGGGTCCGGAGCCGGGCCTTGTTTTCAGGCCCGCCCGGGAGCGCCCGGAGTTGGATCTCCGCGTCGGTTCTGAGCCCTGCGAGCTTGGTCGCGTAAAAGCCGGCCCCCTTTAGGGGACGTCTGTGCTTCCTGGCGGTCTGGGAAACCCTTGTGGCCTCCTGGGCTAGGTGCTCCAGGATCACATGGGGCGGCTCTGCCGTAGCAGGGGAGCCCAAGTCACCACTTCGAATACGCGAACGCTTGCTTGTTCTCACCGAGCTTGGTCTTCTCCCTTCGCAGTAGCCTCTTCTTGCACATTTGTTGCAGGGGGCCACTGAGACTGGTGAGCGGGATGTGATAACCACGATTCGCGAGCGCGATCTTCACGTCCGCGATAGTGCGCCGCTCGCCGAAGAAGCCCTCTGACAGTAGATCCGCGAGATGCGCTTGCGGTCCTGCTCGTCTGGCTGCTGTCCGGCCGGCAACAGCAGAACGGGTACGGCTTGAAGTCCTATCCGCGGTTGTCGAGTCAGCCGGGGCTCCCGCCAGAAGTGTGTCCAGAATCTTCCCGAAGGCGATCATCTTCAGCTCAGGATCGCTGATGACGCGGACAGCTAACTCTGCCTTCTGCGCGAGATCAGCGTAGGAGTCGTCAACCCCAGGACTTCGTGGTCTCTCCTTTTCTGATGCCATAGCTCCTCACGATGCCTGTCGGGGCAGATCGAATTCCACAGTACGCTCACCGTGATGCGAGAGCCTGTAGGTGCCCCTTTTGCTCCCCACTTCAACGTAGTCAAAGAGGTTCTTTGCGTCCCGGATCGCTTGACCGACGACTTTGGGTGGCCGAAGTCGCGCGCGTTTGTACGCGCGCAGCATGTCGGTTTCTGAGAACTCCTCGACGCCGGAAGACTTGAGCGCGTACGCAAGCACGGCCACAGTCTCCGCATGATTGGCGGGCTGTTTCTCCTCCACAAGCCCCGCCTCGCCGTGGGCGGGTACTGGTGCGCACGACGGAACCACACCGGAGCCTGGTCCAGTGACACCCAGGCCAAGCGAGGCAGTGAGGTGTCGCACTTCGTCCCGAACGAACACCTCGGGCCCTATGAGTCGGACTTCTTTGTCACCGAACTTCAACGTCACTTCAATGGAGTCGCCCATATCGATTTATATTTTAACTTGGATACTAATTCTTGTAAATGGCTGCCGGAAGTGCGCCTGCCCAATGTGGAGCCCAATCCTCGAGCAACGCGGAGGTTCGAAAAGATAGTGAATCCATCGAAACCCCCATGGAAGCAGACTGGATGCGCCTTCACCGGTCAAGCGTTAGCCCTTCCACGACAGTATTGGACCAAGCACTTGATGACGGCTTGTCGGAAAGCGTCCGGCAAAACGGATTTTGTTGTTTTAAATCAATTTATTAGAGCCAACAATAGATTATGTTATCCTCCAATATCTAGATATCAAGCCTTGCATTGAAGTGCCATCCTGTCCCCGCCTTATTTCCTCCATCCCAGAAAGTCCCGATTGGCGCGCTGGAAGAAGAGTTGTCGGCCACCCGTGGCTGAGGCTGTGTCTGCACGCTATATTGTTGATAAAACGTGTAAATTGTGACATTTCTAGACGTAGCTTCGCTACGGACTTCGCTTGGAGTAGCTGCAGCGCCCTTGAGCGCAACTGGCCCGTCGTCGGCCGAACGTTCGCGTTGGTAAATGAGATGCGGATCATGTGCTTGAAATTACACATCATGCTTAGTATAGCATTGATAGGCACAAACGATTTAGAATCAAGCAGATAGAGGATTCTGAAATATATCATATCTGATCTGGCTTTAATATGTGTTCTTTAGGAGGAGTGGTGTTCTGTCCTGGCCCCATTTCGTCCCTCCCGGATGGTCCTGATTGACACCTCAGAAGAGGAGTTCCCGACGCAGTTGGTGTGGTCCGGGAGGAGGCCCTCGGAAGTGCCCGCTGGACAAAGCGCTGCGGCCCTACTTCGGCCCACTGTACTTGAGCGGCGTCAGCGGGGCCCTCTGCCCTGTCAGCAGCTGCCGACAGTGGGTTTGCGTGCCTGTGACGGTCCGAGCACTTGCCTCGCCGACACCCCGCGAATGTGTCTGGCACCTCCCGGTAGCGGCGCGCGCTTTGAATGTTGGAGCATGGACTGCTTTGGGAGCATTCTCGAAGTACCGGACTAGGTGCTTCAGCAGGCCAAAGCCAGGACCGCGCAAGAAGACATCTCGCTGCGTCACTTCGCGATTGAGGCGGTGGATGAGCAGGTGCGAGGGGCGCTTGTCGACGGCGAGAAGCCATCGGCCAGGTTTGCCGGCGGGCTGCGTCATCTACAGAGGGAAGGTGCCCGGATTCCGCAAGTGATCGAGGAGAAGTTCGAGCGGGTGGAGCCAGAGGGGAGGTCTCCACGTGCCGGGAGAAGGGGCTCAAATCCGGAGCGGCCCACTTCGCACCATTTTGGTGCATAATGGTGCTGTGAGGATGGCAAGTAAGACCGTACGGCAGAGCGTGAGCCTGCCCACCAAGGTCGCGTCACAGGTTCGCAGTTTGGCCGAGAGCCGGCGGCTGAGTGCGAATCGGATGCTCGTGGAACTCATTGAGAACGGGTTGGAGGCCGAGAAGCGGAAGCAGCAGGAGTTTTTGGAACTGGCAGAGCGCTTCCGCTGCGCCGATGACCCTAAAGAGGTCAAGCGTCTCGGCGACGAGTTGGGCCGGATGGTCTTCGGAGGCTGATGCCCAGGATCGAGACCTGGGACAACCTGCCGGAGGGCGTCCGGCAGCACCTTATTGACCGCATGCGCGACCGGTCAATCAGCATTGCCGACTTGAATCGACTTCGGCTGTGGATCGAGACGAAGCCCGAAGTTCCTGACGGCGACTGGTACAAGGATTTCGGCTCGTTCAAGATCTGCGGTAGTGGGTCGTATCCGAAGACGTTCCTGCTGCGCGGTCAGTCCGCAAGAGGTCAAGCCGTCTGAAGGCGGCCTGAAAGGCCGCCCGCAGGCCGGGGGCCTGCCCCACGCAGGCTTCTACCCACAGCGATGGTAGCCGCGTTTCCCATAAATACGGGATCATGGTCTGCGCGAGGACAACCGTCGACATCCCGGACACCGTTTTCCGGCAGGCCAAAGCAAAGGCAGCCGAACAGGGTATTCCTCTGCACCAGTTCGTGAGCGAGGCGGTGAAGGAGAAGTTGGGAGCTTCCTCGCGTGGCGAAGACAAGCCCTGGGTCAAGTTGGCCGGCGGCTTGCGCCATCTGCGAAAGGAGAGTGCACGCATCCGGCAAGTGATCGAGGACGAGTTCGAGAAGATCGAGCCCGATCCACGGGCACGATAGGTCAAGCCCGACGGGCCTAGCCTCGACACGAGTGTCGAGGCGGCACGCAAGAGCGCTTGCACTACGGTACCACCGGGAGCCAGATGGCGCTGGATTGATCGGCGGAGCGGTAAACCGTTTGCGTTGCCTTGACATAGTCCGACGGCTTGGCGAAGAAGATGTTCTCCACGTAGGTCTGCGGATTGCGGTCGTAGAGCGGGAACCAGCTCGACTGGATCTGCACCATGATCCGATGGCCCGGCAGAAACACATGGTTCACCGTCGGCAGCACGAAGCGGTACCGCTGCGGCTTGCCCGCAGGGATGGGTGAAGACCGCTCGAAGCTCTCGCGATAGCGGCCCCGGAATATGTCCATCGACACCGCAAGCTGATACCCCCCCATCTCCGGCTGGCTCGGAACCTGGCCTGGATATACGTCGATCAGTTTCACCACCCAGTCCGCATCCGTCCCGCTGGTGGCTGCGATAAGCTCGGCCACAGGCGCGCCGCCGACACGCACCGGCGCGGTGAGTACGGGCGTCTGGTAGGTCAGCACGTCGGTGCGGCCGTCCACCGACCGCTGGTCTGTCACCAGCCAAGTCTGCCAGCGCCCCGAATCAGTGAAACTCACCGGACGCGGCAGGTAGGGCACCGGCTTGGCCGGGTCGGAGACATAGGCGTCCGCGCCGGAGCCGCCCGAGGGCCTGTCGAAGCCCAGCCCAAAGTCCGCTTGCAGAAACAGGGGTTTCAGCGGCGCATCGCAGCCCTTCTCGCAGGCAAGCGGCCATGATTTGAGCCGGTCCCAGCGGTTCTCGCCGGTGTTGTAGATGAAGACCGGCGGAGTGGCGGCCTTCGGCGCTCCGGGCTTCAGGTACTGATCGAAGAAGGGTTTCAGCACGTCACGCCGGAACTGGTAGGCGGTGTCGCCCTCCCACTTGAGCGGGCCGAGATTGAACGCATCGTAGTTCACCTGGCTGTGCCGCCACGGGCCCATCACGAGGAAGTTGGTGTCCGTATGTCCCTTGGCCTTGAGCGCCAGGTAGCAGTGAATCGCTCCCCACATGTCCTCCTGGTCCCACAGGCCCTGAATCCACATGGTGGGAACCGAAGCGGGTCGTTCGGCGACCTGCCGGTCGAGCGCCTGCCCCTGCCAGAAAGCGTCGTAGGCGGGATGCTCCATGACCCTCCTACCGAACGGCAACTGGTCCACGCCATGCGCCCGCATGTAGTCACCCGCCGAGCCGGCGCGCCGGAAGGTCTCGTAGTCGTCCAGGGCGCCCCGCACAACTTCACCGCCGCCATCCTTCTTCGCGGTTTGAAAGGTGAAATAGTCGATGTTGACTTGCCGGAACGCGCCGTAATGGAACCAGTCGTCGCCCATCCAGCCGTCCACCATGGGACTGGCGGGCGCGGCGACCTTCAGGGCGGGGTGCGGCTCGAGCAGCGCCATCACGACGGTGAATCCTTCGTAAGAGGACCCGAGCATGCCCACGCGGCCATTCGATTCGGGGACGTTCTTCACCAGCCACTCGATGGTGTCGTAAGCGTCGGTCACATGATCCGTCGTGGAGGAATTCAGAGGGCCGCGCACGGGCCGCGTCATCACGTATTCACCCTCGGACCTGTATTTGCCGCGCACGTCCTGGTAGACGCAAATGTACCCGGCTTGGGCGAAGACATCGACGGCGGATGGCAGCGCGGCGAGCATGTGCGGGCTGTTGTTGCGGGAAGTGCGGCCGGACGCGGAGTAAGGAGTGCGGTTGAGCACGATGGGGGCATCCCTGGCGCCCTTGGGCACGAAGATCACGGTGAACAGCTTGACGCCGTCCCGCATGGGGATCATGACCTCGCGCCGGACATGATCGTAACTTGCGGTAGAGGCGCTGTAATTCGCGGGGATATCGCCCTGAGCCCCGGCGAACTGGGCGAGCAGAACTGTGGCTGCGAGTCGAGCCAGAACTTTCGAGAACTCCATGAGAGAATTCTAGCCCGCGGTGCGAGCTCCAGCAGGGTCGGATTCGCGCGGCGCCGCTACTTCAACCCGCCCAGAATTCGCCGGCGCAGGCCGGCCGGATCGAAGCCGGCGTGTGCGTAGATCTCCGAGGGCTGGCCGGACCGGGAGAAGCGGTCCATCCCGTGCGCCCGCGACCTGTAGTCCGCTGGAAGAAGAAACGGGTACAGGAATCCCGGCCATCCGTTATGCAGCGTGACGACGTGCTGCCGCTCCTCGTCGGACAAGATCGCCTCGGCCCTGGCCGGATCGCGCTCGCGCAGCTCTTCAAAGAGCTGGGGCGAAGTCACGGCGATGATCTTGACGTCGGCCTTCTCCTCGATTTCCGGTAGGACCTGTAGGAGGTTGGCCATGACCTGTCCGCCGCATACTGCCACGACCAGCTTCGGCTTCCCCGTGCCCCGGAACGGTCTGAAAACGTAGGCGCCGTGAATCGCTTCCCGGGCCGGGGGAACGCCATCGCCTCGCTTGAGCACGGGTGTGGGCGGGCGAGCCACCGAGAGCGCGACGGGCTCGCCGCGCGAGGCCGCGTGGAACAGCATCTCGACGGTCTCGTTGGCATCCAGGGGCTTGTATACCTTGATACCGGGATATGCCGTGAACAGGCTCATCCAGAACAGGCCGTGGTGCGTGGGGCCGTCCTCGCCCGTCTCCGGGCCGTCATGCGCCGCGAGCACGATGAAGAACGCCCGGGCGGCGGGATTGACGTCGCTGTTGATGAGCGTCATGCGGACCGCGTTCGCCATCATGGGCGTGAACACGCCGTAGCTGGCGAAGGCGCTCATGGGGCGGTAGCCGCCGGGGAGGGTGTCCTGGGCCAGCGCGGTGGACATCATCGCCATGTTCTGCTCGGCGATGCCGAAGCGCAGCCCGCGCCCGAGCCGGTTGTCCTTGCTGAGGACTCCGTAGACGCTCTCGGCCTTGCCCGTCAGGATGGACTTCATCAAGTCGCCGGAGCCGACGTAGAAGAACGCGGTGTTCTTCATCGCCCACTCGAACCAGGCTTCGGAAGCCTTTCGGGTCGCCACCGCGCCGCCTTCGGGGAAGATCAGTTCGGGCGGCAGTTCCGCCGGACGCCGGAAGCTGCGATAGTCAGCCATGGGGCGGCCGGGAAGCGCGACCTCGATACGGCGGGCGAGTTGGGACTCGGGCTCAAGGCGCGCGGCCGAGGCTTCCAGGCGCGCAAGCAGGTAGCCGCGTTCCGCCTCTCCGAGCGCGGACATCACGACGTCGATGTCCGCAGCCACATCCCCCTCCTTCCCCGGGATGTCGAAACCGAGCCTGCGCATGGCCTCGACGTACTCCGGATGAGGGAGCGGCGTGCCGTGAGAATCGGAGCTGCCCTGGAGCCTGCCGTAATGCTTGCCCTTGACGGCATGGCAGATGACCACCGTGGGCGCTCCCGAGCCGAAGCCCTGCGCGGCGAGGCAGTAGGCATGGGCCAACTCCAGGAAGTTGTGGCCGTCGGCCTCTATGACGTTCCAGCCCGGCGCGCGCCAGTGGTTGAGATACGGGGAAGGCATCGCCTCCCAGATGGGGCCGTCGATCCCGAGGTGGTTGTAGTCCAGCGTCACGACCAGGTTGCCGGCGCCGAGGGTGGAGGCGACGTTGCGCGCCTCGTAGCTCATCCCCTCTTCGGTTTCGGCGTCGCCGGCGATCACCCAGACCCGCGTGTCCAGGCCGCAGGAGCGGTGAAGGACGGCGAAGCCCAGGCCGGCCGAGAAGCCGTGCCCGGAGGAGCCGGTGGATGTATCGGCCAGCGCATAGCAGGATTCGACGTGCCCGCTTGGGCCGTCGAAGGTGCGAAATTTCGCCAGTTCCTTGGGATACACAGCAGCGTTGCGGGCTTCCGCCGGCAGGTTGCCGCCTCTTCTCCGAACCGATTCGTAGACCAGCGCCACCAGCGAGTGATGCAAGGGGGAGCAGTGGCCCGCGCTCCATACGATGCGGTCCCGGCCTGGATGTTTCGGCCGCAAAGGATCGAAGCCAAGCGCGCCGCAGACGACGAGCGTCAGCAGTTGCTCCACCTTGGAGGAGGAACCTCCGGGGTGCCCCGACCTGGCGCCATCTACGGCGGCGAAGATCAGGCCGCGAACGATACGGGAGAGCTCCGCGAGCTTGAGTTCGTCGATTTCGGGCAAGGCGGGCAGCGGCGCGCCCCGGAGGTTGAGGTACGCTCCTCCCTCGATCCGGTGCTCGAACCTGCCGGGCTGGTCTGCTTTGAGTTGTTCCAAGGTCTGTCTGACACCGTGCATCAGTCGCTCCCCAGCTTGATCACCGCTTCACGCAGCCGGCTGTGTCGCCGGAGAAGACGAAGGTACGCCGTTTCATCCGGTCCCATGCGGGCTCGGACGATGCCCATGATCGCCTTCTTGTCGGCTTCCGGCCAGTCCTCCAGGTCGGGGACCTGATCCAGCACCAGCGCCAGGTCGGTGAACTCGCGATGTGGGCCGACGCGAACCCCGAGTGTCTGCGAGACGCGGGCGACGGCTTCGGCGGGCTCGCTCGCGCCGGCAGCCAGCGCCAGTTTGCGGGTGCGGAAACGGTCCCAATCGCCCTGGGGCGCGCCCGGCATCTCGAAGAGGAGTGGACCCGCCGCCAGCTTGCGCAGCGCGGAGGCGGAAGAGCGGTGAGCGGGGTCTTTCAGCATCTTGCACTCCTCCACGGCCAGCACGCGCACCACCTCCGGCAGCACCGGCCGGAAGCCGAGCCGCCGGTAGAACCAGAATGCGCCGGAGGCGATGGCCTCTTCGTTATCCAGGCCGATCTGGTAAGGATCGATCGAGAAAGACGTCGTGCCGAGCAACTGATGAAACAGGCGCAGCACGCGGGCGAAGATCCAGGCCGTCTCCCCTTCCCGGAAGGTGTAGTAGAGGTTGAAGCCGATCTCCATACGGTCGAACAGAGACAGCGTCTCAAAGTAACCGGTGGGGACGCCGTTCTTGAAGATCATGGCCGCGTGGTAGGCGCGCAGCGGCAGCCTCCACTCGGGGGGCACACCGCAGAAGAAGATCTCGACGCCACGTCCTGCCTGGGCGTGCAGCACCCTGGCTGGATCTCCGTATGTGAATCCGTGCAACTCCCGGTAGCGGGCGGCCGAACTGGCCAGCGCCATGTTCAGGAAGGCCCTCCCGCCCGCCGGGTCGAGCCGCCTGACCTCCAAGGGTGGAGAATTCAGCTCATGCTCGAGCGAAACCTCCGCGCGGGGGATCAACGGCTCGGTGTGGTAGAAGATCTTGCGCGGCGCACGGCTGACGGCGGTGCGCGCGGCCTTCGAACCCGAGAGATTCCAGCGAATCGGAAGACGCAGCGAGGCCCAAAGATCGGCCTTTCCGCGAGGCGAGCCGGGCAATTCCTCCAGCCGTGCCAGCAACAACTCCAGAGCCCGGGCGCGCCCGCCGGCCGCTTTCAGGAGCCACTCCAGGTAAGGAACGTGAGCCTCCACGAGCAAGTCCTCTTCCACGAGGGGAAACAGCCGCCGCCAGGCCGGGGCAAGCCGGTCGTCCGCTTTGAAGCAGTCGAAGTCGATGCGCAGGCGGCCGGGTTCGAGTTCTGCCAGCCGCCGCACCACATCGTAGCTGAAGACGGCCGAGAACGAACTGCCCGCGATGCCCGAGACCTCCGGTTCTTCAAGCGGTTCGAGGTTCACGCGGGCGGCGGCCAGCGCGGCCACGCGTTCGCCAAACGAGGCAAGCAGCGAATCGGTCTGACGCAGCAGATCCCGCGAGCGCGGGTAGGCGCGGAAGAAGAGCAGCGCCTCGTGGAAACGGATCAGGGAGCCGGTGTCGTGGAACCGCTGACGGCCCAGCCGCGCCAGCAGCCGTCCGATGCGCGCCACAGCGGAAGGGCCAAAGTCGCGCTTGGCCTGCTCCAGTTCGGTCAACAGCCTGTCCAGCGGGTCGCTTTGTGCCATGGGTCACGTATCCGCCAACTATTTTTCTCGAAGATCCTCAAGCATATACCGCCACGGGGCCGGTACGCATTGGGGGCGTTCGTGTCCGCGCGGCTACGATCAAAGCGGGGGAGCCTTGTCCGAGACTATCTGGAAACTACAACCGAACCGGACCATCCAGTTGCGCGGCTTCGACGACCTCGGCGCTTCGGCGGCGCTCCATTCTGCTACCTCGTCGAGCTTCAAAGTCAGCGGCGTGTTCCGGGACGCCGCCGATTTCGCGGTGCTCATCCTTTACGACGCGGACAACTTTTACGAACATCCCCGGCTCAAGTACCTGCCCGATACCGACTTCTCCGGGCTGACGCTGACCTTCGACGTTCACTACTCGGGGCTGATGCCGCTGGACTCCCCCAAGTACCCGACCATCGACTGGCCCTACCTGGATGTGATCCGGCCGGACGGCAGCACGGCGCAGATTGGCCTTTTCTCCCATGCCGTCCAGGTTGGCGGCAGCTACACATCGGCCGAAGCCAGCTTTGTCATCGAGGACAACGGTCTTCAGCCGTACGATCGGATCACCGTTTGGTATCTGAACTTCGCTTTCGATTTCATCGTGCCGAACGACCCGGTGCTTCCCACCGCGGCCCAGGTGGCGGCGGCGCTGGCCTCCCAGATCAATGGGGTGGACTGGGAGGCATTCGGCACGTTGATCCCGATCAGCGCCGTGGCGGACGGCAGCACATTGCGGGTGCTGGCCGGCCGCCCCGGCGTTGACGGGAACATGAGCCGCATGTATGCCGTCGCCAAGAACGACCGGCTGAAGACCACCGCGCCGGTAGCCGTGTTTGAGGGCGGCAGCTCGGACGCCACATGGCGGATCACCCTTGATTTCGAGGCACTGGGAATCCCCTCGATCCGGCAGATGTGGCTGACGCTGGCCCCGCCGCTGGCCAATGGATCGGCCCTGGAATCCACCGAGTGGGAGGCTACCTTCACCAACTGGACGCTGACCGGACCGGAGGCCCGGCGAAAGCTGCTGGTGGCCGGACCGGGCAGCGTTCGTATCGAGGAGAACGATTCCTGGTGCCGCTACTCGGGCAATTGGGGGACAGAGACGGGATTCTTCTCCAAGGGATACGCCAGGCGGGCATCCGCCGTTGGGGATTCGGTCACGGTATTCTATTCCTGCCCGTCCCAGCATGACCTCTACATCGGAACGTCGCTCTACTCCGACCGCGGCAAGGCCGGCATCCGTCTGGACGGGGACGAGGAGACGGAACTGGATTGCTACCTCGACGCAGAACCGGCCGTGGTCACTCGCCGCAAGGTTCGTTCCGCGGTCGAGGCCGGCGAGCACACGGTGACGATCCGCCTGAAGTCGGAGGGAGTCTTCTACTTCGACTTTCTGGAGGCAGCCGTGCCGTCGGACGTGCCCGACCCGCTGCCGCCGGTCGCAGACGTCGCGCCCGCCCTGGACTACAGCACGGATCACACCTATAAGCTGCCACCGGCCCGTATCCTGTGGATGTTCGAGCAACTGGGGTTCAGCGGCCCCATGAACGAGTACATCGGCGTGTTCTGGTGGAACCAGCGCAAACGCGAGGACGCCGTCGTGCCCTCCGTCACCGTGACTTTCGCGGGCCAATTCCTTCCGGACGACCAGGTGTTTCTCAACATCGGCGGGCAAACTTGCGGCAAGACCGTTTTCGCCAACGAAGACGTCTCCGTGATCGCTCGGCACTTCGCGCAGTTCATCAACGCGACCTACGTCGGCGTGTGGGCGGCGTCGGAGAACGGCGTGCTGACCGTAACCGCGCGGTCGCCGAGGCCCGCGTACTCCTATACCTTCGATGCGTGGAAGGAGAGCAGCCAGAACTCTAGCGGGACGGTCAGCTACATCGGCAGCCTCCAGAACGGCGATCCGGGAAGGTGGGTGGTGGACCCGTCGCAGTCGCCGGCGCTGAACCGCGGCGCGCGCGACTGGCACCTGGATTTCTTCAACGAGTGCCGGCTTCACGGCCGGGAGATCACGGTGGCCTCGTCGATGGAGCTGGTCCATCCACCGGCGGATTTCGGCGCACGGTTCCCGGACGGGGAGGTGGTGGAGACCGCGGTCGGTTTCGGCAGCCTGGTCTCGACGCACTGCGCCTTCTCCAGCCCCATGCTGAACTACCAGAAAGCGGTGTACAAGGCGCTGGCGGATCTCATGGCGGCAGCCTCAGTTGCACCCAGCCTTCAGTTCGGGGAATTCTGCTGGTGGTACTTCCACAACGCCGCGGGCATGGCCTACTACGACGACGAAACGAAAGCCGCAGCCGCAGTAGCGCTGGGGCGGCCGCTGCATGTCTTCACGGGGCCGCACGACGATCCCGAAGCCAACGGCGGGGCGGACGCCACGTTTCTGCGCAACCGGCTGCGGGACTACGTGAGCGCGCTCGCCGGTTACGTGCGCGGTTTCCATTCCTCGGCGACGTTTGAAGTGCTCTTCCCCTACGACGTCAATCACGGCGCGCCCGCCGGCGTGCACCTGATCGGAGGACGGTTGAATCGCTTCGTGAACCTGCCCGTGGAATGGGAGCAGAAGCAAACCAGCGGGCTGGACAGGCTCAAGATCGAAGCCCTGGATTTCGGGGCCTGGTCCCGCGACCTGAATCTCACCCGGGCCGCCGTGCTCTTCGGCCTGGAACTGGCATGGCCCAAGGAGTCGCTGCGGCACATGTTGCCGGTTTTTCAGCCCGGCTATCCCTGGGAAAAGGAGTGCTGCACGGCCCTGGGAGAAGGCGTTTCGGCCGCCAATCTCTGGGCCTTCGACCACATCTGCCTGTTCGGAGAGGACTCGTCTCCGGTCCGCGAACAAGCTACCGCGCGACGCCTCGGCTAGGCGCTTGGACGGACGCCGCTGAGGCGGCGCGCTCGTAGCGGGTGGGCGGCGCGTCGATCTGGCCTGGCGTACGCACCTGGCGCCAGGCGAGACCGTCGGGAGACTGCTTCAAGACGCCATACTGGCCCACTGCCCAGAGGGTATCATCGGTCCGCGTCAGCCAGCTAAGAAACATCCGGTCCTGCGTGGGTTCGGCTTGCCAGGTGTTCCCCCCATCCTCGCTTCGGAGAAGATGCGTGTCCGCCGCGATCCAACCTCGCCCCCAACGGTCGAACATAACCGAGTTGAGCCAAACCTTGACCGGGCTCTCCTGAGCCTCCCAGGTGACTCCCCCGTCGCGGCTGCGCAGGATCTGCCCCGCAAAGCCCACCGCCCAACCGTTCTGTCTGTCGCGGAAATACACCGAACTGAGGGACCACATCAGATCGCTGCGCGCCGGGACCGCTTCCCAGTGGTGACCGCCATCGGTCGTGCGGACGATGGTGCCCACCCAGCCCACGGCCCAGCCGTGATCGGCGTCCAGGAAGTAAAGATTCTCCAGCGGTTGCCTTACGCCGCTGCTCTGCAAGGTCCAGGTCCTGCCGCCGTCGCCGGTGTGGACGATCACTCCCCCGTAGCCGGAGATCCAGCCCGATTCTCCCTGCCATTCAATGTCCGTAAGGCGCTCGGAAGTCGGCAGATCCACTTTGCGCCAGTTGAAGCCGCCGTCCTGGGTCGCGAGGAGGAGACCACCGTCCCCGGCTACCCAACCGCGCCGGGAATCCTGGAAGCTCACCGCGCGCAGCGTGCCCACCTTGGGCAGGAGGGTGGGAGTCCACGTTGAGCCGTAGTCCGCTGTCATGAAGAGGCGGCTCTCGTCGCACAAAACCCACACCGTGTCTTCTGACGAGGCGACGCTTCTGATCCAGCATGACTCTCCGCCCACGTCGGCCGCCCGGGCGAGGCCCATTCCCGCCAGTAGAAACACTCCCAGTGGTACCAATCTCTGCATGGTTGTCCCTCTGCATAAGCAGATGCAGAAGGCCGGGCTTCGGTCGCAGGCAGTGCTACCTTGCGGCGATGGTGGAACTGTCCGGCTGCGGCAAACCGACGTCCTGCCACTCCTGTTTGCCGGCCGCCAGTTCAAACCTTCCGTATTGGCCCACGGCCCACAGCGACTTGCCGGCGCGGATCAACCTGTTGAAAAACGGTTGACCGGCCAGCTCGACGAACTGCCAGCTCTCGCCTCCATCCCTGCTCACCAGCAAATCGTTGTCCGCAGTGATCCATCCCGTGCCGGAGCTGTCGAACAGGATCGAGGTGAGCGAAAAGTTGGTCGGGCTGGGCGCCGGCGTCCAGGTGGCGCCCCCATCCTTCGTCCGAAGGATCTGGCCGGCAAAGCCCACCGCCCAGCCATTCTTGGGGTCCCGGAACTGGATCGCATTGACGGTCCATGCCATTTTAGGCGTGTCGCCCGCTCTCCAAGTGCGGCCGCCGTCCGTGGTGTACATGATGTTGCCGATCCAGCCGCCGGCCCATCCGTGCTGGGCGTCGAGGAAGAACAGGCATTCCAGCGGCTGCGACACCGCGCTCTTCTGCCGCGTCCAAGAGCGGCCTCCGTCCTCGCTGTGAAAGACCACGCCTCCGTAACCGGCGATCCAGCCCGCCTCGCCCTTGAATTCGATGGTGGTCAGGTTGTTGGTCACGGGCAGTTCCATCTTGCGCCAGGTGGCGCCGCCGTCTTCGGTCCCGAGCAGCGTGCCGGAGTTGCCAACCACGAAACCGCGCCGCGCGTCCACAAAGGCGGCCGAACGGAGGGCGGCCTCCGCCTTGACGTTCTTCACCTGCCAAGTGTTGCCGTCATCCGGGCTCAGCAGGATCCGGCCGTCCTGGCAGAGCAGCCAAATCCCGGTGGGACCCGCGCCCGCGTCCAATGGCCTGCAAACGTTGTTACCGGCCGCATAGCAACCGCACCACGAAACCAGAAGAAGCAAGAATAGCCTGCGCATAAATCACCTTCTGTAAAAGAGATACCGTGTACCCCATTGTGCCACCTGGCCGGGGCCGATCCGCAAGCGAAAGAAGGTCTCGGGACAGACGTTCGGCCTTCTAAAGAAAACCCGCAGCCCGTCCAGGGGCCAATCTCCGGTAATTCTGACGCACGCGCCGGTCGTTTGGTTTTCGATCGTGACGTCGTTCTCCTCGGCGGCGGCCTTGAAACCTTCCAGAATCGCCATGGCAGTTTCCTGCCCCTGAAGTTCCCGGACGAAATGAAGCTCGCGTCCCCTCAGCTCCAACGCCTTGTCCGGGGTGAGTTTGCCACGAGGCTCGAAAGGAGACCTCACCAAAAAGCCCGGCCCGCCGGGAAGGTAGAGCCCCGCCCGCACCAGCCCATTCGAGATCTCAGCCTGCGGGCAGGATTGGGCGTAAAGCACGCCCAGCGTGAGGAAGACCAATGAGACCGGAAAAAAGAGTCTCATGTCGTTGAAGGGTGACCATCCCTATCTTACGAGTATCTGCGGTCTCAGAGGGAACCGCGAAGCTCACTTCGCGGGATCCCGTCCGGCCGGTATGAGGTGTTGTGTGCGGGCGTCCGGTTGAAGCCGGTACTCTCCTGTATACATCGGGTCGTTGAACCTCAGTTCAACGTTGTGCCCGACCTTATCGACCCAGCGGTAGCGCCAGATCTCATATGGAGGCGATCCTTGGGAACCGTCCGGGTGGGACTCAATCTCGTCCGGCGGGCCCAAGATGATGTAGATGCGTCCACGATCACTGCGCCAGCCGGGCAGGCTCCAGGGGAAGCGGCTGTTGGAGTAGGCAATCCGCCTGTAGTGTTCTTCCTTGAACTCGTTGGGGGCGGTTCCCGGTGTGGGATCACGCTTCAGCCAGAACTGCTCAATGAAGCCCGCACGTTCCTCGTCGGTCTTGAGTTGCAAGAGCGCGCTCCGTTCCTCATCGGAGATGATGTATCCCACGTCCTGGTCCAGCCACCTCTGGTAATGAATAGGAAGCTCCTTGCCAGCAAGCGCAGGCGCGGCTTCCACCCGGAGCGCGGCCACGCCGCTGAGTACCACAGCCCCCAGGCCGCACATCGCCAGCCATCGGCCCGCGCCCACTCCCGGTGACAGTCTGAGAGACTCATCCAGCAGCCGGTCGATCCGCCGCCGCAACTCCGACCGGCTGGCCATGGACACCGCCTCCCAGCGAAGCCGCCCCGGCTTGACGCCGGCCACCAAGGCCATTTCCAGAATGGAAGAGGCATAGGCGCAGCGATCGCCGACGGCGAGAAGAGTCGAGTCGTCTGCGGCCTGCTCCGCCAGCAGAGCGAGTTTGCGCTCAAGCCACCACGCCAGGGGGTGGAACCAGAATACGGACTTGTTGAGGATCGAGATGAGCGCGATGAGCGGATCTCTCCGGCGCACGTGAGCCAGTTCATGGACCAGCGTTGCTTCGAGTTTCCGCCCGTCCCACCCCCTCCAGCCCGCAGGCAGCAAGATTCGAGGAGCAAGAGCGCCGGTGGTCGCGGGAACCAAGAGTCCGGGGCTTTCCAGCAGTGGCGGACAACGAACGCCGGCATGGCGCTCAAGAAGGGCCGTTGCAGATACGTCGCGCACAGGGATACACGACCTCGCGAGGCGTCTCATCAGCACGCAGCCAAACAGGAGCCGGCCCAGCATTACCAGCAGGCCAAGTCCGTACACTCCCAGTGCCATGTGTTTCCAGGTCAACTGGGAGTACCAGAAGAGGCCGCCCCTGACGGCCGCTGTTCCGGTTGAGACAATGTCCGTGTCAACGATCAACATCGCATCGGCATGGGGCGCCAACTGCCGGGGCGGCAGAACTTGGATGGGCAGGTCCGGCACTAGAGGGAGCAAGAACGGCAAGAGCAACATGGCTCCCAACGTGACCGTCCAGACCGCGTGAATGATCGAAACGGAGCGCACCCCGCCAAGCCACAGCGCGGTCTGTGCCAACGCCGCCAATAGCAGAGCCTTCACCGAGGAGTCCACCAGAAGCCAAAGAGTGACGGAACCGAGGTCCATCTCAATCCTCCGGCCGGCAGCCCCGGCGCCGGGCGATCTTGCGGGCCAGACGCTGAAGCTCATGCCGGTCAATCACGTCGTTGTTCACCATCCCGACCAGGAGCTGTTCGACCGAGCCGCCGCAGAAGCGCTCCACGATCTGACGAACGGCCCGAGCGGCGACGTTCGGAGGCCGCTCGGTGTATGCGTAGACGTGGGTGCGGCCGTCTACACGGTGCGTCAGGTACCCCTTAGCTTCCAGCCTTCGCAGGATCGTGCGCGTGGTCGATTCCTTCATGGGGTGGCGCGCGGCGAGCGCTTCCCGAACCTGTTCCGCCGTGGCCGGACCATGTGACCAGATGAACTCCATCACCAGGTGTTCGAGTTCCCCCAGCTTCTTTGGCGCATTGGGTGAGCTATTCATCGTAGCGTTACATATTGTCGCTCATGCGGCATGAAGATGTCAAGAGGTGGACGGACACCGGCGTCGAGGCCCGGGCACTCAACCGGACGCCGCAGCCGTTCAGCTCAGCAGTTCGTTTAATCCGTCGATGATGCGGTCGATGTCTTCGGCTTCGACTGAGCCGAGGCGCCTGCCGAGGCGCTCCACGGAGATGGTGCGAACTTGCGATATCTTCACCCAGGAGGGCTTGGACAGCGTCGAGTCGGGCAGCGCGAAGGTCAGGGGGAACCCGGCGCGCTGCGGCTGGCCGGTGACAGCCATCGCGATGACCGTGCCTGATCGCTGGTTGAAGAGATGGTTACTCAAGACAAGAACCGGCCGGTGACCGGCCTGCTCCCTGCCCCGGACTGGATTCAGATCGGCCCAGTAGATCTCACCCCTCAGAATGCGGGCCACGAACGATCTCCCAAGCCTTCCTCGGCCAGTCTCTTTTCCTCCTCGGGATCGAGTCTGGCCAGTTCGCGTGCCAGCCTCGATCTCTTTTCGCGCTCTGCGAGGAGGTCAACTGCCCGCTGCAGCGCCCTGCTGCGATTCGGGTAGCGGCCTTCGCGCACCCAGCGGTCCAGGTCCGCGACCGCCCGCTTGTCCAAGGTGACGGCGACTTTGACGACCATGCCTCAAGTATGACATTTCCTCCTACCGGAGGCAACGGCGTCACCAGATATACTCTTTCGCCGTCTGGCGGCGGCGGTGGCTGTCCAGGACGTGGACCACGCGAATCTTCTTCATCTTGGCCGGCGATAGCTGGCCGATGGGAATGTAGAGAATCGACCGGCCCAGGCGCCCGGCGATCGTCCGAAAGATCGTGCGCGGAGGTTTGGCCGCCACATAGACCACGTGCCGGTGGATCGAGTAATCGATACCGGCCAGCAGCAGACGCTCGGGCTTGGTCGCGGCAAATTCGTAGTCGGGATCGGTCCAGACGTTGATCATGCGGCGGGGCGGCAGGCTCATGAGGAACCCGCCGTACTCGGCCCGGCCGACCCCAGGTCCCACCAGGTGCTCGAACGGGTCGGTCGAGTAAAAGGCCATGTCGGATTCGTTGGCGTGCTCGCCGAGCCACGTGGTGAGCCAGGGGTAGCGGTCGTCGCGGTCCTCGTCGAAGATGACCACCACCGAACCCACCTCCCCCGCGATCTTGTCGAACTGGCGAACGTAGATCTTCTTCTCGTGCCAGTGCCGGATGGTCTCCCTCAGGTCGATCCCGTCCAGCACCGAGGTCGTGAACGGCTCGACGCGCGTGCGCTCCTCCGAGAGGATGCTCCTGGCCTTTTTCTGAAGAAAACGGCCGTAGTCCTCAACCACCAGGTCCTCGGGCGGATAGGAGCAGATCGACTCGCCGTCGATCTGCTGAGCCCACTCGCCGGGGAACTTCTCCTTCTTCCGCCCCTTCAGCCCGACGGGCTTTAGGCGCTGCTTGGGCTTGGGCAGCCGCCGACGCAGGCGAATCCGCCGGGTGTTGTGCCAGATCTCCTCGCCGGAAAGGTTCACCGTCACCAGGTCGCTCTCGGTCTTCTGCGGCGGGTACTTACCTCCCGTCTCCCACACGTCCCAGCCGTAGTTGTCATCCACGATGGAACGCGCGGCCACGGTAACGTCGAACAGGCTCGCCACCAAGCCGCCCGATGAAAGCGCCAGATTGCGCGTGTAGCGGCCGAGCAGCCTCCGTTGCCAGTGCGTCACGCGTTCGCCGGTAGCTTTCTCATACGCCTTCTCCGCGTCGGCCAGCAGCGCAAGCTGCGACCGGCGGCGGTCGGCGAGGCTTTCGTCCCCCATCGCCTCGCGGTACTGCTCGTAGCGGTATTGCAGATACGGGTACTCGACGGTGATCTCGTTGAGGCAGTCGGGGTGCGGATTGAGAAGCTCGACGCCGGAGCGCGAACTTCGCCCGGCCGGGGGAGATTGCGGCTCCTCCATGGCGTCGAGCACCGGATCGAGGAGGTTCAGCGAGACCACCACGAAGACCCGGGCCAGAGGGTCAGCGCCCTGAAGTTTCCAGGCAATGCCCGCCGCGTGCGCCGCTATGTCGCCGGAGCGCGGCTGCGGCCGGACACGATACTCCTCGACGTACTTCTCCAGGGCGATGTGCCGGAGCGCATAGGGATCGGGGTATCGATCCTCCAGGTGGGGGCGCTCGCCGGAATCGGGCTCCGCGAAGACGACCTCCGCGCCGATCTCGAGGCCGGTGCGGACGGCTTCCGTGAACGGGTCGGCGGGCTCGACCGGGACGTAGACGGCGTGGTCTTCTTCCTTGCCCTCTTCTGGGTAGAGGATCACCGACATCTCAGGGAGGCGCTCGATCGCCTTCCGGTATGCGGCTTCCAGCGTCGCCGGCAGTTCCACGGCCACCACCTGCGGCTTTTCTTCGAGCAAGGCCCGGCGCAGCTCGATCGCAAACTCCAGGCGTCCCGGCACTACAGGGAAGTATGTGAACCGGCCGCGGCGGAGGCTGGCGGCGTCAGGCGCGGACTCGAGGGACATAGCGCCGGGCCTCTTCCCCGAGCGTCTCCAGGATGGCGACTTCGAGCGCGCGCCAATCGTCCAGGTGCGGGAGCTCGCTCTGGAGCTTCATGGCGAAGCGGGCGACGTTGATGCCATCGCGCACCGTGTAGCGCTCCTCGGCCGAGTGCGCCTGCTGGAGGAAATCGGTTACGTATTGCAGGATCCTCTCCTCGCCGAAGGGCAGGTTTTCCTTGAGGATCTGGTACTCCTCGTCGCGCTCGGGGAAGTCTATCAGAATCTGGGGCTGCAAGCGCGAATGGATGTACTCGGGCAGGTCGAAGGTGGAGGAATCGTCGTTCAGGGTGGCGACGAAACGGAAGTCGGGGTGGGCCTTGATCTTGATCCCGGCCACGATGGATTCCACGTAGCGCCGCGCGTCGAGCAGCGGGGCGAGGCTGGCCCAGCTCTTCTCGCTCATGCGGTTGCCTTCGTCCAGGATCGCGACGCCGCCGCGGAGCATGGCCGTGACCAGCGAGGAGGCTACGTAGCGCAGCTTCCCCGCCCCTTCGATAACGGGCGTCACCAGCAGGTCTTCCGGGCGCGTGTCCACGGTGGCCTGCATGATGTAGACCTCGCGGTTGAGCCGGCGCGCGGCGGCGTAGGCGAGCGTGGTCTTGCCCACGCCCGGCTTGCCGACGAGCCTCGGATTCATGGGGACGTCCTGCGGGTCCACCATCAGCCAGGCGGCCAGAAGCTGCCGCAGCGGTTCCTCCTGCCCCACCCATTTCGCCGGCAACTCATCCGGATGCGCCAGGTGCAGCGTGACGCCTTCGACTTCGACGGTCATCGACACCATTGTGGCAAATCCAGAAACAGGCAGCGCGGAACTGGTATAGAATCGGGGGCGATGCGGAGCATGATCATGACTCTGAAATCGCCAGTGATATTCCTATCCTTCCTGATATCACCCTGTTTCGCGCAGGCTCTGCCCAACGGGCTCGATCTTGTCCGCTTTGAAGTGCGTACGCCGCAGCCGGCGCTGGTTGGGGCCAACGTAAGCGTGGAGATCACGCTGAAGAACCTGTCGGGGAGTCCCATGCGGTTCGACCCCGAGTTCGGCATCTTCGTCGGCGCGCGGGCCAACTCGACTTCCAACGACAACAACCGTGATTTCGGACACGCGCAGAAAGGCCTCGTGCTAGGCCCCGACCGCCAGGTCACCATTCGCGCCTCGCGCCAGCTTGACGTCGCCGGGACGTGGCGCTTCTGGCCCGCGTTCCGCCTCAACGGCCAGTGGGGTCCGTTCCGCTGGATGGAGAAGACCGTCGAGGTCTACGCCACTGCCGCCGAAGCGCGAGCGCAGGGCGGGTCGGGTCCGGCCGCCGGCACGGTCACAGTGGCCGAGA
This sequence comes from Bryobacteraceae bacterium, assembly GCA_041946685.1. GTDB lineage: Bacteria > Acidobacteriota > Terriglobia > Bryobacterales > Bryobacteraceae > JBHGAV01. The sequence goes on along the minus strand of JBHGAV010000054.1, from coordinate 5,934 downwards.
TTGCCGCCAATCCCTCGCGCTACGACGGCAAGCGGGTCACCGTGGTTGGAGATGCGCTGGTTGTGCGCCAGCAGACGGATCGGAACAGCGGCCCCTGGGCTCTGATCAGCATGGTGGACATCGACAACCGCCGGGCGGTGATCAATGTCATCGGCGCCGGCCGCGCCCCGGTTGTGAACGGCGACGTGATGCGCGCCACGGGCGTGTTCCGCGCCAAGAACAAGCGCGGGCGGTACACTTACGACAACGAGCTGATCTGCCCGGCGGGCGGCATCGTCAAGGACCAAAAGCAGAGCGCCCAGAAGTTGGCCGACGAGATGTCCGATACCACCAGTTTCATCGAGATCCGGAAGGTCGTGGGAAGGAAATTCAATCCGGCGCTGCTCCAGGGCCGGCTGGCCGGGAAGGGTTCCGAGGTGAAGCTTGAATTCCAGACCAGGACCTATTCTCAGCGGCCGAGACGGAACACGGTCACGGGCGCCGGCCGGGGCGTAGCCGCGATCCGCCTGGAGTCGGTCGAGCGCCGCCACCAGATCACCGGCCACCCTTCTCCCACCGCCGGAGAGGGCAACGAGTGGATGGTGGTGCGCGTGTGGCTGCGCGGGAGCGCCTCCAACCGGGGCGAGCCGGAGACCTTCGCCCAGTCTTTCGTGTACCGCGACCCGCCGCCGGCGTTCTTTGTCACGGACAGGGAAGGCGCGGTCTACTATCCGGACGGAATCTGGCTGAATCCGGTCAATTATCCCAACAAGGGCGACTTCACAACCGGCGACATTAAGCTGGGCTCTTCCGGGTGGTCCAGGACCAGCCTGCCTTTCAAGGTCCCCAGAGGCATCCAGCAGCCCGTGCTAGTGATCCTCACCTGGCGGGGCGGAAACAGCTACCAGTACGCGGGGATAAGGCTATACTGAGTCCTTGCGCAAGATTCTGCTCGTGAACATGCCTTGGGCCCGCGTGAACGGGCCTTGCCTGGCGCTGAGCCTCCTCAAGCCGATCGCCGAGCGCGAAGGATTCCAGGTGGACGTGCTTTACCTCAACCTGCTCTGGTCCGAACACCTGTACCATCACCACGCCGCTTGGCTCGGCAAGCAGCGGCTGGAGCGGGAGGACCTGGAGGCGCGGGAGCGAATCCTGTTGCTCCAGGGAGGCGACAATTTCTACACGGGGGATTGGGTATTCTCGCAGGCTTACTACGGAAAGGGCAGCCTGGAGGCGGACCGATACATCTCGGAGGTGTTGCCGGAGCGCTACACCCCGGACGAGATCCGCTACTGGCTCGAGATCCGGGATCTTGTTCCGGCCTATGTGGAGGAATGCTTCCGGCGGGTGAACCTGGAAGACTACTCTTTGGTCGGCTTCACCTCGCAGTTCCGGCAGAATCTCTCCTCGCTGCTGCTGGCTCGCAACATGAAGACGAGACGCCCCGATCTGAAGATCGTCTTCGGCGGCTCCAACTGCTCCGGAGTGATGGGAGAAGCCTTGCTTCGGGCTTTTCCGTTCGTGGACTTTGCCGTGGACGGAGAGGCGGAGTTCAGCTTCCCGGCGCTTCTGGGCCGGCTGCGGGAAGGCGCGCTGCCGGACGGCGTCCCGGGAATCATCTTCCGAAACGGGGAAGGCGTGACTCGCGGCGGCCCCCCGGCTGTCCTGGAGAACCTCGATGAGTTGCCCTGGCCGGACTTCCGCGATTTCCAGGCGCAATACGAACAGAGCCCGCTGGCGGAGTTGTTCGGCCAGGGCATGGTCCTGGAGTTGAGCCGCGGCTGCTGGTGGGGCATGCGTCACCAATGCAAGTTCTGCGGGAATCACCTGCACTTTTTGAAGTACCGCTCCAAGACTCCGGGAAGGGCGGCCGCCGAGATCCTGGCGCTCGCTCCGCGCTCAGCTTCTTCGCAGCTTTCCTTTTCGGACACCATCCTCGGGATGCCGTTCCTGAACGGCTTGATGCCTCGGCTGGCCGGCAGCGGCCTGGATCTGGACATGTTCTTCGAAGTCAAATCCACCCTGAGGAAGGAGCATTTTCGCGCCATGCGCCGCGCAGGCGTCCGGTCGGTGCAGCCCGGCATCGAGAGCTTCAGCACGAGGCTGCTGCGCCTCATGAGCAAGGGGGTGACGGCGCTCGATAACGTGCAGTGCCTGAAGTGGTGCGAGCAGTACGGGATCACGGCCTACTGGAACCTCCTGTCCGGCTTCCCCTACGAGGAGGCCGAAGACTACGAGGTTATCCTCGAGTACCTGAGGAGGATCAGCCACCTTCGCCCTCCCGACGCGTTCGGGCCGATCCGCCTCGATCGCTTCAGCCCGCATTTTGATGCCCCGGAGCAGTACGGATTCACCAGCGTGCGGCCCATGTTCGTCTATCCCTACATCTACGACCTGCCCCCAAGGGAACTGGCCGACATGGCCTATGCCTTCCAGTTCTCCTATGCGGACGGCAGGGACCCCAGAACCTACACCGGCAAAGTCCGGGAGTTCGTCGACAGATGGTCCCGAGAGCCCAGGGGAAGCCTCCTCCACTACGTTAATCCGGACGGTACGGGCTTTCTGGCCGACTCCAGGTTCAACCGCGTTCATGATCGCGTGGAGCTTGACCCGGCCCGTAGCCTGGTGTATAAGCTCTGTGATAGAGCCTGCTCGCTGTCTAGGTTGGAGACGTTGGTTCGAGATGCGGGCTTCGCTCTGAGCCGCAGAGACCTTCAGGGCATCGTGGGCGACTTCGTGGAATCGCTGGCCATGGTCAGCGAGGGTGGGAGATACTTGAGCGTCGCCTTGCGGGTGACGCTGGGCTCCCGACACGACGAAGTGGCGGAGGAAGAAGGGGACTGGCTGCCGATTCTCGCGTAACTCTTAGTGCACGCTACACAGGAACAACTACTAACTCAGGTACAAGAAGGAGAACCGAATAATGGCCGACAAGATGTTGGATATCGTTCTGGAAGCGCCGAACAAGATCAGCATCACGATTCCCAAGGGTGAGGGCGGACCAGCCCGGATTAAAAGACAGGTGCCCGCAAGCGAGTTGATGAAACTCCTGGCAGCCACCGATAAGGGCGCTGGCGACGGCGACATGTACGTGCCCGGCTGGCAGAAGTTCGAATAGCGGGAATCTACTTCCCCAGCAACTCCAGGTAGTTCGCCACGGCTTGGATGCCGCGGTAGAAGTTCGGCAGGTGGAACTTCTCGTTGGGCGCGTGCAGGTTGTCGTCCGGCAGACCGAAGCCCATCAGCACGCTCGGGATCCCCAGGTGCTGGTCGAACAGTCCCACGATCGGGATTGATCCGCCCGAGCGTATGTAGACCGTCTCCTTGCCGAAGACCTGGCTCATCGCCTCGGCCGACGCCTTGATGAACGGGCTCGACGGATCGACCAGCGAAGGCGCCGCGCCGTGGATCGGCTTGACCTCCACCGTTACGCCCTTGGGCGTCGCGGCCTGAACCGCGGCCTGGAACTGGGCCAGCGCTTCGTCGGGGTTCTGGTCGGCAACCAGCCTCATGCTGATCTTGGCCACCGCGCGGGCGGGGATTACGGTCTTGGCCCCCTCGCCGGTGAACCCTCCCCGGATGCCGTGGACCTCCAGGGTCGGCCGGGCCCACAGCCGCTCGAACAGAGGCTTTTCCGGTTCTCCGACCAGTTCCTTCACCCCCACCTCCTTGGCCTTGTACTCCTCTTCGTCGAAGGGCAGCCGGGCCCAGGCCTCACGCTCCTCGGCGCTCGGCGGGCGAACACGGTCGTAGAAACCGGGGATGAGAATGTGGCCGTCGCGGTCCTTCAGGGCGGTGAGGATCTCCGCTACCGCCTGAAATGGATTCGGCGCCGCGCCGCCGTAGACACCGCTGTGGAGGTCATGGTCCGCGCCGCGCACATCCAGTTCCAGGTAGACGATCCCGCGCAACCCGACACAAATCGTCGGCAGATTGGGCGCGAACATCTCCGTATCGCAGATGACGGCGGCGTCCGACTTCAAGCGGGCGGGCTTACTCTTCACGTAGGCGGTGATGTGCTCGCCCCCCACCTCTTCCTCACCCTCGATGAGGAACTTGACGTTGACCGGAAGACGGCCGCCGGTCTTCAGGAAGCCCTCGACGGCCTTGATGAGGATGTACGTCTGCCCCTTGTCGTCGGATGCGCCCCGGGCGAACAAATCGTCTCCGCGAAGGGTGGGCTCAAACGGCGGCGACTTCCACTCCTCCAGGGGGTCGGGCGGCTGGACATCGTAGTGCCCATAAAGAAGCAGGGTGGGCTTGCCGGGCGCCCCGAGCCATTCCGCATAGACCAGGGGGTTGCCGTTGCCCTCGATCAATTCCGCGCCCTGGAGGCCGGCGGCCCTCAATTCCTCGCAGACGAATTCGGCCGCCCAGCGGACGTCGGCCTTGTGTTCTGGCAGGGCGCTGATGCTGGGGATGCGGAGGAACGTCTTCAGCCCCTCCAGGAATGCGTCACGGTTGGCCTGGTAGTAGCCCATACGTCTCGTATCATCCCACAAGTCCGGGGCGCTCCATGCTAGCGTAGAGAATAGAGGGTCTTGCCGCATGGCGCCGGCGGAGCAGACAGCGATCCGGGCAGTCGACCTGGCCAAGCGATACCGGTCCGGAGACGAGGAGCTGGTTGTTTTCCAAGGACTTGGACTGGAGGTGTGCCGGGGAGAGAAGCTCGCCATCGTGGGCGAGTCCGGCGCGGGAAAGTCCACGCTCCTACACCTGTTGGGGGGCTTGGACCGGCCCTCGGAGGGCTCTATCTGGTTCGGGGAAAGAGATATCACTAAACTGGCGGACTCCGAGCTAGCGGAACTCCGCAACCGGTCGATAGGTTTTGTGTGGCAGATACACTACCTGTTGCCGGAGTTCACCGCGCTGGAGAACGTCATGATGCCGCTGCTGGTTCGCGCCTCCGGGCATGAGGAAGCAGCTCGGGCCGCCGCGGCCCGGCTCGACGAGGTCGGCCTGCGGGCCCGCGCCTCTCACCGGGCCGGGGAATTGTCCGGCGGCGAGCAGCAGCGGGTGGTTCTGGCGAGGGCATTGGTGGGGACGCCGCAGTTCCTGTTCGCCGATGAACCCACCGGGAACCTGGATGCGAAGACGGGTGGGATGATTCTGGATCTGCTGGACGATATGCATCGCTCGCACGGGCTCACCTCGATTTACGTGACCCACAACTTGTCGTTCGCCGGCCGCTGCGACCGGATCTTGAAGATGGACGGCGGGGCGCTGACCCCCTGCTTGCTGGAGGAAGGGAAGGCATATGTTTGAGAGGTACACGGAGAAGGCCCGGCGGGTGATCTTCTTTGCCCGGTACGAAGCCAGCCAGTTCGGCAGCCCGTATATCGAGACCGAGCACCTGCTGCTTGGACTGCTTCGCGAAGACAAGGCGCTGGCCAACCGGTTCCTGCGCTCGCACGCCGCCATCGAGTCGATCCGCAAGCAGGTGGAGGCGCACACCACCGTCCGGGAGAAGGTCTCCACGTCGGTGGACTTACCGCTCAGCCACGAGTGCAAGCGGGTGCTGGCCTATGGGGCCGAGGAGGCCGAACGGCTCAATCACAAGCATATCGGCACCGAACATCTCCTGCTCGGGCTGCTGCGCGAGGAGAAGTGTTTCGCCTCCGAGATCCTGCACGAGCGCGGGCTCAGGCTCAGCCAGGTGCGGGAGGAGATCGCCCGCAGCACGTCGGAGAAAATGACCGCCAGCCGCCCCAAGGAAAGCTCGCTTCTGGGCGAATTCAGCCGCGACCTCACGCAGTCCGCCGTGGACGGCGTTCTGGACCCCCTGATCGGCCGGGAGAACGAGTTGGAGCGCGTGGTCCAGATCCTGTGCCGGCGAACCAAGAACAATCCCGTGTTGATCGGTGAGCCCGGCGTCGGCAAGACGGCCATCGTCGAGGGCCTGGCGCAGCGCATCGCCGACGGCGACGTGCCCAGCTTCCTCGCCGACAAGCGCAT
>JBHGAV010000053.1:0-27070 GCA_041946685.1 Bryobacteraceae bacterium | reverse complement strand
CGATGAAATGCCCTCACTGCGGCTCCAGGTACGCCCGGCGCCCGCACACGGCGTTGAATCGCGCCCTGCGCGGGTTTGACTACCTCTGCGTGGCCATCAGCGGCCATTTCCCGCGAATCCGCCGTTTGGTCTGCCTCACCTGCGCCCGGCGTTTCTGGTGGAGTCCCCGCCGACGCCCCAATTTGGCCCCGGTGGTCGCGTGGCTGCCGTGGCTGCTGGCCGTCGCGCTGCTACTTCTAACGCCTGAATGAGAGGAAGATGAAATGCCCAAGACGACCGTACAGCAATATGCTGCCTCCCTGCTGGAGGAGCTAGATTTCGACTTCGAGCTGTTCAAAGAGGACGCAAACCCATCCGAGATGGCCCTACTGCGCGACATCCTGCAATTGCGGAATGCTAACCATGTGTCCGGCAGCCAGGAATGTAGCTTAGGATTGGCCATCGATGAGGTTTGCGGTCGGTCCGCCTAAGCCGCCCGAAAAGCGCGGGTCGAACCGTGGCCCGCGCCCCCTCCCCCTGCCAGGCGCCCCGAATTCGCTCATTAGAGCCTCGCCATGCGTTCGCTGCGCCTCGGGTGATACCTGGGATACCCCCGAATCACGCCGCTTCTGCTGGCTCCAACACCCGGACGGCGTACGCAAGCAAGCCTTTGGGACCGCGCCGCACTTCGTATTCCACGCGGTCGCCCGCGGTTAGCGTTTTGTACCCGTCGCCGCAGATGGCCGAGTAGTGTACAAAAGCGTCGCGCGTGTCGTCGCCGTCCTGCGCGATCCATCCGTATCCCTTTGCCGCGTCGAACCGCTTTACTACGCCTGTGTGCATTCGGCCTCCTGCCTTTCTGCTCTACTTTGTTCCCGCCGGCGTTCCTGTGCTGCGAGCGTCCGCGTGTACGGCACCACTGACGCCGCTTGGACGCGCCCACCGGGCGCATCCACGATTTTGAAACTGACTCGACAGCCGCCCGGAAGTATTTCCGCGTTCCGCACGGCTGAAATGTGAAACCAAACGTCCGTTGTTGAATCTGGCGACCCAATCAGCGGCGTGATCCAGCCAAATCCGCGCCGCGAGTCGAACCGCCTCACGATTCCGTCCATATTTATCTCCAATTGGTTACTTTCCGGGTAAGCCGCCCGGATGTTCAAAGTGGGGCTGGCGCCTGGCCGTGCCAGCCCCCTGTTACCGCGCGGAGAAGGAGGGGAAGCCGCGCGGGATCCGCGACGGCGAGGAGTCCGCCGCGGAAACTCGTTAGGCCGCGCTGTTCACCGAACGCAGCCAGGAAATCAATTCATTGGTCGAGGCGTCCTCGGGTTCGGGCAGTTGCAGGCCCTTCCAGCCGTGGCCGGCGAGCGCCGCCGCCTCTTTGCGACTCCATCCGGCCTCGTGCAGGAACCGCTCGAAGTCGCGGATCGAAGAGAGGCTTTTGACGCTGGAAATCGTCGCGCCCTCAGCCATCGGGAACGTAACGATACTCACTTCCCACAGCCGGACGGCTTTCAGGATGCGAGTAGGCCATCCATCGGGGTTGTCCGACTTCTTGTACTCCCACTTTTCGGCCTGAAAGCCGATGGAAAGCCCCTTGATGATCTTGCTTTTGATCGCCGTGAAGGCTTTCTTCGCGTCATCGAGTGCAAGTTCCAGCTTGCCCCGTTGCACGAGTAGGCCGCCCGGCGAGTCCTGCAAGGTTACCGTCCCAATCGGACACTTAGCATCATGCTGCCAGAGCAGCGGACGCTCCGCGCCGTGCTTCTGAAGGTCTCCAGTGAAGGCCCCAGGCTCGATGATGTCTCCGCCCAGGTCTTCGGTGCCGTATGGCGACGCGACGCCGGTAAACTCGCCGGCGTCGGTCAATTGCTTGATCTCAAAGTTCAGGAATCGCGTGTCCATGCCGCAAGTCTCCGGTAAGTAAGTGGGGACGGACTCACCGCCCCCACTTAATAACTAGGCGGGCGAAGAAACGAACGCGCCGTAGACAAAGGCTTCGGGTCGCTTGACTACCAGCGCCGCCCGCAGTTCACAGCGGAACGTCGCCAGATTGTCTCGGAAGTTGTTAGAGGTTTCGGTCGAGACGTCGATGGTCAACCCCATGCGGTCGCGCAGTTCTGCGGCCCTCGGATCACCGGAGCCAACGAGGAAATACCCGCTGGTGATTTGAGTAGAGGGGACCACGTTCAAGCTCCAGATGCGGGGCGCCGTGGCCGACGCGGGCGAGCCGAACAGGAAACGCTTCTCGCCGTCCTTCAGCCGCAGGATGCGCTGCCAGTCGGAGACGTGCATTGCGACGAAGCTAGGCGCCAGTTCGTTCGCGGCCAAAATCTGCTCGACAGCCGCCGAAATGCAGTCGATGCGGGAGTAACCGGCGGCGGCGTCGGGATCAAGCAGGGTGGAGTCGAACGCCTGCGCCTGTGTGGTCAAGCCATTCAAATTGTTGCCGGACCCGTCGCCGTAAAGGATCTGCGTGTCCAGCTCCTCGAGCACGCGGGCGGACAACTCGCCGCGAATGAAGCCGGACACCTCGGAACTGTCGGCCAGCACCTCGTCGCTTGTGGTGCAAAGCAGCGCGATTTTCTTCACGTCCTCGTAGTCAACGCTGATGGTCAGGTCGGTCGAGGGTTTTTCGCTGGCCTCGCCAATGGGTGATGCCTTCGTGGGTCTGACCGTTTCCTTCAGCCAGGCGACTCGCGCCATGTTCGTTGGCCTCGACGCGAGAACATCGCGCATACGAAGCGCCGGGCGAGCCATCGGCGTAATGCCGCGGTCGAGGTCGTACTGGAACACGCCGGGCGTAGCAGTTCCCAGTCCGCCAACGGTCACGGTCTTAATGCCCAGCATTTCGGTGAGCGCATGGCCGGTCAACTCGATCCGCGCTCGGCCCTGCTTGCTCTCGAGCAAGCTATTGAGCGCCGCCGACTCGCGGAGAACTGCGTCCAGCCCCTTCTGGCCGCCCTCGAACACGGACCGCTGCATCCTTTGGTCGATTGCGTCGGCCTGCTTCTGCACGGATGCGACTTGCTCAGACAGCTTGGTGAACCTGGAGTCAAGGCTCGACTGCCAGGTCTTGAACTCGGTAAGAAGAATATCAGACATATCAGTCCTTTCCGTCTCTGCGACAGTAAGTTGTAACTGTTTACCTCGCCGCATCTCGCGGTACTCTGAGGCTTGCAATCGCACATCGCGCCGATTGCTTGTTTGTTCGCGCCGCCGCCAGCATCCCGCTGGAATGCGCCGCGTGGAGGTGCAAGAAATCGCTAATTCAAAGCCGGTGGAGCGCCGGATGGCCTAGCCGCGGTCTTGATCGCAGCCTCTAACTTCAAAATCGCGGTCTTGTGCATTTCGAGAACGTCCAACACGGCCCTGTGCTCCTCTTCTACCGCAAGAAGCCGCCTAGAAACGCCCGCTAGTGCGGTCGCCACATCGGCGATGTCCTTCAGCACCATCGCCGGTGTAATCGTCGGTCTATCATCTGACTTGCTTTCCATTATGCCTCCAGTTTCACCCATTTCGGTAAGTCTCCGCTTCGCCTCAAGTCATCTAATTGCCGCTGGCAGGCAAGGCGAACAAACTTCCCCGCCGGAATCCTGCCGGAAACCACGTTGACGGCATAAGTCATGCTGCGACCGACGTAGCTGTGCCGTTCCTTGAGCGTTTCGATGCCTCGACTCCCTCCGTCCAGCGCGTGCAAGCGATCAAAATTAACGTCGCACCAGCGTGTCTCGGCGTCGGTGAACGCAAACCGGGCGCCGCCGGCCATAGAGAGGCCCAGCATCCGGAAGTATGCCTGCGACTCGCCTGGAAGTTCTATCAGATCGTGAATGCAGAGCAGGCAAGCTCGAGCCGGCTTAATTCGCATGGCTTTGAACTCCTCAGACGTTCGCCGGAATAGGCGGTCCACGCCAGACGCCGCCGGCCAGGACAGTAAATACTCCCCGGCAAAGGCGGCCCGGTGGTCGCGGCATAGCTCGAGCAATTCGTCCGCGGATGCCTTGGTCGCCTCGTGCGGGTTGCGGATCAGTTCGCGAATCCGCGCGCGCACTTGCTCTCGGGCGTTCAGTCTATCGGCTTCGGGCCTCGGTGTCGCCTTCATTGTCCGATCTCCCTCAGATACGCCGGCGGCCTGCCCACGGGTCGCTTTGGTTGGTCCGGCATGTCCGCAAGGCCCAAAACGCGCCACAGCCGCGCATACTGCCCGCCTAGTTTCGTCTCGGCGTTTATTAACCGGCATAGATCCGCCGGGTTGCTGGCCGCCGCCATCGCGGAGCGAACTTCTGTAAGCCGATCCGCTGTTTGGCAAAGCTCCATCGCCAGCGGTTCGCATCCCGACACGTCATAGTGCTTGGCGAGCCAGGTCCAGAGATCGGAACCGGCTTGTCTCAATGCCCTAGGCTTGGTGCGTGGCATTATGCCTCCGAATTATTTGCATTTTTTTTGGTCGACGCGCGGCTCTTGGCAAAGCTTGGCAGAGATCGAGAGTACCTCCCGCCTTATCAACAACTTACGAGCCATTCTCCATCTCCGCCGTCCGTCGTCGTCAGCGGTAACTGTGTCTGCTCGCCGACCTGTTGCTCGACAGTGCCGTGCCGCCGTAGGTAGAGTTCGGCCCAGCGTGCTAACCCGGGCTCCAGCCCCCCGTAGCGCAGGGGGCGCTCATTCTGGAATTCCAATTTCGCGGAAATTCGCACAAAACTCGACGCACGGCACTGGGTCGCAATACCAGCCCCTGAGACCGCCCCGCCCTATCTCCTTGCGCCTCAGTCACTTAGCGGGCTCCCGCTTCTCGCTGCCGCCGAGCACAAGCTCGAGCTGCGCCGCGTCTGCCGCTGGCTGCTTGGCATGTCGCCGTAGGTACAGTTCAGCCCAGCGCACCGGCCCGGCGCCCTCACCCCCGTACAAGTGGGGGGCGCCCCAAATGATGCACGCCGCTTGCGGGTTCATCGAATCGTAATCAGCGCGCGTCACAGTTCCCTCACATCCGGTAGCCGTTGCCTGTCGCGCCAGCGGTGCACTAGCTTGCGACAATTGCTTGGGCACCTGAAGTCTCGCAATTGCTCCATCTCTACGGCGCCCGGCCAATCCCTACTCTTGACCTGGATTAGCGCGACATCAGATGAGCCCACACCGATTACATCCCACATGCCCAAACTTCCCGCTGCCCTTGTGCATTGGTAGCCTGCCGCCTCCAGCAATCGCATGGAGCGATGCTCGTTTCGGGTGCCCTTGCGTTTAGAGTTCATTGCCCCTGAACCGACGTAATCCCTGCGTGCGCCTCTGCCACCGCCTGCCGCGCCCTCTCGCGGGCGTGCCAGGCTGTCTTCAGTATCGCCGCAGGCTCTCTTCCATTAACTCGGCTTCACAGTTCGCCCCGTCAGTTGATTCCGCGCCCCGCGCCCTAGATACCTACCCGGCCCCTCCTATTGCACCACGGGGCTGTAATGCGCAGGAATGGGCATTCTAGGCGTTGACCGTTACCGCAGTTAGTAGCTCATCCAGCGCTGCCGCCTTCAATGCATCACGATAGGCGATAACCCGGTCATCGCTGGCCTTGGAGCGTGCGGCTTTCTTCGCCTCTGCCACAGCCAGCCGTGCCGCCTGAGCCGCCATTTTCGGGTCACGGATGCGGGCAAGCGGTACAGACCTTCGGCCCGGTCCGGGTTTGTACTGAAGCACAAGCGTAGTTGTACCCATGCGTTACTCCTCTGTAGAATAGCCTTTACACTATATCCCGCTAGAATGCCCCTGTGTGGGACATTTGCCTGTAAGTCACTGATATATACTAACTTGCGCGGTGAAATCATTTCGCCCCGGCCCTTGGTTTCGTTTTGATTCTGGCCGGCTTCACCAGCCGCCCGCAAATGGGACAGGTGTACCGATCGCATTCCGGGCAGAAGTGAACGTATCCGCCCAGCGCGTCCACCGCAACGGTCCCATGGTCCAGCCAGCGCCAGCCGGTCGCCGGGTCCACGTCAAGGCGCTCCGTGGTAGTTCCCGGCATTTTGTGCCAGCCCGGCCCCAGCCGGTGGCAGTCTTCAGCGTGGTCGACCATGATGGACGGCGCCGCCCTGTCGAGAATCTCGATGGCTGTTCTGCGAAGTCTTGCCTTCTCGGCCAGCACGCCGATAGCGTCGGTACGGGTAGGGGACTGGACCGCAATCGTGGGCTCCGGTTTTCTCGGCTTCTCCGCTCGGGCTTGCCGAACTACATCTGCGATCTTGCGCTGATTCTCGGGTCGGTCCAGCCAGCGCCAGGCGGCAAATATCTGGTGATGCTTCTCGACTCTCAGCCTTAGTGCGCTGCGCCCCCGCAGTCCGGCCGTCGCACCCGCTATGATCTGCTCTTGGGTCAGACCATCCCGAAAACGCTTTTCGGCGACTAGACAACGCGCCTCTAATTGCTTTCTCGATTGGCCCTTAATGCCGGCCAAGATTTTTGCCCAGTCCGGTACCATTGTGCCGTCCTGGTCGCGTTTCATCAGCGATTCGGGCATTTCGGAGAAGGCTTGCCGGATCGCGCCGCCGTCATCGGCTAGGCTTTCGCCCGTCGCCGCGTCCTCATCGTCAATCGGATCTGTCCCGTCGCCCAGGAAATCAGCCAGCCACGCCTGATCGTCGGGATCATCGCAGAGAGCCGATAGGTTGACCGTGCGCCCTTTGAAGATCCGCCGCGCTCCGAACCGCAGGTGCTCCGGCACCTCGGCGTTGCGGTCTAGTAGAACTCGGCTCACGCCGCCGCCCCCTTGCTTCTGCGTTCTTCAAGCTCGCGCCGGACCAGCCCCACCTTGCAGTCGCAGAAGCCGCCGCCGGCCAATACTCCATCCTTGCAGCGGTCGCACGAAGGCTTGTAGGCTGGTTGCGGCAAACCGTGCCGCATTGCATTCTCCATTGCGATGCTTCTTTCAAGTGAATCCGTCTGGAGCTTGGCCGAATACCGCCGGACCATCTTCCGGTACAGGCCCGGTGGATTCGTGCTCCGTCCGGTTGCATTGTCGCGGATGAATGCCAGAAAGCCGCCGCTGATCTCGAGTCCTTTTTCTTCGAGATCGCGCCGGACCAGCGCAGCTATCTCTTCGGCGTTTGCTTCGGGATGTCTGCGCTTTATCCACGCCTGCAATTGTTCTGTGGGCGTCCGGGTTAAATCATCATCATCAGCGCTCGAAGAAATAGGCTTTTTCGGCTCGCCGTTCTCCGGGGGAGTAAACGTAAGGCTCGGTCGAAGACGAACTGCTGATTCTTTCTTCTTCCCTTCTTGATGATGATTACCTTCTTCAGATGTGGTCGCGACTTGGTCGCGACTTGGTCGCGACTTGGTCGTTTGATCGTCCTCTGAAGTTTCGCCGCCCTGATAACTCGCCCAGTTTCTTATGGTTATGATGGTATAGCGCTTGGTCGTCACTTGGTCGCAAAATCCAGTTTTTCTGAGGAAACTCATCGCACCCCTATATTCACGGGGGCTGACGCCACAATCCCTGCACATGCTTTGGCGCGATGTGACCAGAAACCCCGGATTTATTGGGATTTCGCGCTGGCCGTCAAACCACTTGCCAGGCCTCCATGCCGCTTGCATCAGAATGCCCAGCGCGACCTTGAGCCACGATGCGGGCGCCTGCGTCCAGAGCGGATCTTCCATCAGGCGCCGCCACAGCTTCACATATCCGCTACGGATCACGCCGCCCCCCGGAACAGATCCTCATCGACCCTGACTCGGCGCAGGACGCCCGCTTCGACCGCTGCGTCCACTCGCCGGCGCAACACGCGGAGCGGTATGCCGGTCCTCCGCGATATGTCCTCCACCGCAGGGAATGGAACCTCCCCGCGGAAAGGCAGCAGCAAGACCTTGGTCGCCTTGCGCCTGGGGCGCCTCTTGCGCTCCGCCGGTCGCATCCTCATCCCCTCGTCTCCACGGGCTCCCGCCGCCAACCGCCCGGCAACGCCTGCCCGCCGGCGCGCTTGAACTCCCGCCAGCGCTCAAGGTCAATGAACACGCGGCGACCGACCCGGACGATAGGGAACCCCTGAATTTGCCGGGCTGCGGCGTAGACCGATTGATCGCTCGAAAATGCCGGCTCCATTAGCCGGAATTGACTAATCGTCACCAAGGATCCGTTTTCCATGCTTGACCTCAATGCAATTGTGCCTTATGATTGAGGGGCGATCAATACTTCTAATATGACGACAATATGACGACACGAGATCAGCCAATCTTTTCAGCCGGCTTGCTCTGGCCGCCGGAAATCGTGCGGCTCAAGCGTGGCGCCCTCTTCGCTTACGGGGGTGTCCGGAAACCGCGTCGGCCAGGAATAGGCCTCATGCAGACTTTCCGTCAGCTTCATCACGGATCAGACTCTGACATTCTGCGCTTCGCCCAAAACTGGGGATTGCTTGGCCCAGCGTCGCGGCAGAGTTTCTTCACGGAAGAAGTGACCATGATCGAGGATCCCAACTGGGAACCGGGCATTCTTCGATTTCCAGAGCATCTCTTTGTTTGGCGGACGTTCTCGCGATGGGCTGATTCACTATTGAATATTGCGGGCGCCGTAAACCTTGGGCGCGCGGGTAGCGAGAGTGGTTTCGAGGTGCTTCGACAGCGCGAAATCGTTCTCGCCGTCCATCACTCACTCAAGCAAGAGCACCAGTCCCCGCCCATGCCCGATCAGCCATGGAAAACCTGGTCGCTTTCCCGGCAGGTACTGAGCTGGCACGTCAATCGCTGGCTCCACATGAGCCAGGCGAGGCCTCACCTGCTTTGGGACCGCCATTTGCGGCAATGGGATGTCGAACTCACCGGGGACCAACTTCTCGCCTTGCTCGCGCTCCAACTGTCAGTCCTGGTAGCGATGAAAGATGGGCTTGCGCTATGCAGCGAGTGCCATCTGTCCTACGCGCCCTCGCGCCGCCCCAACGCAAATAGGCGGAACTATTGCCCGCGCTGCCGCAGGAATGGGATCCCTCAGCGAGACGCCGCTCGCGACGCCCGAGCAAGGAGCCGGGCCGCAGAGTCAAAAAAGGGATAATCAACTCCGAAATTGAGAAGTTTGTGTGCGGCTTGTGTGCGAACTGATCCGGCTTCAATTACACTCAATGTGAAGAGTCAACAACTTAGGCAAACTCAGCGAAACTCTAAATGATTGAAAACAAAGCATTTCAGGGATTCAGGTTCTAGTGGGGGCAACTCCGTGGAGGTTCAAGTCCTCTCATCCGCACCAATCAGACAGCGTAGTACTGGAACTTTCGTGAATCTTGCCTGCCCCACGGCGACTCCTTAGAATCGACCCAGGCAGGAACGTCAGTGCGAAAGCTCGAGTTGGGCATCCCTGCAATAGCGCTTGTAGGTCTTCATTTTATGGTTGCTGTTCCTGCGGCCGCACGTGGAGGCCGCGCAGGCGCTGGTGGGACGCATCATGCGCTAAGGAATGTGCCTGCCACGGCCGGCGCTGTCTGGAACCAGGAAAAGGCGCCGCCGCCTTAACGGGCTGCCTGGACCTTGGGAGTCGCCAGGTAGCCGATGATCTGGTCCTTGCGAAGCTCATTCACCACGATCTCGTACGGAGTCCGGGCCCTGGCAACGTAGAATTGCAGCGGTTCGTTGAGGTTCTTGTCCTTCTTCTCAACCTTCTTGTCGTCGGCGATCAACTCGATCGTGTACTTGTTCTTCTTGGTGTCCACTTTGGTGACGCGCATGCTGATGTCGCCCACCCGCTGCATCTGCTTGGTCTTGACCAGGTTGAAGTCGAAGTAGTTGCGGTCCCCCATGGCGCGCAGCGCCGCCAGTTCCTTCGCGTTGGTGGCGATCAGCCCGCTTTGCACGCCTAGGTCGCCGCGAACGCTCTTCAGCTCGGCGATGG
This sequence comes from Bryobacteraceae bacterium, assembly GCA_041946685.1. Classification (GTDB taxonomy): domain Bacteria; phylum Acidobacteriota; class Terriglobia; order Bryobacterales; family Bryobacteraceae; genus JBHGAV01. The sequence goes on along the minus strand of JBHGAV010000053.1, from coordinate 17,238 downwards.
TCTTCTCCAGTTCGGATTTCGTGGAGGCGACTTCGCTGCGCACGCTGCTCACTTCGGTCGAGACGTCGGCGATCTTGGTCTGGGCGGTCGCGGTCGCGTCCTTGACCTCGCTCAACTGGGTTGCAAATTGCTGCTGCTGCTTCTTCTGCTCGGCATCCAATTTCCTGGCCAGTTCCTCGGCGTGGCGCAGGGCTTCTGTTCGCGCCTGCCCCGCGGCCACGGCGGCCGTGCGCTGGGCGTTGGCCAGTTCTTCCCTCAGGGTGTCAAGATTGCGGCGGTTGGCCGAGTCCAGCAGCGAAGAGGCCTCCTGCACCTTGGTCACTTCAGAAAGGACTTGCTCGCGCATCACGCGCAGATCCGCCCTCAAGCGGTCGACTTCCAGAAAAAGGTACACGGATGACACCACCAGCGCGAGAACCACTCCGGCGAGGAGCGAAACGACAACCCTCCCCCCCCTTGACGGCCGGCTAATGCCAGGTTCAGCCATAATTGACCTCCCTCCTATAGCTTGCGGAACCATTCTATCACCGGTGCCCTCGCGGGCAAGCAACGCGTCGGCGGCGAGACGGCGAAAAGGGAAAGGGCCGGGAACGATCGATTTGTCACGTGCGTATACAGTATACTGATCGGTAAGTATGAAAATGACGACCCGGGACAGGATCCGGGCCTCCGCCCTTGCGCTCTTCGCTGAAAAAGGATATGCGGCTACGCCGACGCAGGAGATTTGCAGGCGCGCTGGGATCACCAAACCCGTTCTCTACTATCACTTCAAGAACAAGGAACACCTTTATCGCCACATCGTCCTGGAAGCCCACTCGGAGTTGTTGCGGGATCTCACCGCGGCCGCCTCTCGCGGCGACAGCGCCCGGGAGAGATTGGGGAACGTCCTGGGGGCGGATTTCGGCTTTACCATGCGAAATCCCGCACTTTCCTCGGTACTATTCCGGATGGTTTTCTCCCCCCAGAAGGAGGATCCGGCCATCGACTTCGTGGGCCTGGGTTTGAATTGGCTGAGCGTGATACAGGGAGTTGCCCGGGAAGGAGTCCGCAGGAAGGAGTTGTCGTGCCGTCCTGATGAGCTGGCGATCGCGTTGCTCGGCGTCGACATCATCTATTCAATGAGTTACCTGCTGCAAGGCCGGCCCAAACTGGACCGGCGCCTGGCGCGGCGGGTGGTTCAACTGCTGGTCGACGGTTGCAGGCCTGAGGTTACCGCTCGGTAGGTGAATTATGAAGAAATGGTTAATCCTGTTGACGGCGTGTGTCATTCCGATGACAGCGCAGGTCTCCGGTGAGAAGGAGTCACTGACGGTTGAGGAGGCCGTGCGGCTGGCCCTGGAACGGTATCCGGACGTGGCCCGGGCCAAGGCGGCCGCTGAGGGCCTGAAGGGGAAGATCCGGGAGGTGCGCGCCCAGGCGCTGCCGGACGTGAGCATCACCGCCAACGGGAGCCGCTATCGCGATCCTAGCTTCCTGAACTCGTCGGGCATCGACAAGTTTCCCAAGGAGTTCTTGGATGCAATACAGCCTGTTCCCGTCAACACGTTCGACTACAGCATCACCCTCAAGCAGCCGCTGTACACCGCCGGCAAGGTCGGCACCGCCCTTCGCATCGCTTCCATCGAGAACGAGGGCGCTCAGCTCGACGTGGACCGCAGCCAGCAGGACTTGGCCGTGGAGGTCGTGCGGGCCGCTTACGCCCTGACCTGGGCGGAACGTTACAAGACGCTTGTGGAGGAGACTCGCGATCAGCGCAAGCTGCACGCCGAGATGGCGCGGAACCGGTTTCAGGGCGGAGTCGCCACCGAGGTCGATGTTTTGCGGAGCGAGGTTTCCCTGGCCAATATCGCGCCGGAGCTGGTGCGCGCCGAAAACGCCATCCGGCAGGCCCGCGCCCAGTTGAATTTCTACCTTGTGCGCCCGCTGGACTTCCCGACTCGGATCTCCACCGGATTCCAGGAACTGCCCTGGGACCAGTGGGACTTCGAAGCCCTGGCACAGCAGGCTGTGCGCAGCCGGCCCGAGATACAACGGTTGAAGGTCGCCGAGCGCAGCGCCGAAGCCCAACTGCAACTGGCCAACGCCGAGAGCCGCATGCGGGCCGACTTCAGCGGCACCTACGGAATCGTGGCGCGCTTCCCGAAGAACCTGTTCAATCCTCTGTACGGCCGCTGGAACTTCGGCGTGAACTTCACATTGCCGGTCTTTGACGGCTTCCGGCGCAGCGGTCTGGTCACGCAGGCCACGGCCAACCAGAGAGCCACCCGCCTCGAACGCGAGAAGATGGAGCAGCAGGTGCGGCTCGGCCTCCAGCAGGCCCTGGACGAGCTGAAGGCGGCCGCCGAAACCGTTACGGCAGCGCGCGCCAACATCGCGCAAGCCGAGAGGGTCCTGCGCATGATGCAGGACAACTACAAGTACGGTGCGGCCACCACCTTGGACATCGTGGACGCGCAGACGGCCCTGTCGGAGGCCCGCACCAACCTGCTGCGGGGACTGTACGGCTATTCAGTGGCCCGAGCGAATCTATTGTGGACCGCAGGGAGAAATCCATGGGAATGATCATACGCTCAAGACTCATCGCTGTCTGTCTTTCATCCGCCATCTTCCTCGCCGGCTGCCGGAAGAAGGAAACCGAAGCCACGCCGCAGCCGGAGGCCCCGCCTCTGGAGGTCGCAACCATCCAGGTGCAGGCCCAACCCTTCACGGCCACGGTGCCGGTAACAGGCAGCCTGGTGAGCCGTTCCCTGGTCGTGGTGAAGGCGGAAACAGTCGGGCGCCTGCTCCGGTTTCCCAAGCAGGAAGGCGACCCCGTCTCGGCCGGGGAAGCCGTGGCCTGGGTGGATGATGAGAACTACCGCCTGGCGGTGCAGCAGGACCAGAGCGCCATTCAGGTGGCCGAGGCCGCGCTGGCGCGGGCCCGCGTTACCGCCGATCACAACGCCTCGGAGCTGGAGCGGGCGCGGAACCTGATCAAGTCGGGCGGCATCACGGACCGGGACCTGAAGGCGGCCGAGGTTGCCTGCCGGGACTCGCAAGCCCAGGTGGCGCTGGCCGAGGCTCAACTGGCCCAGGCAAAGGTCGCGCTGAAGGCGGCCGAGAAGCGGCTCCGCGACACCGTGATCGTTTCTCCGGTGGCCGGCGTGATCGAGCGGAAGTTCGTGAACCCGGGCGCTTACGTCGAGGCGCCTACACAGATGTTCTCGGTGGTCGACAATCAGAAACTGGAACTTGAGGTGCCGGTTCCAGCCACGCAACTCGCCCAGGTGCGGCGGCAACAGCGGGTCGCTTTTCGGGTGAACAGCTATCCGGACGTGGTCTTTGAGGGACATGTGGTCGAGATGAATCCGGCGGTCGATCCGCTGACGCGCTCGGCGACCGCGCGCATCGCGGTGGATAACTCGAGTGGCCGGCTCAAGGCGGGGATGTTCGCGCAGGGCGAGATCCTCACCGGCGTCACGCAGCAGGCTATTGTCGTCCCCGCAAACTCGGTCTACCGGGGGACCGGCACAGGATCCGACTCCTATGTCTTCGTGATTCAGGACGGCAAGGCGGCCAGGCGGGTGGTTCACGTCGGGCGCGAGACCGATGGCAAACTGGAGATCAGGGAAGGGCTCAAGCCGGGAGACATCCTGATCGCCGAGCAGCGGATCGAACTGGCCGAAGGCGTCAAGGTTACTCCCGGAAAGTAGGACTGTATGTTTCTGAGTGATCTCTCCATCAAGCAGCCGGTGCTGGCCACCATGCTGGCCGTGACACTCGTCGTTCTCGGGCTGTATTCCTACCGGGAGCTCAGCGTCGACTTGATGCCGGACGTCGAGATTCCGGTGCTCACCGTGCAGACGGTCTACCGGGGCGCTGCGCCCGAGACCGTGGAGCGCGAAGTCACCAAGCGCATCGAGGAGGCCCTGAACACCATCCCCGGGGTCCGGCACATCGCGTCGACCACCACCGAGGGACTCTCCATGGTCATGGTCGAATTCCGGCTCGGGGTCAGCATCACCACGGCCCAGCAGGACGCCCAGTCCAAGATCAACGCCATTCGCGCCGACTTTCCCCAGGACATGGAAGAGCCGGTCATCCAGCGCATCGACTTCAACGCCATGCCGATCGTTTCGGTGGCGGTGGAAAGCAAGACCGCGGACATCAAGACGCTCTCTTCGCTTGCCGAGAAGGTTCTCAAGAAGCGGCTGGAGAACGTCCAGGGCGTGGGGCAGGTCAACCTGATCGGGATGGCCAGGCGGGAGATTCAGGTCCTGGTGGACCGGGAGAAGCTCAAGGCCTTCGGCCTGACCTATGCCGAGGTGGCGGGCGCGCTCCAGCGCGAGAACCTGGAGCTTCCCGCCGGAAAGCTCGAGCAGGGGTCCAATGAGCCGCTGGTGCGCGTCGCCGGCAAATTCCGCTCCGTGGACGAGTTTCAGAACCTGATCGTTGCGGTGAGAAACGGCCGCTCCATCTACCTTCCGGAGGTGGCCAGGACCGTGGACGGCGTCGAGGAGCGGCGCAGCTCCGCCCTGATCGACGGCCAGCCGGCGCTGGTCATGGACATCGTAAAGCAGTCCGGCGCCAACACGGTCGAGGTGGCCGACGGGGTCACCGAGATTATCGCGCAGCTCAATAAGGAGCTTCCTCCGCACATCCGCCTGCGCAAGGTGGTGGACAGCTCGGTGTTCATTCGCGACTCGGTGGAAGACGTGAAGACCACGCTCGTGATCGGCGGCATCCTGACGGTCCTGATCGTCTTTCTGTTCCTTAATAGCTGGCGCAGCACGGTGATCACGGGGCTGGCCCTGCCGGTGTCGGTCATCGCCACGTTCATCGTCATGCGCGCTCTCGGGTTCACCTTGAACATCCTCACCCTGATGGGGCTGTCGCTGGCCATCGGCCTGCTTATCGACGACGCCATCGTGGTGCGGGAGAACATCGTGCGCCACATGCACGCCGGCGTGGATCACTACACCGCCGCCCGCGAAGCCACGGCGGAGATCGGTCTGGCGGTCATGGCCACCAGTTTCACCATCATCGCCGTCTTCATCCCGGTGGCGTTCATGGGCGGCATCATCGGGCGGTTCTTCTACCAGTTCGGTGTGACGGTGGGTTTCGCCGTCCTGGTTTCGCTCTACGTGAGCTTCACGATCGATCCCATGCTGAGTTCCCGCTGGTACGATCCGGCGGCGGACCCGCGGGTTCCGCGCAGTTGGTTCGGCCGGCTGCTCGCGAAGCTGAACGACCAGGTGGATCGCCTTCGCAATGTGCTTGCCGTATGTCTCAACTGGTCCCTCTCGCACCGGTTGGTCATCGTCGGAATCGGCGTCCTGGCGGTGGTGGGGAGCCTCCAGATCTTCAGCACGCTCGGATCGGCCTTCATGCCCAACGCCGACGAGAGCCAGTACAGCGTTACCTACCGAGCCGAGCCCGGGATCAGCCTGGAGCGAAGCGAGGAGATCGCGCGGGCGGTGGTCGCCGAGATCCGCAAGGACCCGGGCGTCGAGTACACCTACGCTACCGTGGGAGGCACCACGGGGCAGGGGGTGAACGAGGGGAGCATCTATGTGGAGTTGAAGGATCCCTCCAAGCGCCGCTACTATCTCGCCATCATGGCCGACGCGCGCGAGCGGCTGAAGAAGTTCCCGGGCCTCCGGACTGCCGTGAGCCTGCCTTCGATGGGAGGCACGGAGGCGCCGATCCAGGTCAGCCTGCGCGGCGACGACCTGAACGTCCTGCGGAGTTATGGAGCCAAGCTCCAGCAGATCGTCGCGAAGACGCGGGGCGCTGTGGACGTGGATAACAGCGAAGAAGCCGCCCGTCCGGAGTTCCGCGTCAATCTGAACCGCAAGGCGGCCAGCGACCTCGGGCTCGACCTTGGGACCGTGGCGACCACGGTCCGCGGCCTAGTCGCGGGCCAGGTGGTTTCGCAATTCGAGGACGCCGACGGCGACAGCTACGACGTGCGCCTTCGCGTCGATCCCACCCAGCGGGCACGGAGCGGGGACCTGCTCGAACTGGACCTGCCCGCCCAGATGGGACGCGCGCTGGTTCCGCTGAATCAGGTGGCCTCGATCGACCGGGGAGCGGCGCCCTCCAACATACGCCGCCTCGATCTGATGAGGGAAATCCGCATTTCCGCCAACACGCAGAACCGGTCGCTCGGCGAGGTCATCAACGAGATCAAGGCGGAGGCGGATTCGCTGAACCTGCCCCCCGGCTACGGCATTCTCTACACCGGGGAGGCGGAGCAGATGTCGGAGAGTTTCGGCTACGTCGTCCAGTCGCTGATCCTCGCCGTCCTGCTGATCTACGCGATCCTGGCCTCGCAGTTCCGCAGCTTCGCTCAGCCGCTGGCCATCATGTTCTCGTTGCCCCTGTCGCTGCTCGGCGTGGCCGGGATGCTGTACCTGGTGAAGGACACCCTGAACATGATGTCCATGATCGGGGTCATCCTCCTCATGGGACTGGTCACCAAGAACGCCATCCTGCTGATCGACTTCACCAACGTGCAGCGGCGGGCCGGGGCGTCGCGCCGGGAGGCGCTGATCGAGGCCGCCCGGGTGAGGCTGCGGCCCATCCTCATGACCACGCTGGCCATGATCTTCGGCATGTTGCCGCTCGCGCTTGAGATCGGCGCGGGAGCCGAGTTCCGGGCGCCGATGGCGCGCGCGGTCATCGGCGGGCTGATCACTTCCACGCTGCTGACGCTGCTGGTGGTCCCGGTGGTCTACACTTACTTGGACGACATCGGAGCCCTTTTCGCGCGATGGTGGCGAAGAGGGACGCCGGCGCACGCCCTGGCCGAGAACCACGTGGCGGAGAGCGTAGAGTAGTAGGGATGCTCTCCCTCGCGAAGTACTCCGTCGGGGTCGGAGATCGCTTCGCACGACAGGCGGAGGCGCAACTGGCGGCCTGCATGCTCGCTGCCGAGAGCGGCGTGGAGGTCGTACCGGTGTGGAACAAGTCCTACCGGGAACACGCCATCATCGGCAGCCGGCCTGCGGATACGCGCGCCGCGGCGGACGCGGCCGTCCGCAAGCTCGGCTGGCGGAAGCCGTACCACGTCGACGCCGACCACATCAACCTCAAGACCGTCGACGGCTTTCTAGACGCGTGCGACTTCTTCACCCTGGATGTGGCCGAACGGATCGGCAGGCCGGACGGTGTCCGGGAGGCGATAAGCGAGGCCGGGAGAATCTACCGCCGCATCCTGGAGGGAAGGCAAAGGCGTCCTTTCATCACCGAGATCTCGATGGACGAGACGGACCGCCCACAGACGCCCGAGGAATTGTTGACGATTCTCGCCGCGATCGCGGAGGAAGGCATCCCGGTTCAGACCATCGCTCCGAGGTTCACCGGCAGGTTCAACAAGGGCGTCGACTACGTGGGTGACACCGTCCGTTTCGCGGAGGAGTTCGCCGCCGGCATCGAGACCATCGCCCAAGCCGTACGGATGTACGGCCTGCCTTCCAGCCTGAAGCTGAGCGTGCATAGCGGAAGCGACAAGTTCTCGCTCTACGGCCCGATGCGCGAGGCGCTGCGGCGCTACGACGCGGGCATCCACCTCAAGACCGCGGGCACAACGTGGCTTGAAGAGCTGATCGGTCTGGCCGAAGCCGGCGGCGCAGGTTTGGTCCTGGTCAAGGACGTCTACGTTGCGGCTTATGCTCGCCGGGAAGAGCTGTGCGCGCCCTATGCGGCGGTGATCGACATCGACCCCGCGCGTCTGCCGGAGCCGGCGTCGGTCCGGGGCTGGACCTCAGAGCAGGTTGTGGCAGCTCTGAGGCACGATCCCGCCTGCCCGGAGTTCAACCCCGACCTGCGGCAGTTGTTGCACGTCGGCTACAAGGTGGCCGCGGAGATGGGCCGCCGCTACCTGGACCTTCTGGCCGCCTGCAAAGAGACCGTGACAAGGAACGTCACCGCGAACCTGTTTGAGCGCCACATCAAGCCGCTGCTGCTGTGAGCGCCGCATGAACGCTCAGCGCAAGTAGAACAAGCTGAGGCGGGGCAGTCCCGCCGCTTCCAGCAGCCGGCGTTCCAGATACTGCTCCTCGAGCATGGCGAGTTGGGGCGCGGTCATCTTTCCGCGGTAGGGGCGAAGCTCGGCGTCGAGCGCACGGCGGGCTTCGAGCAGGTCCTCGTCGCTCTGGCGACTGCGGGCGATGGCGACCATCTTGTCTTCGAGTGCGGTGAGTCGCTGTTCAAGACCTTCGAGGTCGGCGTAGTGCGTTTCCGCCCCTTCGATGAGCCGGTCCAGGGCCGCGACAATTTCCTGGTAAGCGGGATCGGACGCGGCGCGAATCTGCCAGCTACAGCTCGAAAGGAACGCCTTGACTTCCCCGAGGCCGAAAGGCGCTTCGGCCGGCTTCGGGCTCTTCGCCGGCGCTGTGCCCGCCATAAGCTGGGCCTGCTCGAGCACGGCCTGGGCGCAATAGGCGAGGGAATTGACCATGCGGACCTTGGACTTGCGGCTGCGCCACTTTTCGAAGGCGTCGTCGATGCCGCGCAGCACGGCTTCGAGGGGGACGCCGGCGTTCTTCCAGGTTTCGATGAGGGCCCAGTCGAGCGGCGAGAGCAGGAACAGGGAGGTGCCGCGTGCCTTCTGAAAGTGCTCCTCGACTTCGGTGAAATAGTTGAAGTAGTTGAGCTGCCAGTTGTCGTCGGGCTCGGTCACGGGTTCGTTCAAGGTCGTTTGTATCCTCCAATCCTCTCCCAAAGGCCTCCGCGTCGTCGAGTGCGGTTGGGTGAGATGACCCAGGAAATTGGCTTTGTTTGGCAGTTCTTGTCTTTGCCGCTCCAAGCCGCCGCCGGTACTGAGCACGCCCACGCGACAGCACGCGCCAACTATGGTAGCAGGAGGCTCGTGGCTTGCAGACCGTGGCGTGTGGGAACTGATTCGCACGAAAGGAGATTGGACCGGGCGGGGGAAGGGAATGGGGAGTGGGAATTTGGTGATTTGGCGATCTCGAGGATGGTTGGGTGAGCGGCCGGAGAATGGGTTCGGTGGTGTCTCTGAGGGAGGTGACGGATGGGCGGTTCTTCTGAGGTGTGGCGGGTACGCGGGGCGGCAGAGCCACGAATGCTGGCCCGCGGAATGGAAACGGTCGCCGACGCGCAATTACCACAGGGAAGCGTCAGGCGTTTGCGGTCAACAGTACTCGCAACACAGCCGCTGGATAGTCCTGCTCATCGACGGTTTCGGCGTCAACTTACTCGATGCGGTCTCGCTTCTCGAGGTTATGTCGAGCGCACAGGAGTTGGACATTTGCACTAGTCAACGACGTGCCACCTTTCGCGAAGGGAACAATGTGGTCAAAATGCAGTTCGTCGGAAGCGCCGCAGACCGAACACTTTCCACCATCGCGCTTCCAAACCTCCAATTTGACCCGGGTGGGGATCAGGCGGCGGCGCTCCGCGTTCGGTTCCACAGGTCGGGCGAAGTCTTCTTCCCCTTCAACAGCCATGCGCCTGAACTTGAAGACCGTCCGAAAGTCGTCACGCTCGCGCCAAGAATCCACAAGGTGAAAGACCCCGTTGTATGACCAGATCCCTGGACGGATCTTCTCATAGACTCGGACTCGCTCAGGCGGACGCAGCCCGCGCTTCGCGGATTGAGCTGCCTCGAAAAACCTACCATTCTGAGTAAGCTTGCCAGTCGGAAACCGGTCAGGTTGATCAACGACCTTCGGATTAGGGCACGATGGACCTTTCCGGGAATCGTGACCCTCATAGACAAGCGTTGTTCCACCGTCCTCGAGCCTATCGCGGTAGGGGGCGTTAGCCCGAACCGACATCAGGATCACAGAGTGGTTTCCCCCTATCCCGAAGTTCATCCCCTGCTGGAGACTTGCAGCCTCGCGCCGGCACATTTCGATGTAGGAGACGATGTTGTTGCTCACGCGTCAATCCTGACACCCATTTTTTCTTCTACGGGCATTAGAACATACGGCAGCAGCACGGACAAGTCCTCGCGTTGCCAACGATAGCAGACCTTTCGGTCAGGGGTGCGCGGCAAATGCGAAGGGTTGACGGCACACGGAGACCCCCTTCCAGCGGGCTGCGCCGGCTGGAAAATCGGCGGCGGGGAATGCCCGCCCCACCCCGGCCAGATCGCCGGCAAGGTGTTCACAGACCAAGAAACGGGTTCACCACGCGGACGGTGCCGTAGAGGCGGTCATGCTGAAGGTCCTCGGTCAGGATTTCCGCGAGGCCGTAGTATTCCGCGTAGGCCCATAAGTGCGCATCGAACCAGTTCAACTGATAGGCCGCGCACCCGCGCACGGCATTGCGCACGATGGCTTCATTCGGATAGAGGACAGGGAACTGCCGCAAGAACTCCTCCGCTTCGCGCAGCGCCTCGGCCGGTTCGAGGATTACGTGTCCGCGGATGGGGCGCGTCACGGCCGCGACAAACTCCACGATAGCCTGATGCGGCAGGCGCAACGAGTCTTCGAGGATTCCGCGCCGCAGGATGCCAGTCGCGATCTTCTGCTTGGCCGGGAAGCGGCTATCGAAGCGGTAAACCAGGAGGTTCGTATCAACGAGAGCGGCCACGCTCGTACAGGTCCTCTCTCCTCCAGCCTCTCTCGCGAGGCGGTGGTCCGCCACACGCTGGGGGACGCCTGCGGTGGCGCTCGGTGGCCTGATCGAACAAGCGAAGCCGTGACTCGCGGTTCTCGGAAGGCTCCTGTCTGCCTGGAGGAATGACTCGAATCACCTCGCCGGCCGCCACCCAGTCGATGTCATCCCCCGGGTGAATGCGGTACTGCTCCGCGATTACCTTGGGTACGGTGACCTGATACTTTGACGTGACCTTGGCCATGGCGACCTTCCAGTGCAGCGGTCATCCTTACTCTACCAAGGATAGGATCCTTGTTCAAGTTCCCTCTTTCCTCAGGTCCTCGGCGGCGCGGGCGATGCTTTCCGGGGTGCCGAGATCGCGCCAATAGACGCCGTCGGCGCGGTAGGCCAGAATCCTCTCTCCTTGGCGCGACAGCCTCAGATAAGCCTCGATAATGGAGAACGCTCCTTCTTCGCTCAGAATCTCCAGGAGGCGCGGCGAGATCACGTGAATCCCGCAGAACGCCAACTCCTGTCCCGTGCCTTGCTCCCCGGCCAGCCGCCTCCCGCACAGCCGCATCTGCCCGTCGAACAACAGATAGCGCGAAGCCCGACGCTGCTGCACCGCCAGCGTAGCCAGCGCCCGGTTTTGCGTATGGAAGGCAAGCATCCGTCCCAGGTCGATGGCGCTGATCACGTCGACGTTGTGCAGGAGAAACGGCGCTGCCGGTCCGGGTTCCCGAAGGAACCACGCCGCCTTCTTCAAGCCGCCACCGGTGTCGAGGAGGCTGTCCTCTTCGGAGATCTCGATCCGCAGGCCGAAATTGTTCTTCGCGCGCAGATACTCAATGACCATGCCGGCGAAATGGTGCACGTTCACGATGACTTCCCGCACCCCAAATTCCCGCAGGCGCGCGATCGCGATCTCCAGCAGCGTTCGCCCGGCCACCTCAACCAGCGCCTTGGGACGATCATCGGTCAGCGGGCGCAACCGCGTGCCCAGCCCGGCGGCCAGGATCATCGCCTTCATTGATCCTGCTTCTCCAATTCGACGTGGCGCACCACAACGTCCACGCCCTGCCGGCCGCGGAAATGCCGGGCCAGCGCATCGGCCAGGTATACCGAGCGGTGCCGGCCGCCCGTGCATCCAAACCCCACCATCAGGCTGTTGAAGCCACGCTCCAGGTAGTTCTGTACGCTCGCTTCCACCATGGACGTGGCGCTCGCCAGGAACTCGCGCACACTCGCCTGCCCGCTGAGATACTCGATCACCGCCGCGTCCTGCCCGGTGAGCGACTTGAAATGTTCCTCGCGGCCGGGATTCGGCAACCCGCGCGCGTCGAAAATGAAACCGCCGCCGTGTCCACTCTCATCCTGGGGCGGGCCGCCCCGGTGGAACGAAAAGCTAAAGATCCTCAATGCCAGCCCCGCGCCCCGCGAAACAGGCACCGCCAGCTTCTCCGATGCCACCAGGCGCTCAAACGCGCCCATCAGGGTGGGCAGCGCGATGGGCAGTTCCACATGCTCAAGCAGCCATCGCAGGTTCTTCAGCGCGAAGGGCACACTCTGGAGAAAATGCGGCTTCCGCTCAAAAAAGCCGCGGAAACCATACGCGCCCAGCGCCTGCATGATACGCACATACACGAAGGCGTAGTAGTGGCGCAGGAACTCTTCCCGCGTCAGTCTGACGAACGGGGCAAGAGCTGCTAAGTAGTGCTCCAGCAGGCGCTGGCGGAGCGGGGGAGGCAGGTCGGCCTTGGCGTCGTAGAGTAGGGAAGCAACATCGTAGTGCAACGCGCCTTTGCGTCCACCTTGATAGTCCAGGAAGAAAGGCTGGCCGTCGCGCAGCATCACGTTACGCGATTGGAAGTCGCGATAGAGAAAATAGTCGCGACGGGCGGTCAGCAGAAACCTGGTCAGACGGGCGAAATCCGTCTCCAGCGCCTGCTCGTTGAAAGCTACTCCCGCCGGCCTGAGAAAGTAGTACTTGAAGTAATTCAAATCCCACGCAATCGACCGCCCGTCGAAGCTGGAGCGTGGATAGCACACTTTGTAGTTGAGGTCCCTCGCAGCCTCAATCTGGAAGCGCGGCAGTTGCGCTGCCACCTTACAGTAAGCCTCCACCACCTCGGGTGCGATGTTGTCTCCCGCCCTGTTTGCCGAGAGGAACTGAAACAGCGTGAGGTCGCCCAGGTCTTCTTCCAGGTAAGCGCCCGCATCCAAGTCCGATCCGTAGATCGCCGGGACGGGCAGGCCGCGGCTGCGGAAGTGGCGGGACAACTCCAGGAAAGCGACATTCTCCTCGCGCACGTCGTGGAGGATCCCCACCGCAGTCAGATTCTGATGGGCGAGTCGAAAGATTCTTCTCTCCGACCCTCCCAGTCCGCCATGCAGCGGCTGGATTCGCTCCACGGGAAGGCGAAAATGCCGCTCAAAGAGTCGCTTCAGAACTTCCATCAGTTGGCTGAGCCGCTCACCGTGCGGCGCCGGGGCGCCAGCCGGCCGGCTTCTTGAACTCCCGCAGGGCTTCCTCGATGGTGTTACCGCGGGTCCAGATCTCGTCCGGGTCCCACGAGCCGTAGCCCCGCTTCTGCCCCAGCGCCAGCAGCGGCAGGTCCGCCGGCTTAAAGCCCATCACCGCGGCTGCGATTGAATCGACCGCAATTGCCTTCTCGCCCGCGATCACTACGTTGTGATGAACGCGAGAGCCGTCGCCCTCCACGCCCCAACACCCGCCGACCAGCGCAAAATCAGCGGGTTTGTAGCTGAACAAATCGAGCAAAGCCTCGTCCGTCGCGGCGGACTTGGAGGTGATCGTGGCGTAGTTTCCGACCGAGAGCGAAACGCCCCTGGTCGGATCGGTGGCGAGCGGCGCAACGCTGATCATCTTGTCGCATTGCTGAACGATCCTGGGAACCGGGTAGCTGACCTCCGACCTACCGGGGACGGGAATCTCGAGCGTGGGAAGCGAACTCAGATCCAGAAGCTCAAAGCCGATCCTGGGGAACTTCGCTCGCAGGCGGCTCACCATCGCGGGATAGTCCGGCCCCCAATCGCCTGCTTTGGACAAACGATCGAGGATCGTAAAGCGAGTGCCTCGCCTGTGCTCGGCGAGGTAGGTGATCATGATCTCCACGATCCGCGGGTCGGCGCCGGGCCGGGTGAGGACGGCAACCCAGTCCTCGGGTTCGAGCACCTCGTAGAATTCCGCGGTCTTGCGGCCGGCCACCTCGATGGCCTTTCGAACCATGGCTTCGAATTGCTCCGGGGTGAGGTCAACGTCAGGAGGGCGTGGATTGCTCAGCCCCGGGATCTTGGTGCCGTCGTGATCTTCGCCCTCCTTGAAGCTCGAAAGGACGATTCCGACGCGCGGCGTGGGGTCCTGGGTCGCGCCCGCGACCTGTACGTCCTCTTCCTTCTTCTGTTCTTGGGCCACCGCCGCGACGGCGCCGGCCCCCGTGATGAGGAAACTTCGCCTTAGCATCTTTTTATTCACCAATCTGTGCATTATAATCCGGCTATGACCACTCGCCGTGAGTTCATAATTGGTTCGGCCGCCGCTGTTGCCGCCTACTCGGCATCGCCGGCGAAAACGCGAATCGGCGTTGTACATTCTACACATAAGAATCTCGCGAAACCAGTCTCGGCTGAGCATCCGCTGGATTACGAGCTGGTGCGCGATATGGTATGGAAGGCTATTGGTTACGGCAAACCTGCGGCAGGCAGCCTGGAAGCGAAGATCAAGCCGGGCTCCTGGGTGGTGGTGAAGCCGAATTACTGTTACCTGCCGGGTTTGCCGGGCTACCGCACCGGCGACGCCACGGACATTCGAGTGGTACGCGCCGTCCTGGAATACCTGGCACGCAATTCCCGCGCTAAGAGAATCACACTGGCCGAGGGTGGCAGTTACCGGACCCTGAAAGACCCCGGCCAGAGCAACGTGGTCATGCAGGACGGCCAACGGGTGGACCTGACGACCTTCAACTGGTCTTCGGAAGAGTTTCCCGGCGCGGGCGGCTCTTACGGCGCCCTGCTGCGGGACTTCAACGAGAAGTTTTCGGGCAAGTCGTTCGATTACGTGGACCTGGCCTACGACGTGGTGAGGGACGCATCGGGCAAGATGCTCGAGTTGCCGGTTCCGAAGCTCAACGGCGTCGGCTCTTTCAGCAGGAAGCAGGAGTATTTCGTCACCAACACCGTCACCAAGTGTGATTTCCTGATCGGCGTGCCCGTGCTGAAAATGCACGAAAGCTGCGGGGTAACGTGTTGTTTCAAGAACTACGTGGGTACCGGGCCGCGCATCGCCTATGGCGAGCGCGCCATGACGAATACCGACCTGCATAACCACCACTCGGTGGACGGCCGCATCGATCCATTCATTGGCGACCTGGCGGCATTCCATCCTCCCGACTACAACGTAGTGGACGTCATCCGCGGGCTTCAGTACACCGAGCACAACAACCGCCAGCCCGACCAGGTGATTCGCACAAATCTCATCTTGGCCGGTGAGAACCCGGTGGCGCTGGACGCACTGGCGGCGACGCTGACGGGCTACAAACCGTCGGACATCGACTACCTGCACATGGCTGCGGCGCGCGGATTGGGCTCCTACGATTTGAAGTCCGCTGAAGTGGTCGGTGACGAACCCGACCGGTACTACCGGAAGTGGGCGAAGCCGAGGAGCTGGTACGCCCGCGCCAACCGCGAGTGGAGAGTGACACGCGACCCGTCGGCAGACCCCAGGGAGTGGAAGCGCCACACGTCGTTCGGGGACCTGGTGGATCTCCCCGCCGCCACGGGCGGTGACGCTCCGGTTTACGCCGTGACCGCGACGGTGAAGTCGGACGGGGCACGGAAGGGATTCCTCTGGCTGGGTCTGGCAGGGAAGGCGACCGTGGAGCTGAACAGCCGCCAGATTCTACAGGAAGAGGGGAGAACTCGTCTTCGAGTCGGGCAGCTCCAGCAGCCGGTCGAGCTGCGCGCGGGCGACAACCAGATTGTCATCCGCGTGGAACCGCTCAATGGTAGAGCGACGATTGGCGCTCAACTGATCGGCCCGGCGAACGATGGGGACAGCCTCGAAGGCGTGACCTGGACGGCGTGACATTTTGTTGAAACCACACTCTCGAAGCAGGTTTGACAAATTCTCAAAATAGATTTATTCTAAATTCTTGGTGGATGCCGAGAAGCTAAAGAGAGCGCTGGAGGGGCGCGGTCTGCGTTGTACGCCGCAGCGCTACGACGTGATGGCGTTTCTCGTTGAGCACGACGACCATCCCACAGCGGCGGAGATCTTTGAGGGCGTGAATCGTGCCGATCCACGCTCTTCCAAGGCGACGATATATAACAACTTGCGGGAATTGGTGCGCGCGGGTCTGGTGCGCGAGGTGGCTGTAGAGGGGCGCGCCGCGCGATTCGATGCAAGAGCCTTGCGGCATCATCACTTCATATGCGACCGTTGCGGCAGCGTCGAGGATATGGAGTGGTACGAGGTACCCAAGCCCGCCTCAGGATCCCTAGGCAGGCGGGTTCTTCGCGAGTGCGAGATCATACTCCGGGGACTGTGCGCGAAATGCGCTCCCCGGGGGACTTCCCGATGATGGGAACAGTTCTGGGAATGGACTCATAGTCCGGCGCAGTTGTCCTGATTCGTTAAAAGAGGGAGCATACCATGTCAACAGAAAGCAAGTGTCCGGTGACGGGCACACGCAGACCCACAACGGCTGGGACTCCAGCGAATGCGAGCTGGTGGCCGAATCAGCTAAACCTTCAGATCCTGCACCAGAACCCCCCTCCCGCTAATCCGATGGGCGAGGAGTTCAACTATGCCGAGGAATTCAAGAGCCTCGACCTGAACGCCGTGATCCAGGACCTGCACGCCTTAATGAAATCGTCGCAGGACTGGTGGCCGGCCGACTACGGCCACTACGGGCCCCTGTTCATACGCATGGCCTGGCACAGCGCGGGCACCTACCGGATCGGCGACGGGCGCGGCGGGGCGGGCTCCGGCACACAGCGCTTCGCGCCGCTCAATAGCTGGCCGGACAATGCCAACCTCGACAAGGCGCGCCGGCTGCTCTGGCCGATCAAGCAGAAGTACGGCCGGAAGATCTCCTGGGCCGATCTCATGATTCTTGCCGGCAACGTAGCCCTGGAGTCGATGGGTCTCAAGACGTTCGGCTTCGGGGGCGGACGCGAGGACGTGTGGGAACCCGAAGCGGACATCTTCTGGGGACCGGAGGGCAAGTGGCTGGCCGACGAGCGCTACACCGGCGACCGCCAGCTCGACAATCCTCTGGCGGCGGTGCAGATGGGTCTGATCTACGTGAACCCGGAAGGGCCCAATCAGAACCCGGACCCGATCGCCGCGGCACGCGATATTCGCGTGACGTTCGGCCGCATGGCGATGAACGACGAGGAGACCGTCGCGCTGATCGCCGGCGGACACACTTTCGGCAAGACCCACGGTGCAGCCGATCCGAGCAAGTACGTCGGCCCCGAACCCGAGGCTGCCTCAATTGAGGAGCAGGGTTTGGGCTGGAAGAACACCTACGGCTCCGGGAAAGGGCCGGATACCATCACCAGCGGGCTGGAGGGCGCCTGGACCACCACGCCGACCAAGTGGAGCAACAACTTCTTCTGGAACCTGTTCGGCTACGAGTGGGAACTCACCAAGAGCCCGGCCGG
>JBHGAV010000052.1:0-30342 GCA_041946685.1 Bryobacteraceae bacterium | reverse complement strand
AAGCATGCCGCGCACGCGCGTGTAGGGGACGAGAATGTTGTGGACATTGATGCTCATGCGGTTCATGTACTGCCACCGCTGCTGCGGCATGTTCATCATGCCGAAGGGGTTGTAGCCGCCAAACCAGTTGCCGTCCAGTTCCACGTCCCACGTCCGCGCCTGGGCGCCTCCGCTACGGCCGCCCCCGAAGGATTGGCTCTGCGTCCACCCATCCTTGACGACCACAGAGCCTCTGACCACAACGGTGGCGCCTTCGGCCGCCTCGTAGCTGATCATCCGGTCGGGTCCCGTGCCGCCCCGGGGCGGACGCACGACTTCACGGTAGATCCCTGCGGCGATGACGACGCGCTCGCCGGGCTGGAGGACTTCCGCCGCTTTTCCGATGGTGCGAAACGGGCGTTCCTTGGTGCCGGGGCCCGAGTCGTCCGCGCTGGACGAGTTCGCGTCCACGTAATAGGTCTTGGAGAACTGAAGCGGCCTTTCCCAAGAGGGAAATTCCGTGCCGTCCGGCATGCGCACGGGCGCCCTGGCAGCGCCCGCCTGCATTGCGGAGACGGGGCCGGAAAGCCAGGTGAAGGCGCAGAACCCCGCGGCAACCAAGGCCGACGCGGCCAGAAATGGAGCAAGACGGAGCTTCGCTACGGATAGAAAGTGCATATCGGCTCACCAATGAGTCACCGAACCATCGGGCCGCAGATAGAACTGCCGCCGGCCCACGGCGGTGACTTCGCTGACCTGTGTCCTTTCCACGGTGCGCCTTGACTCGCCGCACCCGCTGGGCGCAAGTATATACCATGAGGGTCTCGCCGTATGTCGGCTGGCCGCTGGCCGTCGCGTCGGGGTACGGAATGCTCTGCTTCTGGGCGAGCC
Organism: Bryobacteraceae bacterium; assembly: GCA_041946685.1. Lineage (GTDB taxonomy): Bacteria > Acidobacteriota > Terriglobia > Bryobacterales > Bryobacteraceae > JBHGAV01. The sequence goes on along the minus strand of JBHGAV010000052.1, from coordinate 29,472 downwards.
GCTCTCTCTATTACCCGTTGAAGTACCCGCAGGGGTATTGGAATCTACAGACGGAATCGGGCGCTTCCGACGTCTGGTTGCGCTCCTCCGACGGAGTGCGAATCCACGCCTGGTGGATTTGTCCGCCCGCCGCGCGGGTCGCCACTCTCTTTTTGCACGGCAACGGCGGCAACCTCACGCATCGAGTGGGGCACATGCAGGCGATCACGGCGGCCGGCTCCGCGCTCCTCATCCTTGACTACCGCGGTTACGGGAAGAGCGACGGCTGGCCCACCGAGCGCGGCCTCTATCGAGACGCCGATGCCGGCTACCGTCACCTGATCGAGGCCGGCTACAGGCCGGGGAGCATCGTCCTGCACGGCGAATCGCTGGGCACGGCCGTAGCGGTCGACCTGGCTGCGCGACACGAGTGCGGCGGCGTGATCCTGGAAGCGCCTCTTACGTCGGCGCGAGAGGTCGCCTCGCGGGTTTTGCCGCTCCTCGGTCCGGCGATCACCTGGGGCTTCGATTCGGCGAGCAAGATTCCGCGCGTGTGCGCGCCGCTACTCGTCATCCACGGGACTCGCGACGAAGTGATCCCATTCGAACTCGGGCAGGCGCTCTTCGCCGCCGCGCGTGAGCCGAAGTCGTTCTGGGCGGTGGAAGGCTCCGGGCACAACGACATAGTGGAGACGGCCGGCGACGGCTACCGCCGGCGGCTGGCGGAGTTCTACGCGGCGCTGGGTGGAAGCAAGTGAGGAGGCGCGCCTGGCTCGTTGTGGCTGTTCTCGCCGCCGGATTGGTGCGTGCCGCGGACATCCGGCTTCCCTCGGAGGCGTTCGCTGTTCTCCGGGACCTGCTGCGCGGAACCCGCGAGAGCGCCAAGCCGGTGCCCGCGGGGAAACCGGCGCCGGCGGAAGGCACACCGACATTCGTCTCCGATGTGCGCCTGGTGAATCTCTCCGTGTCCGTTTCCGATCGAAGCGGGCGCCCCGTCAGGGCGCTCAGGCCGGATGACTTCGAAGTGCTTGAAGACGGCGCGCCGCAGAAGATCGCGGTGGCCGGCGCCGAAGAAGTTCCGTTCAACCTCGTCTTGCTGCTCGACCTCAGCGGTAGCACCATCCGCAGCCGCGCGGCCATGAAGGAAGCCGCGCGCCGGTTCGTGGGGATCACCCGGCCGCAGGACCGGATCGCCTTGCACCTGATTGCCGACGGCCTGTTCTCGGCCCTCTCGCCGCTTACGGAGGAAAGGGCCAAGCTGATCGAGCTGCTCGACGGCATCCCGGACCTCCGGGGCAATTCGCCAATCTACGCCGCCATCCTGCTCGGCTATGCGGAGGAGTTCGCTGCGCGGCCTCAGGAGCGCAACGCCATGATCGTGATCAGCGACGGGATGGACGACAACCTTGTCCGGCAAGCCAGTGAGGACCCTTCGCTGCTCCGCTTCGATCTTGTCAGAAAGGCCGTGGCGGCCATGCCGCTCGTGATCTACCCGATCTATCTCGATTCGAGGAACATCTTCTTTGGCGCGCGTGCGCGGAAGCAGATGGAGCAAGTGGCGACAGAATCGGGCGGGCGGCTGTTTGCGGCGCGTTCGATCGAGGATCTGGAGCCGGTGTATGCTCAGGTGGCCCGGGAGCTGCGCAGCGTGTACACGCTGGCTTATTATCCGAGGAACCAGAAGTTCGACGGCCGCTGGCGGCGCATCCAGGTTCGGGCCAGGCGGCAGGACGTGCGCGTGCGAAGCCGCGACGGTTACTACGCGCGGTAAGCGCCGCGACTCATCAGTAGGCTGGCCGCACGTTCCCCAGATTGTCCTGCCAGTACGGAGCCCAGGCCAGGGCGACCAGCCGCACCGTGATGTTCGTCTTCTTCGGCTTCACGATCACCGCCTCCAGTTCCTCGGCCGCGGGATTGATCGCCGATTCCAGTTCTGTAGCTTCCTGATTGAACTGGGCCTCGAGCTCGGCAAGCTGCTGCTTGAGCGCTTCCACCGACTCGCCGGCCCGTGCGATGTCCTGCGACTCCTTCCAGGCCCTGCTTCCGGCGCGGGCCGCCGTGGCCGCCCGGCCCATGGTGGCCGTGCTGACGGCCTTCCGCCCCAGGAATGCCCCGAGAAGCGTCGTGCCGATCGAGATGGCGGTCTGCATCTTCTGTTGTTGCGCTTGCTCCCTCTCGCGCTCCACGGCTTGTTCGGCCCGGCGGATGCGCTCTTGTAGGGTCGTCATCTTGGGCGCGTACTTCTGCCGGAGCCTTTCCGCCGCCTGGTCGCGCTGCTCCCGCGCCGCTTGTTGCAGGCGCGCGCGGAAGTCGCGCTCGGATTCGCCGGCCTTGGACAGCTCGCCGAGGTTCCGGCTCTTGAACAACTGAACGGACTGGGACCCGCAGAGATACGTGACCAAATCCCGGCCCCATGACGGGTAGCTCTTCGCCTTGCCGGCCTCCGGGGGAAGGGAAGCGAAGGCGGCGCCCGGGACAGGCTCTCTCTCCAGTTCCGCTGGGTCCAGCGTGATCTCCTCGGACTTCTGCCAGTCAACCGGAACCGGACCCTGCTCGACGGGAGCGAGCAGTGTGACGCTGCGCGCCACGTCCACCTGCGCCTTTGCCTCGACGAAGCGCACCTCGGCCGATCCCAGGAGCACGGGTTGGTACATCGGCGACTGGCCGGCGGCCGACACGCCGCGAACCGGCAGGAAGTACTGCGGGATCTCGGGAGGCAGCACGGGTCTCGGCGCCGATTCCACGGCCGCGGCCGCCGCCACCGGTCCCGGCGCGGCGGGTGCCTGCAACCGGGTGCTCCTCCGGGGATCCATGAGCGTCTTGATCTGGGTGCGCGTCAGAGGCCCGCGCAGGTAGGACATCACCCAACGGGTCTCCAGAACCTCGGGCGCGTCCTCGTGTACGTTGTGCATCAGGAAGACGCGGTTGGCGAGCTTTGCCAGCACCCGCTGCATCTCCTGCCGGTCGATCCCCGAGGCTGCCCCTTGGAGTCCATCCAGCACGCGATCGCGGTCGCGGTCCGTCTGCAAGCGGCCGATAAGCCAGGTGCCCGCGTTGGCGAGGCCCTTATAGTCCAGGTCAACGGGATTCTGAGTAGCCAGCACCACGCCCAACCCGTACGCCCGCGCCTGTTTCAACAGCGTGAGCAGCGGCTGCTTGGAGGGCGGATTAGCCACCGGCGGGAAGTAGCCGAAGATCTCGTCCATGTAAAGCAGCGCCCGGAGGCTCGTGGTCCCGCTCTGCCCGCGCATCCAGGCCAGTGTCTGGTTCAGTAGGAGCGAGACGAAGAACATGCGCTCGGCGTCGCCGAGGTGCGCGATCGAGAAGATGGAGACGCGCGGCTTGCCCTGCGGCGTGTACAGCATGCCGGCGATGTCCAGGGCCTCGCCCTCCATCCACGCCTCGAAGCCGGGCGAAGCCAGCAGGTTGTTCAGCGCCATGGAGAGCGAGAAGCGCTCCTTGGCGGGGTAGAAAGCCTCCAGGTCCAGCACGCCGATGCGGGAGACCGGCGGCGCCTGCACCTGCTGGATCAAGGCGGCCAGGTCCAGGTCCTGGCCCTGCTTCCAGGCATTCGCCAGAATCGTCGAGATCAGGATGTGCTCCCGGCTCTGGACGGGGTCGGCTTCCTTCCCGAGCAGTCCCAGCAGCGCCGTGGCCGTGGCGTTGACGCGCTCGCGCAGCAGTTCCGCATCTTCGACGATGGCCTTGCCCGGCGCGGCAAAGGACTTCAGGATCGAGACCGGCAGTCCGGCGGTGCTACCCGGGGTGTAGACCGCGAAGTCGGCGGCATCGCGCAGCCGGCGTATGCGTGCGCCGTCCTGACCCCAGGAGGCCAGCCCGTTCTTCCACAACTCCGCCTGCTTGCGGGCGTACTCGTCGGGTGAGAGGCCCTTGGCGCGCGCGTCGTCCTGGTTGATCCAAGGCGCGAAGTCCTCCGGGCGCAAGTCGGGGAAGGTGAGCAGGAGGTTTGCGATATCTCCCTTGGGATCGATGGCCAGGGCGGGGATGCCGTCGATCGCCGCTTCCTCCAGGAGCGCCAGGCAGAGACCGGTCTTTCCGCTGCCCGTCATTCCGAAGCAGACCGCGTGCGTGACCAGGTCGCGGGAATCGTACAGGACCAGTTCGTCCAGCGGTTTCTGCGCCGCGGCGTCGTAGCGGCGGCCCAGGTAGAAGACACCCAACTTCTCGAAGTCAGCCATGGTCTTGAGCAATGATACCGTAAAGGATATGGAACTGAAGGGAAAGAGAATCGCCGTCCTTGTCGACAACCTGTACCAGGAGCTGGAGATTTGGTATCCGTTTTATCGCTTCGTGGAAGCGGGCGCGGAGGTGGTTGCCGCTGGCGCCAAGGCCGGTGCGACCTACACCAGCAAGTTCGGCTATCCCATCGTCTCGGGTGTGTCTTACGACGAGTTGAATGCGGCCGACTACGACGGGGTCGTGATTCCGGGCGGCTATGCTCCGGACATCATCCGGCGCTACCCGAAGGCCTGCCAGTTCGTGAAGGAGATGGACCGCCAGGGCAAGCTGATCGCCTCCATCTGCCACGGAGGCTGGGTGCTATGCTCGGCCGGGATGCTCAAGGGCCGCAAGGCGACATCCTTCTCCGCCATCAGGGACGATATGATCAACGCCGGCGCGATCTGGGAAGACGCCGAGGTTGTGGTGGACCGCAACCTGGTCACCTCCCGCAAACCGGACGACCTCCCGGCTTTCTGCCGCGCGTCGATCCGCGTGCTGACCACTCCCTGACGGTTGTGGTTCCGTGCCCGCCACCGAACCGCGAGCGTCAGCGCGCGGACGCCCGCTGTTCAGGGGCGCTGTATTGACGTATGAGGGTACGGATCTGCTCGGCGCTGCCGACGCGTTCCACGCGATGTGCATTGACAAACATCGTCGGTGTGCCTTGCACCCCAATCTCGCGGCCGAAAGCAAGATCCTTCTCGATGCTCGTGAAGGTTCTCTGCTCCAGCAGGCAGGCCTCGAACTTGGGCTGGTCGAGGCCCGGCTCTTTCTTGACGTGCGCCAACAGTCTCTTCTGCAAATCATCCGCTGAGAGTTCCCGCTGTTCCTGCTCGATGGGATCGAGGCGCGAAGTTGCTGAACAATTCGGTGCCGTTGTCGATGCGGCCATTTCCACTGCGGTCCAGGGCGAGCCAGGCATCATCGGAGCCCGCTGCGGTCCACGACAGTCTTTCTGGCCCACCTTGCCCGTCGAAGTCAAAGACTGCCCCCGCTGCCGCCGAAGTCATGGAATAACCGTCGCCCTCGATGTCGAGCAGTATGGGCGTGCTGGGAGTACAGCAAGCATCCTCCTCACACTGCCCGCCATTGCAGCTCCCGTCTTGCCCACCAGGGGGACGGCACTCTACCTCTCCGTACCCGCACCCGCCACTGCCCCCAGGTTCGCAGCACCCATCGGGCCCACAGATGTGCGCGGGGTTCCCACCGCACATGTAGTCCACCATCCACGGGTCGTTTGTGCAGTAGATCTCGCCGCTTTGGCAGGAGAGGCCCATCTCACAACAGTGGGTGTCTGTATTGCAGCGCCAGCCCAGCCACGGGCAGTCCCCATCGTCGCAGCACGAATCCTCGCATTGGCCGCCATGCAAGCCGCCGTTATCACATACTTCATACTCGCATGGGCAGCCAGAGTACGGGTTATCGCACCCTATGCCCGTTATGCGGATGCCCTTCCATGGGTCTGAGCCTCCCGAGTTGCCATAGTTGTAGTCACCGCCTCCACACCCCACGCACTCGATCGCTTCGTCTTGCCAGTGGTCGCCATTGCACTGGGTTGGGGCGCACCATTGCGCCGCCCGGGCGGAAGTCGGACCCGCGAACTGCAGCAGTCGGGTCAAGACACTGCGTTTCCCGCTTGGACCACACTGGGGAGCCAGCGCGATGCGTTCAGAGGCGGCTCGGATACGTGCAACGTGTCGTGGCTCCGGGGCCAGTCCATCGAATAGGGATGGCAAACGCCGGCCGGAAACGACAACGAAATTCTCATTCCGCGGCAACGGAGGCCTGGCCCTCCACCGAAACCCGCGCGGCAATGCGAAGATACCCGCTGCCACGCACGCGCCTACGGCCAGACACACCTTTACACCTTTCACTGTCATGCTCATATCGGTTTCTCCGCCTCTCCACCACACATCAGCCGCCTGGAGCGGCGGCGGGGGGCGTGGCGCGTTCGCTACTCAGTGTTCCGCGCCTGCTTCCTTATGTGGCTTGTAGTAACTTATGACCTTGGAGTCACTGCTGGCAAGGAGATCCTCCCCATCGAAGCCCAAGACCCTGCTGCCCTGACCTGAGCCGAGTGGCACCTGAACGGGCGTCCACGAGCGTGCCGTCCGGTTCAGAGCGAATGCTTCCCACTTTTTCGCTTCGTAATCCCGGCGGCTCACCACGAGCTTGTTGTCCTCGCTGAGAGCTGCGCCTGTGATTCGCTGGCGGTCATCCTTTTCCAGCCCGCGAAACTGTCCCAGGATCTTGCCTTCCAATGAGAACTCGACGTACCCTTTGCCCATTGGGAAATACCAGCCTACTCGGTCGCGCGAGGGCAGTAAGTAGGAACTTCCCGCAGGATGGGCTCGGGGCCTGTCCGCGTTCCAAGGGAAGAATGCCCCTAGCAGCTTGCCGGACCTGTCGAAACGCCGGATTACATCGTGGTCCGGGATGTTGTCGTCTATGTTGACAAGGCCTGCTGTCCAGATGGAGCCGTCGGCTGCGATGGCAACAGCCTCGGCAACGTAAGGGTTCAAGCGCGTGACATTCTGTTGGGCGCGGTCCGGAGAGATCCATGCAAGGAAGAACGCGCGCTGGGGGTCCGTGGTTAGTGCATATCCAATGAGCGCGAGCGCGCCGTCCGATCCCCCGGCGACGTCGTACACGCCGATCTCACTGGCATCTTTCATTCCGAACTTGACATTCTCGCCACTACCGTCCCTTCTGACAACGTGGATTACCGGTGCCGCTGAGCGGTTGTAACCAACGTCTACTAGACCCAATCCGCTCCACCACCGTGGCAAGAAGAATCCCCTGTGGGGTACACCTGGAGTCCGAAGCTGCTTGTCCGCCTCGAATCTGAGGGTGGATTGGCTGAACAGCGGAAGCAAACCTGCACCAAGTAAGAAGAGTAAGACTGGCCTCAGCAGCTTCGTGAACAAACCACTGCGCTCCTGCATGGTAGAAGCCTCTCTTCTTACACGTTACGGCTGCCGAGCATAGATTTCAATTGTCATTTTCAGATATTTGTGGTTATAATTCGACTGGTAGTACCAGGGTTTTTCACGCGAGGAAGGCGCCATGGAAGAGACGAAAGAGCCTGAGTTGGGGGGGGGCGGTGGGCGGCTCTGAAGCGGCCCCCGACGGCGCACACTCACTGATCGGCCGGATAGAGCGCCTGTCTGTGGCGGCGGCCACATCGAAAGAGCAGCGCGCCACAGCGGAGTGGGAGCGGGTCTTTGCCGATTGGCTCCGGCTTGGCCCGCGGGACCAACTGAACGACTTGCGCTCGTGCTTCCGGAGGTCCGGTTGCGATCCGCGGCTGGCTTCCTCCCCCGATTGCTTCTAGACTCTTGTGCCACTGTCGGCGTCAGAAGTCGAGAAGCGACTGTTCCTGCTCGCTCTGGAAGTTGCACTCCCCTGGCTCCGGAACGAAAGCGGCCGCGGCAACGCCATCGCCAAATGGCATACGGAAAGGGTTCTTGAGTTGATCGGCGAGCGGAACGGGCGACTCTCGCTTGCGGACCTCGGCAGCGAACTCGGCAAGGCGACCGACCACCTGGGCCGGCTCTTCGCACGCCGGACGGGCACAACTCTCCCCCGCTACTCGCTTTGCATGCGAATGACGAAAGCCGCCGCCCTGTTGCGCGACCCGGAGCGGTCCGTCAAGGAGGTCGCCGGCTCGGTCGGGTACGCCGACACACGCAACTTCGACCGCCAATTCTGCCGCACCCTGGGGATCGCTCCCGGCGGCTTCAGGGAGCGATTCTGCCGGCCCGGCCGCCCCTAGCTAGCTGGCCACCTTCGCCTTCAGAGCCACCAGTTCGATGCCTTCCTTCTTGCCGAGGTTCCGGGAGTACTTCTTCTCTTTCGCGTTGTTCCAGTGCTCGTGGACGCCCAGGCTCTTGGTGACGAAGGTGCCATCCTGCTCGGGATCGTACTTCGTCCCCGAAGGAGCATCGCCGATCAGCGCCGCCTCGTGCAGGTAGTTGTCCGGATGCCCGGCTCCGTGAACGCCCTCTTCCCGGGGCTCGCAGCGGATGAAATCCAGGCCGACTGAGTCAATCGCCACCGGATCCTGGCTCATGAACAGGCTCGCCGTCCATTGGTCGCCGAAAGACTCCCAGCGGACGACATTGGTTTCGCTCTGCCCCGCGGCGTACAGACCGTCGATGATGTAGAGAAGTCCCTTGCCGCCGATCTGCCGGTGGGCCATGATGTCAACCAGGGCGTTATAGGCGGGCAGACCTCTGTTCTTGGCGATGTAGCGGTGGTAGACCGCCGGCCCCCAGTAGTTCTTCACGGGCCAGTAGATGGTCCCATTGTTGTTCTTCGCGCACAGGGTCACGCCGCAAATGTCGTGGCCACGCAGCACGGCCATGTTGATCCGGTACTTGGCCTCGACGACGCACACCGGCTGGTAGCACTCGCCCACCTTCGGATCGGAGAACTTGATCGGATCGGTGGTGTCCGGAACGACGGCAGGACGGGTGCTGGTGGCCCGGTTCGGAGACACCTGGAAGTTGATCTCGTGCAGGCGAGGGTCCGGGTCCCCTTTGATCCGGCCGTAAATGGGGTCGCTGATATAGCGATCGTTGGCCGCGTCGAACACCGTGATATCCTTCCCGGGTACGCCGGCCTGGACCAGTCCGCGCAGCAACGCATGCACCGCCTGCGGGCTGTGCATGCCCCGCCCGCTGATCCAGGGCTGCGTGTTGGACCGGTCGAAGTTCTGGTTGATCTTGATGGCGATCTTCTCGCCCGCCTGGTAGCCTGCTTCCTTGAAGCCCCGGGTCTTGTTGAAATGGCGGAAAAGCGCGTCCCAGGCGTCCTTGTCGGACTTCTTCCCGGTGATGTTCCGCAAGGCTGTGGAAAACATCGCATCCACGATCTTGGGATTGCAGTTGGCGTCGTCCCACCACTCGCCCGTGGCCGACTTTACGGCCAGCCGCTCGGTTACGCCGTCCCAGGTGGCCACCTCGGGATTGTGGACCCAGGCCACCCTTCCGGGGAAGATGCCCTTTCCCTCGCCCATCGGCTTGTTCGCCCCTTCGCTTGGCTCAAAGGGCGGCTGCGGGCCCCGGGGAGGAGGCTGCATCGCGCAAACGGGTTCGGGAATCGCTCCCCAAATGCCCAATGCGGCTGAGCCGGCGATCATATCCCGCCGGGTTATCATTTCGAGCTTGCTCTTCATGACCTGTTCTTCCTTCTAGCTGAGCACCTTCGCCTTCAGCGCGACCAGCTCAATACCTTCCTTCTTGCCGAGGTTGCGTGAGTACTTCTTGTCCTTCGGATTGTTCCAGTGCTCGTGAACGCCCAGGCTCTTCTCCTGGAAGGAGCCATCCTTGTGCGGACTGTACTTGGTTCCCGAGGGGGGATTGCCGACCAGCGCCGCTTCGTGCATGTAGTTGTCCGGATAGCCGGGGCCGTGGACACCCTCTTCTCTGGGCTCGTTCCGGATGAAATCCAGGCCGACCGAATCGATCGCGACCGGATCCTGAGACATGAACAGGCTCGCCGTCCAATGGTCGTCGAAAGACTGCCAGCGGACGACGTTCGTTTCGCTCTGACCGGCGGCGTAAAGACCGTCGATGATATAAAGCAATCCCTTGCCGCCGATCTGCCGGTGGCCCATGATGTCCACAAACGCATTGTACGCGGGGAGCCCCCGGTTCTTGGCGATGAACTGATGGTAAACGCGCGGTCCCCAGTAGTTCTCCACCGGCCAGTAGATGGTTCCGTTGTTGTTCTTCGCGCACAGGGTCACGCCGCAGATGGTGTGCCCTCGCAAAGCCGCCATGTTAATCCGGTACTTTGCTTCGACGACACACACCGGCTGGTACGCCACACCCAACTTCTCTACCAGGCCCGAATCGGAGAACTGGATCGGATCGGTCGTGTCCGGGACTACGGAGAGGCGCCCGTTTGCCGCGCGGTTGGGACTGACCTGGAACACGATTTCATGCATCCGCGGGTCCGGGTCGCCTTTGATCCGGGCGTAAATCTCGTCGCTGAAGTAGCGGCCATCGGCCCCGTCGAACATCGTAATGTCCTTACCGGGGACGCCGGCCTGGACCAGTCCGCGCAGCATCGCGTGGACGATCTGCGGGCTGTGCATGCCGCGTCCGCTTATCCAGGGCTGCGTATTGGAGCGGTCGAAGTTCTGGTTGATCTTGATGGCGATCTTCTCACCCGGCTGGTAGCCGGCTTCCTTGAAGCCCCGGGTTTTGTTGAAGTGGCGGAACAGCGCGTCCCAGGCGTCCTTGTCGGACTTCTTCCCGGTGACATTCTGCAAGGCCGTGGAGAACATCGCGCTGGCGATCTTGGGATTGCAGTTGGCATCATCCCACCACTCGCCGGTGGCCGACTTCACGGCCAATCTCTCCGTAACGCCGTCCCATGTAGCCACCTCGGGGTTGTGGACCCACACCACCCTGCCGGGGTAAATGCCCTTTCCCTCGCCCATCGGCTTGTTTGCGCCTTCGCTCGGCTCGAAGGGTGTCTGCGGGGCACGCGGCGGCGGCTGCGTTCCGCAGAGAGGGACGGGGATGGCACCCCAAACGCCGGCGGCCGCCGTACTGGCGAGCATGTGCCGCCGGGAAATCTTGTCCAATTTCATGATCTATCCTTCCTGCCTGTGGCCAGCAATTGCTGCGGGGGTCCAACTTTTTCCCCCAAGACGGAATCATACCACCCGGAAGCGGTGAATGAGGGCCGAATAGACCGGTTAGTCCCCGGGCTACTGGCCCGCGGTGCGGAACCAGAGGAACATCTGGAGGAACGAGTAGGCCGTGAGGACCACGCAGGCGTAGGCGCCGATCTTCCACAGGCGCTCGGTCAGGCCTTCCCGAATCGACGGCAGGCCCGCGACGTACGCGCAGGCGAAACCCGCGGCCAGCCCGCCGATATGGGCTGCATTGTCCACGCGGAAGCCCGGCAGCAATCCGAAGGCGAGGCCGTAAATGGCCCAGCGCACGTACATGCCGCGGATGGCCTGGCCTACGGCGCTCTTGTGGCGTACTCCCAGGGCGATCATCGCGCCGATCAGCCCGAACAGACCGGCCGATGCCCCCACCGACAGCCCTGCGGACCAGTAGGTGCTCGCCGCGAAGCCGAACACCGTAGCGGCGAAATAGAACACCAACAACCGCCTGGCGCCATAAACCTGCTCCACCTGCGCGCCCAGGTCGAACAACACCCAGGAGTTCATCAGAATGTGAAACAGGCCCCCGTGCAGGAACCCCGCCGTGACCAGCCGCCACCACTGCCCCTCGAAGATCGCGGCCCGGTACTTGGCGCCGAACTGGAACAGGGTGAGGCCGTCAAGATTCATCCAGCCCCCGCCGCTGCCCGAGCGAATGCTGTAGAGCGCGGTGGCGGCGTAGAGGCCCAGATTCAGCAGCAGAATCATGGACGTCGTGAAATGCGCCTGGGGGATCAAGCCTCCCAGGATCGCTCCCGGTTCGCGCCTGTCGATGGCGCGAGGCCCGACCTGGGTCTGGCAGTAGGGGCAGATGCGGTCACTGCTGCTGATGAAGGCCCGGCAGTGCGGGCACATGCGGCGTTTGTCCACTGATTCTATTGTACCGTTGGGCACTCTGCTACAATCGTGTGTTCCGATGCTGAAGACAGAGCGGGAACACCGCCAGGATATCGTCGATATTGGCCGCTACGTATGGCAGAAAGGCTGGGTCGCCGCCAACGATGGCAACATCACTGTGCGCCTGGATCCGGAGCGGATTCTCTGCTCTCCTACCGGCGTCTGCAAGGGGTTGATGCACCCCGATGACCTGATCGTTGTCGACATGAAGGGGAAGAAGCTGAACGGGCGGCTGGAAGGCACCACCGAAATCGGCATGCACCTGGCCATTTACAACCTGCGACCCGATGTGGGCGCCGTGCTACATGCCCACCCGCCGGTGGCGACGGGATTCGCGACCGCGGGACGCCCCTTGAACCTCGCCCTTCTTCCGGAAGTGATCATCGGGCTGGGCTGCGTGCCGCTGGTGGAGTATGGGCTGCCGGGGACGCCGGAGCTGATCGAGCCCATGCTGCCCCTGATCCCCAAGTACGACGCCCTGATGATGGGAAACCACGGGGCCGTCTGCTACGGCGCGGACATCCACAAAGCCTACTTCCGCATGGAGACCGTGGAGCACTTCGCGCGGATCACCCTGGTGGCAGAATTGCTTGGCGGACCGACGGTGCTGCCCCGAGGGGAAGTGCAAAAGCTGGTGGACGCGCGCCAGCGGTATGGGGTCAATTCCAGGCCGGCGGGCGAGCCGGGGTGCCCCCTCTCGGCTGAGGATGCGGCCGTATGCGGGGATCGCATCGAGGTCACTCGCAGCGAGCTGATCGAACTGGTGGAGCAGGCCCTCAAGGCGCGCGGGATCGCGTAGAATGAGGTTCTTATAGGGAGGTCGAATGGGTGAAGCGTTGGGAATGATCGAGACCCGTGGTCTGGTGGCGCTGATCGAAGCCGCCGACGCGATGACGAAGGCCGCCAAGGTCACCATGGTCGGGTGGGAGAAGGTTGGTTCCGGTTACGTGACGGCGTTGGTGCGGGGCGACGTGGCGGCTGTTCGAGCGGCCACGGACGCCGGAGCCGCAGCGGCCCGCAGGGTGGGCGAGCTGATCGCAGTCCATGTGATCCCGCGCCCGCATCCCAGCCTGGAAGACGTCCTGCCGATCGGCAAGGCGAACGCCGGCAAGTGAGGAGACCGGGCGCACCGGTCATGGAATCATGATTCTGGCTCGCGTGGCAGGGACCGTTGTCGCGACGCGGAAGGACCCTCGACTGGAGGGCAAGAAGCTGCTTATCCTCAAGCCGGTGTCTCCCGAAGGCAAGCCCGAAGCCGGTTACGTGGTGGCCGTGGACTCGGTGGGGGCCGGAAACCGGGAGCTGGTGATCGCCGTCTCCGGCAGTTCGGCCCGCATGGCGGAAGGCTGCAAGGACCGGCCGGTCGATACGGTCGTGGTGGGGATCGTGGACAGCCTCGATCTGGACAAGCCCGCGGGGTAGCCGCCATGCTTCTGGGCAAAGTGGTGGGCCGCGTCTGGTGCACAGTGAAGAGTCCCGGCCTGGAGAGCCAGCGGCTGCTGGTGGTCCAGCCGCTCACGCCGGAGTTGAAGGCCACCGGAAAGTCGCTGGTCTGCGCCGATTGCACCGGCGCCGGCAGCGGCGAGCTGGTCTACTACACGCGGGGCAGGGAAGCCAGCTACGCGTTCCTTCCTAAGGAAGTCCCCAGCGACAACACGATCGTGGCGATCGTGGATGAGTTGCACGTCAAACGGAGCGCATCGTGCTGATCGGCCGCGTGATCGGCGAGGTTGTGGCAACGCAGAAGCATCCCACTCATGAGGGACGCAAGATCCTGCTGGTCCAGCCCCTGAACCTGGACGACACAGACCGCGGAGACGCCGTGGTGGCTCTGGATGCCGTGCAGGCGGGCATCGGGGACCGGGTACTGCTGACCACCGATGGGTTCGCGGCCTTCACGTCGGTGGGCCTCTCCCAGGCCCCCGTGGACATGGCCGTGGTCGGCGTGGTCGACCGGGTCGACGTGTCAGTCGATGTCGGACTCGCGGCGCCGCCTGCCGCGCTTTAGGAGCCCCCAGGCCAACAGGAATCCCACGCCGAGCTTGATGCCTTCCATGGTGGTATAGGCGGTCTCGATCGATCGCAACCGGTCACGCTCGACCGACACCTGATCCGGCTGCACGAAAACCGCAGTGGCGGCCAGTCTGTTCCTCTGGGGAGACGCGAACCAATGCTGAAAAACGACCAACCCGATCATCAGCAGGCATGGGATCATGATGTAGCGCTTGCTGCCCGCCGAAAGAAAAAGGCCCAGCAACACGGCCGGCCCCAGAAAGAGCTGGGCGATTTCCCAGACGTCATATGCCCACTGGTTCACGGAGTCGGCGTGGTAGTTCATCAGGATGCGCACATCGGCTTCCTGCATCTTGACCATGGACTCGACCGCGGTCCTGGCCGGAGTCCGGATCAGGCTGTCTACGGCACGGATGTTCTGTCCCGTGAGAGCGAGCAGCAGAGCGCAGCCTGCGAGCCATCCGCCCAGTGCGAGGGAAGCAAGCCGGCGAAAATGCATGCAGTCAACCCGCGTAGCGCTTCAGTATCAAGCAGCCGTTGGTGCCGCCGAACCCGAACGAATTGGACAAAGCGTACTCGATCTTCATGGGCCGCGCCCGGTTGGGGACGTAGTCCAGGTCGCAGTCTGGGTCGGGGAATTCGTAATTGATGGTAGGAGGCGCAATCTGGTCGCGAATCGCCAGGGCGGTGACGCCGGTCTCGATTCCTCCCGCGCCTCCCAGCACGTGCCCAACCATCGACTTGGTGGAGCTGATGGCCAGCTTGTAAGCGTGCTCGCCGAAGGTGCGCTTCACGGCCAGGGTCTCCGCCTTGTCGCCGAGCTCGGTGGAAGTGCCGTGCGCGTTGATGTAGTCGATTTGTTCGGGCCGAATCCCGGCGTCCTGGAGGGCGTTGCGCATCACACGGTACGCCCCGTCTCCGTCCTCGGACGGAGCGGTGATGTGGTAGGAGTCCCCGCTCATCCCGTAGCCCACAATTTCCGCGACAATAGGCGCTCCCCGGCGCTTGGCGCGCTCCATCTCCTCCAGCACCAGCAGTCCTGAACCCTCGCCGACGACGAAGCCGTCGCGCTGCTTGTCCCAAGGACGGCTGGCCTTTTCCGGCTCGTGGTTCCGGGTGGAGAGAGCCCTCATCGCCGCGAAGCCGCCGATGCCCATGGGACAAATAGGCGCCTCGCTGCCGCCGCAGATCATGACATCGGCGTCGCCGTGCTGGATCAGCCGGAACGAGTCGCCGATGGCGTGAGCGCTCGTCGTGCAGGCGGTGGCGGTCGCCGAGTTGGGCCCCTTGGCTCCCGTCCGGATGGAGACGTATCCGGAAGCCAGGTTGATGATGGTCGCCGGGATGAAGAAGGGCGAGATGCGGCCGGGCCCCCTTTCCAGCAGGTTCTTGTGTTCCCTCTCGATGACCTCGAACCCGCCGATTCCGCTCCCGATGTAAACCCCGGCGCGCTCGGCGTCATCGGGCGTCAGTTTGAGGTTCGCCATGGTCATCGCGAAGTCGGAGGCCGCGATCGCGAACTGTATGAAGCGGCCCATCTTCTTGATTTCCTTGCGCTCGATGTAATCCTCCGGCCGGAAATCCCGGACCTCGCCGGCGATCTGGCTGGCAAACTCCGAGGCATCGAAAGCGGTGATGCGGGAGATGCCGTTGCGGCCGGCAAGGATGGCCTTCCAGCACGCCTCGGTCCCGATGCCCACCGAGGACACCAGGCCGACGCCTGTGATTACGACTCTTCGCGACAAGATCTGAACCCCCCGAGAAGAAAGCTGACTTGATTTGCGGGCTCCGCTATTTCTTAGCGGACTTGGCCTCGATGTATTCGATCGCGTCCTTGACGGTGGCGATCTTCTCGGCATCTTCGTCCGGAATGTCCAGCTCGAAGGCCTCCTCAAAAGCCATGACCAGCTCCACGAGGTCGAGCGAATCCGCGCCCAAGTCATCCACGAACGAGGCGCTCCGGTCAACCTGGCCCTCGTCGACGCCCAACTGTTCGACGATAATCTGCTTCACCTTCTGCTCAACTGACATGAATCCTCCACAGATGTCCGCAAACTCAATGATTCTAGCGATGATCGCGGCGCGCCGCAACTGCCGGGGGGGCGGCCGGCGCCTACCTTTTGTTTTGATACGGTTCCAGGGCCTGGATGTAACCGAGCAGGAGGGCGCGCAAGGCGGCCGGGTCGGGGGCGCCTCCGCGCAGCCGGTCCACCTGCCGGGTGGGGGGCTCGCGCATGGGGACCAACTGCGCCCCCTCCAGCATGTGGGCTGCGGTCTCGGCGGCATCCAGTCCCTCCTGCCAACTGGCCTGCGGGGTGTCGATCCAGCGCCTGGCGTTGGCTATCGCCCTCGTGACCCATTCCTCCCGGTCGGGATTCTCCAGAACCACGTCGGACCCGCGATTGCGAAAGAAGCCCAGCATGGCGGCGGCGATGGACGGGTCCCGCACCGAGCCGTCGGCGTAGAACACACCGTGCACGTCGCCCCAGCGACGCGTGATCATCAGCTCCCAGATGTACCAGCCCACGCCGGCATCCATGTGCTCCTGGAGCGTGATGTCGTAAGGATTGGCGCGGCCGATGCAGCCGAGCTCGGTGTTGAAGATGGGTTTCCTGGTCTTGGCGGACAGCGCCTTGGCCCGTGCGATGGTGTCACGAATCTGGTTCCTGGTCTGCAAATAGTCGTGGTAGGAGAGAACGTCCACGGCATCGGCAAGCTGCTCCGTGCATGGCATGAGGGCGCAACCCACGGTCACGGGGGTGACGGGGTCCAATTCGCGGAAGACGCCGGCCATGTAACGGGCTAGCTCCATCCGGCGCTTGACGCGGTCCGGTGGTGTGGGCGGCCAGTCCGGCTCGTTGCTGACGTCCCAGAAGGCCAGCGCTGGCTCCTTGCCGATCGCGGCCACCAGGTCCACGGCGAACTCGCGGGCCAGGGGTCGGGCCGAGTCCTGGAAGATCATCTCCTCGGTGTAGCCCCAGACCACGGGCATAAGGCCTATGCCGCGCTCGCGGCAAGCGCGAGCCAGTTGCTGGAGGTTCTTGCGAAAGAGCGGCTTGTCCTTGAGCCAGGCTTCATAAGCGATGAAGACGCGCACCTGGTTCAGGTTGAGACGCTTGGCGTAGTTCAGGTCGCGCTCGGTGTCGGCTGGGTTGTAATTCAGCCAATGGTCGAGCGTGTCCTTGGCGAAGATGGCGCGGTAGTTGGAGCCGCGCACGGCCGACAGGTCCGCTGGCACCCTGCGCTGGGCCAGCAGCGCAGGGTGCCAGCAGAGTAGGGCGAGGTTCAAGGCGACGATTGCTCTCATGAGATTTCCTCCCTTGGAAGGGCGCGGTGAGACGGCAAGCCTAGACTCCCGGGGTCATGGGTGAAAGGGTTCACCACTGTGACAGTATCAAACCGGCGGCCATCCTGGAAGTCCTCGCTCAGCAGGCACGCGCAGCCGGCTCGCTCAGCGGCGGCCACAATGAGGCTGTCCCAGAAAGAGAGCTGCGCGCAATCGCTCCAATGCCAGCCGCGCTGAATCAGCCCCAGCCCGGCCTCCACGGGTTTCCACTGGGCCAGCGACTCGACCATTCTCCGAGCGGAGGCGGAATCGAGACCCATCTTGCGCTCCGCGTTGAAGTAGAACTCGTGCAGCACCTGCCAACTGAGACGACCGGCGGCATGGCCCCACAGAGAGGAGAGCCAGCGACGAGCTTGACCGCGCTTCACCGGCTCGGAGCGATCGACCGAGTAGAGCAGGAGATTCGTGTCAACGAAGAAACGGTCAACTACGGGCATGGACCTCTTCCCGGCTGAAACGATTGGCGGCGCCCGTACCAGTGCCCCGGATGCCTTTCCACTGGCGGTAAGCACGCCAGTATTCGTCGCTGGCGCGCATCTGCTCCTCGAGCATGCGGCCGACGAGTTTGGAGACCGAGGTATTCTCCTCGGCGGCCTTCTTCCTGGCCCAGAGGGCTGTCTCCTGACTGACGGTGATGGTGATGTTCTTCAACACGATTCCAGTGTAACACGAAAACACTGAAGCGCCGAAGCGAAGCCGGAAGGAGCGGTGCGCCATGCTCTTAAATAATTCATATGGAAGGCCCTAATGACAGATTGGCTTCCTTTGGTAATAGAGCGCTGCGGCTGATTCCAGGCAACACGACCCGCGAGTCGTGCAGCGGCATCGGGATGCGCCCGTGGAGCGGGGTGGACACAGCATTCCTGAACTGGCCAATTGCGCGGCCGCAGGTAGCGCCGGGAGGCCGATCCTGCTACGCCTTCACGGAGACCAGTTCGATGCCTTCCCTCTTGCCGAGATTCCGGGAGTACTTCCTTTCCGTGGGGTTGTTCCAGTGCTCGTGAACGCCGAGGCTCCTGGTGTAGATTGAGCCGTCCTGCTCCGGATCGTACCTGGTGCCCGAAGGCGCGTTGCCGATCAAGGCCGCTTCGTGCATCCAGTTGTCCGCATGACCCTGCTCGCCGCGGAACAGCGAATGCACGCCGAACTCGTTCGGCTCGTTTCGAATGAAATCGAGCGCCACCGAATCGATCGCGATCGGGTCCTGCGACATGAGAACGCTGCTAGTCCAGTGGTTACCGAGCGACTTCCACCGCACCACGTTGGTCTCGCTCTGCTCGGCGGAGTAGAGGCCGTCAATGAAGTTGACGAGGTCCTTGCCCCCGATTTGCCTATGCGCCAGGATGTCCACGAATGCGCTGTACGCCGGCAGGCCCCTGGTCTTGTAAATGAACTCGTGGTAAACGCGCGGCCCCCAATAGTTCGAAGCCGGCCAGTAGATCGATCCGTTGTTGTTCTTCGTACAGCAGGTTATGCCGCAGGTCTCGTGCGCGCGGAGCAAGGCGTAGCTGATGCGATACTTCGCCGCCACAACGCACTTGGGCTGAAAGCAGACCCCCACCTTCGGATCAGAGAACTTGATCGGATCGGTCTCGTCCGGCTCGACCGGCTCGCGGCCATTTGCCGCCATGGGAGGATTCACCTGGAAGTGGATCTTGTGCATCCTCGGGTCCGGGTCGGACATGATGCGCTTGTAGACGGGGTCGCTGATGAACCGCCCTGAAGCGGCATCGAACACGGTGATGTCCTCGCCCGGAACGCCGGCGTTCTGAACCAACTGACGGAGGAATGCTTGCAGCACCTGCGGGCTTGGCATGCCCCGCCCGGGTGTCCACGGCTGCGTATTGGAGCGGTCGTTGTTGAAGTTCACCTTGATGGCGATCTTCTCGCCGGGCTTGTAACCGCTGTTGCCAAAGCCGTGGGTGTCATTGAAGTACTTAAAAATCAACTCCCAGGACTTCTTCTCCGACCGGTCCCCGGCAAGCGACTTCACCGCGCTGGATACCATCTCGGTGCAGATATCCTGGTTGCAGTTCTCGTCGTCCCACCACTCGCCCGTGGCCTTTATGACCCGCATGTGGTCCGTCTCTCCATCCCAGGTAGCTACTTTGGGATTGTGGACCCACACGACTCGCCCGGGGTGAATGCCCCTGGCCTCGCCGATCGGCTTGTTGGGACCCTCGCTCGGATTCCAGGCAGCCGCCGCCGTCTGGTTTTGGCCGCGGGCGTCGAATTGAGGCGGGCCTTTCCGGTCTTCCGGAGCGGGGCCCGGTCCATAGCCTGGAGCAGCACCCGGCGCGCGCTGCGGCGCGGGCCAGGCGTGGCCGGGCAAGCCGCCCCAACAACTCGCAGCCACGGTAGCGGCGAGTACGCGCCGCCTCGAAACGTTCTTGCTGTCTTCCATGATCAGACCTCTTGATTAAGTCGTACTGCTGCTACCCGAAGCGCCAGATCCGTTACTCGCAATTGTACACTGCTAGCGGAAAAGCATGGGGGCGAAGTCCACCAGCGAATTGCGCCACACCCGCCATTCGTGCGCGCCGGGAAAACTCTTGAAGGTGAGAGCGATGCCCTTGCTCTTGAGTCCCTCCGCCGCCTTGTTCTGGAACGGCATGCGGGGGTCTTCGGTCCCGCAGGAGAAGTACAGCGCCTTGAGCCGCTTGTTGGTGGCCGCGGGGTCCTTCAGAAAGCCCGGCGAGATCTTCTCGACGTCGAAGGGCGCGTAGCCGCCCACGCCGCCGAACATGCCGCTGCTGAACTCGCCCACGTAAGCGAACAGGTCCATGCGCTTCAAGCCCACGTTGATGGCGATGCCGCCACCCATCGACAGGCCCGCGATGGCGCGGTTCTCGCGGCCCGTCAGGGCGCGGTAGTGCGACTCGATGTAGCGGATCTCGCCGTTCACGATGTCATCCTCGGCCTGCGAGTAGTTCTGCCCGCCGCCCGCCCCAGGCTGCCCGCCGCGTGCCGGAGGCGCCGGCGATGGCGGCGCGGGCTCGCCGGGCACCGCCGCGTCGTTCCAGTTGGCGTTCGGCATCACCACGATCATGGGCTTCACCTTGCCCTGCGCGATCAGGTTGTCCATCGCCACGTTGGTAAGGCCCATCAGGGTCCAGGTCTCCTCGTGCCCGGAGCCTCCATGGAACAGATACAGCACCGGGTACTTCACGGTGGAGGTCTCATAGCCGGGCGGCGTGTAGACCATCATGCGGCGGTCGGCCTTGGTCACCGGCGAGGGGTACCAGACGGCGGAAAGCGTCCCGCGCGGGACCTTCGCCGGCTCAAAGGGGGCGGTGGCGGGGCCCGGCACCAGCAGCGCGTTCATGCGCGGCGCGGTGTCCCGGACCACGCGCATGTTGCCGGGATCGAGCATGGCCACGCCGTTTACCGAGAAGGTGTACGTCCAGATCTCGGGCGGCACCGGCGCAGTGGTGACGCTCCAGACGCCGTCCGCGTCCTTGGTCATCTTCAGGCCGCGTCCATCCGGCCAGTTGCCGTTCACCACCACTTCGCTTGCGCCAGGCGCGCGCAGCCGGAACGTGACCCGGCCATCGGGCAGCACCTCCGGAGAGACGATGCGCGGCGGCGCTCCGCCACGCTCCGCGCCCGGCCCGGGCGGCTGCGGTGGCTGCGCCATCGCTGCCCCCGCGACAAGAATGAGCAAAGTACATGCGCTTGTGTTCAGTCTCGATAGACTCACGATGGGTCCTCCATCCGAAGAAGAGGATTCTATCGCCCCGGCCGGGCGGAAACAAGGTGCGAGTTGGGTGTAGAATTGATCGTCCTCGGAATGAAGGGAGGGAATCCTGATGAAACTTAGACTCCTCTGGATGGTTGCTATTCTTTCACTTTCGCTGATGGCGCGCGAACCGCTCGCCCAGCGGATCGGCCACGGCGACTGGTCGAAGGCAAGGCAGAGCAAGGCCGTTCACGGCGGAGCGGGCACCCTTGGCATTCAGACGCTGCTCAACCGGGATGCCATCACCGGTTTGAACTTCGTGCACTACGGGCCTCTGGGGCCCAAGAGCTCGATCGGCGCCCACTTCCACAACGACAGCGAGGAGATGTTCCTGATCGTCGACAAGGATTGTGAATTCACGATCGACGGCCACACGTCGGTTCTGCCGGCGCCGGTGGGTGTGCCCTGTCAGTTGAAACGATCTCATGCGGTCTACAACCCCACGGATCAGCCGGCGATGTGGGTCAACTTCAACGTGCGGCTGGGAGACGCTGGGCCGCGGCCGGGGGCGACAGGCTGGCTTGCCAACTTCCTCATGGACCCTACCGGCACGTTCAACATCGGGGACGACCGTGTGGGGGTCCGCCTGGACCCGCAGCCGTCCTTCGTGAGCACCCAGCGGCTGACGAAAGCCACCGCGCGGCCGGTGCAGGAGATGAACGGCGGCAAGGGAACGGTGCTGTTCCGGCGGACACTGGGGCCGTCGGTGTTCTCCACGAACTGGGCGTATGTGGATTACTACGTGGTTCCGCCGGGCGCCTCCATCGGGCCGCACGTCCACAACGGCGTGGAGGAAGTCTACCTGGTGATCGCCGGTGAGGGTTCCACCCAGGTCAACGACGAAAGCGCGCCCCTGAAGAAGGGCGACGCCGTGCCGATTCGCGTCAAGGACGTGCATTCGTTTGCGAACACGGGAAGCACCGACCTGGAGTTCGTGGTCTACGGAGTTGCGCTGGAGAAGGGAAAGCTGGATATCGCCGACGCGAAGTAGGCAGCGATTCTCCTCAGGCGGCCGCACGGTACTGGCGTCCGGACTCCGAGGACGCCAGTACCCATAGCGTATAGATGCCGAGCGCGGTACCGAAGGGGAAGCTCACAAGCGAGAGACAGCCGAAAACGATGGCCATCGTGCGGGCCCAGGGTCTGCGCGCGAGCAGGCCCACACCGGCGATGATCCCGAGCACGCCCATGATCGTCAGCCACAAGCCAAACATGCCGAAGATGGGTCCCGGCAGCAGGACGGGCGCGTGCCGCCAGGCGAGGGCGGTCCTTTGGACCCAGGGCATCAATCCCGGCAAGCCGTGAGCGGTGAACACTCCGCCGAGCAAAGGGATCGCCGAATAGACGATCCACAGGATGCCCAGCACAGGCAGGTTTCTGGCGACGCGGCCGTATGTGGCCGAGCTTGCCACCGGCGCGACAGGCTTTCCACAGGAGCCGCAGAACTGCTGCCGGTCCTGGAGTTGCGATCCACAGCGGTCACAGTACACGGTAGTTTCTCCTTTGGGTAGATACGAGGCCGGGATCGGTTCTGTTCCCCTGGGCCGCCGGTCTAACGGAAGAGCTTGGGCGCCAGTTCGTTCAGGTAGCGCCGGAACCAGGGCCAACTGTGCCAGCCGTCGGTCTGGTAGTAGGTCACGTCATAGCCGCGGCGCTTGAACTCGCCGGCCATGTAGTTGGCCTCGGTGAAGGTCATGGCATTCGAGCCGTCGCCCATCAGCAACTTCACCCGTTTGGTGTTGGCCGGATTGCTCAGGACGCCCGGAAACTGCTTGTCGTAAAAGGCCATGCGCCCTTCGCGCAAGCCATTGCTGGTACACAGCCAGTAGTTGAACTTGTCGAGAATCGGGATGATGGTGTCGGGCACGATGTCGGGCGGCGACAGGCCGCCAAAGGCCCGCGCCTCCGGCTTCGCAATCACCCGGTAGGTCTTCTCCACGAAAGGCAGAATGTCCTGTGCAAAGCTCCTGGCAAAGATCGGGTAGTTCTCCTGGACCCTGCCGCCCGCGGCCTTGGGTGTCAGTCCCTGGTACGACGGCATCACCACGATCATCGGCTTGGCCTTGCCCTGCGCGATGAGGTTGTCCAGGATGATGTTGGCCATGCCGATCGAGGTCCAGCCCTCGTCGTCCTCGCCGGCTCCGTGGATGAGGTACAGGACCGGATAGCGCTGTTTGCCGGTGTCGTAGCCGGGCGGGAGATAGACGCGCATGCGGCGCATCATGCCAATGGACTCGGCCTTGAACCAGACGATGCGCACTTCCCCGTGGGGCACGGGCAGGACATCCAGGAAAGCCGCCTCCTCGCCGGGAACCCGGACCATGCTTTGCGGGCTGCTGCGTGCGCTCGGCTTGACCCAACCGTTGACCGGGTCCGGCATGGTCACGCCGTCGACGACGAAAGAATAGCCGTAGATGTCCGGGACGAGCGGACCCACGGTGACGGACCATATGCCCTCGGCGTCGCGGGTCATCTTCTCCGAGACGCTCCTGGTGAGCGAGAGCTCTCCGGTCAGAACAACTTCGTTGGCCTTGGGCGCGCGGAGGCGGAAGGTGACGCGCCGGTCGGGCAGAACCTCTGGTGAAACGACGGGTGGAGGCCCGCCCCTTCCGGGCGCGCGGATGATCCGGCCTTCACTGTCGGTAGGCTGCGGGGCAGGCGGCTGGGCCTGCGCAACCGCCGCGAATGCGAAGACAAAAAGAAGAAAGCGTCTCATGGCTGCACCTTGGGCAAGGCCAGTATACCCCGGACGGCGCGCCACCGGCTTGCAGCGAGTCTGGGAAAGTGTAAATATGTACACTAGTGGGCTACGTTGCACTGCACAACCACAGCTTCTACTCGCTGCTGGATGGCGTCATGTCGGTCGAGGAGATCGTCGAGGCCGCCGTCCAGTTCGGGATGCCCGCAGTGGGTCTCGCCGACCGCGACAGCCTGGCGGGGGCGGTCCAGTTCTATAAGAAAGCCAAGGCCGCCGGCATCCACCCCGTCATCGGCAGCCAAGTGACGCTCCAGGGTGGCGGTTCGCTGCTGCTGCTCATCGAGAACGCCGAAGGCTACCGGAACCTGTGCCGCCTGCTCTCCACCCGCATCGACCACCCGGACGGAGTGACCAGCGAGGATCTCAACCTTTACCGGGGTGGACTCATCTGCCTGGCGCCGTCGGCCGACCCGATTCACCGCGAGATCTTCGGGTCGAACTTCGCGCTCACCGTCTCGCCCGAGAAGAAAGACAACCTGAGGGTAGGGCGCCGGCTGCGCATCCCGGTCGTAGCCACTTCAGAAGCACACTACCGCAAACCGGAAGACCGCCTGTTCTACGACGTCCTGGCCTCCATGCGGACGCTCACCATGCTCAAGCAGGAGCATCCGGCAAAGCACGGGGCGGGCGACTACCATCTGCGCTCGCCGGATGAGATGAAGCAATGCCTTCAATTATCCATGCAAGTATTTGATAACACGCAGCGTATCACTGAGCGCTGCCGATTCGATTTCGAGCTGGGCGACATCCTGTTTCCGCCCTTCACGGTCCCGGCCGGCCAGACGCCATCGGGCATGCTGCGGCGCATGGCGCGGGAGGGAGTTGAGCGGCGCTACGGGCCCCGTCCGAAACCCGAGGTCGAGGCGCGCCTGGAGCGGGAACTCAACATTATTGAAGAGGTCGGCTATGCCGAGTACTTCCTGATCTTCGCCGAGATCGTGCGCTGGGCCGGCGAGCACGGCATCGAAACCCTGGCGCGGGGAAGCGCGGCGGGAAGCCTGGTTTGCTACACGCTGGGAATCAGCAACGTGTGTCCTTTCCGCTTCGGCCTGTCGTTCGAGCGCTTCCTGAACCGCGAGCGCATGCAGTTCGCCAAGCTGGCCGACATCGACCTGGACCTGCCCTGGGACCGCCGCGACGACGTAATCCAGTACGTCTTCGATCGCTACGGCACCGAGCACGTGGCCATGATCGGAGCGTTCAACACGTTCCACGGCCGCGCGGCAGTGGCCGACATCGCCAAGGTCTATGGTATCCCCGAAGGGGAGGTGCGGCGCTTCACCGAGCACCTGCCCTATTTCATCGGCGACGCGGAGGCCGTGGTTCAGTTCATGCCCGAGTGCCGCAACCTGCCCTGGCGCGAGGAGCCGTACAACACGGTCCTGAAGATGGCCGCGCGCTTCGAGGGCATTCCCCGGCACGCCATGATGCACCCGTGCAGCCTGGTGATCAGCGGCGCGCCCATACGGGACCGCCTGCCCCTGTTCAGGAGCGCCAAGGGTTATCTGACGACGCAGTATGCAATGGACGACGTGGAAGAACTAGGGCTGCTCAAGATGGACCTGCTGGGGCAGGCGGGCCTGAGCGTGCTGCGGGACGCGCGCGCCAACATACGCGAGAACGGGGGCCACGATATCGACCTGCGAGCGATCGACTACGAGGACACGGAGACATGGGACACGATCGCGACGGGCAACGCGCGCGGCGTGTTCCACATCGAGTCGCCGGCCATGACCAACCTGCTACAGATGGCGGGCTGCCGCGACCTGGATTGCCTCACCGCCGTGGAGTCGATCATACGGCCCGGCGCGGCCAACGAAGGCAAGAAGCGCGCCTTCGCGCGGCGCCACCAGGGGCTGGAACCGGTCAGCTACGCGCATCCCTCGCTCGAGCCGCTGCTGGCCGACACCTACGGGTTGATGGCCTACGAGGAGCACATCCTGCTGGTGGCCAACGGCTTCGCGGGGATGCCCTGGGGACGGGCCGACATCCTGCGCCGGCTGCTGGTGAAGAACAAGGACCGCCGCAAGATCGCCGAGTTGGGCGAGGAGTTCCGCGCCTGCGCGGCGAGGCTGGGGCGCACACCGGAGGAGACCGACGCGGTGTGGGTGCTGCTTGAAGATTTCGCCGGCTACATGTTCAACAAGGCGCATTCGGCGGCCTATGCCGTGGAGGCTTTTCAGGGAGCGTACCTGAAGTCGAAGTACCCGATCGAGTTTCTGGCGGCGGTGCTCTCCAACCGCCGGGGCTTCTATGCGCCGATCTTCTACGTGCTGGAAGCGCTCAGGCTGGGGGCGCGGTTCCTGCCGCCGGACGTGAACCTGTCCGAGAAGCGATTTCTTGTGCGCGGGGACACGGTCCGGCTGCCGCTCGACCAGGTCAAAGGGATCAGCGAGGCGGTGTTGGAGCGGATTCACGCTTCGCGGCCGTTCCGGGATGCGGGGGAGTTCTATCGACAGACGCGACCCTCCCGCGCTGAGTGGCTGGCGCTGGTGAAGGTAGGCGCGCTGGATTCGCTGGGAGAGCCGCGGGGGCGGCTGTTCTGGAGGTTGTGCCGCCTGGAGGCGGCGGGGCCTGCGGCGCGTGGCTCGTTGCTCGTGGAAGAGGAGCCTGTAGCCGGTGGCTCGTGGCGCGTGGAAAGCCAAGTCCGCTGGGAACACGAATTGCTGGGCTTCCCCGTGAGCTGTCATCCGCTGGACTACTTCGCGCCGGACGCCGACTGGTCGCGCTACGTGCCCGCCGCCGAGATCAACCGCCACATGGACCGCCAGGTAGAAGTGTGCGGTCTGATTGTCGCCGACCGGCACCATACCACCGATCGGGGCACGATGAAGTTCCTGACGCTGGCCGACCGCACGGGATTTGTGGAAGTGTCGCTCTTCGCCGATGCCTATCGACGCTTCGGACACCTGACGACGAATGCCGTGGTGGCGGTGACCGCGATGGCGGAAGCCTTCGACAACCGGCAGGGAGTGTCGCTGAATGCGTTAAGCCTTCGTGCGTCCTACAGCAGAGACCGCACGCGGGTGAGAAACATCTCCGCCACGCGAGGGGCGCGGTAGCCCTCGGCAACGGAGAGGCCCGCCGAGCGGAGCGAATCGCGCAGGGAAGGATCGCGGTAGAGGCGCAGAATGCCGTCCGCCAGGGCCTCCGCGCTCTCCGGTTCGACAAGCTGCCCCTGTTCGACCACCTCCGGAACGGCTCCGGCGCGGGCGGCCACTATCGGCTTGCCCGCGGCCATCGCCTCCAGGAAGACGATCCCGAATCCTTCCTGCACGCTGGGCAGGCAGAACAGGTCGCAGCGGTTGTACTCGCGGGCCAGCTCATCCTGGGAGAGATTGCCGAGCCAGTGAACCGTATCCTGAAGCCGAAGCCGCCGCCACAACGTCTGAAGCCGCCGCCACTCTGGGCCGTCGCCGACGATGCGAACCTGAAGCTGCGGGATGCCGTCGCGCAGGCGTGCCGCCGCCTCCAGCAGCAGGTGCAGCCGCTTGCGGGGGTAGAAGCGGCAGACCGAAAGCACGGTGAAACGCCCGGGATCGGGCTCGGCCGGATTGGCGGCGAACAAGGCGCGCCAGGCATCCAGGTCGATCAGCTCGGGGACAATAACCGGCGGTGTTGAGATGCCGTACAATTCCTGGATTCGTCGGGCCGCATAGGCGCTGGTGGTGACAACCAGGTCCGCCCGGCGCGCGTGCCGGGCCTCGCAGGCCGCCTGGATGGACATGGTGAGGCGCGTCACCCCGCGCTCGAACCGCATTTCGTCTGCGATGACGCCCTTGAGGGAGGCCACCTGCGGGCGGCCACTGCGCCCGGCCAGGCGGTAGCCGTCCATGTCGAATCCGACCAGGGCGTCAAAGCCCTCCCATTGCCGCGAGCGGAGCTGCTCGTTAAAGATGAGGCGGCGAACCGTGAAGATGGGGGCGCGAAGCCGGGGCGAGAAGACTTCGATTTCGATGCCAAGATCCCTGAGCGCGCTCGCCAGCGCCGACACGCCTGCATAGGTGCCGCTGCCCTGGCGGACGTTGAGCGGAGTGGCGGTCAGGAACGCGAGGCGCATCCCGCCACCGGCCCGGCGCTACCGTTCGCTCGACGGCGGCGTGATGCCCTTCAGGCGCATGTAGACCGCCAGGTAACCGTAGGACTCGTTCAGGTGGACGGTGTTGCTCACCAGTGCGCTCACCCTGGTTCGCATGCCGCGGCCGGCCTGGATCGGCTCCAGGGCGTTGGCGTCGGTGAGAGAGTCGTAGGCGCTGTCGCAGTAATCGAGCGACGACTTCAAGGCGGCGGTCAAATCGGCCTTGCTCTTCTTGGTGGCGGCGTCCCCTTTCCTCTGCTCGCCCTTCACCCTGGAGCACATCATGAGCGCGCTGTCGGCGATGTGCGCGATCATTTCGCCGAACGAGCGGACCTCGGGGGTGGGCTTGAAGCCGTAGTCTGCCTCCGAAACCTTGTCGGCGGCCTTGAGAAGGTTGCCTTTGATGCTGGTGTAGGCCTGCTTGGTTTCGGCGCTGATCGAAGCGGCCGGGGGCTGCGCCTGAAGCACGCAAGCCAGCAGGCAAGCGGCCGCCAGGGCGGTGAGTAAGTAGCGGGTCATGGTCGTTTCGTCTCCTTTGGTCCATCATAGACCGCCGCCCGCTCCTCCGCAGCAACCGGCTCATCTCCAGCCGTAGACGGCACCGCATACAATAGCGGAGACGGGGAAGCGACTTGAGGAACGGACTACTGGCGGACACCTGGAGCAAGCTGAATCTGCTGCGCGGACTACTCGATGGCGAGCGGGCGTATGTGGGCCCCAGGTACGTCACCTTCGACATGACCACGCGCTGCAACAGCATCTGCCGCGGGTGCCTCTACCACTGCTCCGAAACGCGCAAGACTACGGTGGAGAACGAGGTAACAGAGGACCTGCCGCTGGAGTTGATCCAGCGAGTGGCACCGGAGCTGGCCCAATCCGGTACGAAGGAAGTGATGCTGTCGGGCGAGGGCGAGCCCCTGCTCCATCCGCGGTTCGATCAGATCGTATCTGCCTTCAAGCGCGCGGGCCTGATCGTCCGCAGCTTCACCAATGGGACGCTTCTGGACGAGGCCACGGCGCAGCGCATCGTTCGCACAGGGCTGGACGAGCTGTGCCCGACATTCTGGGCGGTGAACCGGCAAGAGCACCTCGCATGGCATCCCGGTCTGAACCCGGACTTCCTGGAGCGGCGGAAGCGCGGAATCGAGTTCGTGCGGCGGGCGAGAGAGTACGCACGTCAATCCCTGCCGCGCATCACCCTGCAATTGCCCCTCAACCGCAGCAACTTCGGGAACATCGAGGGACGCGTCCGGCTGGCGCTTGAGAGCGGTTGCGAGAGTGTGAGTTTCGGGGTCTTTCGCGACTACGGGGGGCCGTTCGAGAGCGAATGCCTGCTGCCTGTGGATGGAGAGAGCATGCGGGCGGACATGATGCGTGCTACCGAACAGCTTGACCGGGCCGGCATCAGGCACAATGTCGCCGGATACCTGGACCGCCTGCGATATGGAGGCGACGCCTGGCGCACCTGCCCGTGCTACGCGGGGTGGTTTCAGTCCTACGTGAAGCTGGACGGTTCCGTACTTGCCTGCTGCCGGTGCCGGCTCATGATGGGAAACCTGGGCGAACAGAGTTTCGCCGAGGTCTGGAATTCCGCCGCCTATCGCGACTTCCGCCGGCGGAGCGTGGACTTAAGGCAGCTTGCCGCGATGGGCGAGGACTGCAACTGCTCGAACTGCTGCTACTGGCACGACAACCGCAGAGTACACGCCGTGTGGCGCCGGCTCGCGCCGCC